>JBKEDP010000006.1:0-11558 GCA_047975485.1 Vibrio sp. | reverse complement strand
TTATACCCAAGTAACCTCAAGATGCGAGTTTCAGCAAGAATAAAACAAGTTTTAGGCAAGGCAAATTGAATATGATCATAGTTATTCTATCTCTGTTCAATTTAACGCAGCATAAAGCTTGTTTTAACTTGCCCTTCGGGAGCTTCATCCAAGCCTTTATGCTACGTTAGATTTATTTGAAAGGTTGACACATTCCTGTATAAATCTGTCTTGCCTAAAGACTTGGATGATAGCTCTGAATTCTGTATCTTGAGGTCACTTGGGTATATACCCAAGTCATTCCAATATTCCCATGAGATTTAAAGGGGAATGTCCATCTGGTTTAGAGTTTTAACAATTTAGCTAAACGCTGTTTTTCTTGTTCACTCAATACAGGAGTCGAAAAGTCAGTCATGTGCTGCATTTCTTGAATATATTGTTGAATTCGATTTAACTCTTGTGGTGACATATCAATCAGTTGCTCGATGAGATCGTCAAGTTGCGTATTCACGAGAGGTTGTTCTTCGAGATTGTTCATTGTGCTTCCTTTCATAATTTTTAAAACAGTGATTTGAATAAGTTTAGTTATAGTTATATCAACAAAGGTGGACGAAATGTCTTTGTTGTGTAAACTTACCCACAAATATTTGAACGTATGAGATTAAGAGAATGGGAAAACTGATTTTTTGGATTTTATTGGTTGCGATTGGCGTTGGGATCGGCATCAAATATGAAGACCAAATCATGGATGCACTGAACATGCGTGATATGGAAGAAGTTCAAGATTCATTAGAAGACGCATCAGACAGTGTTCAAAGTGGTATTGATACGATTTCTAAAAAAGTTGATGAATTAGCGGAACAAAATTAATTCCTGTTTTCGAATTCACAATAAATATCAAAAACCGCAAACAGTGAATATGAACTGTTTGCGGTTTTTTCATGTTTGCGTGTAGGCGGTTGTTATTAGTTATAGGTATTAATAACAGGTATTAGTGACTAATAGACGTATAACCATAGCTTTCAATTAACGCTTGGCCTTCAGGGGAAAGCACGTATTTAAGGAAGCTTTCGGCCTCTGTTTTTAGATGGTCATTTTTATATACCATTAAGAAAGGGCGCGATAATTTGTACTTTTTATTGGCGATATTTTCTTGAGTTGGTGACACGCCATCGACATCGATTGCCTTAATGGATTTATCAACCGAACCCATAGAGATAAAACCAATCGCCTGTGGATTATTGTTAATCAGCGTTTTCATCATACCGTTGCTATTCACGACTAAGTTCTTGTCGTTGATGTTCGATACAGTTTGGTTATTAACTACCTTAGTCAAGCCCAGTAAAGATTCAAAACTAGCACGCGAACCAGATGCTGCTTCACGAGTCACAACAGCAATTCTTTGGTCATTACCGCCGACTTCTTTCCAGTTGGTAATTTCACCCTGGTAGATTTTCGCTAATTGTTCACGAGATAAATTTTTGACAGGGTTAAGCACGTTAGTGGCAACGGTTAAACCATCGTATGCAATTGGTACAATCGTTAGTTGCTTCTCTGCTTCTGCTTCCGTTAAATAACGAGAGCTCATTCCAAAATCAGACACACCCTTAATAGCTAAAACGATTCCTGCTGTGGAATCGATACCTTGTACGGCAACAAAATTCTCTGGATGGCTTTGATTATAAGTTTCAGCCAACACATCCATGATACGAGCAACAGAAGTGGAGCCGGACACCACGGTTTCTTTAGCCTGAACTTGTAAGGGCAAAGCAGTAGAAATAAGTAAAGTGGATGATAATAAGGTCGTAACTAATGCCTTAAACATTCCGTTCTCCAAGTTTAAATTGAATGATTTATTTTCTGATTTTTGTTTTCAGTAATCACAAGTTATGAAAATGAACTTGCTTAGATTACTTGGCTAATGAGGATTATATGTCGTTTGTGTGACAAAAATGTGACGTTAAACCAGATGCATTTCATCACATAAAGTAGCATATACTTTTGTGAGTGAAGGAAGATAAGCGGGGGTGTAAATGATTACCGATTTAGATTGGCACCGTGCGATAAAAAAAGCTGAAGAGTTGTGCCATTATCGCAACGGCAGTGTGCCTGTCGATCAAGGAAAAGCCTGCTTCGAAAGCGATGAAGAAAGCAAATGCTTGATCATTATGAATGAAATTTTTTCTGTCGATTCTCTACACCATAATGGCGTGATCGATGTGGCGAAAATTTGCTACGACAGCAATCACGAGTTATGGGAGTTGTATATCAATGCGGCTGTTGATAATCCGTTGGCTGAAACAGAATGGCTGCCACATCCGGTACATTTTGCGCATCAGAATCCTTTAGTGTTATTTACCGCTATTGAGCAGGATGAAGAAGGTTGTATTTGGCGGTAGTTGTCTAGCTTATAAACAAGATTAATAGCTTAAAAACAAAAAGACGCTCTTAATTGTGAGCGTCTTTTTTAGTTGATTTGAGTTTTTGCTTATTTCAGTATAAAAATCGCTAACTCAAAATAATGATCAAAGTACCGGCCAGCGTCATCAAGATGTTGGCAATTGCGTAAGTACCAGCATAACCTAACGCAGGAATGGTGGACTTAGCGTAATCGTTCACTACATCCATTGCAGGCGCACAAGTACGCGCACCAACAATTGCACCTAATAACAGTGCACGGTTCATCTTCAAAACATGCGCACCAAATAGGTAAGCGATAATCACAGGTACAACGCTAATAACAAAGCTGATGCCGACAATCTTAAAGCCTTCGATGTTGAAATAACTTAATAGATTCGAACCTGCGCTTAAACCTACGCCGACCATAAACACCATCAAACCTAAGTCTTTCACCATGTTTAACGCACCTTGAGGCACGTAGCCAAAGGTCGGGTGGTTTGCTCGTAAGTAACCCAGTGTGATGCCTGAAATCAACAAACCTACCGCATTACCTAAACCAAAGGTTACTTGGCCGAGTGTCATGGTGATCAAACCGAACATTAAGCCGATGATAAAGAAGCTGCAGAAAGCTAATAAGTCAGCGATTTGGCTGTTGATCGAGATGAAACCGATGCGTTCAGCTAGGCCAAGAACACGGCTTTTTTCACCGCTGACCTGCAACACGTCACCTTTTGCCAATACGATATTTAAATCCATTGGCATTTCGATTTGCGCACGTACCACGCGGCTCAAGAAACAGCCGTATTCAGCGATATTCAAATCAGATAGTTTTTTGCCTGCAATACTGTCGCTTTTTACCACGATTTCTTCTTCAGCAATGCGCAAATCCAGCAAATTACGGTCGAATACTTCTTTACCGTTACGGATGCTTGGATCTAAACGAGCATGGCTGTCAGGGTAACCCACAAGTGCAATCTCATCGCCCAATTGCAAAATCGCATCACCATCTGGGTGCGCAATAATGCCATTACGACGGATACGTTCAATGTAGCAACCGGTTTGACGATAAATACCTAATTCACGTAAGTTTTTGCCATCAGCCCAATCGATGAGTTCTTGCCCAACACGATAAGCACGAATGATCGGCAGATAGACTTTACGTTGTCCTGCACCACCTAAACCACGCTCTTGTGCAATTCGTTGCGCTGAATCGCTGAGGTTTTCTTTTTGCAATTTCGGTAAAAGCTTAGCGCACAAGATCATGCTGGTTAAACCGATCAAATAAGAAAGGGCATAACCAACAGAAATGTTATCTAAAACCGTAGAAAGGCGCATGTCTTCTGGAATGGTTCCTAAACCAGAGTTTAAGGCGTCTTGCGCACTCACCAGAATTGGGGTTGAAGTCAATGAACCCGCCATAATACCGGCAGTTAAACCGAAATCGAGCCCTAAGAAATGACCTAAACCGTAAGTGAGCGCAATAGCAGCAAGCAAAACGATAAAACTCAAAAAGAAATAGTGCTTACCATCACGGAAGAAAATACCAAAGAAGTTCGGACCCGCTTCAATACCGACGCAATAAATAAAGAGCATAAAGCCAATGGTGAGCGCTTCTGCATTAAAGGTGAAGCCAAGATCACCCATAAACAAAGCGGTGAGTAGAACACCAATGGAATTACCGAGTTGAAATTTACCGATGCGTATTTTACCGATCGTTAAACCGATGGCTAACACAACAAACAGCAGAAGAATGGGGTTTTGATTTAATAACGCAGCGACATCTATATTCACGGTGCTTCTCAAACGTATTTGGTGAGAACAATATTTAACCATGTTAGCGAAAGGAAAGGGAGGCTAACATGGTTAAGCTGATCACTTTTTAAGGAAAAAACACGCGAAGTTTATAGGATAAATGCTCAATTAATAAGTAAAAAAATGAGTTTTTGTGAATAAAATTTAAACTCTTGTTTTTGAAGAGAAATTTAAACAGCATATTCTTAATTCAGACTCATGGTGAGCTTGATTTTCTATATGGCTTGGCGCCAGACTTAGAGTTTGAATTTTCCTTGGCGATGAAAGTGAACCCAGGTTAAATTTGAGAGCTAAAATCCAGTAATAGGTTGGTTATGATTTGAATTTGAATCCTTAAAAATGTTTAAAGTTCTAATCTTTTTTATTTGTGTTACCAAAGGTGAAAATAGGTGAGCGAGGATTAGATTTCTTTTTCAAACTTAAAAAATCAATGACTAAAATGCACATTAATCCGCTTGTTGTTAAATTTTGGTAGAAGTTTTTCAAATAAATGTTAGAATAATCTCGTTTCTAAGCAGTGTTTAATAATAAAATAATTAGTATTCGAATGATTTTCCTTGAGGGTTCTATTTTAGAGCTTATTCATTCCGTATCTATTTCTGTGTTTGTTATTTTACGATTCGTTTTTTCACATGTTCGAGGTTTTATGACGAAAAATAAAAATGATTATAGTTCTACAAAGGGGATCGATAAGTACAGTATTGACAGTACCGATTACACCGTAGGACAAGACAACATTCAAAAGTGGGGATTTGATATTCATAACGTGGTGTTTACCACCAGTGCTGGATTGACGATACTATTTCTGATTGCTGTTCTTTTGGTTGATCCTGCAACCGCAAAATCGGCATTAGATGGAGTAAAAAACTCCGTTATTAATAACTTTGATACGCTATTTATTCTTGCTGGTAACTTTTTTGTTCTGTTCTGCTTATTTCTAGTGCTTTCACCTTACGGAAAAATTCGTTTAGGCGGTGAAGATGCCGAAGCGGAACATTCTTATCTTTCTTGGTTAGCGATGCTATTTGCTGCAGGTATGGGTATCGGCTTGATGTTCTGGAGTGTTGCAGAGCCAGCAGCTTATTTTACCGATTGGTATGGCACGCCTTTAAACGTTGCACCAAATACTCCAGAAGCAGCGGATCTTGCATTAGGCGCAACCATGTATCACTGGGGTTTACACCCTTGGGCAATTTATGCGGTTGTGGCATTGTCACTCGCATTCTTTACTTACAACAAAGGCTTGCCACTTTCGATTCGTTCTGTATTTTATCCAATTTTGGGCGATCGTGCTTGGGGTTGGATGGGGCATGTAATTGATATTCTTGCAGTATTAGCGACCTTGTTTGGCTTGGCGACTTCGCTAGGTTTTGGTGCGCAACAAGCGGCAAGTGGTATTGGTCATGTGTTCGGTATTGATTCTGGCGTTGGTTTGCAACTTACCGTAATTGCGGCGGTGACCGTGTTAGCTGGTGTGTCTGTATATCGTGGCATCGATGGTGGTGTGAAATTTGTCAGTAACTTAAATATGATTGTGGCATTTATGCTGCTGGTGTTTGTTGTTGCTGTGAGCATTTCAATTGTGTCGCACACCATTCCACAAACCTTTATGAGCTATGTTGAGAACATTATTCCGCTGTCGAATCCGTTTAATCGCCCTGATGAAGATTGGATGCACGGTTGGACGGTATTCTACTGGGCTTGGTGGATGTCTTGGTCGCCATTCGTAGGTATGTTTATTGCGCGTGTTTCTCGTGGTCGTACTGTGCGTGAATTCATTATTGCAGTGTTATTGATCCCAACCTTTATCACCATTATTTGGATGGGTGCTTTTGGTGGTGTGGGTATCGACCAGTTAGTAAATAAAGTGGGCATGTTAGGCCAACAAGGCTTTAATGATGCAACAATGGCGATGTTTGAAATGTTTGATGCTCTGCCGTTTAGTCACTTTATTTCTATCATTGCTGTGTGTTTGGTGCTGGTGTTCTTTATCAGTTCATCGGACTCAGGTTCACTGGTTATCGACAGTATTACTGCTGGCGGTAAAGTGGATGCTCCAGTTCCACAACGTATGTTCTGGGCAATCATTGAAGGCGTAGTTGCAATGGCACTTCTCTGGGTTGGTGGCTCAAATGCGATTGGCGCACTTCAAGCCGCAGCCATTTCAACCGCATTGCCATTTGTGTTCGTGCTGATCATCATGTGTATTAGCTTGATCCTTGGGATGCAAACTGAGCCTAAATCATCGAAATAAGCTTATATTTAAAGCGAATGAATAAACAAAAGGTTGGCGTAAATGCCAACCTTTTTGTATGTACTACTTAATATTTAACGTTTACCTATGCTTTAGCTGGTCCAGCAAGGCGTCCATAAGCAGATTTAGGAGCCTTGATCTTTAAAGCTTTAGCAAATAGTGATTTGTTCTTAGAAGCATAAGATTGCATACGTTTGATTGCTTTGTCTGCGTCTACATCACCTGTTGTAGTTTTTGCTACATTCAACATACTAGACTCCTTAGTTGGTGAAACTATAACCGATTATTATAAAATTAAAAAGTGAGTTAGTTTTCATCTGTCACAATACGCTTTAACAATGCATTATTTCTTGGATCAAATGGGTCTTGCTCATCAAAACCTAATCTACGGTAGTAATTTAGCAGCTCTTTTTCATCTATTGGATCCTGAATGCCAATCCAATTAGCTTCAATTGCAACCGCAAATAATTCCGCATAATGTGAAGCTATTGGAACAACGAACCCTTTTAAGGGATTCTCAAATTGACCACCTTGGATATAATTGATTTTAACAATTAACCTTCCATAACTAGCTTTGCCGATCATAAGTCCACAAAGTTCTCCATCATGCCATATAGCAAGCTCTATTCTAGTCATATGATTTCTACGATATTGATTTCGGACTTGTCGCCAATTCCATCCTATTTGGCGATTTAGCGGAATTTCCCACTGTTCTTGAAATCGAAGTGCATCTTCATTGATTTCAGTTAAATCAATATGACCAATAAAATCTGGCTCTAATTCTTCGAAATCATTTTTAGTTTGTGCTAATGCAGCAAGTCTAATCTTCTGATATGTAATGGCTCTTGCTTGGTTATTCACACTCTATGCCTATTTGCGAGCGAACTTTAGGAAAGCTTATCAGTTATTTATCATGCTAGAGTGTGGTAATAGTTTGATTGAGGATTAGTTACCTTTAATCAAACCCACAAATCACTAATTGGTGTTTTTGGGCTGAAGTGGTGATGAATCTGTGCTTGCAGCAATTCTGCGGTAGCGATGGCATCAACTAAAGCGTGGTGTGGTTGATAAGCGGGAAGATTATAGCGAGTTCGACAAGCCCCTAATCTCACCGATGCCGTTTTCTTGCCTCTTAATCGATTCCAAAATCCGCTGACAGCTTGCTTTTGAATATCGTATTCAATCGCTAACGTATCCACCATTGGGAATAAAATTCCTTCACCAAGGCGATCTTCCAAAGCTCGGTAGAAAAATTGGCGTTCAATATGTTGATAATGTACGACCACTATTTTGCCAGCCAAGGACTTTAGCACTTCTTCTAAAATACGAGTCAGATCGGGCGCACTTGATAAATCACTATGAGTTATACCGTGAATTACCACTGAATCTTCTTTGAGTGGTTTTCTTGATTTAACCAGCCAGTGTTTGCTTTGTTTGCAGTAGATTCGATTCAAAGTAAAAGGGATCAAACCAATACTGATGATGCCGTTTTTTTCAAAGTCCAAACCTGTTGTTTCAAAATCTAATGCGACAAATTCAACCTTGGAAAGCGGGGTATCAGGATCGATCACACCTGCTTGGTAAAACTGCTGCAATCGAGAATCTTTGGCGGTTTGGGTTTGCTGGGCAAAAAATTCCTGCCATGTTTGATCTGATGGTTTTTGAGCTAATTTCTTTTTAGCCAGTTTTTTGGGTGCTATGTTATCTGGAGCTAGGCTTTTGTTCTTCATTTTGGCTCCAATTAACGTTTACGACGAATAGGTTCAGTTTTCTTCGCTGGAGGCGGGGCATTTTTAAATGAGTTGCCGTGATAGCGATATTTCAAAAAGTTTTGTGCATTGCTGAGGATTTGGAAAGCATCTTTTAAATTACGACGGTCGAAATCGGACATATTCTCAGGTTCGATATTGTTATCTGGCTCCATGTTGCTTTCAACGTCCATCGCTTGGTGCTTAATGCGAACCATAGAAATGTACTCCATCGCATCTTGCAAATCTTCTGCACGGCCTTTCGGTAAAATACCGGCTTCGATAATGTCATCCAAGCGTTCAAACGAGTTTTGCGAACGAGAACCAACAGCTAGCGCATGAACACGAATGAGATCCGCAAGAGGCGCTGTACCGCGGCGTTTGAGGTTAATTGAATTTCTGTGTTGACCATCTTTTTCCATCACAAAGCCTTTGAAAAAGCCGAGTGGTGGCGTTCGGCCAATGGCATTTCGCGCAAGACAAGCTAAGAATTTATTGTTCTTGCGTGCTCGACGGACAATAAAGCCGTTTAAACTTTCAGCCCATTTGGTTTTGCCATGCACGCCATCTAAATCAAAGAAAATCGAGCTATTGAGCAAGGCTTTCGGGTTCGGGTTATCAATCCAATCAGCAAAGCATTCTTCCCATTCGGTACGAGTCATGCGCCACATTGGGTTGGTCGCCATAATATCGCCAGTACATAAATGATAACCACAGCGAGCCAAGGCTTGGCAGGTGAATTCGGCTAATTGTTCGAAGTATTTGCCGTGTAATTTGGCGTCGTAGCTGTTATCTAAAATGATTGCGTTGTCTTGGTCGGTGACAATCAATTGCTCATCGCGCGCCATTGAACCTAGAGCCAAGAAACAATATGGAATAGGTGGTTTACCAAACTGTTCTTCTGCCAGTTCCAAAATACGCTGTTTAAAGCTACGACCAATTACTGCCATCGCACTGCCGACCATGTGTGAGTTGGCATCTTCATTAACTAAACGAACAAAGCAGTCTTTTACTTGTTCGGAAAGTTGTTCTAATTCTTCAATGCTTTGTTGTTGGAAGATCTGGCTAACCAGCAACAAACTGTTTTGCGATTCGTAGCGAATGATGTCGGAAACTTCAATAATGCCGATAGGTTGTTTGTTTTTGAAAATAGGCAAGTGATGAACATTACAACGTAACATTGCCAGTAAAGCTTCATAGACATAGGCATTGTGGTCAAGCGTGATCAGTTCATGGGACATCACTTCGTTAATGGCGGTTGCGGAATCTAACCCTTGTGCCAATACACGAGTACATAAATCTCGCTCAGTCACTATGCCAACCACTTGGGTTTCGTGCTCTTCATCTAGCTGAATAGAAGCATCGGTGATAATCAAAGCGGAGGTGTTTTCATCCGCCATTAATTTGGCTGCAGTTTGAATGGATTCCGTGCGATCTAAAGTAAATGCTTCACGACTGAGTAAGGTTTTTACTTTTGAAGTGGTGAGGTCATTGGCATTCTTATTTTCTGAGATGGCTTGGCGTAGACGCGCGTTATTTTCCACTTCAACAAAGTCAGCAAAGGTTTCTTCCGTATCACAAAGCTCATGGAAAATGGTTTCGGGAATACAATAAAGCAGAGTGTCTTCAATGGCTGTGGCGGGTAAGCGAACCTTACCTTTCATTAACAAGCCCATTTGCCCAAAAATATCGCCTTCATCTAGTCGGTTATAGAGTTCTCCATCACGTCTAAAAATTTCCACCGCACCAGAGCGCACCATAAAGAGATCTTGGATCTTATCGCCAAATTCAATAATCGGGCTATTTTCTCGAAAATATGAGATTTCCACATGAGAGGAGATGTAGATTAACTTTTCTTCATCCAAAGAATTAAATGGCGGGTATTGAGCGAGAAAATTCTGTATTTCTTGTAATTCGGCTTCCATAGCATCCACGACAGCAAAATGAGTGTAGTAAGTACTATAAGCAATTCGTCGCCATATAAAAAGGCAGAGAACCGAAACCTCTGCCTATTTGGTGTTTAAAATCAGTTATAGCTCAACGTATTGATTCGAACTTAGAGCATTTAATCCACTAATTTGGTTTCAATGTGGATCTCGTTATGCAAGGTGCGATGAACAGGACAACGATCCGCAATTTGCAGCATGCGTTGACGTTGTTCTTCGGTAATATCACCTTCAATTGTGATATCCACATAGATGACATCTTGAATGAATTTACCATCAATACAGTTTTGGCAAGCTTCATTATGTTCACGGTCGTGACGTAATTTCACTTCTAATTTAGTGATATTGAATTTTTTCTGATTGGCGTACATACGCAGTGTCATTGAAGTACATGAACCTAAAGCTGACAACAGAAAATCATAAGGTGTTGGGCCAAGATTACTGCCACCAACACGGAGTGGTTCATCGGATGGATATTCATGTGAAGCTGTGACGATTTTGCGTAAGAATTTATGATTTTGCTCGGTGACAATTACCGTTCCCTCTGGAGCTGGAGTTTCTGTCACGGGCACAAGATTGTTAAGCGATAAATAGCGTTTAACCCAAGTTACAATTGTCACAGCAACGTATTCGGCGTCTTGCTTGTTAGTTAGCAAGTGGTTGGCTGTATCAAGGCTGACAAAGCTTTTTGGATGCTTAGCTGCATTGTAAATCAATTTTGCTTGCTCTACTGAGACAGTAGTATCGATGGGTGAATGGAAGATCAACAGCGGCTTTCTGAGTTTGCCAATACGTTCAACCAATGAATATTCTTTGAGATCATCAATAAATTGCTTTTGAATAGTAAAAGGGCGACCAGCGAGATCGATTTCTTTGTAACCTTGTTCGACAATCTCATCAATACTGCCCGCAAACTGTTTGAGCACATGTTCAGGTTCAGCAGGCGAACCAATGGTGACAATGGCTTTTGCTTTTGGAATTTTGTCTGCTACTGCAAGCATTGCTGTTCCACCTAAACTATGGCCGATTAGAAAATCTGGTGCGCTGTAGTTTTTGCGAAGAAATTCAGCAGCATAAACAAGGTCGTTCAAATTGGCTGAAAAATTACTATTTGCAAAGTCACCTTCACTATTGCCTAAACCTGTAAAGTCGAAACGTAAAACGGCAATTCCTTGTTCTGCAAGCGTTCTTGCGATACGAGAAGCAGAAACCGAATCTTTGGTACAAGTAAAACAGTGGGCGAATAAAGCAAAGGCGATAGGAGCTTCTGGTAACTCAAGTTGACCAGCAAGCATTATTCCTTGGTCATTGGTAAAGGTGACTTTCTTTTTTTGTACAGGCATAGAGCACTCATTTTTTATTGGATTTAAAATGTCATTGAGCGTCATGTTGCTCAATAAAATAGAGCGCAAATTATAA
>JBKEDP010000054.1:0-56071 GCA_047975485.1 Vibrio sp. | reverse complement strand
CGCGGATATCATCGTGGAGCTGGTAAGCCATGGGCTCACCAAACGTGACTCCGAATACATTAGCGCAAACCAACTCCGTCATTAGTTAATTGTAGTTGCAATTCAGAGGCGGACCATACATTTTTTGGCTGTAGAAAAAAGTAGGTCGCCGAAGGCAAATCACCTGAAGCTAAAGTTTCTCAGGTAACAATTAGAATTGATTACTCGCCTGCAACCTTCATCGACTCAATCAAAATCGAACCCGTTTGAATCTGCGAACGTGTTTCCACATCTTTACCGACAGCAACAATGTTGTTGAACATGTCTTTCAAATTACCTGCAATCGTGATTTCAGATACTGGATATTGGATCACACCGTTTTCAACCCAGAAGCCAGCGGCGCCACGAGAATAATCACCTGTTACCATATTCACGCCTTGACCCATTAGTTCGGTCACGATCAAACCAGTACCCATTTGCTTCACTAGCATATCGAAATCTTGGCCTGTCGATTTTACGAACCAGTTATGAATACCACCAGCGTGACCGGTTGGTGTCATGTTCATTTTTCTTGCTGCATAACTGGTCAGCAAATAAGTTGAAAGCACACCATCAGTGATGATTTGCATGTCTTTAGTTGCCACGCCTTCACTATCAAAAGCACCAGAAGCCAAGCCACGTAGCACATGCGGTTTTTCTTCAATATTGAACCAAGATGGAAGAACTTGCGTGTTCAAACGATCCAATAAGAATGAAGATTTACGGTACAAGTTACCACCGCTGATTGCCATAACCAAGTGACCTAGCAAACCTGTCGCCACGCTAGATTCAAATAACACCGGATATTGACCGGTTTTTACTTGGCGTGGGTCTAAACGTTCAACGGTTTTCTTCGCTGCTTGCAAGCCAACGGTTTCTGGCGTCCACAAGTCATCTTTATGACGAGCGATGGTGTAGCTGTAATCACGCTCCATTTCACCATTTTGACCTGCACCAATCACACTACAGCTCAAGCTATGACGACTTGACGCATTACTTACCAGTAAGCCGTGGCTGTTGCCGTAAACCTTAATACCGTAATGGCTGTCGTAGCTTGCACCATCACTTTGTTTGATTTTATCGCTGTACTCTAATGCCGCTTGTTCTGCGCGGATCGCCATTTCAGCAGCGTAATCAGGGTTTGGCTCGTCAGGATGGAAAAGATCCAAGTCAGGGATCTCTTTCACCATTAATTCTTTTGGCGCAGGACCTGCAAACGGATCTTGTGAAGTGTATTTGGCAATGTCTAATGCCGCTTCAACCGCGCGCTGAATCGCATGATCACTCAAATCAGAAGTCGATGCGCTACCTTTGCACTGTCCACGATAAACAGTAATGCCAAGCGCACCATCACGGTTAAATTCAACATTTTCCACTTCGCAACCATGTGTAGAGACACTAATACCCGTTGTTTTGGTGATCGCTACTTCCACCGCATCGGCACTTGCTTGTGCTGTTTCTAATGCTTTGGCAACGGCGGCTTCTAGCTCAATTTTCTGTTGTGCAATTTGCTGTTTTGCGTCCATATCCACTCTTATATTTAATTTATTTATCGCTATTGGAGCTAAGAATAACAAGAATTTCCCTTTCTCCCCATATTTCTTGCTAAAATATGCT
Source organism: Vibrio sp. (assembly GCA_047975485.1). Classification (GTDB taxonomy): domain Bacteria; phylum Pseudomonadota; class Gammaproteobacteria; order Enterobacterales; family Vibrionaceae; genus Vibrio. Next base: position 54,436 of record JBKEDP010000054.1, on the reverse strand, counting down.
CAATATTCGATTTGATCAGACAACAAGTAGAGATTTATGGCTCGTAAAAATCAAAAAGCCCCTTGGGAAGAAGAAGAGGAAATCATCTGGGTAAGTAAAACCGAGATGAAAAATGATATGGAAGCCCTACAAAAGTTAGGCGAAGAATTGGTGGAATTAAAACCATCAGCGTTAGAAAAATTCCCGCTTGAAGACGATATGCGTAAAGCGATTGCCGATGCGCAGCGTTTCAAAAATGAAGCTCGCCGTCGTCAACTGCAATTCATTGGCAAACTGATGCGTCAGGTTGATCCTGAACCGATCCAAGCGGAACTAGATAAATTACGCAACAAGCACTCTCAAGCAACCGCTGAACTGCATAAGTTAGAAGCATTGCGTGATCGTGTTGTGGCGGAAATTGATCCTGCGATTGAAGATGTGATGGCTCAATACCCTGATGCCGACCGTCAACGCTTACGTCAATTGGCTCGCCAAGCGCAAAAAGAAAAAGGCAACAACAAGCCACCTAAAGCATCACGTGAAATCTTCCAGATTTTGAAAGCGTTGAAAGGCTTGTAAGAGCAATCGAACACTTTGCTTTTGTCACTTTTTATTACTTATAACGAGTACATAAGCTAAAAAATCTGAACGCATTATGGTGTGTAGAAAAGTGTAAAAATATAGGGATATATTTTTCCAAGCGTCTATGCCAAGTATTAATAGATGGGACAGCGTCTTTTCGGAATATCTAATGTGTTCAGATTAAGTTCAAACCAGTTCATAGCGTAAGGCTTTACCTATAAAGCAAAGCCTTCGCTAAAAACTTACTGCGTACCACCCACAGTAATAGCATCCAATTTCAAGCTTGGCTGACCAACACCAACTGGCACGCTTTGACCTGCTTTACCACACACGCCCACGCCTTTATCAATCGACAAATCATTACCAACCATAGACACTTGCTGCATCGCTTCAATGCCAGAGCCAACCAAGGTTGCACCTTTAACAGGATGAGTGATTTTGCCGTCTTCAATCATATAAGCTTCAGAAGCTGAGAACACAAATTTGCCTGAGGTAATATCTACCTGACCACCACCGAAGTTAGGCGCAAACAAACCTTTCTTAATAGTAGAAATGATTTCTTCTTGAGAATGCTCACCTGCCAACATGTAAGTATTGGTCATGCGAGGCATAGGTAAATGTGCGTAAGACTCACGACGACCATTACCCGTTGGCGCAACGCCCATCAAGCCTGCGTTGTGTTTGTCTTGCATGTAACCTTTCAGCACGCCATTTTCAATCAAGGTGTTGTATTGACCTTCGACACCTTCATCATCAATGTTTAGCGAGCCACGTAAGTCTTTTAATGTACCGTCATCAACGATAGTACAAAGATCAGAAGTCACTTTCTCGCCGATTTTGCCTGAGAACACAGAAGATTGCTTACGGTTGAAGTCACCTTCTAAACCATGACCAACTGCTTCGTGTAGCAATACGCCCGGCCAGCCTGAACCAAGAACCACAGGCATTGTGCCAGCTGGTGCATCAACCGCTTCTAAGTTTACTAACGCTTGGCGAATCGCTTCATCAGCAAAATGGATCGCTTGCGTTTTGCCATCGTCCAGCGTTTGCATAAAGGTTTGGTAGCCATAGCGACCACCGCCACCAGCACTACCACGTTCACGACGCTCACCACGTTGAACTAACACACTAATCGACAAACGCACCAACGGACGCACATCGCCTGCATAAGTGCCATCAGTTGCTGCCACTAAGATTTGCTCATAAACACCACTTAGGCTCACTGATACTTCTTGTACGAGCGGTTCTTTAGCACGAATGTAAGCATCCACTTCTTTTAGCAATGCGATTTTTTGTTGCTTATCTAAACTTTCTAGTGGATTCACAGCTTGGTAAATTTGCGGTGTGCTTTTGCGAGTAAACGCCTTAACTTGAGCGTTTTGACCTTGTTGAGCAATGCCTCGCGCCGCAATCGCACTTTGCTCTAAACCTTGTAAATCAATTTGGTCAGAGTAAGCGAAACCAGTTTTCTCACCAGAAATCGCACGAATACCAACACCACGGTCGATATTGAATGAACCGTCTTTGATAATGCTATCTTCAAGCACCAAAGATTCATGCCAGCTTGATTGGAAATAAACATCAGCATAATCAATTTGGCGAGTCGCAATGCTCGCTAATGTTTTTTGAATGTCGCTATCGGTTAAGCCCGATGGAGCAAGTAAATCTTGTTCAACCGTTTTAAGTGTCATAGATGCTCTTTTCGTTTTTTAAATCGTTTTATTTAATGAGAGTATTTTGGAATCGAGCGTGTTTTGCCACCGGCATTTTTGCTCGAATCTCATTATTCATATTGTTATCAATGGTAACGATTATGTGCCCTGCTGTCTCTGGTAAGCAAGCAACAATTTCGCCCCACGGGTTCACCACCATAGAATGTCCCCAAGTTTGGCGATCATTAAAGTGTGTTCCCGTTTGCCCCACTGCGACAATCCAACATTGGGTTTCAATCGCTCTGGCTCGCAATAAGGTTTCCCAGTGAGCTTTGCCTGTCACATAAGTAAAAGCAGCAGGAACCACAATCACTTCTGCGCCTTTATCTCGCAACTGTTGGTATAAAGCAGGAAAGCGTAAATCGTAGCAAATAGATAATCCTAGTTGAGCAAAAGACGTTTGAGTTACCACAACTCGATTACCTGCCGCAAAGGTTTCTGATTCACGATAACGCTGCTGACCATCGGTGACATCCGCATCAAACATATGCAGCTTGTCATAATCGGCCACCAATTCACCCATGTTAGAAAACACTAATGTAGTGGTGTGAACTTTATCTTGTACACCTTCGATAAGGATAGGAAACGAACCCACTACAATCCAGAGGTTAAACTGCTTCGCCAATTCTGCAATGGTCGTTTGTATTGGCCCTTTACCAAGCCGTTCTGCATGTTTGAGATAATCGGATTTTGAGCCAAACACCAAAGCATTTTCAGGCAGTACAACCCAGTCAACTTGCTGTGATTGCATCGCTTGTAATTGAGATTGAACGAACGCCAAATTCTCTTGCGGATTGGCGCTCGATGTCATTTGAATTAATCCAACCTTGGACATATTCTCTCCCTATTAACGATTAAACTCTAATCAATTGAGCAACAGAACAACTAAAGCATAGCTCTATTCATTTACCGTTTTATCCAAATTATATTCACCGCGAGTACGAGAAATCTCTTCCACTTTCGGAGCATCAAATGGGCCTTTAACGCTATATCGAACCTTGGTAAATACATCAATAACTGGCGTAATCACCTTGGTTATCGCAAATACTGCTACCGCTGTTGGTGGAGTCACTGCAAATGCTGTCACCAAAGGTACACTTGATGTTAAATCAGGTGTAAAGGTCACCTCTGCATCCACCTGTTGCGTATTCAAATTAGCTTTGCCTTTGAGATCCATATCACCGGCAGAAGAATCCATAGTTAAATCATTAGTGATAAACACACCGTTAGTAATTTTGCCTGAACCTTCAATAGAATCAAAAGTGATCCCTTTATCAAACACACCAGTAAAATCGAGCTGCATTTTGCGCACAATTGAGTCCAAACTGAACATGCCTAACAAACGAGCGGCGCCGTCTACGTTAGAAATAATGCCATCTTCAAATTCGGTTTTCACATTACCGTTTAAGGTTTTAGTACGAATGCCCCAAGGTGAACCATCCCAATTTATCTCAGTGGAAATATTAAAAGATGCTTTTTGAATACCCGAGTTAATCCCGAAGCGCTCCATAACGTCCGAGTTATTTTCACCGGTCAGCATCAAGTTGAAACTCGAATGACTGCGTTCACCGGCTAACTGCCAGAAACCTTTAGCTTGAAGATGGTTTGAACCGGTTTTGAAATCCAAATTTTTCCACACGAGACGATCATCTTGACGCTCTAGTTGCATATCCACCGAACCAACTTTATAGCCTTGCACCCATAAATCGCCTACTTTCAAATCTAGGTTTGGCATGTTTTCGTGGAATTGGCGATCAAAGTCGCTAACCAGTTTGGCATTTTTATCTTTTTCTTCTAATAGCTTAGTATTCTTATCGGTTGGCGCATCCCATTCTGGTACAAAAATATGGACACTTTTCAGCACCAAAGAAAGATCCTTATTGTTGCGATAATTCCCTGTACCAACAACCTCACTGCTATTGACCGTCATTTGCCAATCTTGTGGGCGATGCAGCCCATTGAAGTTGACCTTATGCCAATCCAAGCCACCAAGAGTAAGCTTATCGGTTTTGACATTAACAACGTTAGGCATAGGAATAGTTGGGATTTCCATCGACATTTTCGATGATGTTTTAGAACCACCGACTGCTTTTTGATCACCAATTAACTGCACCGCTGCTTTCTTATCTGCAGGTTTAATTTTGACTTGGTGCTGCCCATCCATCACAAATTCAGTCCACACATCCGCATTAAAGCTTGGGCTATCAATTGATAAATAATGGCCGCCAATCGGGCTAGGTTTAAAGTCACCTTTACCTACAATCAGATTACTGGCAGTCAGCACAGGTACTTCTGGCTTAATATCAATATCAGTTTGATATTTCGCTGTCGGCAAGGTCACACGAGCAGTTAGCCCATCGCCATTTCCAGAAGCTTGCAAATGCGCTTTACCTTGGTCACCTACCGCTTTGTTTACTGGCGCAGGATATTTGCTGGCTAAAGGAGCAAGATCTGCATCACCATTCACTTGGTAAGTAAAACCTTTTTCGGCAAGCTGTAAATCTACGCCAATTTTCCACGGTAGCGAACCAGAAAGCGGAGCAAGCCACACTGACTCGATATTCTTCTTCACCTTGGTGACATCGGTTGTGCCAGCGACATTAATATTCACGCCATAAGCTTTCGCTTGATTGCTGCCTTTAAAATTCAAATTAATCTGTTGGTCAAATAGCTTGGCTTTTAAATCTTTGCCCGTTACCACATCGTTATGGAAATCAATACGACCATTAGCACTATTTAATGGAATGTGCGGAGTTTGCACTTCGACAGGATTATCCTTTAACGTTGCAAATCCTTTTACATCTGGGTCACTACCATCAAATGGAACTTTCACGGTGAACTCAGAACTCACCTTGCCCGAAACTTGCACCGCTTCTAATGCAGCTCCGACCGAATCGTTCAGTGGCGTTGCCATCATATAATCGCGCACATCCGAACCTTCACCGTGAGCGACAGCATTGATTTCAATATGACCATCAGCCGTTAATGATGGAATAACACCTGAAACTTTATCGCCATGCACTTTCATCAAGGTTGCAGAATTTGAAGCAAGATACATGCTGGCATTTTGGAACAATAAATCGAGCTGCAAATCCGTAATCGCAGGCCAAGCTTTATCAAATTGGAATTGACCATGCGTTAATGGCACTTTGGCTTGGAAGATCCCTTTATGATTGGTGTAAGGAAAATCGTCTAATGCGCCATACCATAAGATTTGCGCATTCTTCGCTTGCCCGCCTTGAATTGCAGCAGAAAGGTATTCGGTTAACGGTTCACCTAGAGCTAAAGTCGGTAAATAACGCCAAGTTTCGCCCGCTTTTTTAGCATCCGCTTCCGCATAAATAGATAAAAATGGCGATTGGTTATCAGGAAAATCTAATGAGAACTCCCCTTTTGCCTCTAAGTCGTCATTCGCAACTTGGATTTTATCCGCCCAAAGCTTCCAGCCGCCATCGTACTTTTGCCACACCAAATTCGCTTGGCTTTTGCCGATATTCAAGGGTGCTTGGAATACTTTGCCATACGGTAATTTATCGTCATTCAGAGTTAGTTTTACCGAGGCATTATTAGCATCACCTGTCACAGAGGCAGATAACTTATTTAAACCGGGTAGCAAATCCCATTGATGAATTTGTCCATTTTGTAGTTTGGCAGAATAGGTAAACTGGTCACGCTGTTCTGGCAAATTCACACGAATATCTTCAATTGAACCCGCTGGATTGAGCTTTTGAATAATGTCGACTGTTTCTTTTGGCAAATCAGCTAAACCAATCAGCGGAATAAGGTTTTCGAGATCAATGCGTGCGATATTTAAGCGCTGATGTTCTTTTTGCCAATCCAAACCAAATTGAAGTTTTGGCCACGACTTTTCATCGGTTTTAATTTCAAATTGATCGCCATTGATACGCCAACCTTTATGACTTGGGATCAAGTTAACCACACCATGTTCAATATCCAATTGATGCGGTTTTTTCTCGTCACCCCAAATTAAGAAAGAGGGTTTTAACTCCACTAAAGCATCGGTCGGTTTGCCTTTTTTCAAAGTTAACCACGCATTGCCACTGACTCGGCCAGACTGAATACTGGTGGTGTCTTTGATGTATTTGGTTAGCCATTGAGAGATTCGAATATTCTGTGCGGAGACAAAAAAGTCACCGCTGATTTTATGCAGATTGCCATTTTCATTGAAATCAGCAATCACTGAGAATTGGTTAACGTGTGCTCCTGCAAGGCTCACCAATCCTTCCGCTTTATGATTTGAACCGCTGTTTTTCCAACGTAAACGGGCAATGTCCAACATGCGAACATCACCGTTTGGAGCAAGATATTGAATACTAGAATCAACTAGAACGAAGTCGCCAAATTGCTGCAAGAAGATGTTTTGTACATTCTTAATCGCTTTGGCGGATTCTTCTTCCGTCATGTCGGATTTATCATCTTCAGGAATTAACGGCCAGCGGCTGACATCGGCACGCAACCCTTCGATTTGAACGTTAGCCAGTCTTGGTTCGAAATGAATAATAGAGGCGAAAAGATCCAGCTCAGCATCAGCACGATCGACAGAAACAATCGGCACATCTTCATTAGGAAGAAAAACCTGCACATGTTTGAGCGACATGGCAGGCGTTAAACTTCCCCAATAACCACGAATGGTTTCGAACTGTACCGTGATGCCCGTTTTGGCAAGAATTTGCGCTTCGATGTCGTCACGATATTGGTCTAGGCTAGGTAGAAATATGCGAAAAACTGTTGCGGTCACAGCCCACAAAACAGAAATAACTAATACAACCCATAAAAAACGTTGCCATATGCGGGTTAGGCGGGGAGATAAAGTCACTATTTTTCGCTCACTTACATCATCACGACATCAAATTGCTCTTGAATATACAAAGGTTCAGGCTGAATTTTCACTTGCTTACCGATGAATAATTCAAGTTCGGCTAAGGCATGAGATTCTTCACCCTGCAAGGCTTCCGCCACTGCTACCGCTGCGTACACAACAAAGTTATCCGCATCGTAAGCACGGTTCACACGAGTAATTTCACGCAATACTTCATAGCACACGGTTTCAACGGTTTTCACTGAACCACGCCCTTTACAGGTTGGACAGTCAGAACACAGAACATGTTCAATACTTTCTCGTGTGCGTTTGCGTGTCATCTCGATCAAACCCAACTGAGTAAAGCCATTAATATTGGTTTTCACTCTATCGGTTGAAAGTGCTAACTCCAAAGATTGCACCACGCGACGGCGATGCTCTTCGGCCAACATATCAATAAAGTCGATAATGATAATGCCGCCCAAGTTACGTAAACGCAGTTGGCGAGCAATTGCTTGAGTTGCTTCAATGTTGGTATTGAAAATGGTTTCTTCAAGATTACGACGACCAACAAATGCACCGGTATTAATATCAATCGTGGTCATGGCTTCGGTTTGATCAATGATCAAATAGCCGCCCGATTTCAATTCTACTTTACGATCTAGTGAGCGTTGGATTTCGTTTTCCGTATCGTATAGATCAAAAATTGGCTTATCACCGTGATACAACTCGATGCGATCAGTTAAGTGAGGAACAAATTCCGATGCAAATTCCAATAAGGTTTCATACGCCAAACGAGAATCGACCTGAATACGGCTGATTTCCGTTCCTACAAAGTCTCGCAGAATACGCTGAGCAAGGCCGATTTCGCCATACAGCATAGATTTGGTTTTGTATTTTGAGCGACGTTCGTTAATTTTATTCCACAAACGTTTTAAGAAAGCGGCATCTTGCGCCAGTTCTTCACTATCAGCTCCTTCAGCAGCGGTGCGGATAATAAAGCCACCATGCTCATCACAATATGGCAATACAGTTTGCTTTAAACGATTACGTTCAACTTCATCATCAATACGTTGCGAAACACCGACATGGGCTGCACCCGGCATAAAGACTAAATAGCGAGATGGTAAAGTGATGTCGGTCGTTAAGCGTGCACCTTTGGTACCAAGCGGATCTTTCACCACTTGCACCACTAAGTCTTGGCCTTGGCGAACCAATTCTGCAATATCACGAACTTGAAATTGTTGTTTTTCGTTTTCAGATACACATTCCGTGTGTGGAACAATATCAGAAGCGTGAAGAAAAGCGGCTTTATCCAAACCGATATCCACAAATGCTGCCTGCATTCCGGGCAATACTCGGCTGACTTTGCCTTTGTAAATATTGCCAACAATGCCTCGGCGGGCTTCACGTTCTATGTGTACTTCTTGCAAAACACCCGCCTCAATCATGGCGACGCGAGTTTCACTCGGAGTAACGTTTATTAGTAGTTCTGCACTCATCATTGTGCCTCATTCATTGATTCTATTTATTGGCAAACTTTCTTTGAGAAGATGCTAATTTGGTTTCATTTGTAAAAGCGTCGAGTCCTAACGAAAAAGACCAGATATTTAAAATGCTTATTCCAAAAAAGCAGCGAGTAATTCGTCGGTTTCTACTAAAGGTAGCCCCATAACGGCATGAAAGCTGCCATTAATTTGAGTCACAAAGCGACCACCTATACCTTGAATACCGTAGCCACCAGCTTTATCGCATGGTTCGCCAGTTTGCCAATAAAATTCAATATCCTTAGTTGTTAAAGACTTAAACCATACATCGGTAATGACGGTTTTTGTTTGATATTGATCGCTTGTTGCTACTGTAACCGAAGTCATCACTTGATGTTTTCGGTTCGATAGCGACAGCATCATCTGTTTGAAATCTAAAAAATCTTGTGGCTTTTCGAGAACAAGGTCATCCACCACCACAATGGTATCTGCGCCTAATACAGGGATTGGTGTTGATGATTGTTCTAGTTCATTACGTTGAGTTTCGACCATCACCACGCCAGCTTGTGCTTTTTGGCGAGAGAGTCGTTCAACATATTGTAGTGGGCTTTCGTGTGTTAATTGCTGTTCTTCAATATTCGGGATCACAATATCAAATTGATAACCGAGTAAAGTAAGCAACTCTTTACGACGAGGTGAGCCAGAAGCCAGATATAAGCGACCGTGTGATTGGATTTGTGCTGAATCTGACATAACACCTCAAAGGAAGAAATAGTCTGCCTTGCTGATTGAATATCAAGAGTTCGATATCAAGCTCTATTCAGAAAACGATTTCACAAAATAGATTCAGCACAGGCAGAGAAAATTAACGCATGTTCCAGTGACGTCTTACCTTTCTAAGTAATAAGAACATCCACGGCCATAAAATGCAGCTCACCACCGCAGACCAGAAAACATACGGGTTGAATTCAATATCTTTAATTAAAAACTCACCGAAGAACTCAACGAATTCAGCCAAGCAAGTTAAACCGGCAATCACGACAGCTTGCTGCCAAAGTGCCATATTTCGCAGCACTTGGAAGTTCGCCGCCACAATGTAAGCGACTAAAGCCATCACAATTCCGTGAATACCTAATGTGGTGCCAATCACCAGATCCCAAAGCAAGCCTAAGATCAAAGCCGATCCAACATTTACTCGGTGAGGTAAAGCCAAGATCCAATAAGAAGCAACCAATACCACCCAACAAGGTCGCATCATTTCAAGAGGTCCCGGCCAAGGCACCGCTTGTAGAATTAATGCGATAAAGAAAGAGATCCAAATGATCAACTTAGTTCTGAATAAGTTATTGCCCATCTGGTTTCGCCTGTTGAGTTTGTGGCGCATTAGTTTGCGCTTCTGGTTTTACTTGAGTTGCTGCGTTTTCAGGTGATTTAGCATCCGCTTTAGCTTTGTTATCCGTTTTAGCTTTGTCGCCAGTTTCAGTTGCCGCTTCATCTGAACCGGTTTCGACTAATTCATCAGAGAAGTTAATCGACTGTGCTTGAGCTTGGCGATCTTTATCTGGCCACACTAATAACAAGTAGCGTAAACGGTCGAACTCAACCACAGGTTTAGCTGACACTTGTGCAAATGGAATACGATTGTCGTTTTCCACGCTAGTAACATAAGCGACTGGATAACCTTCAGGATAACGACCTGCCAAGCCAGAAGTTACCAATAAGTCACCGACTTTAATGTCAGTGCTGGTTGGTACATGCTCAAGCTGAATTGAATCAATATCCCCATTACCTGAAGCAATGACACGCACATCATTACGTACCACTTGAACAGGAATCGAGTTATTACTGTCGGTTAGCAGCAACACACGGCTATTGTGTGCGCCCACGCTGATCACTTGTCCTACGATGCCTTTTTCGTTGATGACTGGTTGGCCTTCATACACACCATCGGTATGGCCTTTATCAATCACCACTTGGTGACGATAAGGAGAAGAATCCACTGCCATTACTTCGGTTACGGCTTTTCTTTCATCACGAACAAATGGCGACGAAAGCAAAGCACGCAAACGGGCATTTTCTTGTCGATATTGCTTCAATAACAATAAATCACTTTTCATCGTTAACACTTCATTTTTCAATGCAGTATTGGTGCTAACTAAAGTTTTCATGCTATTCATGCGTTCGTACATACCATCGAACATGCTTCGCGGTAAGTTGGAAGCATATTGCAATGGCGCAACCGCACTATTGAGCAAATAACGAACATGAGAGAAAGTATCTAAACGACTATCAGCCAGCATTAAGCCGGCTGATATTACGAGTGCGAAAAATAAACGCAGTTGCAGTGATGGGCCTCGCCCAAAGATCAATTTCATAACGACAAATCGCTGTTATTATTTGTCGAGTGATTATTCTTCACTGAAAAGATCGCCACCATGCATATCAATCATTTCAAGCGCTTTACCACCACCTAGTGCAACACAAGTTAGAGGCTCATCCGCTACAACAACTGGAATACCGGTTTCTTCAGTAAGAAGACGATCTAAATCTTTAAGTAAAGCACCACCGCCGGTTAGAACCATACCGTTTTCTGAGATATCAGAAGCTAGCTCTGGTGGACATTGCTCAAGAGCAACCATTACCGCAGAAACGATACCTGAAAGAGGCTCTTGTAACGCTTCAAGAATTTCGTTTGAGTTCAATGTAAAGCTACGTGGCACACCTTCAGCAAGGTTACGACCGCGCACTTCCATTTCCATCACTTCATCGCCTGGGTAAGCTGAACCGATTTCGTGTTTGATTTTCTCAGCTGTTGCTTCACCAATTAAGCTGCCGTAGTTACGACGAACATAGTTAATGATCGCTTCATCAAAACGGTCACCACCGATACGAACAGAAGAAGAATAAACCACACCGTTTAGTGAGATAACTGCAACTTCAGTTGTACCACCACCGATATCAACAACCATTGAACCCGTTGCTTCAGAAACACGTAGACCAGCACCGATTGCTGCAGCCATTGGTTCGTCGATTAGGAATACTTCACGAGCACCAGCACCAAGAGCTGATTCACGAATAGCACGACGCTCAACTTGAGTAGAACCACAAGGAACACAAACCAAAACACGCGGGCTTGGTTTTAGTACGCTGTTATCGTGAACTTGTTTAATGAAGTGCTGTAACATTTTTTCAGTTACGTAGAAATCTGCGATTACGCCATCTTTCATTGGACGAATAGCAGAAATGTTACCCGGAGTACGGCCTAACATTTGTTTTGCTTCATGGCCTACAGCCGCGACGCTTTTTGCTGCACTTGCACGATCTTGACGAATAGCAACAACAGATGGTTCATCAAGAACAATGCCTTGACCTTTTACATAAATCAGTGTGTTAGCAGTACCAAGATCTATTGAAAGATCATTGGAAAACATGCCACGAAGTTTCTTAAACATATTCTTCGGAGTCCTAAGAACGATAGACGAAAATAAAATTGTGCTAAATGTACCAATGCGTAGGGCTATCGGCAAGCATTAACGCAGCGAGAAGTTAGATTACTCACCATTCTTACATAAAGTTAACGATTGGTCAGGAATTAACAGGATAAGAATTCATTAATTGCTTGTACTTCTACTTGTCATAAAATCCGTTTCTCCTCGAAATATCACCCGATCATTCCCTCGATAGCTGCCAAAAGTCACTAAAGTTGATGGATCTTCATCCCCTTTGTCTCGCCAGTTATATTTTAGCCAAGGTTGCTTAAAACTGTCATTGTCTTGGCGCAAAAATAATCGCACTGATTCTTTTTGCGGCATCTTTTGCACAGAGACTATTCGGCTTGATAGCCCTTCGCTTACTTTTGCCCTTTCATTTCTCATTGAGTCCTGCAAAATAGCGCTAGTATCCACAAAAGCATAAAATTCTGAAGCCTTAAAGAAAGTGCCGTTATCCTTGGTATTCACAACAAAAGCATTGCCATCCCAATATTCCACTCTAAGCGGGATACTAATAGGGCCACCAGCAGCGCCGGAAACATTATCGAGAGTCATGCGGCCGTAGCGAAAATCAGGTTGATTTTTCAACTCAAGACCAATCGCTTGTTGATTTTCACCAATAGAAACATCTATCATTTTTTCTTGTGCAGCAGGGTCACCCAATGTCGCATTATCATTGACCACCATAACCATTGAGTCCACCCCATCTTGAGCACTACTGACCATCATGCCAAATTGAGCGGTATTAGTATTGAATGGCCCATCCTGTCTCGTTGTTTTGGGATTAGTTTCAATTACATTTTTCAAGAATTTAAAATCATAAGTATCGATAATAAATTTAGCGCTCCTTTGATTTTTTCCTCGAGTGGCCCTGTTTTCCCAACCACTATCTCTATTAGTGTAAAAAAAACGGTCATCTATTAATCGGTTACTTCCATCAACTGCAATTAATTTTAAATCGCTACGAAACTTATAATCACTTAGTCCATAGTTTTCGACCAACTCCCCATCCGCATTGACTGCACCGACTTCAATTTTTGCAGCTATAGGTTGATCCATATAAGCAAAAGTGTTTAAACCATCTCTATAGAACCAATTATTGGATATATTTTTAAAGCCTGCAGGGTAAAAGCGTCCTAAGTTGATATAACCAGTATTTATATCCATCCCTAAATATTTTTCTTTAGCCTTCACTTTGACCTTTAAACTACCAACCTCATTCCATTTTAAATCACGAAATAGATAATATTGATTATAAATACTACCTCCCATTTGTTTATGCTCTATGCTTAATGGACCTGAAGATTGGAGCCCATTTACAAAGCGTCCATTTATTGGTGAAGCCAATTCTGAGGTTAACTCTAATATTTCCTCTGGTGTAGAATCTAAATAGAAGTTTGAGGTCGTTATATGCGAACAGAGCAAACTCACATCAACTTCATCATGACCTAAGTCTTCTTTACCCCATACAATAGGCTTAACTTGTAAATTAAATTCTCGACCTGCCGCTAAAAACTTTCCACCATTTCTACTTGTACCATTCGGCAGATTCTTTCCATTTTCATCACAAATAGCAAAGGTCCACGGACGAGATCTAACCGTGAAACTTCCTGTTAAATCATATTTATTTCCCCTTGGGCATCCCCAAAGATCAGTACAATCAAAATTAGGATCGTTTAAAGTAACTTCTACTTCACCAGAATTAAAGTATAAAAGCTTGTCTGTGCCAGATTTAGGTTTTCCATTATTAAAGATAGGTTCAAAAACAAACGTAGCATAGTCTCCACCATTTTCTGGTTGTTTTATTCTACGTATAACTTCTGGCTTCCCTGTATATTTTATTTTAATTAATTTATTATTTTTATCACATCCTTTTACATCAATCGGCACAGTCACTTGTTTTCCTGCAATAATATTTTGTTCTGGTGCAAAAAAAACAAATGGATAAAAATCAACAGAAATAGTTTTAACCACTTTCTGAGTGTTAAGATTAACCACCTCTACAGTTATTGGAGCATTATTATAAACATCAGATTTAATATTGAATTTTAATTTACTACCTTTGGGAAAAATAAAGTTACCTCCTTGAGAAAGTAAATCTTCACTAATTATTTTATATGAACTCGGAACGTTGATTTGATAAACCTCACCAACAGAAACATTCGCTACTTCAAACTCAATCTCAGAACACGAAAGTGCTGTTACCTTTTCAGGAGTAACGACAATATCAGCAGACCAAGCTGTCGAAAAAGAGCCTAGATACAATACATTGATCCCAAAGATGATTAACCAGTTACGCAAGATGTCCCCCTCCATCTAACTGAGCTTTATATCAGTAAGACCGGAGTTACCATCAGTAAATTTATATTTTTTCTTTCACTTGCAACAGGTTAGTTTAGTTAAGATTAAATTAGTCAATAAAATCCTCTTTATATTCAATGAGGTACAAATGTAAAATACTCTTTATTTTTCAATGTATTTTTAATTAAGCATACCAATTTCACCTAAAATGAGAGTTATTCAGGCAAATCCACATCACCTCGGAATAGCACTCGATTATTACCACCAGATGAGCGAAAAAAACTCACTAATGTTGATGGATTTTCGTCTCCCATACCTCGCCAGTTATATTGCAACCAAGGTTGCTTAATGGAGGTTCCATCTTGATCTAGAAATAATCGTATTACTTCGGTTCTTGGGGTTTGTTGCACCGCACGTACTCGATTGGAGCGACCATTGTTGACCGTCACTATTTCATCTCTAGTCGAATCTTTTAACATTGTGGTGCTATTAACGAGAGAATAAGATTCTGACGCTTGGAAACGGCTAAAGCTGTCACTATTACTGCTCACAAAACTACGCCCATTCCAATATTCAACTCGAAGCGGTACAGAAAGAGATTCACCAGCCGTACCAGAAACATCATCTAGAACTAGACGTCCGTAACGAAAATCCGGTTGAATGTCCAACGCTAACCCTGTTTTCACATTGTTATTTTTATCTCGCCAGCTAATCTGACGAGCTGCCGTACTTGGCTTCAATTCTAAATCGACACCATCTACTACATTAGTAACAACGACTCCCAACTTAGTTCCTGAAATTGAATTATAAGGGCCATCAGGAACAGAGGTATAAGGTGTGGCGTTCACTTCTTTTTTTATAAATCGAAAATCATCTGAATCAATAATAAATTGTGAAGATCGCCCTTGTCGTGGCCTTGTATCCGTATCCGCCCACCCCGCTGAATTTGAAAAACGTATTCTCTCATCTTCAATACTATTACCTTCACCATCTACAGCGATCAGTTTTAGATCGCTACGTAGCGTATATTCTCGTAGGCCATAATTTTCAACAACTCCTCCCTCGTAGTTTAGAGCTTGGACAACAATATTGCTTCCTATCCCTTGATTCATATAGGCGAAGTCATTTAAACCATTTTTATAACGCCATTGATTATTATCAAGTAAACGTAATCGAGCAGGGTAAAAACGCCCCAAATGAATAAAGCCCTGATTGATATCAGTACCGAAATAATCAATATCAGTATCTATTTGTACTCGAATTGAACCCGCTTCCCGCCAGCGCAATCCTTTAAATTTATTTCGAGTATTGGGAGGGTAAGTCACCCTACCTTGTATTCCAGCTCCTAGTCGACCTCCCTGCGGAGTTAAAATGGCTCCAGTGGAAAGTACAACTCGCAAACCGGCTTCATTATCACGTTCAAAATTGGTAGTAAATTGGATATTTTCATTACCTGCACAAAACTGTGTAACATCAACAGGTAAGCCTAAATCGGGATCATCACTATTATCACCATCGTCAAACCAATTAATGGGACGAACGAGTAAATCAAACGGTTCAGCAGAGGCAACAAAGGCTTCCCCACCACTACTGGTTCCATTAGGAAGTGAGCCACCATCTCTTGGGTCGCAAATAGAAAATGTCCACGGCCTTGACGAGACAGTAAACATACCCGCTAATATTCCGGTTCCGCCAATTGGACATCCATCTATTCCTAAACAATTAAAGTCATTGTCTTGAATTTTTAAGGTGAGAACGCCTGCATTATCAAAGAGTAATTCTCCTGTTTGCCCAACAATACTTCCTCCTTTAAATTCAGGAGCAAACATCAGTTTTCCGGTGCCATTTATCGGTTTCTCTATAGAAAATATGACTGCCGGTTTACCAGAATAATGACTGATGGTCGCCTGAGAATTGGTTTGAGTGTCACAAGCTAATACATTTATAGGTATGCTTGCCGGTCGCCCTGCAATAATAGATTGATCCGGAATATCAAATTTAAACGGCACATAAGTGATGGTTGCTGTTGTTTTTATATTTGGATTGTTTACTAATTGGAATTCAAGGTTATATTTCTTATTTAACTCTATTTTCTCAACAATCCTAGGTGTCATTTGAATATTTATTATTCCACTATCATTAGTCGCAAAAATAATATTTGGAGCGGATGAAGAAATTGTATTATTTGGGGTACTAGCCTTAGCAAGATTAAACGCCTCGGTAGGTTCGGTAAAAATAGCTCGAATAGCAACAAGACCACCGTCTATATCAACCGCATGAACTCGAATCGTAGGAGCGGAGTCTTGACAAGTTAAAGCAATAATATCAATAGGCTGAACACTTATGGATTCATTAATAACTTGTCGAGGAGGTGGTGGAGCGCACGATGATTCACCATAAGTCACCGTTGAATTCGATGTAATATTGACGGTGTTACTAGTAATCGAACCGACTAATGTCGAGTTAAAATCAACCTGTGCTGTGCCTCGGCTAATGATCCGCCCAACAAAGGAAGAAAAACCGGTAATTCGTACGCTTGCAGTTGTTCCTCTATAATTTTCAGCCCAAATAGTGAAATTTTCTGGTGCGTTATCTTTTACTTGAAAGGTCACTGAAGGGCCAATCAAAATTCGATTAACGATTATTCGAGTTTTCCCTGTCACTTTAATAATCGCATCGAATCGTAAGTCGATAATTCGAAAATGATATTCCCCCCCTGTAAACTCAAAAGTTCCACGTTCTAACAGCAGAGAGTCATATCGCCCCGGTTGTATCCTTCTGATATTAGTTAAATCTGCTGAGCCTGGGTTTAACGTTAGAACAGGAGGTTCTTCAATAAGTAAACTTCTATCTGCTGTACACCTTCGACCATCACAGTTATTACCATTGGTCATTACACGGTCAGCCCCTACACGACCACTATTATTGTCGGTTCCTCTTATCCTTGAATCACCACCAATTGTTAACCTTGCTGAAGTGCTCCAACCTTGAACTGCTGCTGGAAAGAAGCATCTCTCATCAGGGGGAACTTCCGACCAAGCGTAAAAACTCGACAGAAACAAAGTAAGACCAACCCCAAAACTCACAAGATAACTGCGCATAGCCAACCTTTTGCTTATGTGTAACAACCTAAACAAAAGACCGGCTTTTCGTAAACTGTATGACTTAAATTTCAATCAAGTTTGAGACTGAATTAAAAATACCATTATCAATATTGAAAACGCTTATTCTTTCAATAGGTTAAATAACCTTAACTCTGAATGATTTAAGCCTATCGAAGAGTTAATTCGCCTCGGTAAATCAAGCGGTTGTTTCCTTGCATTGAATCAAAGTTCACAATTGAAGAAGGATCTTCATCACCTAATTGTCGCCAGTTAAACTGCAACCATGGTTGGTTGACGTTTTCTGCATTTTTCCAACCTTCGACAAAGCCTTCAAAATTTGCTGGCTTTTGTGGCTTTGGATTATTGCCTAAAGCGTTCCCGTCATTACCTTGCCTTACAAACAATCGAACAGTTTCTGTCTTATTTGTTGTTTGATTAGCTTTTAATTCATTAGATTTACCTTGATTAACTCGATAAAAATTATTTGGGTTACTAGCGGTTAGCTTGGCAGTACTTGTGTTTGAATTACTCATCACATAATAAATATTCGGTTTAAATTGGCTGCCACTGTCATCTTTATTGGTTATGAATCGCCCTCCATTCCAATATTCAACTAATAAAGGAACTGTAATAGCTTCACCTAATGGCCCATTAACATCATCCAACACCATGCGACCATAACGAAAATCCGGCTGTGTTGGAAATTCAACCCCAGTAAGGGTTCGGCCACCTTCAGACCAATTAATAAGCTGATCCGCTGGCTTTGACAAAAAATCCACATCATCTTTTTTATTAGTCACAACCATACCAAATTGGTCGTTGGCAACACCGGCATAAGGGCCATCTGGTGTAGTCGTATATGGTGTATTTGTAGTCATACGCTTCAAAAACTTAAACTTGGGATCATAAATCACAAATTCCGATGAAGGCTTATCAGCAAAGACTGAATTACCTTTTACCCAGCCCTCTGCAGGCAAAGCAATTCTATTAAGCAAACTGTTACCATGATGATCTTGAGCAATAAATTTTAAATCACTACGCATGGTATAATCTTTTAACCAATAGTTTTGAACTGGCTTATTTAGAATATTCACAGCCTCTAGAACCACTTTTGCACCAATGGGTTGATTCATATAGGCAAATTTGTTCAATCCCCCCTGGTACTCCCATGTGTTGTATTTATACCTCAAACCAGTTGGATAAAAACGCCCAAGATTGATGTAGCCTTGATTAATATCCATATCTAAATATTTATTTACGGTATTGGCTTGAACTCGAATAGACCCCACATCTTGCCAAATTAAGCGTTTAAAAATTAAAGCTTGGTCATGTTTTAATGGTTTTACTTTGGTTATTGAGTTATCGGTATTTTTGGTTTTAATACCATCGCCAACAGTACCATCTTTTGGGCTAACAGCTTGCCCGCCATTGCTAATAATAATTTGCGCTGGTGGGGATTTCTCTAAAGAAAAATTGCTCGGAACAGGTGCGTCACAATAATCTTGGACATTGACTGCTTTTTTGTCAAAAGGTGACACATTTTTTCCATCATTGACCCACTTAATTGGCTTTACTTTCAATGAAAAAGTTGAACCTGCAGAAACAAAAGCATCTCCGGATGTTGAAGAACCTTGTGGTAACGCTTTTCCTTTCCGATCGCAAATAGCAAATGTCCACGGGCGAGATTTCACTTCGAATTCACCTTTCAAGGTATCTTTACCGTCAATCGGACATTTTTTTATTCCTTCACAATTAAAGTTTGAATCTTCCAATTGCACTTCAAGTAAACCAGTATTATTAAAATTTAAACCGTTACTGGCCTCGGTGAGTTCTCCATTTTTAAATTCAGGGGCAAAATGAAAAGACTTTGATTTCCCATTTTTTGGCTCTTTAAGTTTGTAGGTCAACGTCGGCTTACCGCTATAAGGGATGCTAATGGACCGCTCTTTTCCATCACAGGCCAATACTTCTCCAGTTACGGTTTTTGTTCGCCCTGCTACCATGCGCTGAACTGGGATATCAAACTTATACGGCACAAAAGACACAGCGCTGAAGTCTTCAGGATGCTTATTATCAGGCCCAACACCAACTTGGATCTCTTTGTTTAGCGGAATATTGTCTCTGACAGAAACAAATTTAAACTCGAACTGCCCGTTTTCATCACTTTTATAACGCCCTTTAGCAATCCTTTTACCTTTATCAATTTCAAAACCAAAATCGCCGGCAGAATGCCCACGAATCAAAATCGCAAGCTCTCTTGATGCTAGAACTCCATTAGTAAAGGTTTGTACAGTAAAGGTTGGCGCAGCAGATCTACAGTTCAGTGCCAAAACTTTTTTTGGTGAAATACTATATCTATATGGTTTATGTTCAGGTGGTTTATGTACAGGTGGCTTAATGTCAGGCTGACACTCACCAACCTCATGATTAATATGACTACTTTCACCTAAACTAATAGATTTAGCAGTTACGGCCCCTTTAATTGTTACCTGTTCTTCTGCAATAAATGTATCTCGGCTAAATACTCGCGCAGTTAATGTACCTTGAGTTTGCCTCATTTTAATTGATGCTAATTTATTCCCTTCATTCTCAGCCCAAAGAATAAAATTATCCGGGTTATTACCCTTAACTGTAAATGTCACAAAGCCTCTTATTTCAGCTTTATTTACAACAATATGTGATTTTTCATCGACAATAATATGAGTTGCTGAATTAATTTCCAAGGTTCTTATAAAATACTTTCCGCCACTAAAATAGTAATTACCACCTTTTAACTTAACTTCATCATATTCACCGGCAGCAATTACATTTGATTCATTTTTACCTGCACGCCCGCCTAAAAAGTCTTGGCTACCAAATTTAGCCGTATGGAGTCTTGGGGTATTAATTAATAAACTATGATTAGAAATACATTTCCTACCATCACACGTGCCTGTACCAGTTATATGCCCAATAGCGACAGCACCATTCATTTTTACATTAGGAGCAGAAACACTTGATCTTTTATCTATGTCCAACTTCGAATTTGAACTCCAGGATTGTATCGCAGCAGGAAAATAACAGCGGTTTTCATAAGTAGAAGATTTACCACTCGCTAGAGAAGAGAACAAGATACTATTCAGGAATAAAAAAGTAGTAAACAAATAATAGCGCACAAGGTAACCTCGACTAATCAAGTTAGATACACTAAGAGATACTATTTACTCAAGTAACATTCCCCTTAAAGTGTATTATTTTTAAGATTACCCTCAATTTTTCTAAAGAAATTTTTCATTAGCTTATAAACACAAGACAAAATAAAAACCTTTTGATTAACGTTATTCTTATTTCAATGATTTAACGACAACTTCTTGAGTTCGTATCACTTGATATTCCTGAGCTCCGCAAGTGGCTTCAGCTCTTAGTTTGAAATAAGAAAATTCTGGAGATGTTCCTAAGGTTGGCGGTATACAAGTTAGTGTTATTGCGCAACTATTATAGTTAGGTTCACTAGAAAACAGATCATTCACTAGGATCGAAGAATTAGTATTAATTTCAGTGCAATGAGTATTAAGTACGGTGTCCTCTCGCCCAGTTTCTCCCAAAGGAAATAACCGAGTTAAGCCCCATTCATTTGCAGAATGCGCCATAAACCAGGCCCTTGTACCTAAAATTTCTCGACTTTGGATATCTTGGCTTGACCATTGTAATCTAACCATCACGCTCGCTAACAAGCCCATTACAACGATGACAAAAATCACCACGATTAATACATTGCCGGTTTGTTTGTTTTTTAATAAGTGAGCGTTTTTCATTTTATTGTCCTCACCTACGGCACATTAAGCACTTGAATGTCGGATTCATATTCCGTGGTTTCATCGTTTTGTTTAAACACTAACTTAATGTGAACTAATCCACTACGGGATAAAGAATCTGAATTGGGATCACTTGTGTCGCCACTGGCAAAAGAAGAGCCTGACGTCAAATTATCTGCAACTTGAATTGGAGTTGCAGTGGTTGAGTTAGGATTTGCAGCTTGAGTAAGAGGAATGTTGGTTCGCATTAACCTGTTTCCATTTAACTGAGTAGCAACCAGGCAATAACGCACTAAATGACTGTAGATATATAAACGCTTAGAGATCGAACGTGTAACCTCTGACTGATTAAAATTATTGGGAGAAGGTAAATCCGTGGTGAAAACATTATCAACTCGACTCACATTAGAAAGGCGTAAGCTTGGTGGCTGGGTGATTAAATCCTGTTGATTATTTGGATTAATAACTAAACCTCTAGCATTCAAATTGGCAGAAAGGTTCGTATTACTATCTGGGTTCACAATCGAAAATTGGAATTGTCTAGAAGATGATGATAAGGGTAATTCCGAATAAACACCGGCATAATCAATGGGAAAAAAAGATATACATTGCGCATCTTGCACAAAACTATTTGGTACCGCATGGCGAATTTCTCGAGTGAGTTTCTCAACGACAAAACGAGCTTGGCTTTGTAATTGCTGACGATTAACGGTATCAGCATAGCCCTTTGTGCCAAGTTCAATAAAGCCAGTAATTCCGAGCACAGTAATGCCAAGTACCACCATAGTGAGCACTAATTCAATCAAGGTAAAACCAAAGGATCTTTTGCCTAAGCATTTATGTTTCATCTTCATCAGTAATTGGCCTTATAAGCGATTATTTCAAAAGACTCATAACGAGGGACGGAAATTGTTACCGATATTTTTTTCATTATGTATGGATGAGTTGATTCATGATTCACAACCTTAACTGCCACGGTGAAATTTCGATATTCATCACTGTTATTAATTAATTCAGACAAATCGGAACAGCCAGGTGTGACAGGTTCAGACCAACAAGCGGAATAGTCATCCACATCATCAAATTCACTGGGCCTAGTTTCATCATCTTTACCTGTTGCACCGACACAGACAGGAGCATTAGTTTGTAGAGCCGTGTTGGCGATAGTGTCATCGCAACGAATAATCCCACCAGCCGAATCACTGTTTTCATCAAAGCCACGAGACAAAATCGTATTCATCACGCTTTGTCCTAATGCAGAAGCACGAGCTTGATAGTGTGGCTTGGCAGAATCTTCAACTTGAGGGAAAAATAAGGTGATCAGCATGCTCAAAGCGAACCCCATCAACACGATGGCAAGGATGCTTTCGATTAAAGTAAAACCTTTGGTAGAAGAAAGACGAGCTTTCGATAAATTAACATTCATCAACAAATCCCTCCCCATTAATACAAACTCTAGTTTGCTCAGATGGATTGTTGATATCTTCAATAGTGATGGTGTAGCTCGTGCCAGTAAAAATGTAGCTCGTCTCCGTAGAATTAGTGATCGGAAGCGGCCTTCCTAACGCATCAAACTCAATGAATTGGCTATTTGCTTGTGGTGTAGGATCGACAAAAAAACGAAAATTTTGTTCTCCAACAAGAACTCTGCTGCTGAGGTTAGTATTTCCTCCACAAGCGGCAGTGCTACCAAGGCAATTGTTTTCAATTTGAAGTTGACTAAATGGTGTATTTTGATTCGATTGCATGCGGGCCAGTTGCACTTGGCGAATCACAGAGACCGCTTGTGCTTGCGCAGCATAAGGGGAAAAAGAAGAGGTGCCCTGTAGTCGACTCGCTGCGTACGCAGACATTATGCCAATGATGATGATCACGACAATTAATTCGACCAATGTAAACCCACGTTGTACTACATAACGATTGGGCATAGGGCACCTTTTGGGTGGTATTTAAAATAAATATAAAGGTATTTCTAAAATACTTTCACTTATCTAACTATTATTCACAACCTTCAATATCAGTATTTGCACTTCGGTCAGCAAGTGTAACTGTAGCAGGAGTGTTTGCATCTTGTGCTGGAGTATAAACAACGACACAATCAAAGTTTTCTATCCCGTATTGAATTGACGAGCCAATTACATTACCAACCGTTCCGGTCGCTACTGGTGCTGTTGAAGCAGTAAGCTCTATAAAATCATCATCCATATCAATAGCAGAACCAATCCCTGCTGCATCAGCTGTAGGGTAGCCGAACAACGTTTCAACAGTTTGACCTCCTGGTAGATCTATATCGTCAGCGGTTGCTGATGTTTCAATACCTGCAATTGCAGCTTTACCATAAACAATACCAGCCGCCCCTTGAATTGCACCTTGTAAGCCTTTCAAAGTACTCACACGCGCATCATCTTGAAGATTTAGGAATCTTGGAGCCGCTGTTACCGCTAAAATACCCAGAATGACAATTACGACCACTAATTCAATTAGTGTAAAACCGCCTTGTTTTTTCATGTTTTTTCTCTCTTTGTTTCTATTAATAAAGATTTAAATAATCCAACCAAACACTTTAATTATTGGCTAAAGAATCAGGTTGTAAATTTACGGTCACGCGTCCCGTTTTGATTTCATACTTAAAAGAGTGATTAGCTCCTTCTTGTTGAAAATAAACACAAGAATTAAACTCTGCCTTTGCTAAATAGCGCACACTTTGATTCCTGTTTTGTTCTATTACATCGACACTTTGAGTAAGTGGTGGATTTTGTAATAAATAATCCATTAATAGCACGCAATCATCATTGGTTATTCTGGAGGAGTAAGGTTTAGAATGAATATTCACAGAAATAGGAAAACCTTCTGAGTACTCAGATAATCCTGCTGCCCCTCTGTCTGTTAACCATAATGGTGAGCCATCTAATTCAATGTAGTTGTAAGGAATTTTTTTTCTGCCCACGGATTCTTTCTTTGGCCGTTGTGCTACTTCCCATTGTGCTCGAGCTGAAATCACCGCAGCTGCATAACCAGCCGCAACACCTTCAATACTGCTTATCTTTGCCTTATCAACAATCTGAATGAATTTAGGCAAAGCGATGACAGCAATGAGACTAATCACCACAATCACGACGGTTAATTCCAATAAAGAGAATCCAGATCGGTTTTTATTGCGGCAAATCTGCTTACTTGGATTTAAATTGAATATGCTTATATTGTGCTGTTTTGTACCGCAAATTTTCATACAGCATTCATCTCGAATTTGCATTTAGCGATATAGACCGAGGTTATAAGAAAAAAATTCTTTAAAACATTTTAATTATACATTTAGACTCATTAATATTTTTTGAAATATCTTCAGATTCTAATTATTAAGAATATTAGCTGATATGCTAAAACCAGTTTCATTCATTTTAAAATCAATAATTTGCTTGTTTGAAAACTGATATTCACATTCTGCATTTTGCAATAAACTGAATATTACTCGAGATTTGTGAGCTCTTCCGTAAACTTTAATATCTGGCCAAAGTAATTGTAACCATTTGTCACAATCAATTTGTTTATTCTCCTTAATAACAAACGGCCAGCCATTTTTTGAAAAAGAGACAATCAAACCATTGATAAACATTTGTTGTGGTTGCTTATTTAACATCCATAATTGTCGATAAGTGTTAGCGTTATTTAGAATTTGCGTCTTTGCCACACTAAAAGCGGTATTTTCTACCTGTGGCTCAGTTTTTGTTTTCCATACAAACAACCAAACTCCCATCAAACAAATGACAAGGATTAGCCAAATAAAAAATCTCATTCGGTAATGCATGTGATTGCCTCTGTTGATTTTTATCTTATATCTACATCTTCTTGAGCTTTTTAGCGTCCTTTGACCACATCAAGTAAGTTCCACATTGGTAAGAAAATACCAAGAGCAAGAATTAGCACCATGACAGCGACGATCACCAACAAAATAGGTTCTATTCGGGCTGTCAGAGTTTTTAGGTCATAATCCACTTCTCGTTCATAAAAATCCGCCACTTCCAGTAGAAGCTCATCAATACGACCAGTTTCTTCACCAACGGCGAGCATTTGGATCACTAATGGTGTAAAAATATTGCTATTAATTGCCGTGGTAGAGATATAGCTTCCAGCTTCAATCGAGGATTTCATTTCGAGCAATCGCACTTCTAAATAGCGATTACCCAAGGCTTCCGCAGCTAAAGATAATGATTGGTTAATTGGCACACCGGCGCGCAACATCAAAGAAAATGTTCGAGAAAAGCGTGCCATTTGTGCGCGATTTACAATGCTGCCAACTATTGGCATTCTTAAGCGATAGTGATCCCATTTTTCCCTACCAGCAGCACGACTTATCCATGCTTTAAAACCAAAAAGCATGGCAAACACAATAGCAATCAATAACACCCAGTAGTTCACAAAGAAGTTAGATGTAGCGATTAAAAATTGTGTTGGTAAAGGTAAGTCCACTCCAAACCTTGAAAACATAGTGGCAAATTTTGGTATAACCCATA
The DNA here is from genome assembly GCA_047975485.1 of Vibrio sp. Classification (GTDB taxonomy): domain Bacteria; phylum Pseudomonadota; class Gammaproteobacteria; order Enterobacterales; family Vibrionaceae; genus Vibrio. The sequence continues at coordinate 28,656 of JBKEDP010000054.1, read as the reverse complement.
GATTTAATGCCGTAATTGCAATCGCAATAAAAGCAATAACAAGAATGGGATAACGCATAACTTCTTTAATACGTTTACGTGTTTCGAGTTCTTTTTCATAATAATGGCTCAATTGCATCAAAGCTTCATCCAATCGACCGGTGTTTTCTCCAACGTTTATCATAGAAACAAACAAAGGGCTAAATACATCTGGGTGTTGCTGTAGTGACGAAGAAAAACTGCGCCCATTTGTTAATTCTGATGTGACGGATTCCAACGCTTTGGTTAATTGTTTGTTGGTGCTATTTTGAATTAAACCTTTCATCGCTCGCAATAAAGGCACACCAGCTTTGGTCAAGCTATAGAGTTGACGACAAAAAATAACCAAAACTTCAAGAGGAATTGCTCTAACCAACCATTCTGATAAATCAAAATCTCTGCTGGCTTTATCTTTGGATTGTGTAATCGATATCGGAATAACCCCTTGAGAAAACAAAGATTCTGCCGCTAGTTCTTCGGTTGGAGCATCCACTTGCCCATTCACTTTATTGCCTTGAGCGTTTCGACCTTGATACTGATATGTAGGCATTCTATTCTCCCAAAGGGCTATGGTTTATAAAAAACTCTGACTTATAAAGAACAGTGGCTTATAACAGAATGGGCTCTATATTCGAGGAAAGGTCCCCCTCGCCTAACGCCATCACTTCATCCAGGCTCACGACGCCTTGTAAAGCTAGCTCCATTGCAGAAGCTAGCAGTGGTTTATAGCCTTCAGATTTTCTCGCTTTTTCAGAAAAACCCACCGCATCATTACAACGAAGTGCATCCATCATATCTTGGTCAAACTCCAAAAACTCAAAGACACCGACACGACCTCGATAGCCGGTTAAGTTACAAGTTTGACAACCTGTACCTTTTTTAAAGTGAGCGGTAGTTTGATTTGGAAATCGAGACGCTAACCATTGTTGGCGGCTTGCATCAATTGGATCATGTTCACCACAATCAGGACATACTTTGCGAATAAGTCGCTGCGCCATTACCGCTCGTACCGCACTTGCCACTAAGTAACCCGGTGCGCCCATATCCATCATGCGCAATGCGCTATCAATCGAATCATTGGTATGCAGAGTCGATAACACTAAGTGACCAGTTAATGCTGCCCGTAGACCAATTTCGACGGTTTCTTGATCACGCATTTCCCCCACCAGTATGATGTCGGGATCTTGACGTAAGAAGGTGCGCAAAATAGTCGAAAAGTCGAGATCGATCTTGCTATTTACTTGAACCTGATTGATCCTCGGTAAACGATATTCCACCGGATCTTCAGCTGTGATGATCTTTTTACCCGGTTCATTCAATTCTGAAAGCGCACCATATAATGTGGTGGTTTTTCCTGAACCTGTTGGCCCTGTTACTAGGATCATGCCGTGTGGACGCTTTAATTGCTTGCGTAAACGTTGCAGTAATTCTGGCGATAATCCTGATTTATCCAGCGAACGCACACCTGAAGATTGATTGAGCAAACGCATTACTACTGATTCGCCATATTGAACCGGCATGGTTGAGATACGAATATCAACCGATAAGCCACGAAGGCTCAGGTTAAAACGGCCATCTTGCGGTAAACGTTTTTCTGAAATGTCTAAATTTGCCATCAATTTCAAACGCAGAACTAAAGCGGAAGCAACGTTGACTTCATTCAGAATAGTTTCATGTAACACGCCATCAATACGCTGCCTTAAACGTAATACATCAGAATCAGGTTCAATATGAATATCCGAAGCACCAACCTGAATCGCATCTTCAAATAACGAATTAATCAGCTTAACAACCGTGACCTCCTCGCTTTCAACGTCACCAGCTAAGGTCAGATCAAACGTTGTTCCCCCTTGGTGTTCTGCTTGAAGTTGCTCAGCAAAAGTGGCAATTTCTTTAGTACGACGATAAAAGCGGTCAAAGCTGTTGAGCAATTGTTTTTCCGAGGCGACGACAAAATCCAGTGAATAATTATTTAGTTGAGTTAATAAGGATTCTTGAGCCGCAAGATCAGCGGGATCACTCATGGCTACTCTCAATGTGCCACCTTGTTGACTGATCACTAATGCCCTTAAACGACGCGCATGCACTTCTGGCAAGATCTGAACAGCCTCAACATCTATCGAAGCACGGCTAAGATCAATAAAAGGCAACCCCAACTGCTGAGACAAAAACGACAACATTTCTTGTTCACTTAAGTAGCCGAGTTTAATCAAGGTATTACCAAGTTTGCGGCCAGTTGATCGTTGTGCGATCAGAGCGGCCTCAAGTTGCTGTTGAGTTATGACATTTTCCTCAACCAACAAGTCTCCAAGACGTTTACGCAATTGAACTTTACTCATGGCGACTTATTCTCCTTTTTTGAAGAAGAAAGTAACGAAAGTCGACTTTGAACAAAGGTTTGTGATTGTGATGATAAACCCACTGTGCTCATCGCCTTGGTATAAGACTCTTGTGCTGCGCTCAATTGATAGTCTCGCTCTTGTTGAATGCCTAAACCCAACCACCAGCGACCATTTTCCGGGTCTCTTTTCGTCAAAAATTGATAACTTTGTTTCGCCATATCATTGTTTTTCAATCTTTGAGCTAAAGCAGCTCGCATCGCAAGATACTGGTTACTGGTTTTATCAGGTAAATATCCTAATGCACTAAGAGCGGCTTCAGGCTGATTTTCTTTCAACAAAATATTGGCAAGTGCGATCCGTAGTTCATTACTGTTTTTATTGAGTTTTATCCCTTCTTCCAACAAATCCGCAGATTTACGAATTTGGCGATTACCGTAATACAAAGCCGCCAATTTTCGACGGGTATTTTCATCTTTTGGTGTATAGCGCAATGCGGTTGCTAGTTCATTGCTCGCACCGGCAAAATCATTAGCATCTAACGCTTTTTTGGCTCTTGCTAAAGCCTTGTTCGCCATTTGTTTATGGGTGAGCTCAACTTGCTGAATATGAATAGATGAATTACCCGTTTCAACTTTTGCGGTTGTTATGCTTGTGGAGTTTAGCCCGTTGATTTGAGTTGCACTGAATGCTTCATCCTGAGTATGGGGATTAATTGCTGGAGCACTAATTTTCGCAATGCTAGTCGGTTCTGCTGGACGCTCCACTTTTGGAGATTCATAAATAGTAGTTTCATATGTATCCATGACCTTATTGGTATTCTTAGACAATGCGGGAGCCGAAGCCATTGGGTGCATTCTTGGATCGTTTTGAGTTGATGAAACCACGGAGGTTTGAATGATTGCTGGAGAATCATTTACCGCCCATGCACCAATGCCAAGACTTAAAGCAAACCCTCCTATAGCCCAAGCTAGTCGAGAAGATTTAATCGGTTCAACATTGGCTCGAACAACATTAGCTCGTACAAAATTAGCTCGTACAAAATTAGTTCGAATTGTTTTAACTTTGCTGGCAGAAGAAACACCCTCGACTGAGATAGCATCATTTAACTCTTTCTGCTGTTCAGCCAATTGAGATAACACCTTGTTAATATTACTCATAATTAACTCCACCCCCATAAATACGGCAGCTTATATTTGGGCTTTTTTACATCAAATGTATCTTGCAGAGCGTTATAAATATGGCGATTTTCTACCTGATTTTTTTGCTCCATAAACGCCATAATTAAGGCTTTATGACACACTTGATTGATCATCCTTGGAATGCCTTGTGTCGCCTTCCAAATCGCTTTTTTTACATGCAAATTGAAAATATTTTTGTCGCCACCACATTCTTTAATTCGGTAATCAATATAAGCGACAGTTTCATCTAACGACAGCGGCCTTAATTGAGCGCTAAACGTGATGCGTTGGCGAAATTGGCGCAAATTGTGTTGAGCTAATCGTTCATCTAACTCTGGTTGGCCAAAAATAACGATCTGCAATAATTTGCGATATTCCGTTTCCAAATTTCCAAATAAACGCAGCGTTTCAATCGCTTCATCACTGAGTGCTTGCGCTTCATCAATCAAGGCAACCACAGTTTGTCCATTCTGATTAAGTTCTAATAACTTGGCATGAATCGCATCAACAATATGAAGTGATTCTTGCTCACTAGACAACGACAACTCATGGGCAACAGCTTGTTTTAATTCATTAGCAGTTAACACCGGATTCGGTAGATAAATTAAATTCACCTGATTTTTTAACTGGTTTATCAACATTCGACAGACAAGGGTTTTGCCTGTTCCAACTTCTCCCGTCACCTTAACTATGCCTTCTCCCATCTCAACCGCAGACATCACGGTTTGTATGGCCTCGTAATGAGGTTCAAGGCCATAAAACAATGCGGTTGTAGGGGTCAGGCTAAACGGAGCCTTATGTAGACCGAAAAAATATTGATAAAACATACTAGAAATAAAACTTCCTTTTATTTACAAGTAATTAGTTAGAATCAGGGAACCACTCTTGGAGTAAACTTCTTGATTTTTCGACCTCTTGCGACCAGGTATTCACTCCCACAACCGTCGGTTTTAACAAGATCACCAACTCGGTTTTACGGGTTAACTGATTGGTGTTACGAAACGCATGACCGAGTATTGGAATATCCCCTAATAACGGTACTTTTGTCGTTTGATTAACCGTGGTTGAACTCATTAATCCACCGATCACGACCACATCGCCATCTTTAGCTCTAACCACTGTATCCGATTCGCGAATGGAGCTTTTCGCTAACGGTAACTCTAAAACACCAGAAGTTTCACCAAGGTTGATACGTTTGTTGTCGGTTTGAACTTCAATGACAGCAGGGTGCACATGCAGCATCACATTGCCTTTATCGTCAATTTGTGGAGTGACATCTAGAGAAATACCAGAGAAAAAAGGTGTCAACTCAACGTTTTGTGAAGCTACATCACCGTTATTGCCACTGCCTACATCACCATCAACGCCTGTAACAAAATATTCATCATCACCAACTTTGATCACCGCTTTTTGATTATTGGCAGCAGTAACTCGTGGGCTAGACAACACATTCAAATCCCCTTGAGTGGCCATAAAATTCAGTACGCTAGTAAAGTTGCCATCACTGATAACCATACCTATGCCGCCACCAAGTAAATCTCCAATACTATTTAAACCCGATGAAATAATGCTGCCATCGACTATAGTGTTCCCGTTTATATCAATGGTTGAGGGACTACTAAGATTATTTGAAATACTACCTGCCGTGATATTTGTGCCACCAATAGAGCGAGTTAAATTTGACCAGTTAATGCCCTGCTGATAACCATCACTCAAGGTAACTTCTAAAATCTTCGCTTCAAGCACGACTTGGCGATGCAAACGTTGTTCTGAAGCACCTAAAAAAGCTTTCACTTCTCGCAATTCATTTGGATAAGCTCGCACGGTGATAACACCCGCTTGAGGGGAGATAATCACGCTGCGCCCATTTCCAGTTCCTACTATGGCTTTAACTGCTTTTTGTAATTGTGGCCAAAAATCACTTTTGTTTTTGGTTTCGATGCGGGTACCGCCAGTCACGTTGGTTTCAGTTGAAATACCATCGTCACTGCTGTAACCATCCTCAGAATCATTGTTAGAACTACTAGAAGAGCTATCTCCACCACTACTGTCACTATCTTCATCTTCAGACGTTACTGAACCTGTTGTAATCGTAGTTAATGACAAACCGCTGCGCTTAAATTGCAAGTAGTTGACAGGAATGGTTTCAGTCCTTAACCCCGCAGGATAAACCTGAATGACTTTTCCTGACTTGGAAATATCGTAGCCATAAATATCTCGTGTGGCATTTAGCACTTCATCTAAGGTCACATCAGAAAGATTTAGAGTAATATGTCCAGAAACATCAGGGTGAACCGCCACGCTATAGTCTGTGCCTTGCACTAAACTAGCAAAGAAAGTTTTCGCATTAACGCTTTGAGCTTGAACTCGAAATCGCTTTACTGAAGCAGTGGAAGCATGTGAGACCCCTTCAATTTCAGGCATCAGATCTGCTTGAACAGAATCTGGCAATTCATCAACGGAGGTATTGGCATTTTCATTAGCGGCTTGATTTAAGGTTTTTTTAATTTCAACAGGATCACGATGTCCCATAGAACAACCAGCTAGTGCCAACATAATGATACTGATTAGGACTTTTTTCATAATTAAACCTTAAATCCTTAATATTTAATTCTTTTTACTGGAGTATTCAGGAATAAACGCAGTGTTTTAGAACCTCGATTTAATGTAACTTTTTCAGCATTGATGTTGGCAACGCGGTATCCATTCACGCTATCGCCAAGAACAACAACTTTATTGCTGATCACAGCTCGACATTGTTTTGTTTGTTCACAAATAATGCTTTGTAATTTAGGACCACTTTTCACAACTGGCTTTTTTACAGGCTCTACTTTTTCCACCTCAAGGGGAGCAGCCCAGTTTAAAGGTGATGTTGGGTCGGTTTGCTCAGCTATTACAGCTTCAGAGATAAGCAATGAGCCACATATCACTATCGAGAATCTTGTTATCCAATCTTTAACCACCGATAAATTCCTCTTTAGCACCAAGTGTATACACTTCTAGAACTAATTTAGCCGCCGGATATTTCGTCACTTCATAATGAAAGTTGCGCCAGTAATACTTCACTGACATTTTTTCTAACTCCGCAAGGTACTCAAAAATATCGAAATATTCTCCAGCTACTTCGATTTGAACTGGATGAATAAAGTAACCATCCGCAGAGCTAGACTCTTTCAAAACAATAGATTCATTAGGTAAAGATTTAAGTGAAATCAATTTCAATTTGTGGCTTTTTACTAATACTTCTTCAAGCAAACTCGCCATTCGAGTTGGTGTCACTAATCCATCAACGATATGAGACAGTTGTTGCGTTAAGCTTTCACTTTTTGCGATTAAAGTCGAAAATTCCTGGTCGAGCTCTTTATCTGGATCCGATTTCAACTTGAATTGAGCCAGCTCCACCTCACTTTCTAATTCCACCGTTTTATTCTGTAATGAGGATAAAGTTATTTGTTTAGAGCTATGCTCATTCAGAACCGGCTCAACCAGTACAGTGAAAAGAAGAAAGCCAAATACCAACCAACCTACAATGGTTATGAGCCATTTTTCTCGCTGACTAAAACTTGAAAATCGGGTGCTAAAATCTCTCCAATATTGCTCAATACTATTCATTTACCTTCCTCCTTAGATTGGAGAGAGAAGATCACAATGTCATCTTCATTCCGCCCGATGGATAAGTTGGTAAATGACCGTCCGACTAAGTTAAGTTCATCTTTAAACTGTTGAAGCCAGCTTGGTACGACTTCTGGAGATCTAGCTAACCCTTCTATGTTCATTTTGTCGTCAGTGATATCAATCTTATTCAATGAAATGTCATCACGATTGATTGCCGCTAGCCCTTTCATCACACCCGAATAGCCAGCTTGCTTTTTTGTGTCAAAACCAGCAATAGCAGTTAGTGCTTCTTGTTTTGCTTTAATGTCTTCTTGTAAACGATCAATCGCAGCCAACTTAGCAGCAGAAGGTTTATGTTCAGCAAGCTTGGTATTCAAGTCTTTCACTTGCGTCATTAAATTATCTGACTTGTGATTTAACTCAGTAATTTGACTATCTAACCCTCTATTTTTAAAGCTATAAACACCGAAAACTAAACACATTGTTACAGCTAAAAGTAACCAGCTCCCCACAACGGCACTGAAACTAAAAGGATCTTTTTTCGGACGTAGAAACTGAGGATAAAGGTTTACTTTCGGTTGAGAAAGAGCCAGAGCTTTGCTTGCGACAACTTCACCGCAAGGCTGAGATTTATCAGCAAACAAAGGTTCAACCGTAACGTTTAGGCGCAATTGCAATCCTTGCGCTAACTCAGCCTGCATCTCTCCATCGCAACACAACAAAAGCTTATTAATTTGGAACTGCTTTAATTGCGAAGACAAGTAATCCATTGAACGTTGAACTTCTAACGCTAAAGAATCTAATTCGAGCGAATTTTCAGCCTTAGCACTATTTTCTGCCTTGCCGCTAATAGGAAAAGGTACACCTCGGATTATGCGTTGAAAAACCGAGGCATATTCAGCATAAGCACTGATCTTGAATTCACTTTTATGGGAACGATGCAATAACATAAAGGCATCAAGATCTGGTCGAGCATTTGGCCAAACTTCATCTTCCGGCAAAATAAATTCGAGCTTGATATGATGTGCATCTAACACTGTTTTTAAAGTATCAACACATACTTTCTGAATAACATAAGCCTTTATCTTATTGCTGTGAGGCTGTTCAAGACCATCAGCGATAATATTTGCCACATTCTCATTGGTTAAATCTTTTAATAAAAATGGCAAAGCAGAAGGCCATTCTTCTTTAGGGATATTCGGTTTATCAATTTGATAGCTTTGATAAAAAAAAGCCCCAAAGGTCACTTTAGCATCTAAGTTATGACAATTATTTTCTTGTAATGCTGAATTTAAAACCTCGTCCCAAGCGTTATTATCTAAATCATAAAATGACACAAACCCAGAGTCTTTTTGCCCAGGATTTAATTTAGACAAATAAATTCCATCATTGAATATCACAATACTCAGCGATGCTTGTCTGGTCGTTTTTTTATTAAACGACTGGAAAAGATTTTTAATATTCATTGGAAAAATTAATTCCTTATTTTCGCCAACGATTACGCCGTCCAGGTTTCACTAGACGAGTCGCCTTTACTGATGGTAATAACTGAATTTCTTCAGCGAAATAGCGACCTTGCCCCCCATCAAGACCTAGATAGGATAAGACATCCCATTCTTTTTGATTCTCTACACCGACAGCGATGACTTTCGTGTCACCATCATTACAAGCACCTAAAAGGCTGCGGATGAATAATTGATTTTCATTACGTCGGTCAATCTGTTTTACTAGGCTTCGATGCAATTTTAAGAAACTGATAGGAAGCATTTTTACATAGTGCGTGCTGACTATGGTTCGACCGACTTGGTTAACGATAATACGACAGCCTAAACCAGACAAAACTTTTATGACTGGCCTCATAAAATCTAAATCATTAACTAAATTTCTTTCAATAAATTCAAAACTCAATCGTTTCCGCTGTTCTTTAGTTAATTGTAATAATTCATATCGCAACCAATAGCGGTATTTTTTCTTTTTAAAAGGCTGTGTGAATAAATTAATGGCATAACATTTTTCTGAATCATCACTATCTGATTTGATGTAATTAAATAATGATGAAAGTGCTACTTCATCTAATCGACTTTCATAGCCAACTTGTTCAATTGCAGTAAGAAAACGTGATGCTTTAATAATTGCGCCTTTTTCATCGGCAATTCGACCAAATAATGAGTAGTGCTCGATCTCTTTATCTTGATCTTTAGAAATTAAAAAGCATGGTTGTTGATAAATAAAGAATTTATTTGAATTTAGCGACATATCAAATAAATTTCGCCAACGTACACCACCTCGGCTTTCTGTATTCAGATCTTTTTCTTTTTGGAACTTAGCCCAACCATTTACCTTCTCATGGCGAGCGGTTTTGATTGCAGTTTCCGCTTCATCAATAATTTTGCCACGGCGCTCACCTTCAGAAAAAGTCGTTACACCTATATGACACCAGTTATCTTCATCCAACCACTCAGGTACATCTAATTTAGCAAATTGATTAATACATTGACTGGCAAGTACTGTCACTTCTTTTTCCGACTGGTGTGGGATCATTAAAGCAAATTGCGCTTCATAGTAACGAGCAAATACAGCATTCGGATATTTTTGTATCAGGTTATTTAGCACCTGCCCTACTGAGACTAAAAAGTCTTCATAATCGGACTTATTAACGTCTTCAATGACATCATCCCAACCATGAATTTCAATCGCAACCACACCACCTACTGCACCCGCTTCTTGTAAAGAGGTCGCAAGACGGCTATCAAACAACACGCGATTAGCTGCACCAGTAAGTTGATCGAGGAAGGTATGCTCGCGAATGAAAGTATCAAAACGACTACGTTCCTGACGTGCATCATTAAGCTCCTCAATCAAACGATTAAGAGCTTCACTTGCGGTATAAGGCCACTCTTTGGGATCGCCTTTCGCATATTCTTCAACTTGGCCGGCTAAGATCATTCTTCCTAGTTCCTCTAACAACTCTGAACCATATAGTTGACCTTTCAACCACTGCAAACCTTTCATCAAACAGAAAATAACGAGTAAAACTGCGAGAGTAAGTGAGAAAAATGCTTCAAAAGAGTAGCTATTATTAGCGTAAGGAGGGATCGCTTGAAAATCGGCGTAATAGCCTTTGTTTATTTCTAATTCGTAACGTTTTTTAAATAATAACGGCCGTTCCAAGCCATCTTTAAATTGTTGATTATTAAATAAATAAACAATACCTGATGGAGATCCTAATTCAAATTTAACAACATCATTTGATTGTAATAATTTTGGTAGCCAGTGACGCATTGACTTAACACCATCTGGAGTAGAAAGCTCAGAATCTATGATGTTTGTCACACGCTGTAAATTTTGTTCAACATATTGACCTCCCATTTTTTTGAAGGTGAACACACCACCAACAAATAAAATGAACATGGCGCTGACCACAATCATAGTCACAAATGCAACTAGACGAGTACTTAATTTAAGCGTTGGTGTGTAACCCATTTTAAAATTCCATCTTAATTTAAAGCCTACTCGTTTTATTCCCAGCACATTGAGGGTTAATTAAACGAGTGGCATTGTTCCATTTTCGGTGTACGTAAGTATGAACGACTGCTAGTGGTTGTAATTTATGTTATTTCTCAGACATAAGAATAACAAAAAGCCACATCTGTTATGTGGCTATTTAGTGTTAATTTAATCATTAACTTGAACTAGGTCTCAACCAACTGAGTGGATTCCTAGAATGGAATGTCGTCATCAAAATCCATTGGCGGCTCATTATATTGAGGAGCCTGTTGTTGTGGCGCTTGTTGCGGTGGACGAGACTGCTGAGCTTGAGGTTGTTGTGGTTGACCCCAGCTTTGTTGCTGTTGATTCATGCCACCTTGGTTCATGCCTTGGCTAGGTGCTTGACCACCTTGTGCACGACCACCCAGCATTTGCATTACACCGTTAAAGCCTTGAACAACGATGTCAGTACTGTAACGATCTTGACCGCTTTGGTCTTGCCATTTGCGAGTTTGCAATTGACCTTCAATGTAAACTTGAGAACCTTTGCGTAGGTATTCACCCGCTACTTCTGCAAGTTTTCCGAATAAAGAAACACGGTGCCATTCGGTTTTTTCACGTTGTTCACCAGTGGCTTTATCTCTCCACGTTTCTGAAGTTGCAACGGTGATATTTGCGACTGCGCCACCGCTTGGTAGGTAACGAACTTCAGGATCATTACCCAAATTTCCGACTAAAATTACTTTGTTTACTCCGCGGCTAGCCATGTTTTGCTCCGTCTAATTTCATTTCAAAAAATTGCGTGCATCATAGCACGCTTTTGTCTCAAGTTGCATTGAATGTTAATAGTGACATGGGATAAAAGTCATGTAAAAAAGAGCAAGTTTTCCTGTCAGTTATCAATAAAAGTTCTTGATAATGAATAGTTTCTCACCTTTAGGAAACTTGCAAAAAACATGTTTTCAACCTCTACCCTCTGCCTTTGAGTTACATTAAATTTGAGCGAAACCATTAAGTTCAATGAAGTATTGTGCTCAAGAAATCATAACTGACGTTCAACATTTTCAATAAATTTATAGAACCACTTCTAGTTTAGCATGTGCTTTATCAAGCTGTTTCGTATTATTATCGAAGGACATAGTCGTGTTTAAATCCAGCTCTCAATCAATTAGCTCTCCGGTCAATAATTCAGACTCACCGCCTAACTCGAGCTTTTATATTCTATCGCCATACCTTTCAACTTCATCAAGCATGCCAGATGAATTACACACTCAAAACTTAGTTAGATCCATACAAAAGCATTCCACTTTTAACTGTCAAATCACTGACTTAACAAATATCGACACGCTAACTTATCAAGGTTCATATTGCTTGTTAATTGATGCGCGTTTCAGTGAAAAGTTGTTATTAAAAATTGTTAATCTCCCTATCGTCTACCATGCTCGATCCAATGTTTTATTTTGTGCACCAGAAGATCCTGTATTTACATTGTTATCCCAATGGCCGAATTTATTTGGTTATTTTTATCCACATGCAACCCAAACCACACAAGCCGCTCAAAACAACATATTACCCGAACTATTTTATATTCAATCCGGAATGAATCGCTTACCTCGTCCGCTACTAATTGATCTTTTTCAGCATTGGCAAGCAGTGGCATTACAAGAAAATAATCAAGCTATAAAAGCAAAGCTATCCTTAACTCAACGTGAGCTAGAAATTCTTTCCAAGCTGCATATAGGGCATTCCAACCTAGATATTGCCGATGCTTTTTTTGTAAGCGAGAACACCATAAAATCTCATCTATATCGCATATTTAAAAAATTGAAGGTAAAAAATCGCCGCCAAGCGATCAATTGGGCAAGGTTATATTTATAGCCCGTTCAATTACTTTTAAACATTCACAAAGCAGAACATATAACTTATTTTCTCTAAACCACATAAAAATACTGAGTTAATTTGTTTTTTATAGATAAAAAGTGGTATTTTAGCGACCATATTTATTAGTTTTTATCTATAGAAAAGGCTTTCTCATGATCAAAAAATGTTTATTCCCTGCAGCTGGCTACGGCACTCGCTTCCTTCCTGCAACGAAATCTATGCCAAAAGAAATGATGCCAGTGGTTAACAAACCTCTTATCGAATACGGCGTTGAAGAAGCAATTCAAGCTGGTATGACGGGTATGTGTATTGTTACTGGTCGTGGTAAACATTCTTTGACTGACCACTTCGATAAGAACTACGAATTAGAACACCAAATTCAAGATACCAATAAAGAAGAATTATTGGACGACATTCGTAACATCATCGACAGCGCTCACTTCACTTACATTCGCCAACGTGAAATGAAAGGTTTAGGCCATGCGATTCTGACTGGTCGTGAATTAGTAGGTGATGAACCATTTGCAGTTGTACTTGCTGATGACTTGTGTGTGAACCCTGATCAAGGCGTTCTTGCTCAAATGGTTGCTCTATACAAACAATTCCGTTGTTCAATTGTTGCGGTACAAGAAGTGCCAAAAGATGAAGTTCACAAATACGGTGTGATTGCTGGTGAGATGATCAAAGACGATCTTTTCCGTGTTGATGACATGGTAGAAAAACCAGAGCCAGGTACAGAGCCAAGCAACCTTGCGATCATTGGTCGTTATATTCTGACTCCAGATATTTTTGAATTAATCGAGCAAACTGAACCAGGTAAAGGTGGTGAAATCCAAATCACTGATGCCTTGCTAAAACAAGCGAAAGCAGGTTGTGTTCTTGCGTATAAATTCAAAGGTAAGCGTTTTGACTGTGGTAGCGTTGAAGGTTATATCGAAGCAACAAACTACTGCTATGAAAACCTGTATTTAAAAGCACAAGATACCAAAACCAGCAAAAAGTAATTTTATAAGCTGAGTTTAAACTCTTTTAAGCCACATTCTCTTTTAGCAGATTGTGGCTTTTTTACATCCTATTAACTGTAAGTGCATACAGTATTTTATTTTCAGTTCCTCATTCTTGTGTAATACTTAGCCTCTCGCATTGTGCCATTTCTATCTATGAGAGCCTAAAGCATGGAAACCATTGAAGTTCGCGGAGCCAGAACGCATAACTTAAAAAACATTAACTTGACCATTCCACGAGATAAACTGATCGTCATTACCGGTTTATCGGGTTCAGGTAAATCCTCTCTTGCTTTTGATACCTTGTATGCTGAAGGTCAACGTCGTTATGTTGAGTCCCTTTCTGCTTATGCGCGTCAATTTTTGTCGTTAATGGAAAAGCCAGATGTCGATCATATCGAAGGTTTATCTCCTGCGATTTCGATTGAGCAAAAATCCACGTCGCACAACCCACGCTCAACTGTGGGCACAATTACTGAAATCTACGATTATTTGCGTCTGCTTTATGCTCGTGTTGGTGAACCTCGTTGTCCTGAACACGACACACCACTAGCGGCGCAAACAATTTCGCAAATGGTCGATAAAGTTCTAGAACTACCTGAAAACAGCAAACTCATGTTACTTGCGCCAATCATTAAAGAGCGCAAAGGCGAACACGTTAAAACGCTACAAAACTTAGCTGCTCAAGGCTTTATTCGTGCAAGGATCGACGGTGAAACTTGCGATCTTTCCGATCCTCCAACTCTAGAACTACACAAGAAACACACTATTGAAGTTGTGGTGGATCGCTTTAAAGTTCGCTCCGATATTCAACAACGCTTAGCTGAATCATTTGAAACCGCACTAGAGCTTTCAGGCGGAACAGCAACCGTTACTTGGATGGATGATAACGATCAAGAAGACATTATTTTCTCAGCCAACTTTGCTTGTTCGCATTGTGGTTACAGCATGCGTGAATTGGAGCCTCGCCTGTTCTCATTCAACAACCCTGCAGGTGCTTGTGAAACCTGTGATGGTTTAGGTGTTCAACAATATTTCGATGCAGAGCGAGTGATCCAAGATGAATCACTAAGCCTTGCAAACGGTGCTATCCGTGGTTGGGATAAGAAGAACTTCTACTACTTCCAAATGCTGTTATCTCTGGCTGAGCATTATGGATTCGATTTAACCGAACCGTTTAATAAACTGCCAAAGAAAATCCGTGATGTGGTTTTGAATGGTTCGAAAAAAGAAAGCATTGAGTTTAAATACGTTAATGACCGTGGCGACATTCGCGTTAAACGTCATCCGTTTGAAGGGATTTTAAATAACCTCAATCGTCGTTATCACGAAACTGAATCGAATTCGGTGCGTGAAGAATTATCGAAGTATATTTCCAACAAACCTTGTGCAAGTTGTGGTGGCGCACGTCTAAAAACTGAAGCTCGTCATGTATTCATTGAAAATACTAACTTGCCGCAAGTAGTAGAAATGAGCATTCGTGGTGCGATGGAGTTTTTTGCCGGTTTATCGTTAACCGGTCAACGTGCGCAAATCGCTGAAAAGATCCTGAAAGAAATCAATGATCGCTTGAACTTCTTGATTAACGTCGGTTTGAACTATTTGAACTTGTCGCGCAGTGCGGAAACCTTATCTGGCGGTGAAGCGCAACGCATTCGTCTTGCGAGTCAAATTGGCGCAGGTTTGGTGGGCGTGATGTATGTGCTGGATGAGCCATCAATCGGTTTGCACCAACGTGATAACGAACGCTTACTGAAAACCCTGATTCATTTGCGTGACTTAGGCAACACGGTGCTTGTGGTTGAGCATGATGAAGATGCGATTCGTGCAGCGGATCATGTGATCGATATTGGCCCTGGTGCTGGTGTACATGGTGGTAACGTCATTGCTGAAGGAACAATGGATGACATTCTTGCTAATCCAGAGTCTCTGACAGGCCAGTATCTCAGTGGCGTTAAGAAAATCGAAGTACCGAAACAGCGCACGCCAATGGATAAAGATAAAGTGGTCGAGCTGGTTGGAGCATCTGGTAACAACTTACAAAACGTCGATCTAAAAATCCCTGTTGGCTTACTGACTTGTGTGACAGGTGTTTCAGGCTCAGGTAAATCAACACTGATTAATGATACTTTCTTTAAGATTGCTCACGCTCGATTAAATGGTGCGACCACAGCAGAAGCTGCACCCTATAAGAAAATCATCGGCATGGAGCATTTCGATAAGGTTATCGATATTAACCAAAGCCCTATTGGTCGCACGCCTCGTTCTAACCCAGCGACTTATACTGGTATTTTCACGCCAATTCGTGAGTTATTTGCCGGCACACAAGAATCTCGTTCTCGTGGTTACAAACCGGGTCGATTCAGCTTTAACGTGCGTGGTGGTCGCTGTGAAGCTTGCCAAGGTGATGGTGTGATCAAGGTAGAAATGCACTTCTTGCCTGACGTGTATGTACCTTGTGATTCTTGTAAAGGTAAGCGCTATAACCGCGAAACTTTAGATGTGCGCTATAAAGGTAAGAGCATTGATGAAGTACTAGAAATGACGGTGGAAGACGCGCATACCTTCTTTGAACCTGTTCCTGTAATCGCTCGTAAATTGAAAACCTTGATTGATGTGGGTTTGTCTTACATTCGTCTTGGTCAAGCTGCGACAACCCTTTCAGGTGGTGAAGCACAACGCGTTAAACTGGCAAAAGAGTTGTCTAAACGCGATACAGGCAAGACCTTGTATATTTTGGATGAACCAACCACGGGTCTGCATTTTCATGATATTCAACAACTGCTGACCGTTCTGCATCGCTTGCGAGATCACGGCAATACGGTTGTGGTAATTGAGCATAATTTAGATGTGATTAAAACCGCTGACTGGATTGTCGATCTTGGCCCAGAAGGTGGTAGCGGTGGTGGCCAAATCATTGCTGCAGGTACACCGGAAGATGTGGCAAAAGTGAAAGGCTCTCATACCGCTCACTTTTTAAAACCCATGCTCTCTTCTTGAAACCTATGCTCTCTTCTTGAAATCTAAGTTGAAAGGTTAATTTATCGCTAAGCAACAATCCTAAATGTAAGCGCTCATAGTTGGGCGCTTATTTTTTACTTTGCTGTTATTAAAAATAAAAATCGTTACTCACAGAAATTATATATACCGCTCTCTATTGAACAATCCCACCAACTTTTTAGGTCATTAATGGTAATATACCTTCTAACAACGAATTCAAGATGAAATAACAAGATGGCAATACTGCTTACTAAAGGCACACAGCTAGAAGAAGTTCCAGAACCCAATATCGTCGCCAAGCCTTTTCTTTGGTCGCTCGGTGTAGTGTTTATGTTAGCAATGCATTATTTTCAACCGAATCCGGGTGGTGCTGGTATATTGCTTCCATTCAATGCAACCACATGGCTTACAATTAGCATCAGCATTGGTGTTGGCTTATATGCCACGGCTAATTACCTTTCTTTACGCCTTACAAGTTTAACTTTAGTGTTATTTGCTGTTTGTGCCATCCTTACTCTGCCGATTTTCTATCTCAATGCCAATATTGAAGATTCAGTAATGCGTATTATGGGTCTATGGGGCGGGTGGTTACTTCTCTTCTTACTCCATCAATTTCCTTTTTCAATAAAACAAAAACAAACTTTACTCTGGTTTATCGTCGGCGCCGTTTCTATTGAAATCCTCATTGCTTATTCTCAATATTTACTCTTAGAGCCGGGCAATATTTTTGGTTACGATACTGTGGCAAACCGCCCTTTTGGTATCTTTCAGCAACCGAATGTCATGGCGAGTTTTCTTGCGACAGGTTTAGCAGTTAGTGGGTATTTACTTGCAAGGGAGCAACATACTAACATTAGACATCATCCTGTTTTTTCATGGTATTTAGCGTTTATGCCACTCGCTATTATTCCGCTACTTTGGGTTTTAGCCTCTCGAACAGGATGGTTAGCAGGCGCTGGCTCCGTGGTTTTACTGATTCCTTATTTAAAATCAATTCTACCCAAGCGCACTTTCACTTTATGGATGATTTCCATCATGCTTGGATTAGTTGGCGGATATAGCTTAGCTAGCATCAACGGGGGCAATGAATTAATTGCTCAAAAATCCAATTTAGAAAGCCCACGTCGTTATACCTTTCCGCAAACCTTAGATATGGTGATTGAGCACCCTGTCAAAGGCTATGGCTATGGTAAATTTGAAGCGGCTTATATACTTTATACTGCTCGCCAACATCAATTAAACCCAGATTACAATCCAGGATTACCTTCAATGGATCATCCGCATAATGAAATCCTTTATTGGGCGGTTGAAGGTGGTGTAGTTGCGGCCTTAGGATTATTGTTGGCAATATTGGCCGTGCTAAGGAAAATGAGAAAAGCTCAACATGGTACTCGCTTGGCATTAATGGCCATGTTGTTCCCTATTGTTTTACACACCCAACTTGAATATCCGTTTTACCACTCTACGATTCATTGGGTGATTTTTATCATTTTGATTTATTGGATTGATCAACTCACATCTCAATATCAAGTCATTAATTTCACTCATATTCCAAAAATGATTATGCGTGTGTTTTCATTAATGATTCCGATTGTTACCTCATTCTTTATGATCACAGCGCTACACACTAATTCAGTTCTAAACAAATTTGAGCACACTCGCCCGTTTAATCCAGATCTGTTAGATAATGTCAGCAATCCAAGTGTTTGGAAGGATAGATTTGATTGGGATGTTTACCATACCCAGCTTAAAATCGGGCTGCATTCAGGTAAACCAGAATATATTCAGCCTTATATTGGTTGGGCGACAGAAATGATTCAACGCAAACCTAGAGTGGTATATTACCGCAGCTTAATCAAGGCGTATCAAGGCATAGGAAAAACACAAACTGCTGAAGAAGTGCGTGATGAAGCGGAGTTTTTATTCCCAAATACAGATTGGTCGAAAGTGAATTTTGTTCCGCCAAAAGAACGAATATCTGCAGCGCAACCTGCCGCTAAAACTAACAAATCAAAGAGCAATTAGTTCAAGTTCAAAACTCAAAAACTGCATCATCAAAAAAGGTATCCATGTTCATATTGAACGGGATACCTTTTCTAATTTAAAACAGATTTAATACCACGAAATCACTTCTGCAAGGTTTCTTCTAAGGCTTTTAAGCACAATGCCACGTTTTCACTTTTCGCGCTATAGCCCATCAAACCGATACGCCATACTTTCCCAGACAAAGCACCTAAACCGCTACCTACTTCCAAATTGTATTCATTCAATAAGTGAGCACGAGTTGCAGCATCATCGACACCTTCTGGCAAGTACACCGAGTTCAACTGTGGTAAACGGCAAGATTCATCCACCACATATTTAAAGCCTAATGCTTCCAAACCTGTTTTTAATTTTTGGTGCATTTGCTCATGGCGTTTCCACGCATTCTCAAGCCCTTCATTATAAAGAGCTAAAAGCGCCTCATGCAGTGCGTACAAACTATTTACTGGCGCAGTGTGGTGATAACTGCGTTTACCTGCTCCGCTCCAATAACCTAGAACTAAACTTTGATCTAAGAACCAGCTTTCAATCGGTGTAGTACGAGATTGAATCTTCTCAATCGCTTTCGCTGAGAAAGTCACAGGTGATAAACCCGGCACACAAGACAAACACTTCTGGCTTCCTGAATACACGGCATCCAATTGCCATTCATCCACTTTTAACGGCACACCACCCAGTGATGTCACTGCATCCACAATCGTCAATGCACCAAATTGTTTTGCCACTTTAGATAAAGCCTCGGCATCACTTAATGCACCAGTTGAGGTTTCAGCATGTACGAAGGCTAAAATTTTTGCGTCTGGATTGGCTTCAAAGGCTGCTTGAACTTTTTCAACACTTACAGGTTTACCCCATTCGTCATCCACCAGCACTACTTCAGCACCACAGCGAATCGCATTTTCACGCATACGTTCACCGAATACACCGTTACGGCAAACAATGACCTTATCGCCTCGTTCAATTAGATTGACGAAACAAGCTTCCATCCCCGCACTTCCCGGCGCTGAAATAGGAATGGTGAAATCATTTTCTGTTTGGAAAGCATATTTCAGCAAAGCTTTTACTTCATCCATCATACCGATAAACAGAGGATCAAGGTGTCCTACCGTTGGACGAGATAGAGCTTGCAAAACATCAGAAGAAACATCAGATGGCCCCGGCCCCATTAGGATACGGCGTGGCGGAAAAAAGCGTTGAAAAGTCATAATTATCCTTATAGAAAAAATCCATCACAGCTAAGAACACTAGCACGAGAATTACGAGAATTCCGCACCAAAAACCAAAGCTGTGATAATTCTCACTCTGCTAACAAAACTCATCCTGAACCAACACAAATTCATCATTTTTTACCACCAATAAAAGTTGTTAATTTTAAGTTTTATTCGATTGACTTTTGGAACACAACAACGTTCAATGTAATACAGCTTAAGCCTTTATTTACTTAGCAAATTTGAGGTTTTTGCACATATTTAAGAAGAGGAGCGTAACCCAGGCAGATGCTCGGTGGATCCCGTGATCCAACACCGAACATTCAGGGGGAGTTACGCCGAGATGAGTAAATTCTCGGGAGTTTATTTGTCGGTTGTATTGGCTGAATCCTTACAACTGTCACCAGTATTTCTCTCTTGTGTTAAACGCTTTAAACAAGAGGTGGTGAAGAGCTTCTAAAGATCTGCATAGTTAAGTTGTTCAACTTAATGTCTGTATTTCCTGCTCTAAGAAATCTCTCTTCAACATTGGACGTTTGCCTATTTAGGCTTTATTGAAGTATATGGGAGACAATGCCGTGAGCGCATTTAACGTAGCAAAGTTTGGTGGTACTAGCGTAGCCAATTTCGAAGCAATGAGCCGCTGTGCCGCAATTATTGAAAACAACTCTGCAACTAAATTAGTAGTCAGTAGCGCTTGTTCTGGCGTAACCAATTTATTAGTGGAATTAGCTTTAGGTGAAGCCGATGCGGATCGCCGCCTACAAGTGATTGATGAGCTAAAACAAATTCACTATTCCATCATCGAACAGCTTCAACATCAGGATGAATGTAAAGCACAAATCGATGAAACCTTAACTATGCTTGTTAGCATGGCGGATGCTGCATCTTTCCAATCAAGCGATAAATTAACTGACCACATTGTTTCTTGTGGTGAGTTGATGTCGACTTTCATCTTGACTCAGTTAATGGTTGAACGTGGCATTAAAGCAGTTCGTTTTGATATTCGTGAAGTATTAAGAACGACGGACGATTACGGCAAAGCTGAGCCTGTTGTGGCAGAAATTTCGGCTCTAGCACAACAGAAATTAGTCCCACTTTGCCAAGATTTCGTTGTCATTACTCAAGGTTTTATTGGTAGCGATGAAGAAGGCAACACGACAACTTTAGGTCGCGGAGGCAGTGATTACAGTGCAGCGTTAATTGCAGAAGCTGTTAAAGCCTCTGGCTTAGAGATCTGGACGGACGTTCCGGGGATCTACACCACCGATCCTCGCATTGCACCAAAAGCAACGCCGATCCCAGAGATCAGCTTTAGTGAAGCCTCTGAAATGGCAAACTTTGGTGCAAAGATCTTACATCCTTCAACCCTACTTCCGGCTTTACGTCATCAGATCCCAGTCTTTGTTGGATCATCTCGTGAGCCAGAAAAAGGTGGAACTTGGATCCGTAAACAAGTCGAAAGCGCACCACTGTTTCGCGCGTTGGCATTGCGTAATAACCAAACTATGGTGACATTGCGTAGCCCTGATATGTTCCAAACTTACGGCTTCCTTTCTCAAGTGTTTGGCATTTTAGCGAAGTATGAAATTTCTATCGACTTAATCACCACTTCTGAAGTAAGTGTGTCGTTAACGCTAGATCAAACTAATACGTCGGGCAAAGCACCTGAATTACCAGCGGATGTGCGTGCTGAATTAGAACAATTATGTTTGGTAGAAGTTGAACATAACCTCAGCGTTGTGGCTCTAATTGGTAACAAGATGAGTAAGAAGAAAGGCTATGCGAAGCAAGTGTTTGGCGCATTGGAAGATTTCAACCTACGCATGATTTGCTACGGCGCAAGCCCACATAACTTATGTTTCTTAGTTGGTTCTGATGATGCAAAACATGCCATTGAAGTGCTGCATAGAGAGTTATTTGAAGCTTAACCCTAAGCTTTATACATTCTAAAAAAACGAAAGGCGATACTGATTAAAAGTATCGCCTTTGTTATTTTGGTTTGAAGATAAATGAGATTTATACCTACTAATTATTGAACAATCCGACAAGGCGCTGACCTGTCCTAGTCGCTTCAAAAAGTGCATCCCTGCACTTTTAGACTTTTCGAACCGTTCAATAATATCTAGCTTACACTGATGGCAGATTAGGCATTCAAGTTCGGCCCTAGCCATTTTTCCATTTCTACTTCATCCCAACCTTTACGTTTTGCGTAGTCTTGCGCTTGATCTTGCTGGATCTGTGCAATCGCAAAGTAACGAGATTCAGGATGCGAGAAATACCAACCAGAAACCGATGCACCCGGCCACATCGCGTAGCTTGAGGTTAATTGCATACCAATGGTTTCTTCTACTTTCAGCAGATCCCAAATTGCGCCTTTTTCTGTGTGCTCAGGACAAGCTGGGTAACCCGGAGCTGGGCGGATGCCTTGGTATTTTTCACGGATCAAATCGTCATTCGCTAAATTTTCATCTGGCGCATAGCCCCAAATTTCTTTACGCACTTTTTCATGCATGTATTCAGCAAAAGCTTCCGCTAAACGGTCCGCAACTGCTTGGATCATAATTGCATTGAAATCATCACCTTTGGCTTTATACGCATCCGCTAATTCACGTTCACCAATACCACCGGTTACCGCAAAGCCACCAATCCAGTCTGATTTTCCGCTGTCTTTCGGAGCAATGTAGTCCGATAAACAATAGTTCGCACCTTTTGGTTTTTCGGTTTGTTGGCGTAGGTTGTGCAGCACTTTGATGACTTCAGTGCGAGATTCATCGGCATAAACTTCGATATCATCTCCTACGCTGTTCGCAGGGAACATACCGCAGATACCACTCGCTTTTAGAATGCCTTCTTGCTCAATTTTATCGAGGAAAGCATTCGCATCATCAAACAAACGTTTTGCTTCTTCGCCCACTTCTTCATGCTCAAGAATGGCTGGGTATTTACCCATCAACCCCCAAGTTAAGAAGAATGGCGTCCAATCGATATAGTTGCGTAAAATCGCAGTATCAATATGCTCAAACACATGCACACCAGATTGAACTGGCGCAGGTGGCGTGTAATTTTCCCAATCAATTGCCGCTTTATTTGCTCGTGCTTTTTCTAGCGTTGTTGGTGGCGTTTTAGGACGCTTACGCGCATGTTGATCGCGTACTCGTTCGTAATCTAGATCCAACTTTTCGACAAATGCTGGACGCAAAGTATCAGAAAGCAAAGATGAACAAACACCCACTGCACGAGAAGCATTGCTCACATACACCACTGGCTGAGAATAGTTTTGCTCAATTTTCACGGCGGTATGCGCTTTCGATGTGGTTGCACCACCAATCAATAACGGTAGGTCAAAACCTTGGCGTTCCATTTCTTTAGCAACGTGAACCATTTCATCCAACGATGGCGTGATCAAACCAGACAAACCAATAATGTCGACGTTTTCTTCTTTCGCCACTTTCAAAATAGTTTCAGTTGGCACCATTACGCCAAGGTCGATAATTTCGTAGTTATTACATTGAAGCACCACGCCCACAATGTTTTTACCAATATCGTGCACGTCGCCTTTTACGGTCGCAAGCAAGATTTTACCGTTAGTTTGACCGACTTGTTTTTCCGCATTGATATAAGGTTCAAGATGCGCCACCGCTTGTTTCATTACACGAGCAGATTTCACCACTTGCGGTAAGAACATTTTGCCTTCACCAAACAGGTCGCCCACCACGTTCATGCCGTCCATCAATGGGCCTTCAATTACCTCTAATGGTTTATCAGCTTTAACGCGCGCTTCTTCAGTATCTTCAACAATGAATTCGGTAATACCTTTCACTAGCGCATGTTCTAAACGCTTATTCACTTCCCAAGAGCGCCACTCTAACGCTGTTGGATCATCCGCTTTACCAACTGCATTCGCACGATATTCTTCGGCAATTTCGAGCAAGTTTTCAGTCGCATCTGGATGACGGTTTAGCACCACGTCTTCTACCGCATTACGCAGTTTTTCAGGCACGTTATCGTAAATTTCAAGCTGACCCGCATTCACGATCCCCATATCCATACCACGCTTAAAGCAGTGATACAGGAAAACAGCATGAATCGCTTCACGCACATAGTTATTACCACGGAATGAGAAAGATACGTTCGAGACACCACCGGAAATCATAGCGTATGGCAAATCACGTTTGATATCGCCAACCGCTTCAATGAAATCGACCGCATAGTTGTTGTGCTCATCAATACCTGTCGCAACCGCAAAGATGTTCGGGTCAAAAATAATATCTTCTGGTGGGAAGCCAACTTCATCAACCAAGATGCGATAAGCCTTGGTACAGATTTCCGTTTTGCGCTCACGAGTATCAGCCTGACCCACTTCATCGAATGCCATCACGATAACCGCTGCGCCATAACGACGAATGAGTTTGGCTTGCTCAATGAATTTTTCCACGCCTTCTTTCATGGAAATCGAGTTCACAATGCCCTTGCCTTGCACGCATTTCAGACCCGCTTCGATGACATCCCATTTAGACGAATCGACCATGATTGGCACTTTGGAAATTTCAGGCTCAGAAGCACAAAGATTCAGAAAACGCTCCATGCAAGCTTTTGCATCAAGCATGCCTTCATCCATATTGATATCGATGATTTGTGCGCCATTTTCCACTTGCTGACGAGCCACATCTAAGGCTTCATCGTAGTTTTCTTCCACAATTAAGCGTTTGAACTTAGCTGAACCAGTTACGTTAGTTCGCTCACCCACGTTCACAAATAAAGAATCTTGGTCAATGGTTAATGGCTCTAAGCCCGATAAACGGCACGCTTTAGGAATTTCAGGTAGAGAACGAGGTTTAATGCCTTCTACCGCTTGCGCCATATGACGAATATGCTCTGGCGTTGTACCACAACAGCCACCGACCATATTTAAATAGCCGCTGTTCGCCCACTCTTTGATATGAACCGCCATGTCCGCTGGTTCAAGATCGTATTCACCAAAGGCATTCGGTAAACCAGCATTCGGGTGAGTTGATACATAACATTCAGAGATGCGAGAAAGCTCCACCACATATTGACGCAATTCATCCGGCCCTAACGCACAGTTCAAACCAAATGAAAGTGGCTCAACATGGCGTAGCGCATTGTAGAAAGCTTCGGTTGTTTGACCTGAAAGTGTGCGACCTGAAGCATCGGTAATCGTACCTGAAATCATCACTGGCAATTTGTAGCCAATTTCATCAAACACGCTCAAAACCGCAAACGCACAAGCTTTAGCGTTAAGGGTATCGAAAATGGTTTCGATCATGATGATGTCTGCACCACCAGCGATTAACGCACGAGTAGATTCAGAATAAGCTGTGACTAATTCATCAAAGCTCACGTTACGGTAGCCGGGATCGTTTACATCAGGTGAAATCGAACAAGTGCGATTTGTTGGACCAAGCACACCAGCCACGAAGCGAGGTTTATCAGGTGTTTTTGCTGTCCATTCATCTGCGGCTTGGCGTGCTAGTTTCGCAGCCTCTAGGTTAATTTCAGCGCTTAACGACTCCATGTTGTAATCGGCCATCGCAATCGTGGTGGCGTTGAAAGTATTAGTTTCGAGAATATCCGCACCAGCTTCTAAATATTGGCTATGAATTTGCTTAATCAGTTCTGGCTGAGTCAAAACCAATAAATCATTATTGCCTTTCAAATCGCTTGGCCAATCAGCAAAACGGTCACCACGATAGTCAGATTCTTGTAATTTATGCGACTGGATCATGGTACCCATGCCGCCATCAATCAGCAAAATACGAGAATGAAGAAGTGCTTGGATTTGTTGCTTTAATGCGACGCTGTGTTTAACGTTTGCTTTTTGTTGAGCGTCATTAGATGAAATAGTGATTCCCGTCACAGTTTTTCCTCGTTCCATAAAATTTGAATTAGTCTACCATAGAAATCTAGACGTCTAAAATAGGTTTAAAAAACTAATTTAATTGATCTAAACATGCAATTTATCTGACTTACCCTATTCTTTTAAAAATGTATTGAAATTTAGAGTTAGTCACATGAGAATTGTGCAATTACAAAATGTTACATTCACAACAACACAACTAGGGTTTGAAAAAATATGTCGGTCTACAGTACGCTTTGTTTTCTGTCATTTGCAGCGATGTTACTCGCATTGTTCAATAGTAGGTTTGTCCGTTTGCAAACGACAATTGCTATTACAGCAGGTTCAATGATTCTTTCTTTAATCATCTTAATAGCAGGTCATAGCGGTTGGTTCAACCTTATTGATATTGCCTCCAAAACCATGGCGCAAATCAACTTTGAACACTTCTTGTTAAACGGCATCCTTGGTTTCTTATTATTTGCTGGTGGTTTAGGGATTCGACTTCCTCACTTTGCAGACCAAAAATGGGAAATCGCTATTCTTGCTCTCGGTTCTACACTTTTCTCTACTTTCTTTATCGGTTTCGCTCTCTACGGCATTGGCAACATCATCAACATCCACATCGATTTAGTTTACTGCCTATTATTCGGTGCCTTAATCTCTCCAACCGACCCAATCGCTGTTCTTGCTATCGTTAAAAAACTAAAAGCTCCTCAACGTATTTCGACTCAAATTGAAGGTGAATCACTGTTCAACGATGGTTTCGGTCTAGTTATCTTCGTGACTATCTTTACGGTCGCTTTCAGTGGTCATGCGCCAACAGTTGGCGGTGTGCTTGAGTTGTTCTTACAAGAAGCGGTAGGCGGTATTGTTTACGGTTTATTACTTGGTTTATTGTTCCACTATCTCATCAGTGCGACTAACGAACACTCAATGGAATTGCTATTGATGATCTGTGTACCAACCGCAGGTTACGCATTTGCTGAATTAATTGAAGTTTCAGGCCCGTTAGCTATGGTGGTTTCTAGTATTATGATTGGTAACTGGACTCGCTACGTTGGCTTCTCTAAAGAAAGTACCGAGCACATCGATCACTTCTGGGAATTAGTAGATGAATTCTTAAACGGCATCTTATTCCTATTAATCGGTATGGCATTATTGTTATTTGATTTCCACCCTATCGATTGGATCATGATGCTAGTTGCAGTTCCACTGGTTCTATTGTCTCGCTTCCTAAGTGTTTGGATTCCATTCCAAGGCTTTAAACGCTTCCGCACTTACAACAAATGGTCGGTTAAATTGCTAACTTGGGGCGGTCTACGCGGTGGCTTGGCCTTAGCAATGGCACTGTCAATTCCACACGGCAAATACTTCGTAACCGTCCATCATATCGATGTGAAAGAAATCATTATGGTGATGACTTACGCAGTGGTGGTGTTCTCAATTCTGATCCAAGGTTCAACCATTACGCCAATGATCAACAAGGCAAAAATTGTTCAGAAAGAGATGGAAGAAGCCGCTCAAATCAAAGCGATGAACGAAGTCGCTCAAGCAGAATTAGCAGATAAAAAATAAAACCGCTGACTGTTAAAAATCCAACGCAAACACAACAAAGCCGCACTTTTAAAGTGCGGCTTTCTTTTTGAATAAAAAAACTAAATCAAGGATACATAAGCCAATATTTATTGAAGTAAATATTGCACCTCAGAGGTTGAGGAGTTTATTTTCTGCCTAAATTTTGCTTTGTGTAACGCCAGTCGTTTTGTGTAAACCATCATGGATGATGGTTAGGCTTCTCGAGGACAAGGATGTCCTCTTGAAGCCGTTAACAAAGAGACAAGTGAAGCAAAGAATACAAAATTTCCAGCAGCGGCTTTTTTGCCTACTAATTATATGGTCCGCCTCACTCTCAAGCTCTATGCTTAGAGTAGGCATTCAGAAATGAGCTGAACCATATGTCTTCTATTCATATCTTAGGAATCGATTTAGGTAAGCATACTTTCCACGCTATAGGCCATAGTTACTCAGGCCAAGAAGTTATGCGTAAAAAACTTAATCGAACTCAACTGCTTTCTTTTTTATCAAAATTAGAACCAACAACTATTGCATTTGAAGCATGTGGTGGAGCTCATTGGCTAGCTCGGAAATGCATGAAATTTGGTCATAATGCAAAACTGCTCCCTCCTCAATATGTAAAACCTTACGTCAAAGGCAATAAAAATGATTTCATTGATGCATCTGCAATAGCAGAAGCTGCAAGTCGGCCATCTATGCGATTTGTTGCAGTAAAAACTGAAGATGCTCAAGTTATAGCTGTAATTCATCGAATTCGAGATGGGTATATTAGAGAACGCACAGCATGTATGTGTAGAATTGGTGCGATATTACTCGAATTTGGACTGAGCTTGCCCAAAGGACATGCGAAGATGAAAGAACTTTTTCAGTGGTTGGTAGAACAAAATCAAGAATTACCTCCAAGTTTGCTGAGAGAGTTACGCCAAATTCATGAGCATTATTCTTATTTAAATCAAAAGGTAAAAGATCAAGATATTAAACTTCATGAAATTTCTGAACAAAATGAATTAGCACGATTACTAAAAACCATTCCTGGTATTGGTGATTTAACATCGACACTTTGCATCGCCGATGTAAGTTCTGCGAATAACTTTTCAAATGGTCGAAATATGGCCGCATGGCTTGGCCTTGTACCTAGGCAATTTTCGACAGGAGGTAAGCCCAAATTATTGGGAGTAAGTAAGCGTGGAAACAAGCAGTTAAGATGTTTTTTTATTCATGGAGCAAGGGCTATTCTCGCTAGGCCAGAAACAACAGGTAAAGTATTTGGAGAATGGTTAGTCAATTTAAGAGCGACTAAGCCATTTAATGTCGTGGTGGTAGCATTAGCCAACAAGCTAGCAAGAATAGCTTGGGCGGTGTTACAGCACCGCCAAGCTTTTAAGGCTGCTTTGCAGCCATAACCGAGTTTGCAACGTCAATGAATGTGATGACGAAAAC
>JBKEDP010000038.1:0-11475 GCA_047975485.1 Vibrio sp. | reverse complement strand
AATCAAAGAAATGGCTGCAAAATACGGTTGTGACATCTCTCGTCCTGCTGAAACTGCACAAGAAGCTATCCAATGGACTTACTTCGGCTACCTAGCTGCTGTTAAGTCTCAAAACGGTGCTGCAATGTCTCTTGGTCGTACTTCAAGCTTCCTAGATATCTACGTAGAACGTGATATCGCTGCTGGTCGCATCACTGAAGAACAAGCTCAAGAAATGATCGACCACTTCGTAATGAAACTACGTATGGTTCGTTTCCTACGTACTCCTGAATACGATGAGTTGTTCTCTGGTGACCCAATCTGGGCTACAGAATCAATGGGTGGTATGGGTCTTGACGGTCGTACTCTAGTTACTCGTACTAACTTCCGTTTCCTAAACAGCCTATACACAATGGGTCCAAGCCCAGAGCCAAACATCACTGTTCTTTGGTCTGAGCAACTACCTGCTGGCTTCAAGCACTTCTGTGCAAAAGTATCTATCGACACTTCATCTATCCAGTATGAAAACGATGATCTAATGCGCCCTGACCTACAATCTGACGACTACGCAATCGCTTGTTGTGTATCTCCAATGGTTGTTGGTAAGCAAATGCAGTTCTTCGGTGCACGTGCTAACCTAGCTAAAACTATGCTTTACACTATCAACGGTGGTGTGGACGAGAAACTAAAAATCCAAGTTGGTCCAAAAATGGACAAAATCGAAGGTGAGTACCTAGATTTTGACGAAGTATGGAGCAAAATGGACGGCTTCATGGATTGGTTAGCAAAACAATACGTGACTGCATTGAACTCTATCCACTACATGCACGACAAATACAGCTACGAAGCGTCTCTAATGGCTCTACATGACCGTGACGTACGTCGTACAATGGCTTGTGGTATTGCTGGTCTATCTGTTGCAGCTGACTCATTCGCTGCTATCAAATACGCTAAAGTTAAGCCAGTTCGTGACGAAGACGGTCTAGCGATCGATTTCGAAATCGAAGGCGATTACCCTAAATTTGGTAACAACGACGCTCGCGTTGATGACATCGCATGTGAACTTGTTTCTATCTTCATGGGCAAAATCCGTAAGCTAAAAACATACCGCAACGCGACTCCAACTCAGTCTATCCTAACTATCACTTCAAACGTGGTATACGGTAAGAAAACTGGTAACACTCCAGACGGTCGTCGTGCTGGTACTCCTTTCGCTCCTGGTGCTAACCCAATGCACGGTCGCGATGAGAAAGGTGCTGTAGCATCTCTAACTTCAGTAGCGAAACTACCGTTTGCTGATGCACAAGATGGTATCTCTTACACATTCTCTATCGTACCTAACGCACTAGGTAAGACTGACGAAGCTAAGAAAGCTAACCTTGCTGGCCTAATGGATGGTTACTTCCACCATGAAGCAGGCGTTGAAGGTGGTCAACACCTAAACGTGAACGTTCTTAACCGCGAAACTCTACTAGACGCAGTTAAGCACCCAGAGAAATACCCTCAGCTAACTATCCGTGTATCTGGTTACGCTGTACGTTTCAACTCTCTGACTACAGAACAGCAACAAGACGTTATCGCACGTACTTTCACTGAAACTCTATAATTTATAGATTCAGTCGCTGAAATACCAAGCCCTGCTCATTGAGTGGGGCTTTTTTTGTTATCAATTCAGCAGCTCCATCAATTTCCTCTATGATCTCTATCTGTTCAAATCTCACTTTCTGCCAGAAAAAAACATTTTTTTGATCTGGGTTAACTTTCGGTTTTGTAATAAAATAAAGACATTACAAAGCAAAGGTATTTCCTAATGTCTACTATTGGTCGAATTCACTCATTCGAATCTTGCGGTACTGTTGATGGCCCAGGAATTCGTTTCATCGTCTTTATGCAAGGCTGCTTAATGCGTTGCATGTATTGTCATAACCGTGACACATGGGATACACATGGTGGCAAAGAAGTCACTGTTGAAGAAATCATGAAAGAGGCAAAAAGCTACCGCCACTTTATGAATGCCTCTGGTGGCGGTATCACTTGTTCAGGTGGTGAAGCTATGCTGCAACCTGAATTTGTGCGCGATTTATTCCGCGCCGCTCAAGCTGAAGGTATTCACACTTGTCTTGATACCAATGGTCTGATCCGTAAGCACACTGATGTAATTGATGAAGTGCTAGACGCAACGGATCTTGTGATGCTTGATATCAAACACATGAAAGATGAAATTCACCAAGACTTCATTGGTGTCTCTAACCGTCGTACATTAGATTTCGCTCGTTACCTACATAAAATCGGTCAAAAAACTTGGTTACGTTATGTGATCGTACCGGGTTACACCGACGATTTAGAAGCAGCTGAAATGCTAGGTGAATTCATTAAAGATATGGATAACATCGAAAAAATTGAACTGCTTCCATACCACAAGTTAGGTGCTCATAAATGGGAAGCACTTGGTCACGACTACCCTCTTGAAGGTGTCAATCCACCATCAAAAGAAACCATGGAAAGCGTGGTAGCGGTACTCAGCAAATACCACAACAACGTGATGTATTAAAGCTACGCTGCTAGTTCAACAAGATTTTTATAACACCCAAAAAAGCTTTTAATAACATTTTTAGAAGCTTTTTTATTTTGAAATAAGTCTGGATAGATTTTTAATAAAAACAACGAGGTCAAGAATGGAAATGACACATGCGCAGCGTTTGATTTTATCAAACCAATACAGCCTAATGGCTCAATTAGAACCTGAAAATGCTGCGAAATTTAAACGCCTACAAACTATTGTTGAACGTGGCTACGGTCTTCAAATGCGTGAACTAGATAAGAACTTCGGTTACATGCCAGAAGACACTTGCCGTGAAATTATCAACTTCATGGAAATGTACCACGCAATGCAAGAATCTAATAACCTGCTTTCTGATGCCGACAAACAACAAGTCGATCAACGTCGTTTACAGTTCCTCGGTTTTGATATTGCGAGCGAGTGTCACGCTGTGAACTATGTTCGTTTTCTTGTGGAATCTGAAGGTTTATATCCTCAGTTTGATAAAGCGGATCATCATTTCAATTCGCAAACTCCAATGCTTGGCAAATATCGCCGTATGTTAAGTGTGTGGCGTGATTGCCCTCGTCAATATCACTTGTCTGCGACAGAATTACAGCAAATCTTCAACGCTTAATTCTGAAAGGGACAATTCTTTCGATTCCTAGAACCCAACTCTAAGCGAAGTACTCATGCTTCGCTTTTTCTTTACTTGAACCTCCCAATTCTCCCACATCTCTACTTAAACATTTATTTAACAATTCCTTTCTAAATACTTCTTACTTTTCTGAAATCTGACCTATTCTTCACTTAAGGGTGAGGTGATTTTTGCATTTATTCGCCCACACCTATCAGCCCACATTTAGGCTTTCAACCAAAGTCTAATATCGCTAAAACCGTAAAAGGAATAAATAAGTACATAATTGTTAAGCAAAATAAAAAATCGAAGCTAGTCTTAAGTAAAGGATATACATAAAGTTGCCATGTCATCTCTACTGAGATGAAAACATGTTCGGATTGATTCAAGGGGATTCACTTATGAGTATTTTTGAGCACTACCAATCACGTTACGAAGCCGCCAAGGATGAAGAAATTTCACTGCAAGACTTCTTGTCTCTCTGTCAAAAAGACAAAAGCGCCTACGCCAATGCAGCGGAACGACTACTCATGGCCATAGGTGAACCAGAAATTATTGATACATCGAAAAACCCTCGACTCAGCCGGATTTTTTCAAACCGTGTGATTTCTCGTTATAAAACTTTCGAGCATTTTTATGGTATGGAAGAAGCGATTGAGCAAATTGTGTCTTACCTAAAACATGCTGCACAAGGATTGGAAGAACGTAAACAAATCCTTTATCTACTTGGTCCTGTGGGCGGTGGTAAATCGTCTCTTGCAGAAAAACTCAAAGCCTTGATGCAACAAATGCCAATTTATGTGCTTTCGGCTAATGGCGTGCGCAGCCCTGTTAATGACCATCCGTTTAGCTTATTTAACGTTGATGAAGATGGTGAACTGTTGCGCAGCGAATATGGCATCGATCCTCGTTATTTACGCACCATTATGTCGCCTTGGGCAGTCAAACGATTGCAAGAATTTGGCGGTGACATTACCAAATTTAAAGTGGTAAAAGTTCGCCCTTCTATCTTAAACCAACTAGCGATTGCAAAAACCGAACCGGGTGATGAAAACAACCAAGATATTTCATCCCTAGTCGGTAAAGTTGATATTCGTAAACTCGAACACTTCTCACAAGATGATCCAGATGCCTACAGTTACTCTGGTGCGCTTTGCCGTGCTAACCAAGGTGTAATGGAATTCGTTGAGATGTTTAAAGCGCCAATTAAAGTACTTCACCCATTATTGACCGCAACTCAAGAAGGCAACTACAACGGTACCGAAGGTTTATCCGCCCTACCATTTGAGGGCATGATCCTTGCGCACTCGAATGAGTCAGAATGGCAAACCTTCCGCCACAACAAAAACAACGAGGCTTTCTTAGACCGTGTTTACATCGTCAAAGTGCCTTATTGTTTGCGTGTTTCTGAAGAAATCAAAATCTACAAAAAACTATTGCTTAATAGTGAGTTATCGCATGCGCCTTGCTCACCAAGCACACTCGATATATTGGCGCAATTCAGTATTCTCTCTCGTTTAAAAGATCCTGAAAACTCGTCCGTATTCTCTAAAATGCGCGTCTACGATGGTGAAACATTAAAAGACACCGATCCAAAAGCAAAAAGCTATCAAGAATACCGTGACTACGCAGGTGTCGATGAAGGCATGTCTGGTTTATCCACTCGTTTTGCTTTCAAAATTCTATCCCGCGTATTTAACTTCGACCAAACCGAAGTGGCAGCCAACCCTGTTCATCTATTCTATGTGATTGAACAACAAGTGGAACGAGAACAGTTCCCGCAAGAAACGGCTGACCGCTATTTAGAGTTTCTAAAAGGCTACTTAGTGCCGAAGTACGTCGAGTTCATCGGTAAAGAAATTCAAACCGCTTATTTAGAATCGTATTCTGAATACGGACAGAACATCTTTGACCGATATGTCACTTATGCGGATTTCTGGATCCAAGATCAAGAATATCGTGATCCTGAAACTGGGCAATTGTTCGACCGTTCAGCCTTAAATGACGAGTTGGAAAAAGTCGAAAAAACTGCGGGCATCAGTAACCCTAAAGACTTCCGAAATGAAATTGTGAATTTTGTGCTTCGCGCTCGTGCAAATAACAACGGACAAAATCCAGTGTGGACTAGTTATGAAAAACTTCGCACCGTGATTGAGAAAAAAATGTTCTCGAATACCGAAGAATTGCTCCCTGTTATTTCATTCAATGCCAAAACATCGACCGACGATCAGAAGAAACACGACAACTTTGTCGCTCGTATGATGGAGAAAGGCTATACCAAAAAACAAGTTCGCTTATTGGCGGAATGGTATTTGCGAGTGCGTAAATCATCGTAACACAGAAATAACGTATTGCCAGCAATATGAGGCACAAAAATGTGGGTAGCCCACCAAGAACGAAAATTTATTTGAAGGTGATGACTACCCAATTCTGACATTGAATGGATTCTGTTCAACGTCAGAGCATTGGTCTTAGGAGGAAGTATGGCACAATTTATCGACCGACGTTTGAACGGGAAAAATAAGAGTACCGTCAATCGCCAACGGTTTATTCGCCGTAATAAGGAACAAATCAAAAAGTCTGTTGCTGAAGCGGTAAAAAAACGTTCAATCACCAATACGGAAACAGGTGAAGATGTTGCAATTCCCAACCATGACATCGGCGAACCAACCTTTCATCAAGGCAAAGGCGGCGTACGTGAACAAGTGCATCCTGGTAATGATCAATTTGTTACCGGAGATAAAATCGATCGCCCCCCAAGCGGTGGCGGTAGCGGCGGTTCAGGACAAGGCGATGCCAGCAAAGATGGCGAAGGCAAAGACAATTTCATTTTCCAAATTTCGAAAGATGAATATTTAGACATCTTATTCGAAGATCTTGCTTTGCCGAATTTGAAGAAAAACCAAATCAATAAGATCACCGAATGGAAGTCACATCGCTCAGGCTATCAAACCGCTGGTATTCCTTCCAATATTGCGATTGTTCGTTCGCTTCAGCAATCTCTTGCTCGTCGCACAGCAATGACTGCCAGCAAACGCAAACAACTACGAGAACTGGAATCTCAGCTCGATGACATCCAAATTACCGAACCAGCACAACCATGGGAGGAAAACCGCGTTAAAGCTGAAATCGCCGAATTGCGTGAAAAAATCGCCAATGTGCCTTTTATCGATACTTTCGACTTACGCTATAAAAACTACGAGCGTAAACCGATCCCATCAAGCCAAGCGGTTATGTTTTGTTTGATGGATGTATCTGGCTCAATGGATCAAGCAACCAAAGACATCGCCAAACGGTTTTATGTCTTGTTGTATTTATTCCTCACTCGGACTTATGAAAACGTCGAAGTGATTTTTATTCGCCACCACACTCAAGCTAAAGAAGTGGATGAGCATGAGTTTTTCTACTCACAAGAAACGGGTGGCACTATTGTTTCCAGTGCATTGAAGTTGATGAGTGACATTATCAAAGACCGATTCCCAACCAGTGAGTGGAACATTTACGCTGCTCAAGCCTCGGATGGCGATAACTGGGCAGACGATTCGCCTCACTGTAAAGAGATCCTACTCAAACAGCTGCTACCCTATTGCCAATATTATTCTTACATCGAAATCACCAAACGGGCCCATCAAACCCTTTGGAATGAATACGAAAAAATCGGCAAAGGTTTCGAAAATTTTGCCATGAAAAACATTCAATCTGTTGATGATATTTTCCCAATATTCAGGGAATTATTTCAAAAACAAGCGCAGTCGTAAGGGAGTGACGTATGGAAACGCAAACTCATTCAACGCTTAATGATTACCATGACCACCCTGGATATCCTTTGCCAACTGGACCAGATTGGACATTCGATTTACTCGAACACTACCATGCGGAAATCAAACGTGTGGCAGCCCATTACAAGCTCGATACTTATCCAAACCAAATTGAAGTGATAACGGCTGAACAAATGATGGATGCTTATTCGAGTATTGGCATGCCGATTAATTATCATCATTGGTCTTTTGGTAAACGCTTTATTCAAACCGAACAAAACTACAAGCACGGGCATATGGGGCTCGCCTATGAAATCGTTATTAACTCAGACCCTTGTATTGCGTATTTAATGGAAGAGAACACCGTTACCATGCAAGCCTTAGTAATGGCACATGCATGTTACGGCCACAACTCCTTCTTCAAAGGTAATTATCTATTTCAATCATGGACAGATGCCAGCTCGATAATCGATTACTTATTGTTTGCTCGCCACTACATTACGGAATGTGAAGAAAAATACGGTGTCGATGAAGTCGAAAAGATCCTCGATTCTTGCCATGCCTTGATGAATTACGGTGTCGACCGCTATAAACGCCCTGAAAAGATCTCTATTTTGGAAGAAAAATCGCGCCAAGAATCGCGAGAAGCTTATTTGCAATCGCAAGTAAACGAACTTTGGCGTACTGTTCCAAAATCAAAAGAAAATGAATCAAAAGATAGCCAACGTTTTCCTAGTGAGCCTCAAGAAAACATCCTTTATTTCATCGAAAAACACGCTCCGTTATTAGAGCCTTGGCAACGAGAAATCGTCCGTATTGTGCGTAAAATTAGCCAATATTTTTACCCACAAAAACAAACTCAAGTGATGAATGAAGGTTGGGCGACATTCTGGCATTACACCATTCTGAATCACTTATACGATGAAGGTGTGGTAACAGATTCCTTTATCTTGGAGTTCCTCCATAGCCATACCAGCGTTGTGGCTCAACCAGAATACAACAGCCGTTACTACAGTGGTATTAACCCTTATGCTCTTGGTTTTGCTATGTTCCAAGATATTCGCAGAATCTGTGAAAATCCAACCGATGAAGATAAAGAATGGTTCCCTGAGATGGCGGGGTCAGATTGGCTTGAAACCGTGCACTTTGCCATGCATAACTTCAAAGATGAAAGCTTTATTAGCCAGTATTTGTCACCAAAAGTGATCCGTGATTTTAAGCTATTTTCAGTGTTAGATGACGATAGAAAGAATTACGTTCAAATCAGTGCTATTCATAATGAATCGGGCTACCAAGCTATTCGCGAGAAGCTCGCATCTCAATACAATTTAAGTAATTTAGAACCTAACATTCAAGTGTGGAATGTTAACGTACGAGGTGACCGTTCATTGACATTGCAGCATATTCCACACGACCGAATTCCACTAAATAACAGCCATCCTGAAGTATTGAAGCATTTACACCGCTTGTGGGGATTTGATGTAATTTTAGAAGAAGTGAAAGACACTGGACGAAGAGAGGTTTTAGCAACTTGCCCACCAAGACCAAATCTCAGTGGACATGTAATTATTTAATTATTAACTACTAGTACGCTATTTTAACCTGAACTCTGGATAAGAAAGTCTTTAAAGTTAAATTATCCAAAGTTCAGGTTATTTAGCCTCTTGGATTTATATCCTAATTCCAAGGGCTTAACCTTACCCTTAGTCAGCACTATCTTTCTAAATCAAGCATCTACCAGCTCAACAAGACTTAGTACATAATATAAACATATAAACCATCCAATTAAATTCACAACTTCAATATAACCAAATAAAATATCTCAGCACATATAAGAAGTAATTAATAAATATAGATCATGCTAATTTAATTTGAGCAAATCATTGCAACAAGGAGATTAGCATGAACAAATTGTTTTTAGCTTTATCAATATTTATTTTTGGAAACACAGCAATAGCGAAGGATATAACGTTACTTAATGCTTCATACGACCCAACTCGTGAGCTATATCAAGAGTTTAATCAAGCTTTTTCAGAATATTGGAAGACTCAAACTGGTCAAGATATTAAAATTAATCAATCACATGGAGGCTCAGGTAAACAAGCCATTTCTGTTATTAACGGTATGGAATCGGATGTGGTCACTTTAGCATTAGCTCAAGATATTGATGCCATTGCTAATTCAGGGAAAATAGTCAAAAACTGGCAAGCTCGATTACCAAATAACTCTGCGCCTTATTCATCGACAATTGTTTTTCTTGTCCGTAAGGGTAACCCAAAAGACATTAGAGATTGGGATGATTTAACTAAAGAAAATGTAGAAGTAATTACACCAAATCCAAAAACGTCTGGAGGAGCCCGCTGGAACTACTTAGCAGCTTGGGGCTATGCATTAAATAAAAGTAACAATGACGAGACCTATGCTCAGCAGTTTGTAAAATCAATATACAAAAATGTAAAAGTACTAGATACCGGAGCAAGAGGTTCATCAAATACTTTTATTGAAAGAAAAATGGGTGACGTTTTAATCGCTTGGGAAAATGAAGCATTATTAGCTATTAACAAGCTCAAAAATCACGATGTTGAAATTGTCATTCCAAGTATTTCGATATTGGCAGAACCAACAGTTTCAATAGTAGACAAAGTTGTTGATAAAAAAGGAACTCGCTCTATAGCCGAAGCATACCTTAACTATCTATACTCCCCTGTAGGACAAGAAATTGCAGCTAAAAATTTCTATCGACCTAGAGATAAAAATATCGCAGCTGAATATGCAAACCAATTCCCAGACTTAAATTTATTTACTATAGATAAATTTTCAGGATGGGATACAGCTCAAGAGAAACATTTTTCTCAAGGTGGGATATTTGATCAATTGAGTCAAAAGTAGATGAAAGCCCAAGATACCATCTAAGTATTCTTAAAATGAATCTGTCGTTGAGATGGTATCTTTTTGAGTTAGACGCCTCATGTAACCGACTTCGACTTCAAAGCCAAAATGCTGCAAAACTAAATTATGACACCGTAACCACTAAACCGATTTTAAACCCAAAATGCCAAAGGTTTTGTATACCTCTTAAATGTTTTGTTATGCGCATTCTTCTGTCATGCCAACATAGCCATTCATTGATGCTATTGAATTTATCCAACGTTGAATGTTTGGATATAAAGACAAATTAAATCCACCCTCATCAGCTACATGTGTGTAAGCATACAATGCGATATCTGCAATGGACAAATTATTACCAACTAGAAAATCCGTCTGGGATAATTGTTTATCCATTATTGCTAACGCTTTATTACCGCCAGATTGTAGCGATTTATATTCCTCAACTCGATTTTCAGGCATACCTTGATATTTTTGAATAAAACGAGCGACTGCAATATAAGGTTCGTGCGAATATTGCTCAAAGAAAAGCCATTCATATACTTTTGCTTTTTGATAACGATCTTTTGGGATCAAATCCGTATTTTCCGCAAAATAACCTAGAATTGCGTTTGATTCGCACAAAACTCGACCGTCATCGAATACAACAGTTGGAATTTTTCCATTTGGGTTTAGAGATAAAAACTTGTCGGTTTTTGTTTCATTTGCAAGGATATTTACATGCTGCCAAGTATGTTCTATACCAAGTAAAGATAGGATCAGTTTTACCTTTAAACAATTACCAGATTGTAGATCGCCATAGATTATCATTACACTCTCCGTATGTATTTTCTAATGCGCATAACTTCACATTAAGGGGCACAAAATACCACAAAAATAAATTGCACCACCGTAATCACTAAACCCGATTTTAAACCAAAAATGCCAAAGGTTTTGTGTCCCTCTTAAATGTTTTGTTATATTTTCATCTTGAAATTGCTGATTTTACAATTGTAAAGCCAATAATACCTAAAACTGCACCTGTAATCTTATCGATGTAAAAAGCTAGCTTTGTAAAACGATTACGAACTTTATTTGTTGAAAGCAAAAATATAATTGCAGTATCCCAAAGGAAAACAATTGTTGTCATCCAAATACCTAACGCAACTTTAAACCCAAAGCTAACATCATTTGTTAAAACCACGGTGAATAAGCTTAAATAAAACAATAAGTTTTTAGGGTTTAAAATTCCTGACATGAATCCAGTAGTCAATTCATAGAAAAATGTTTTTTGAACTGCATTATCAACGTCAGAATTAGAAACACTTAAACTATCATAAGCATCTTTACGAGCTTTTAAAGCATTGATAGCTAAGTATATAAGAAATAATCCACCGATGATTTTTAGAGAAATCATTAATGGAACGGATGCAGCTAAGATTGTCCCAACACCGACGAGACATAGTGCAATATAAACTGCATTTGCTAGAGAAATCCCAAGCGCAACACCTACTGCATTTTTTCGCTTATTTTTGATTGCACTTTTCACAACTAAGACAAAATCAGGCCCAGGGCTTTGTAGTGGTTTAATTATCCCGGACACTAAATTAGGTGGTAAAGTCTCCACCATAAATGAGGTGTTTAATGACAAAACGACAACGACGTACATTTTCTTCTGAATTCAAAATGGATGCGGC
>JBKEDP010000014.1:0-5123 GCA_047975485.1 Vibrio sp. | reverse complement strand
GTGGAAAGTATGCTTACCTAAATCGATTCCTAAGATATGAATAGAAGACATATGGTTCACCTCATTTCTGAATGCCTACTCTAAGCGTAGAGCCTGAGAGTGAGGCGGACCATATAATTAGAAAAAGCCACAGATGATGAACTCATTCTGTGGCTTTCTTATCTGGACTATGAGCTATGTGCGCCTAAACCTATTCACACTTTAAAGTCGCCATGACTTGGTCGAGCCGTGACATCTCGCTCCATTTCTTTTTCTAATAAAGCTTCAACATGCCCAGGTGATTTGGTATTGCGCGACATCAAACGGTACATTTGTGGGATAACAAACAAGGTCACCAAAGTCGCAAAGCTCATACCGAACAAGACAACTGTACCCACAGCAATGCGGCTTTCATAACCTGCACCCGTTGAAAAGACCAGAGGCAATGAACCTGCAATCGTCGTAAATGCAGTCATCAAGATAGGACGTAAACGTCGCACCGATGCATCCACAATTGCGTTTTCAAATGCAATTCCACGGTCACGTAATTGGTTGGCAAATTCCACGATCAAAATTCCGTTTTTGGTTACCATACCGATCAACATGA
Source organism: Vibrio sp. (assembly GCA_047975485.1). Classification (GTDB taxonomy): domain Bacteria; phylum Pseudomonadota; class Gammaproteobacteria; order Enterobacterales; family Vibrionaceae; genus Vibrio. The sequence goes on along the minus strand of JBKEDP010000014.1, from coordinate 4,537 downwards.
TCATACCGATCTGGCTGTAAATATTGAGCCCTTGCCCCATAAAGAACAAGCCGATGAAACCACCTAAAATCCCCATTGGAACCGTAAACATCACCACCAACGGGTTAATGAAACTTTCAAACTGAGCTGCAAGAACCAAATAAGAAACCAATAATGCTAAGGCGAAAATAATAAACACGCTTGATTGGTTTTCTTTAAAGTCTTTCGATTCACCCATGTAAGAAATACTGATATCACTTGGCAGGTTATCAATGGCTTGTTGATCTAAATAATCCAAAGCCTGACCTAAGGTAAATTGCTCAGTTAAGTTCGCACTAATAGTGATCGATTTCTGCTTATTAGTGTGTGATAAGCGGTTAGCAGAGGCAATTTCGTCCACTTTCGTCACTGTGTCTAACGTGATGAGTTCACCACTATCGGTACGCAGATAAATCTTGCTGAGATCGGCGGCATTATTGAAGGTATCTTCATCACCACGCAAATACACATCATATTCTTCACCACGCTCAAGGTAAGTGGTTTCTTCTTTACCACCGAGCATGACTTCCAAAGTATCAGAAATTTCTTCAACACTGATCCCAACTTCCGCAGCACGTTGTTTATCGACCGAAACCACTAATTCAGGTGTTTTCTCTGAATAATCGAGATCCGTACCCGTAATCACGCCAGCATCTTCCGCTTTGTGCTGTAAGAACTCCGCCCATTTGTACAATTCAGGATAATCTGAGCCACCAAGAACAAACTGAACTGGGTTGTCTGAGCCACCTCTAAAGCCAGGCATCATTGGTCTAACGCGAACATCTGGAATATCAGAAAGCGTCTTATCAATCACTTTCAGTGCTGCTTGAGCCGTTACATCTCGCTTGCCCCAATCTTCCAGCACCATGATCACTAAACCAGTTTCATCCCCAGCACGGCCACCAAATGCAGGCGCATCCACACTAAAAGATTTCAAAACGCCTTTACCCAACATTGGCATAAGTCGGTTTTCAACTTCATCCATATTAACGCTCATACGGTTGAAGCTAGTGCCATCTGCACCTTTCACAAATGCGAAAATAACGCCTTTATCTTCTTGTGGAGCTAATTGACTAGGAACAAGCTGAATCAAACCAGCAGTGGCTGCGATACACACCAGAATACTCACTGGTGCTATCCAACGGAATTGCATCACTTTTACCAACACATTGCGATAAGCACATTCCACATGATTAAACATGCGGTCGATACATTTGTTAAAGCGAGTTGGCTTCACATTGGCTTTTAACAATTTGCTGCCCATAACAGGCGTTAAGGTTAAAGCGATTAGAGAAGAGAACAGCACCGACATCGCCAGCAACACAGAGAACTCGGTAAACAGCAAGCCCACCATGCCATCCATAAAGGAAATCGGTAAGAACACCATGGTCAATACTAGCGTGGTCGCCATGACCGCAAAACCCACTTCCCTTGTACCTTTATAAGCAGCAAGCAGCGGTGGTTCGCCTTTTTCTAAGTGATGGAATATGTTTTCGACCACCACGATGGCGTCGTCCACCACCAAACCAATGGCAAGGATCAACGCCAATAAGGTGATTAAGTTAACAGAGAATCCAAAATAGTAAGCCGCCATAAAAGCAGAAATTAATGAGACAGGAACGGTCACCGCTGGGATCAAAGTCGCACGCATCTGACCTAAGAAGATATACAGCACCAAAACCACTAACCCACCGGTGACATATAAGGTGCTATAAACCTCACCGATCGATTGCTCGATAAATACTGTCGCATCATATTCCACCGATAAGTGCGTTCCTTTCGGTAGGAACTTTTGAACATTATCAACTTCTTGACGAACGTGCTGAGCAACATCAAGCGGGTTAGCATCGGTTTGGGTAATGATCCCCATGCTAACACCCACTTCACCATCACTCTTATACATCGAACTTTCATTCTTTGCGCCGAGATAAATTGTCGCTACATCTTTAAGATAAATTGGATGACTGTCGCGGCTTTTGCTCACTACTAAGTAGTTAAAATCTTCTTCGGTTAAATAGTTTCTCGTGGTGCGAACCGTCATAGATGTGGTGTCGTTGCGGACTTCACCACTTGGATTTTCCACGTTTTCTCGGTTAAGCGCATCGGCAATATCAGTTGTGGTAATACCTAAACCCGCCATAGCCGTTGGATCAAGCTTAACGTACATCACCTTATCTAAGCCGCCACCAATATCAATCGAACTCACGCCAGAGATCAAACTGAATCGGTCAAGTAATACACGGTTGATGTAATCAGTTAACTGAGTGCGATCCATCTTGCTTGAAGTCACATTAAGCGTAACCGCAGCTTCACCCGTTCCGTTATCTTTCGAAACAATAGGATCATCGGCATCATCAGGCAATCCACGTTGAGCACGAGCAATCGCATCACGCACATCACTCACACCTGTGGTTATGTCATAACCTAAATCAAAAGTAACGGTGATGCGTGAACTACCATTGCGGGAAACCGATCGAATATCATCGATTCCACTAATACCTGAAAGCTGGTCTTCTAAAATGGTGGTAACTTGGCTTTCCATAATACTGGAGGAAGCCCCGTCGTAGTTAGTCGTCACTGTCACTACCGGGCTAGAAATATCCGGCATTTCACGTACCGCTAATTTTGAGAAAGACACGTAGCCAAATACGCACAATAACAAGCTAAGAACGATGGCGACTGTCGGCCTTTTTACCGAAACATCAGATAACCACATTAGTTAGCTCCTTGTGCGGCATCTTGTTTCTCAATGGCTTTCTCTGCGTCTTTTTTAGCTTGTGCAGTTTCATCTTCCACGACTTTTACCGCAAGGCCATCACGCATATTGACTAAGCCTTTGGTCACGATTTTCACGCCAATATCTAAACCAGAATCGACCACTATTTGATCTTCAATTCGCGCACCAAGAACAATTTCGGTACGTTTTACTTTGTCACCATCTAACACATACACATAACGCTTGGTGCCTGAGTATTCCAGAGCTTGTACAGGAATGATTGGCTTATGAATTTTCGGAAAGGTCAAAGTGGCAGACATCAACATGCCCGGTTTTAAGCGGTGATCTTTATTTGGGATATCAATACGAATAGGCACACTCAAAGTTGCTTCATTAACACGGGTATCGATATGAACAAGCTTGCCCATGAATGCTTGGTTTTCCCACGCACGGCTTTCGGTTTTAACATCCATGCCTAATTTGATTTTCGATAAGTATTTTTCCGGCACTTGTAAATCTAGGCGCATACGGTCGAGATTATCCAATGTGAAAAGTTCTTCACTGGCGGTCACAATTTTACCTTTGCTGAAACTGATGAAGCCAATAGTGCCTGCAAAAGGTGCATGAATATTAAGATAGGAAAGATCCGCTAAAGCTGCATCCATTCGTGCTTTTGCCATATCCACACTGGCTCGCTGTGCATCAAGTTCGGTTTTCGTTACCGCATTACGCTGTAAAAGTCGTGAGAATTCGTTTTCTTTACGTTGTTCATCGTGGTAATTGGCACGAGCCTCATTTAGTGTTGCTTGTGCTTTTTGCGTATCTAATATCAATAGCGGTTGATTCGCTTTTACATCTTCGTTCGATTTCACCAAGATCTGAGATACTTTACCTGCGACTTCTGGCTTGATTAATACAGATTCTTGCGCCACTAACTTAGCCACTAAAGTTAAAGATTGCTGTACGTCGTGATCATCAACAGTTTGAATGCCGACAGGGATGGCTGGTGTTGTATTGGCAACGGTTGCGTGGGAATAAAGAGATAGAGATGAAAAAGCGATTCCCACTGCTAAAAGCGTTTTTTTGTTCATGTTTAAATTCCAATTTTTACTTATCACTAATTCTATCAGCAGAATCACGCAATTAGCGTAAAGCAATGTAAATGTGTTCGTCACAAATTAGACTAAAAATCAGTAGAGTGTGATCAAAATAACGTCGTAATATTGTTTGAAACAGCACTTAGTAAGGTTTCGCCTCAGCAAAAGGTCAATAATCACTTACTAAGTTTATTTTTTACCTATGAATTCCTTACTGAAACAGATCATCAAATAATTAAAATTCAAATTAATTCAAAACAAACAGCTGTAAAATCCATCAATTTGCTAAATAAAATACCACTTAATCTCGCTTTTGTTCGAAAACCCATCACTTAATCAATTATTTAAAAAAAAGCACTTTACAGCTTAAAAGAGTTTGTTATTATGCGCCCCACACTTGTGGAGGGGTTCCCGAGTGGCCAAAGGGAGCAGACTGTAAATCTGCCGGCTCCGCCTTCGATGGTTCGAATCCGTCCCCCTCCACCATTATTTCAGTTGCTTGAAAAAACAATTTAAGGTTTAATCGAGCAATTCGGTTTAGAAATAAATTAGCCATTTATTTTGATGATGACCAAACACAATTTGTGGAGGGGTTCCCGAGTGGCCAAAGGGAGCAGACTGTAAATCTGCCGGCTCCGCCTTCGATGGTTCGAATCCGTCCCCCTCCACCATTCTTCTAAAAACCAGTTCATTTGAGCTGGTTTTT
>JBKEDP010000051.1:0-40166 GCA_047975485.1 Vibrio sp. | reverse complement strand
ACAAAACAGATTTGGAATCAATATCAATTTCTGTTTTTTCAATTAGTTACAACGAAAAACCCACTAAAAAGCAGCTTTAATATACCCCTATACAGCACCAATAAGATCAACAACTTACATACCATTTTGGGGAAGATTGAAAGCTGAAAACGCTGCAATATCACTCAAAAACCACCCCAAATCCCCCCTTTTACACTCATAAAAATTGACAACATGCCTCGAACGGATCTACCCTACAAAGGCACTGGCAAAATCCGGTGTCGGGATTAGTCCCCCGTTTCGTTCAAAAGGCGCATGGTCGCCAACTTCGTGTTGGTTTTTTTATGCGTAAAATCCGCACATCTGAATCATGGTGGGCTGGATGAGGCAGCTTCGGCTGGCCGTTTCCTTTTGAGCGGTAGGACTAACCTTGTTCAGTTCACCACCCGAGATTAGTCCCTCAATGGTGAACTCTAAATAATCAAAAGGAGTTTCACATGAGCACATTAACTAGCCCTATCACTACAGCTAAACCATCCGATCTTGTTTTTATTTCTCAAACTAACGAATTAGTTACTGATTCTTTTCATGTATCACGCTTTTTTGGTAAGCAACATAAAGATGTTCTACGCAAACTAAAAAGCCTTGATTGTTCGTTTGATTTTACAAAGCGCAATTTTACGCTTTGTCATAAAAACAATGAGTTACAAAACGGAAAGCTACAACCATTCTACCAAATGACCAAAGACGGCTTTATGTTTTTGGTAATGGGCTTCACTGGTAAACGTGCTGCGGAGATCAAAGAACGCTACATTAATGCGTTTAATGAAATGGCCGAGCAACTCGCAAACAGAAAACCAACAATGCCAACAGTAAAAATCCCCGACTTTGCTCGCCTGCGAATTCTCATTACTGTAGAAAATGGCGTAACCACTCAAACCAAACTACTTGATAACGATGAATTGATCATCAATCGGAACAACCTAGATTACTACATGCGTGATCCTGAAGTATTCCCAGTTGAACAGTTAATCCAATCGCACCAAACTTTTAATGCACGTCTTGAAGATTTCATGAGGTCAAAGTTACGACGTTAATCACCAACGATAAGGGTATCGCAAAACGCGGTACCCTTTTTTGACTATATTTGCTTATATTTGACTGTGTATATACATCGTGTATATACTGAATGCATCTAAAAAACCTTTCTTAACTATTTTTAGGCTAGATACGCTATGGGACTAGTCATATCTGTTGCAGTGAAAAAGAAACTGCAAGTCAAACACAACGTAAATGAAGATGAAGTATTAGAATGTTTTGCAAACCGTGAAAAGTCGTTTTTAAAAGACACCCGGGAGGAACATGATACAGATCCACCAACATTATGGTTCGTTTCAGAAACCGATTATGGCAGAAAGTTAAAAATCGTTTTTATTCACTATAATAATGAAAATAAATACGTGATCAAAACAGCTTACCCAGCCAATGAAACTGAAATTCGAATCTATAATAAATATGCGTAAATCGCACCTACATATGTGGGATTAAGGAGACAACAATGGTCAAGACAAATAGAATCACTGGAACCACAGAAGCGTGGGAAGATGGTCTATTAGGTCGTGAAGAAGAATTCGTCCAAAAAGTAAACATTGAATCAGACATGATTGATGAAGCTTTAGCTTTGCAAGCCATATCTATCCGTTTACAAAAAGGACTACTTGATGACCTTAAAGATATAGCCCAAATTCGAGGTTTAGGTTATCAACCACTAATTAAACAAATTCTGAAACGCTTTGCTGATGCAGAGAAGAAACTGATCTTACAAGAGCGTGCTGCAGAAGAAGCTAAAAAAGACGCACAAGAACCTATGCGCGCATGTGGTTAATCCATATATAGCAAATTATTTAAGGGCACTAAATGGTGCCCTTTTTTTTATAGGCAGAACCCAGATCTGGATTAAGGTTAAAATTTCTACTTGCCTTTGATTGCCTTAATGATCCCAATGGCAACTAAGCCAACAAAAATCAGCCATATCAAAATGAATCGCCATGCTTCTAAATCGCTCATAATTAATACACCTACGTTGAAATTCTCTATCATGCTTGCTATATTCTTCACTGCTATATTATTCCGTTTCAGCGTTATTTCTCGGAAATTAAGATGCCCCGAAGTGTTGGTAGCACTTCGGGGTTTTGTTTTATTTGGTTTTAATAGCCCTAATTAGGCTTGCTATTGAAAATATAAATATTGGCGACCATAACAATAGGATGAGCCAAATATTCAAGCTTTCATTTTCCATCTTAAGCACCTCATTGATTAGAGTTACAGCTACTGCTATATTGTTCATATGTTCCGTGTTCCTCATAGTTGACGGAAATTAAGAAGCCCCGAAGTGTTGACGCACTGTCGGGGCTTTGTTTTATGTCCTATCAAAAAAGTAAAATTTGAGATTCTATTCTCAGTGATTCTAATTTTTGTTTAATCACCCGCTTCTTACTTTTCCAGCCATTAAGCGCAGAACCTGCTTTGCTTGCTTTCTTTTTCTCTTCCTCAAACACTGCCGATAGCTGGTTCATCATTTCAATGTATGAGTTTTGTTTGTTTGCGACTTCATCAAACGTGCGAATAACTTGAAGATGGAATTTAGGACTAATCCACATTGCGTAGTAGTAAACAAGCTCCTTGCATACCCATACGCCCTGAATAGATAAATCCGAACCACCTTTTATTGTTTTTTGAGCGAAACCCAGATCTGGGTTTCGGTTTATTTCATCAATTAGCTCTTTAGTTTGATCTAACCGCATAAATCTTGATGGTGTATGTTTCTTTTCCCCTCCACTTGATTTATGCAAATCATTAAGCGAAAACAAGCCGTCCATCACACGAACATCAGTATTTAAAATGTTTAATTTATTCATGATTTTTTCCTTAAGGAATGAGTTTGCGTACCCAAGAAACAGCCGTCGAAGTAGCCTCATGCAAGCATCGGCGTTTCACACAAACTCATTTCTTGAGGATCTTCTTTGCTTCACTGGGTAGTGAATTTTGGGTATAAAAAAACCGCCACATCGGACGGTTTGTTATTCAATCTAATTTTTTACTTCTCTTCTTTCGCTCCATTATCACAATCAAAACTAACGATTAAGCCTCCGCCCTTGGTTAGCTTTTTGCTGATCTTGGCGACTCGCCATAGCTTTGATGTGATTTCATCTCGAAAGCCTGTAACTTTAATGTGCCCCTCTGCGAACGCTTGAAGTAGTGCTTTTGTTGCAGCGAGTGAGCAATTGAATGTTTCGCTTCCGCTTTCTACTTCTTGCTTGCGTGAATTAACCGCTGCTTGGGCTTCTTCTTTGCTTGGGTAAACGTAGCTGATTTGGAATGCAGGCTTACCCTCACCTTTTTTGCATGTGCCTTTTTTACCGGTTTCCTTATCGTGCCACTTGGCGACTGTCGATTTTACTTTGGTTCGGCTTTGGTCGCTGTAGCTGTAGCTTGAGCATTGGCTTTTGTCGATAACTCGGATCGGTAGCGTTTGAGTTCCACTGGCGTTTTTGCCTGCGCCCGTCAACATAAGCATCCAATTCTCATTCGAGACTTTGCTCACTGCGCTATATTGGCGAGCTAAGCGGGTTAATAAAGCAAGATCGGATTCAGCGGTTTGATCTAAGTGCTTTATGACCGTGCCTTTTAGTTCTTCTGCAATCAAAGGTTTTAGGCTGTTACGAGTGGCGACGGTTTTTAGCAGGTCCTCAAGAGTTATATCCTCCCAAGATTGCGTGCGTTGGCTTTGAATGCTCGATTTTGCATCCGCACCACCTAAAGGTGCAGCAGTAGCGTTGATAGTCACCACTTCGGGGAATCCTTGGCAGCTGCGACCGTCAACGGTGAATGCACCTTGGGGAAATAACACGCCATTGAAGCCAAGCGATACACGCAAAACCGCATCTACTGGCGGAAGTTTTCCGATTTTCTCACCGTCTAAATTCAAAGTGAGCTGATCAGATTTTCCACCTGCGTGATCGTCAATACTAATATCAATCAAAGCTGCGTTGATGTTAGATGTAATATCTACACCGTTGGCGGAAATTGAAAATTGCGGTGCGTAACTGGCGATTAGCTCCATAGTGTCACTTCTTCTTCAATTGCTGGCGGTGTGTATTCAGGTAGTTTGATGAGTAAACCGCTTGGCAAGTATGCGCCTTGATCGGCTAGGCGTGGGTTTGCTTCAAGAACGGCGATCACAGCGTTGGAAGTGCCATATTCTCGATAGCAAATTTCGTCTAATACATCACCATCACGTGTTCGATATAGTTTTGCCATAATACAAAAACTCCATTTGAAACGTTTCTTTCAACGATGCGCCATTCTTTAAAAATTCGACTTGAGTTTTGACAACTGAAGTCACGACCCAATAGCCCATCACATCACCCAAACCCGTTGCGAGCAAAATAGGCGTTTTGTTGTTGCCGATTTGAATAAGTTTGTCGATCTGGCGATTGCCTACATTGCCAAATTGGGTATAAACCGTGCCCTCTAGCGAGATGGTTGGGTTTTCATCGCCCGTGCTGTGCAATGCGTCAGTTTGTCCAAATTGCTCAATGCTCGCCCACTTCCACGCAAAACTTTGAGTTAGTGATTGGTAAGCGGCGGTAGAGATTGAGAATTTAAAACCGCCAGCCGACATCATCACGCCCGTACCGACACCCACATTATTGAGAGTGTCGGTTAGGTTGAGACCAAACGAACTAGCAGTATTAGCGTAGTTATTGACTGTGCTGAGGTAGTTCATAGTTAGTCACTCGAAATAGTATCGTGCATGGCGTTATTAGTGGTTTTGGTGAGTTCTTTATTCACGGCTCGGCCAACTTGCTCTGGCGATTGACCAGGTGCGGCTTGCACATGAATATCGACTTTTTGATCTACTTTGTTACCACCCGTTGCGCCTTGCGGTTGGACAGCGTTATATCCGTTTAAGTAGTTGCCAGCCGGTGCAGAATAAGCATCTGGTGCAAGGTAGGTGCTAGGTTGAGCGGCTTGGTCTGAATTCACATTTACATTGGCTTCGGTATCGCTTTCCCAAAACTTGAGTTTGCCTATTGCGCCCTTGATACCGTTCCAAATGCCCATAATTTTTTGCTTATAGGATTCGAAAATACCCAGTACGCCTTGCCACATGTTCACAAAGAAATCACTGATACCGCCCCAGTTTTCAATAATGATCCCCATCGGCGACCAACTGATTGCAGTTTTAATGAAATCAAAGGTTTTAGGGAATTCTTTTTTGAACCACTCGAACTTTTCTGCAAACCAAGCGGTTACTTTGTCCCAGTTTTGATATAGCTCGATGCCTGCATAAATCAGCCCTGCCACTGCTGCAACAACTAAACCGATCGGGTTGGCACTTAGTACAATGTTAAAGCCTGCCATTGCGGTTTTTGCCTCGCCGATCATCTTTATCATTTGATAGCCAGATGAAACAAAGCTCGCCACACCAAGCACAACTTTAGCAGCGAAGATTGAGCCAACGATTTTGGCGACATTTCCCCACCCACCAAAGGCTTGGGCTACACCGTTTATTACGCCAATTCCATCACCGATTGCGCCAAAGAAATCCCGAACATTTATGACAAGTTTTGGTAAATCTTTTTGGACCCAAGATCCTAACTTTTTACCAAAGTCGGCAATGTACTTTTTATTGGCTTTCATGGTTGTGCCAATCGTGGCAGCTAATGATTCGAGAGCCGGAGCTAGTGAACCACCAATAATACCGGCGGTTTCTTGCCATGCTGAACCGATAGCCGTGCCAATGCTTTTGAATGCACTGTTAAATTTAAATGCACCATCCGCACCCTTGCTTGATAACGAGTTGAATTTCTTCTGTTTACCCAACAATTCATCAATGCTTTTGCCAGTTGAGCGCATGTAAGTGACGATTTTGTTGCCTTCGCCACCCATTAGCATGTCGGCAAGTGAAGCGGCTTGTTGGCTGTCTTGGACTTTTTCAAGACGCTTCATCACAAACTCAAATTGTTCAGCAGCATTTAAACCGTCTAACATGCTGGCTTTAATGCCCAAGGTGTCAAACACATCAGAAACAGATGATTGTTCACCCAAGGCTTTAAACTCACCGAATTTATTCGTTAACTCTTCGACTAAATCACCGGTGTTTTCAGCATTTAATCCCGCTTGTTCAGCAATACTTCCCCATGACTTGAACTGCTCAATGGTCATTCCATAGGACTTCGCCAAGCCCAACTGTTCAGCAGTTTGCATATTGGTGGCAATGCCCAGACCTGCAACTAAAGAAGTTACACCTGCCATTGCTGCACCAAGTTTTCCAACAGTGCCAATCGTGCCCCGAATGGACGTATTCATTTTGTCGAAACTGCCCGAAAAATTACTAAACTTGGCCTGTTTTTTTCGAGCCTCCGCAATCTGATCACCCAGTTCATCGTATTGCTTAGTTAATAGCTTGACGCTCACGCCAGCTAACTTTGAATCTTTGATCTGCTTGTTAAGTTTTTCTTGCTCACGTTCAAGGCTTTTTACGTCTTTGGTCGCTTTGCCAAGGCTTGAATTAATAGCACTAGACATTGTTTTAAAAGACGAATCGATCGAACCACCAAGAGTAACCGTGGTTTTCATGTTTTGAGCTAATGATGCCATGAGTTATTTCCTAGCTGTTTTTCTTGGGGAGTTGGTCGATAAAAGCAAAGAAACGCTCAAATGTAAGCGCTTCTATTTCGGTGAGAGTCCAGCCGACATAAGTCGAAAGGATGAAGATTAATTTGTCTCGATCTTTTGCACTGAGTCCGTCGAGTCTTCTGATAGTGCTTTGAACACTTTGGACAACTTTCCCATATCAGCCAGTGATAATGAGTAAACAAACTCAATATCTCGTTCAATTAGGCGAGCTAGCAAGGCAATTTGACGATCATCATCATCATAATAACCAGTGCCGACTTCACGCTTTTTACGTTGATCGTCGCTACCAAACTTGGACTTAATCCAGATGTGGTCACGAACGATTGGGTTACGCATTTCAACTTCCGTCACTTCTACACCTTCGTAAGTAAACGGGAAACGCAGTTTGATTTTTTCCATGGGAAATCCTTAATTCTTTAAAATTTGGGCACAAAAAAGCCCTCACTTTCATTAGCTAGTAAGGGCTTGGGTTGTTTGAATTGATTGATTAGAAACCTAAAGCGGCACGGTGATCGGCAAGTAAATCCACACCATCGATAATGCACACCATGTTTGGTGGATCGATTTCGTGAATGGTTTTGCCATCTTGTGCATAGCGGTAATAATCCACTGAAAACTCATAAGTAGTTAAATTCACGCTACCCGGTGAAAATGTACCACGGTCAACCTTGGTAAGCTTTCCACGCAATTCATCTTCTACCGCTGTTACGGTTCCGGTTAAATCGTCTTCAAGTGAACCTTTCACAAAACAAGCAATGTGTTTGCCGTTTTTGATCACACCGAAACGTTTTAAAAAGTCGATATCTTCACCGGCAACGAATGACGAACTTAAGGCAGCCATGCCCATTACCATATGAGTCGGTGTAAACATGCCACCTGCACGCCATTCTTCGGTTAGTAGCTCAAGAACTGGCGGCGTGTAGTCGGTTACGTCGCTCACTTTGCTTACGCCGTCGAGATAAACGCCATTGTATTTACGAATTGATTTAGACATTAGCGATCACCTCTTCTAAGTAGCCATTATTTAAACGAGAACGGAAGATCAAATGTTCGGCTGGGTAGTAAACACCGAAGTCAAAGTCGAAGTAGTAAACACCCTGCGCCATTGTTTCTGGCGTATTTAGTTCTTTATCTAGCCAAGCATCACCACCAGGGATAACGCCCTCATATTTGAGTTGCTTCATGTAGGCTCGAACGCCACCCAATACATCTTGCAGGTATTGAGTTGTTCCCGGCATATCTACGGCCCATAAGTGAGCTTGTTCAATCGAGTCATTGATCATGTCTGCAGTACGACGCACACATTCAAACGTCCACTTCGGATCGATTGAGCACGAGCGGTTACCCCAGAAGCGGTAGCCACCCTCACGGATAACTGTTGAAACTTTGTTTTCGTTGAGGATATTTGCGACGGTATTTGGATCGGACAATTCCCATTCCACTTGCTGCCAAGTACCAATAACTCCGTAGATTTCTTGATTTGATTTCGACCAATGCACGCCTTTTTCGTTATCGATTCGGCAGCGTAGACCTGCTGCAAATTCGGATGTTGAGCGTGGCACTTCAACGCCTGTTTCGCTATCAGCCACTTTTACATGCGGCCACTGAACTTCAACACGCTCACCAAAGCTGCGAGCACGTTTCATAGCATCGGTGTAGGTTGCGTTGAGTTCGCAATCGACATACGCAAAGCCACGCAAACGAGCCGCCATGGTTTCAAGCGATTTTGCAACTCCGTCGATGTGTGAGAAGTTGGGAGCAATTAGGATTTTTGGCTTATAGCCCACCTCACTGCGAGCATAAGCAAATTGATCAATCGCTTCGCTGATGTTTGCACCTTCAACTTGCGGAGCAACCAAAGGACGAGCACGAACAGCAATAACCAGTGCGCCCGTTTGCTGCATGATTGAATCCATTGATTTGTAGGCATCAGTGGATTTACCCATACCCTCTGCGCCTTTCAAGCTGCCTGTGATCATCACGGGTTTTAGCTCAGGGAATGGTTCGTTTGCACCGCCAGATAAATACTGCGTACTAACCACTTGCGGCACTTCGCTGCCATCATTGCCGTTTGTGAGTGATGCGACTACTAATGCCGATGTGCTTGCAGCTTCATTGATTGACTCAACTACTTCTGCAGCCGTGCTGTTTGGTGCACCTGTTTCATCAGTACCTAGCTCAACCGTGATGTTTTTACCTTCGCCGATAATGGCAATAGCGGAATCCGGCACTGTTTGGGTGGTGATTGTAATGTTGATGCCATTGCCATCTTGACCACCTTCCACTGCTGTAAGAGTGATGCCATCAGACAATGCAGCACTGCCAATTGTTAATGTTGCAGCCGTTGCGCCTGCTGCCTGATCGGACTCAAAAGCAAAGCCGATAACAGCGGTTTTCACGCTCGAAATGCTGCGGACGCCGTCATTCATCTCAATGACTTCTGCACCATGTAAAAATGTTGTTGCCATGCGATTTCTCCAAATTTCAGGCATAAAAAAACCGCCGTGCTATTAGCCTCGGCGGTTGGTATTGGGTTAAGTTTTTAGCTTGGGTTATGTGTCGTTGTCGTGCTGTGCTTGTTCTGTTTGATTAATTGTCACTTCACACTGCGGTGATTTATACGCCACTACACCAGTGAAGTTTTTATCGACTTTCACGCCACAGCCTTTTTGCTGTCTGTCATTTCCGACGACAGCGTCCTGCGTTCCATCAGTGATAACAACACTTGAGCATGCGCTGAGTAATAGAACGCAACACACTGCTGCGAGTGTTATTAGTAAGTATGTTTTTTTCATTCAGCACCCCATCCCACTACATAATTTTGAACTTCTTCAGCATCGGTCAACATCTCAATATCTTCTTTCATTTGTCGTTGTCGGACATGAATTAAACCGCCGATCTCAATGATTTGGTTATAGATAGACTGGAGTTCATCTTTTGTGATAATCACATCGTTGTTATACGCATCAGTCCAAAATGGCGGCATTGCATCCGTGCTAACAAGCGTTTTAGATATTCGATTTTGCGCTGCTGGGTTTGCATCCCATGCTGTATCAAGTAGCTCAACAATCGCAGTCGGGTTATTTTCCTGTGCATCACGCCAAGCATTGATTTCGTTATGTTTTGACTGCTGCGCTAAATCGAGTTGAACTACCCATTTGTCGTCAATCCAGATGGAATTTGGGAGGGGTTCGAGTAGTGTGTAGTCGTCTGTGACTAGCGATTTGTCGTCAAATTCTTTTTCTGAGCCGGTTTCTTTTGAGTACGCTGTGCATTTTTCGAAACGTGTTTTAATGCGCCAATCACACGAATCTGTTTCCCACATCTGCACGTTTCCGTTTTTATCTAAGAAGGCAAAAAATTCATTTTCTTTCAGCTCAGTTTTTGGCAATGGTTTTTGAGTAGTAAATGGGTAGCATTTTTTGTCAGCAATTTCACCGAGATATTCACCTGTTACATTTGCATATTTACGCATATTTAAATTCCCCCTTTGGCAATCCGATCACTGCATTTGAGAATGCGCCCATGCTGTCTGTAAAATTTAGTTCGTGTGTGCGTGTGACACGAGATGAGTCAATTGCGATATTTAATTGTTGTGTTGACGTATAGTTTGAGACATCTACTGTTTGTGTTGCTGCAGAATCTATGTAACTAGTAGTCATAACTCCACTGGTCGACCAGGTTTCACTTGTGACCTCTCCTAGTGAGTTAGAATAGCGACGAGTTTGATATGAACCTGTAATTTTCTGCATATGATCATCTTTAAACTCACCCACAGAACCATATTCACCAGCTGCTTTATCGTGCATAAATAGTGATTTATTACGGGTTGTGAAAAACTCACCATTTTCATCACTACCGATGCCGAAATAGGCTGCATATGTTTTATCGCCCGACGCAATACCTGCAGATTTTGTGTCTTCATCAATCACGTTAGTGATGAGTGTTGATACGATTTCATAAACCGTTGGATAATCTGTTTTGTAGCATTTCTGTCCAAGCTCAGGAGCGTATAAATCTGGATCGGGCTCCCAACCGCCCGCAGCGCAAAAATGCGGCATGAATAGAATTTGGCGTTTGTGTGCGTCTACGTTTTTGCTTTGCTGTTCTTTCAACCACGCCGTTCGGTTAGCAAGGTTCGCTGCGGCACGGTTCAAGGGCGCATCATTATCACCACCTAAAACAGGATCGGTCGTTTCTAACGCATAAACTTCTTCGTCCCATTGCTCTAACTCTGTAATTTTTCCCATTCTTTCATCTCTCTATGCAACGCCACAGTTGTAAACACCGTCGCAAAAAATTTCACCATTGCATGTGAATTGCGCTTCTTCAAAATGCAATCCGGCTAACTCACAATGAAGTGGAGCGGTATCTTCTAGCAATCGTCTAACTTGCTTTGATTGCTCGTTAGTCATGCCTTTTTCTAAATAAATTCGGTACATCGCCCACGCTGCTTCATTGCCTGCGTATATATGCCCGTTACATAAAAACTCACCGTTGCAGGTCTTGCCGCTTAATCCCTCGACAATCCGAATTTCTTCATAACCAGCATTACGCAAAACTCGTCGAATACTTTCGGGTGTGCCCTTTTTTGAATGAACGTAATACGCATCTCGCAAGGTTTGACGCTTTGCTGTTTCGCTCCAGTTTTCGTCCCATTCGTCCACGTCTAGCGTGATAGCGAGAACATACAAAAACTCTTCTGGGCACTTGTCGATGTTCCACAAATCACGAATGCACGAACTCATATCGCTACGAGTAACGATTTCAAGAGCCTTTTCAAATGCGGTAGCGTTGGAGGGCAATAACGAGTAGTTTTCATCCATCGTTTTTTACTCCATCGGTTTGGCAGTGATCGTGATTTTTGTGCAATATGGGGCGGTTTGGTTATCTGCCTGATAGTTTTCAAAATCACCTAAATCAACGTCTCGAACTCCCTCAATGTGCATGGCAGCATCGAGAGCTGACTCACTCACTAAGCCTCCGATCCGATGGGCTTTATCAACATAAAGTTGTGCATTTTCGAGTGCGGTTTGAATGATTGAATCTTTCGCTGCAATGGTTTCAATATCGAGAACAGCTGTGATTTCGTATTCGTAAATTTTTGCTGAAATTGATTTCGCATTGCTGCACAACGGGCGCACACTTTCACTTGTGATTTGGCCGTCAACTGTTGCAAGTAATGCATCACTTGCCGTGCCGTTTCCCTCATGTGAAAGCACCACTACATTGACATTGCCAGGGCTAACTCGGTATGCATCCGCATCTTTAACTTGTGAAGATGATGAAAGCGCATGATAGATATAACTTTTTCTTGGCCCTGCCGTTGTAATTGCCGACCAAGCCAACAAACAGCGGCGCTTTAATGCATCGTCGGTTTCGTAAATCGCTTCAATCGGTGGCGTTACAGTGTCATCCGCTTTTTGAATGACTTCACGCTCTAGATTGAAGAACGACGCCAAATTATCTGCATCGGTATCTTCAGACCAAGGCAACATGACCGATAAAGCTGCATCATTAACTCGTTGGCGCTGCACCGTTTCGTCATATGCTGAAACTTCTAAATTTTTAACTGTTGGATCGGATTCCACATCCGCATCCCACGATAGATAACGTGTTTTAAGATCCGTTTTTTTACGAGTTAAAATGGTTTCAAAGTCGATTTCTTCTTTAACTTTGGGTTGCGGCAAGTTTGAAAGATCGATAATCGTCATGCTGCAATCCTTATTCCGTCTAAATTAATCGTGGTGCCGTCGGGCAAGTAAATGCCAGTCAAACTGATTTCGACCACACCTTCTTCTGTTTGAGTTGGCAAAACGCTTTGCACTAGGTATCGAGGCTCCCAGCGTGCCAATGCATCACCCGTTGCGACAATCATGTCGAGCCGTGTTGCCTCGTTGAATGGCGCATCTATCAAATAAGGTAAGATTGAGCCGTATTCACGACGCATGACTCGTGAGCCGATGCGAGTTGTGAGAATGTCGGTAATGCTTTGTTTTAAATGCTCCAGATCGGGGATCAATCGGCCTGTGTTTTTATCTGTGCCATTCATATTGATCTCACTAACTCATTGGTGTGTCTGGTGTTGGGCTGTCGCCGTGTTTGTGGCCGTTGTATTGAACTCGAACGGTGCTCATTGAGCCAGTCTTATCGAACAGCTCCATTTTCGACGTGATGTTTTTAGCTGCATCGATCGTGCCCGATGTTTTGAAGTTGCCAGTTTGTTCGTAGTCGCCCTCGTGAACGATTTTTGCCTTGATGTTAAACGTGGGCGTGATTAAATTCATGCTGCCGTTTGGAATGTTCCAAGTCGCTTCATGTGTTTCTCGGTTATAAACGAACGTGGTGCCATCGTCATATTTGATGACATGCTCCATTGGATTTTCTGAAACAGGCGCATTTTCAGCGGTATTTAAGCCAAGCAGCGCATAACCGTTTCGTAAGTCTCCAGACGGTGAAAAAATCAAACATTGTTCGCCGATTTTTGGCGGATCCCATGTGATTTTTACGCCTGCACGAGCCTCAAAATAAATAAGCCAATCACTAAGGACTGGCTTATCATCATCGTCAACATCGTATTCGACTTTAACTCTCGGTGGCTTGGCTTGATATTTTGCCACTCGACCATCACGGATCAGATTAGCAAGGCGCCGTTCAAACTGTGAAAGCACATAAGAATTGTCAATCATGGATTTATGTCGTCTTCGTCGGTAACTTTTTCGTATTTATCTTGATTGTCACTGCCAATTTCTGGCGAGTAACCCACTGAAATTTTGCTTGGTTTGAATTCTTCGGCGCTAATAACAATTTCACCAACGTATAAACGCTGCGACCATTTAATAGACCAAACAGCATAACCATCAAGATCAGGATCGAACGCATCTGGCGCAGCACTTTGCAGAACTGCAGCAGGGATCTTTTTACCAAAGCGGCAATTGTGAATGATCAAACCCAGCGCCACTGTCGCATTGCGGATCGCCTTTTGATATTCAGGCTCTAACATGCCAAAAACTACGATTAACTCGCAGTTAAAGTTGATACAAAGCGTGCCGTCGCTCAGATCTTCTTCACTGTTTTCTTCCCAATCTTCAACGGAAAAAAAGGCACATGGTGTTGGTAGCTCAGTTTGAGTTTCTGGATAGTAGTCAATCGACTGCAACCAAGGCACTTTTTCACGCAGATAAGCAACAACCGCATCGTGATAATCTGAGAGAGTGAGTTTGTCCATTATTTGTCTCGCATTTTGATTCGGCTTTTCAAATCAGATTCATAATGATGAAAAAAGATTTCTGGTATTTTCCTGAAAATTTCAGCTTCAATACTTTCTTCTAAAGGCTTATGAATATCTTCTTTAACGATTTCATATCCGCTTTTACCTTTAGCTTTTCGCTCAAACATCAACTTTTTACCATTGACTTTGAGAACAAATCCTCGTGATGTGGTAATGGACTCTAAGTTACTTGCTTTTGGAGTAAAGCTCGCAGGGCCACCTCGCTTCCATTTCAGCTTACCTTGCAAAATATAGGTAGGAACAGGGTTCAAACCGACCCACAACTTAAAGTTATCTAGGCCATTACTTCCACGGTTTTTATAGCTTTTTAAGCGTTTCCGAGTGAACTTTACATTCCTAGCTTGAATATCATCTTTTATGAGTGTTTTACTCAATTTAGCGAATGTTCTAGCTGTTCGATTCAAAGCTCGGTTATAAGCAAGTTTCATTTCTTGCTCTGTAGCGCCGACGATATTTTTAAGTGCTTCAACTTCTTCTAAATCAATATCGAATATTTGTGACTGCTTGTTGCTTGCCATCGTATTTACTCAACAATAATTTGGTTAAGCCGGTGCCGTCGGGTTCTGGTGGTGAAATTACTGCCCACTTGCGATCAACTATGGTGACAATCGAGCGCATTTTTACGCCCACCGCATCTTCATCTTTGATGTAAACCGACGTCTGAGTGTCCGCCACTTTGCCGTCGTGTCCCTCTCGCAAGCTGAATGGGTTATCGAAGATGCCTAAAATTGGCTTATCTTCACCCTCAAAATGCAAGATAACATCGTGATTAAAGCGACCAACAAGCCGAGCATTCACCCGTTTCATTCTGTCTTGCCACCACGTTGTCATGGTTAAACGCCCGCTTCTTCGTCAGCAGTCGAAAAGCCCGCTGCGCCGTAGTTGATATTCACATCAAAGGTTGGGAAGGCCCCGCCAAAGCTCCACGCCTTACCAACATAAACGGCAGTGTTATCTTCGGTAAGCTCGCCATCCAAAATGAAGACACTACGACCAACTTCAAATACTGAATTTGCTGGCTTTTCAAAGCTAAAGACACCACTGGTATGTGCAACGCCAGTTTCGCCTGTTGCTACGTTTTCATGCGCAACACCAACAATCTCGCCAATCACAACCAATTCGCCAGATAAAACATCTTTATCAGCGACAAACTCAATTGTGCTGCCGTTTTGTACAAAATTTTTAGCCATTTTCTTGCTCCTGCATTTTCTGCATGTATTAAAAAGCCCCGCACTTGGCGAGGCTTAGCTGTCAATTTTTACCACCATTTAATAGCATCAATTAAACTTGCTACACCAAAAGTCATAATTGCGATCCATAGCAATATGAATTTCCAATTTGGTACCTTTTCACTCATGGCTAGAATCTCTTTAATTATCTGTATATAATTATCCACATATTCCTCATTAGTCTTGGTAATGGTGGAAAGCAAAAACCCCGAAGTGTTAGCCGCACTTCGGGGTTTTGTTTTTTATGGCATGCAATTAAGACTTAGCAACACCCGTCGCTTTAACAAGACCACGGTAATCACGAGGTGCAACACCTGCATCAATGCGAACTTTAGTTACTACACCGTCAACATCAAAACCTTGTTGTTGCTCGATGAATGGCGTTTCAACACCGTTTAAGTAAGCAACTTCGATGGTGTCACGTCCACGTGCGGCGGTTAGATACCAGTCAAGCTTGGTTGCGTCATCTAAACGAGGCTCAGCAATGACTTCTGCAAAGTTTTGCAATGGGTTGTTTACGCCTGCGTTGATGTCTGCACCTTTCACCGATGCGGATTTGATAACTTGATTTGCAGTGGTTTCAAGTGCAGTTGGCACAAGCACGAAACCAGGGCGGATATTCAAGTGACGTTCACCGCTTTTCTGTGTGCGCATTAGTTGACGTGCAGCATCAAGGTTAGCGATATCAATTGCTGCAGGACCAGCTAACGTATTGTTGTGTTTAGCTGAGAACAACTCTTGACCATCACTCATTTTGTAGCCATTTGTAAGCACTTCATAAACAAGATCACCAATGGTTGCTTTAGCCGCTTCACCCATCATCATTGGCAACTCAGTTTACGCCTGCATGTCTTCATTGATGATAGTTTGACGGTCGATTCTGAACAGTTCGCCATAAGTTGCTAGTGCAATCTGTTCACTGCGGTCACCAAAGGTTGCGTATTTGTATTCAGCACCACGGCGCACTTGGCGTAATTTTGGAAACGCATCCAAACCAACACGATGAGCGGTTTTAAAATCGGTCAACGTGCCTTTCATTGTCCAGCGATCAAACGTTTCTTCTGAACTTTCCCAGCCTTGCAGCAAGGATTTATGCGCAACATCTAGCAAGATTTGACCGAAGTCACTTTGACCATGCGTAAATGCCATGCTGATCATTTGCATTGGGTTGTAGCTAGAAACGCCCACGCCACGCTCTGTTAATGACATACGAGCTAATTCACGCAATGTCATATGTGCGTATGGGTTGTGACCTAACTCATCGGAACCATCCACTTTATGACCTGCACGAGCCATCACTGCAACACGCATGTTGTCGCCAATGGTGTTGCCATTGCCTGCAAAAATATGAGCTGATGCGCTAACTGTGTTGGTTGGCTCAGTGCCCTTGCCAAGCTTTTCAAGTAACTTGTCTTTTACTTGCTCAACGGTCATTGAGACATCAATCAAACAGTCATTCATTAATTCAACGTGTTTGCCGCCGAAGTTAGCAAATAGATCTTTGATTGCGTTGTTACGAGCTTGAATAGTTGCCGTATTATCAACAGTAGTTGGCGCCACTGGTTTCGCTGCTGGTGCGCTTGCAACTGGTGTGTTTACTGGGTTTTCTT
This sequence comes from Vibrio sp., assembly GCA_047975485.1. GTDB lineage: Bacteria > Pseudomonadota > Gammaproteobacteria > Enterobacterales > Vibrionaceae > Vibrio. Next base: position 23,352 of record JBKEDP010000051.1, on the reverse strand, counting down.
GATCCTGCTCCGCTGCTGGCGTAGTCGGCACGACTGTTTGAGCACGAGGCGTCATCAAAGACTTCATTGATTTTGGCATTTTTTCAAATTCCTTTAATCGGTTAGATGTTAAGCATGCCGCAGCTTCGAGCGGTGCAATTAGTGTGTCGGCAAATCCTGCTTCAACTGCTTCATGGCCGTTTAGCCACGTTTCGTCTTCGAGCATTGCACTGATTTCATCAGTATCTTTGCCTGTTTTTTTGGTGTACGCAGAAAGCAATGTGCTCTCTAATTTGTCGAGTAAATCAGCGTAGCGACGCATGTCATTTGAGTTGCCACCCTGAATACCCCACGGTTTGTGAATCATGATCATGGCGTTTTCTGGGATCTGAACTTCATCACCCACCATGGCAACCACTGAAGCCATTGAAGCTGCAAGGCCGTCGATTTTTACTGTGATTTGCGCAGGATGCTGATCAAGTAGGTTGTAAATCGCCATACCTTCAAACACATCACCACCCGGTGAGTGAATGCGTAGTGTGATATGACGAACATCACCCAGAGCTTTGAGATCATTGGCGAACTGTCGGGCACTAATGCCCCAGCCGCCGATCTCGTCATAGATACAAATTTCAGCACCTTGGCTGCCACTGGCCTTGATGCTGTACCAATTATTCTTGGCGGTTGGCGCTGTTGCTGTCATCGCCATTGCCATCGGCATCATCAATGCCAGTCGTTGTTTGTTCACTTGCTTCTCCTGAAGTGGTATCAAAATTCAGCCCGTTTTCTTCAAAGAACTCTCGCTCCGCCATGATTTGTCTAAACACTTCCTGTGGGTTTTTGCCACTTGAACGAATCCATTGCGCATGACTCGCACCACCGCCTTTGACTCGTTCTTTCCATGAATTGACTTCTTTTTCTGGGTCAATCCACGGCATTACTGGGCCAAGATAAACAGCATCAAATAGTGTGTTTCTATCGAGTTCTTCCGGAATATCTAAGCCGTTTAGCAACTCCATTTGCAGCCATTTGCGATAAACAGGTCGTGACCAATGCGCAATAAACCACTGCTGCAAAACAGTGATACCGTCCCAACTTTCGACAAGCTCTTGTCGCTGTGCGGAATAAGTGCCGTTGTAGTCACGAGCCACACTTGAATAACCAGAGCGTGTCCCAGCAGCCACCATGCGGATCTGACCATTGCGGAATTCGGAAAGATGAACATTTGGACGATTTGATTCGACCATGCCCAGATCTTCACCCGGTCGCAGGTCATCGAAAATCATGCCCGGTGCAATATCGACTCGGCGAGGTTGCCCATTTTGATTTCCGCTATCGTCGGGATCGAAAAGTGCGCCTTCACCTTTTTTGATGTAGAAACCAAGCGCTGCAGCAATACGAGCTGCGACACGTTCCGCTTCTTCATAATCTTTAATGTCGGAAAGTCGAGTTATTACGCCGTGCAAAATAGAAACGCCGCGAACTTGATGTAGGCGGCGTCTAAATGCGAGGTGTAACATGCGTTCTTTCGGGACTGTTTTCGTTTTAAACCGAATTCCCGTTGCGTTGCCGGGGTGATCGTATAGCTTGTAATACTCTACAGGCTGCCCCCACGCATTGTGTTTAATGCCTTGTTTTACCCCCTCGCCAACGCTAGTTAGGTTATACGGGATAAAATCAGGCTCTAATGTTTCAATTGAAAACGCTGTGCCATTTGGATTTGGGTGAACTAAGCCGGTAGCTTTACCCATAACCAAGTGGCCGAAACATTCACCATCACGCAACCCAGTGCGCATGACTAAACGCTCCATTTCAGGTCGTGCGAAAATGCCTGTTACTTCTGGACGTAGTGACCATGCCGCCCAACGTCGGCGCAGTTCGTTAGCAACATCCTTGTTAACCTTGCCGTCTTTATTGAGTGGTTGAGGCTCAACCATGATCCCATCTGCACCAATCACCCGATCTTCCAATTTATCGAGTAATCCGATCACAAGGTCGTGATTTTCATCGAGCCAACGAGCTTGTTCTCGTAAACTTTGACCCGCACCAGATAACGCATTATCAGCACTTCGCCCCTCACGTTTCGCTTTATGTAAACGTGACGGCAAAACGGATTCATACATTTTGATTTGAGCACGAGATCTTAGTCGTTTAGCTGCCCATGTTGGTGCAAATGGCGCAATGGCTTTATCTAAGAAATTCATACAAACCTCGCTAGGCCATAGCGCAATCGACGTGGATTTAATAACCCATCCAATTTGCTTTCCCATTCTTGGCGAGCTGCACGGATTTTATCGAGATCTTCCATTTTGACACTGCGCCCTTCGAACGTAGTTTCTTTGCCAGCCAAAACGTCCAATTCCGCTTGAAAACAGGCGTCGACCATTTGCTGACATTGTTCTTTTGTTAAAGCCATCCGCCACCGCCTCCACTGCCACCACCACTTAACCAATCATTTGTTGATGGTTGCGGGGCTTGTCGTGTTTCAATTTGTTGTTTTTTCATTGGTTGAGAAGTTGAAGATGCCACTGGTTCATCTTCGATAAATTCTGGAATATCTGATTCACGATGAACGTGTGGGTTTGAGTTCCAATCATCCGCCCACGCTTTTGGTGAATCCCAATTCATGCGGTCGTAACCATGCAAAATTGCCAGAGCATCGCAGTAACACATTAAGTCCAAGGCTTCGTTTGCGCCTCGACCAGGTTTACGCCATTTTCCATCTGGCCCTCGCTCTTCATAGGTCAATTCGTCATAGAACCATTCCCCTATAAAACGAGGAAAGTGCACATAGTTAGGTCCAACTGTTTCCCGTTTTAACGCATTAGCAATACGATCTTTTAGTTGGTCCGTTTGCAATAGATACAAAGGCACATCACCACGGGCACTCGCATGTCGATCACTTCGACCTGTATTGTCCGGGTAGCTTTTGGTGATCATCTTTTGGCGTTTTAATGAGTCCCCTTTGAATAAGAAAACTCGCTTTTGAAGTCGGTTTTTCCTGCACCAACGCCAGAATTTATAGGCATTGTCGGAAACGCCATCTTCACCGCCTTGGTCAACACCAAGCGCCATAACTTGCATGACTCGCCCTGATGAATCAGCTAATGGATAAGCTTTAAACAGCACATCTTCCACCAGCAATCGCCAATCTTCGGGATATGCCGACGGGTCGATTTTCATTGAAACGCCGTCTTGGTCATGTCGCTTGCTGTAACGCAGGTTAAAGCGGTCAACGATCCAGCGCTCACCGTTTTCACCATAGCCTTGAATTTGGCAAACAAAGCGGCGATTTTTACCACCTTGAACATCCACTGAAGCAAGTAAAAAGCGCACACCTTCCGGCACGGTTTTGCGTTCCCAATATTCAGCACGAGCCATCAACTCATCACTTTGACGTTGATCGCTTGCTGATTTCGGCAAGTAAGGTCTGCCCCAGTCGGTATTTACAACGGTTCGAAGTGTTTCTTCGCTGCCGGTGCGTTCGTATTCTTGTTCAGCAGAAAGCAATTTATAAATAAGTTGCTGCCAAGTTTGGTAACCTGCTGCAGGTCCTTCCATCCAGAAAGTGGCAAAGCGTGATTTTCTCCCTTCACCCTCAATTTGCTGCGTTTCTGCATTCCATTTCTGACCATCTTTCAACCAAAAACCACGGTTATTTAAGTCCCGTTTTTTGTCTGATGTGATCTGATGATGACAATGAGGACAACACATCACTGCGGATTCGCTCGCCTCAACATGATCTTCTACTTCTTCATAGCCGGTCATGTTGTCGAGTTCTGGACGAAATGCGTCTTTACACTCGGGACAAAGCCAATACCATTTGCGACGGTCACCACGATTAAATAGTGACAAGATGCCCGTGCATGGCGGCGCTTCATGCTCCGTTGTTGGTCGCCACTTTAGATCGACAACATCTTTACCCGGTGAAGATTCTGCAAGCGTCATGCCAGAACTCATAAACGTTGTGGTACGTTTCGAGCCAAGCGAAAAGCCGTCACCCTCGCCGCCAATGCTATCTTCCCAACGGTCGTAATCGGTGATCGCCACGAAACGATAATCTGATGACGACATGATGTTGACGGACGGCCAACCGATTTTTAAATAGTTGCCCGCTTTGAATACTTTGTCGTGAACGTTGTTATCATTAGAGCGCAAACTCAAACGTTCATTCACTTCTGGCGAAACTCGAAATGTTCGCTCAAGACGTTTGCGAGAGTATTCCCGTGCTTTTTCTTCGGTTAGCTGAACAATCAGCATGTCCGATGGGTCACATACAATGTTGTACACCACCCAACCATCAACTAAGCCAACCGTTTTACCGGTCCGAGCTGGGCCAACAAAAATGACTGCATCGTATTCACGACTGTTCAAGCAGTTCATTGGCTCAACAATGTATGGCGTAATGCTTGGATCCCAGTTGACCGAGTTACCGCCACCAATCGGCACACGCATATAGTTAGCAACTGCTTCAGCAACAGGCATTCGATTCGGCGCTTTAAATAAATTCGAAACGTCTCGTCGAATATCGGCTGCACTCGCTAACATTCTTCGTCCTCATCTTCATCGACCAAAGCAGCTTTCATTGCCATTTGGTCACGCAAATCATCAACCTTGCTCTGAACTTTTGAAACCTGCGCAGGAGTTAAACCACAATCACGCTCAAGAACGTCGGGCAATGTATCGAGTACCTGAACAACTGCTTTAGCCATGAGCGAAAACTCTCTCGCTACTTCGCTGCTATCGCATAAGTTGCCGATTTCTCGCTCTAATTTGATGCGTTCGTTTTCGGATTGAAACCAAGATTTTCGATCCGCAGGTAACATTTCGTCGGGCTTATTAATTCCAACACTTTGCGGCGTATCTGCTTTGTAAAGTGCTGGCATGGCATCTTTCAATGCATAAACCCAGTTGCCCTTTTCTTTTCTGGATGGCTTAACATTCGATTCTCGCAAACGTTTTGACACTGTATTACGGCTCATCCCCAAGGCTTCAGCCATACGAGAAATGGACCAATCATTTGCTCCAGAGATAGGTGTTATGTCACTCATATTTACCCACCTAAAACTTACCAAATTTGAGCAGACTAATTATGTCACAACCCCTTTAAAATCAAGGGCTCAGATAACACTGCTGCTGCTCTCCCTATAAATCCCAAAAAATCAGTTTTCCGGCGGTGTCACCGTCGTGGTCGATTTTATTTTCGTCAGGAGTACCTTTTGAAAATCATTTGCTCGGTCTTTGCTCGATATCCATCACCGTTCCATGATCTTTTAATTCTTTCATGCGCAGCTTGTGATACTCAGCGTCTTGCTGCAGGCGCTTCTTGTTTAAGACGCACTGCATCACGAACAATACAACGGTCGTGATAATACCGATGAGTAACGCCACATCAGACAGCGTAAACAAACCACCGAACGCAGTGCCCACACTCGCCACATAACTTGATGTATTAACAGTTTTTTCCATAAGCATCTTTTTCATTTAGGACAACCTCTGCTGAGGCTAACGTGCAACACATTCAATCGGTAGCGAGTTGATATAAGAGCGCAAGCCATTAACCTGCGAAGTAACAGAAACTATTTGTTTTCTGAGACGGATATAATTCCGTTCAGCGTCTCTTGTAAGTTTGGCGGTTCTGCCATCATCCACGCCGGTGGGGCTGGACTTTGCGGACATTGGCTCACTGTCACAGGTGGCGTTGATGCGCAACCGCTTAGTGCCATCAGCAAGATCACGCTCAAGATCAATGATTTTAGCTTGAGCGCTTTCATATTCTTTCTGCTGCTTAACATACAAATCCGCCATCTTTTTGTTCTGCGCTTGCATCTCGTTGATCGTCTTCTGCATGTCTTGCATTGATGATTGAGCGAGATTCAATGAGTCATTTGAACGGTTTAGTTTTTCTTTCAATAACCCATTTCTGGAGTGCTGAACAAACACAGTCATGCACAACAGAGCAACAAGCACTATCGCAATCGAGCGAATATAAGAGTTACTGAGCATAGCTACACACCGCATCTTCCATTTCACGTCGATTCATTAGTCCTTTCCACGGTTTACCGCCTGCGTAGATCCAGCGGTGAAGCTCATCACAAGCACCTGCAAAATCATTCGCATTGAGTTTTTTAAGTAGAGTGGAAGAATTGAACGCATTAGCGCCGACGTTGTAAGCAAACGAATAAAAAGCAGCACGTTGGGTCACTGAGATTTCAGCGGTGATCTTTGGGTCAATCTGTGCAGCGATAAGAGACAAATCTTCTTCAAGCAAGGCTTTGCACTCTTTATCTGTGTAGACTTTATCTTTAATGATGTCGTCGCCAGTGTGCCCCTCGCAAACAGTCAAAACACCTGCAACATCATAATAAGGTGTGTATGACGTGCCCTCTAAATCGTAAAGCATTGCACTAGCAATAGAGATCGCAGCTGCCGAAATAGCAGTCATAATTCTTTTAGAAATCTGCATATTCCGCACCAATAAAAAACCGCACGACCAACGCAAAGGCACATAGCGTCAATCATGCGGTCATATTTCAGACATAAAAAAACCGCCAAATTCAATAAGAATTAGCGGTTATTGCGAGTCAGATACAAAAATCCAACCTAGTGATTCATAGGTTATATTGACATCATTTGTTTTTCAAGCTGCTTTTTATACGTTTTGCGTGCAAGTGTGTCATAGCTCAAAAATTTAGTACGAAGATGGTCAACGTGGCAAGAAAAGCGACTCCAGTTCGATTGATAATAGCGAGTACGTTTCTTCTTAAATGATTCAGAAAACACGCCTTTCTTCTCGCAATCGTATTCAACCAAAGCGGCGATATAAGTTTTTCTATCCGCTACTGCATGATAAACAAGCTCACCATTGCATCGAGACACATCCGCACCGCTCAACTGCTCTAACGCCAAACCGCCTGCAATCAGCGGAACAATCACACGCATACGTTCGTACATTGAACGCTGAATTATTTGTCCTGCGCAGCACGATTCCATTACCCAGTCATTAATCGCTGTATCAAACAAAAGTTCGCAGCTGCCTGAGCGGTTCCAGTTTGGTGAAGCATAAGCGAACATGGCCCATCGAGTAACCAAGTGAAACTTCAATCCCATTTGGTGTAGTACAGCCAACACTTTGCCGCCGTCTAGCTTTGATGCTATTTCCATATCAGCAGCACCAAAGCCACCACCGCCACCGCCTGCATTATATTTAGCTCTCACGCCCTCAGTCGCCATACCGATTGCCGCCGACATGTCCCACTTTTCAATGTTTGTTGCTAGTCCCATACGCAAATCCTCATTCAAATGACCGAGTTATTATAACTGGTTATTTATACAGTTGAAATAAAATGATTTGTGACTTATTTTCCTTGCTACATTAACAATCAATCATATAGATAAGAATCAGACATGATAAACAGAACCACCACTTTAAATTTGAAAGGACTAGCTATTATTTTAGTAATATTTGGTCATTTAGTCACATCTCAAGTATTGAAAATACCAGCCGAATTCAGATATTTTGCAACGTTTAGTGTGTCAGTTTTTCTGATCTTATCTGGTTATGGGTTAACTAAATCTTATTTAAGTAACGGCTTAAAAAAATACACATCAAAAAGATTAAAATCTGTTTACATTCCTTTTTTTGTTGCAAACATTATTATATATATTCTATGGGGATATAAATCACATAACATCTCGACATTAATAAAAACCATTTCATTCAATCAATTTGATTTGGCCATGGACGGGACAATGTGGTATATATATTTTATTGCTATGTGGTATGTGTTATTTTTCTTTATTTTTTCAATGAAAATAACAAACAAAGCAAAAACTACAATTCTGTTTATTATCGCTGGAATTTTAACTCAAATTCCAACCATCAAAGAAATAACCACAATCAGCTTCCAGTTTTCATTACATGCTTTAAGTTTCCCAATAGGTGTGATGCTAGCTCTTCAAACAAAATATGATGAAAACAAAATAATCACAATCATTTCACTGTCATTCTCAACGTTTCTGGTTTTCTATTCATTATTATGGGAAAAATATTCATTCGCAAAATACTCAATTACTGTTTTGGCTTTTGGTATAGCAATAATCTTGATTTTTAAAACATTTGATATTGACAATAAAATACTTTCATTTTTTGGAAAATACTCTTATGAAGCTTATTTAGTTGAAGGAATGTTATTCTGGAGACACTTTAGCGACAATAATATAATAAGAGTTTGCCTAGTCTATTTTACAATATTTCTGTGCGCATTTTTATTACATCATATAACGAGATTAATTATATCTATAATTACAAAATCCCTCCCAGCTCCAAAGTCTTCTTAAGCGTCAGATTCACAAAAAACAACTGCGACCCATGAAGCTGTTCCCATGCTTTCGGGTCGTGGTGAAACTTCTGATGCTCACTTGCCAACATCGGCATAGTGAATAAATCGTGAGTCTTACCGCCCATTTTGCCCTCGCAGTGACCAATCAAATGATGCGCCACAACAGGATCTGCATCCGTGCCATTGCTACCAGTTACAACGCAAGGCAACGAGCGCACTAACTTCAAATACTTCTCACTTCGCCACACTTGCGGTTTCGGACGCTTCATAAACAGCGCAGGCGGTTCATCATCCACCAGCAACTTAACTTGTTTGGCTTTATTTGCTAACAATGCAACGGCATTCGGCTCAACATCAAAACGAGTATCGCTTTCTAGCCTATGCGTTAATGTGTTGCTTTCTTTTTTCGGCTTAATACCAAACATCTGTTCAACAACAGCGGACGGCAATTGTTCATACACACCCTCTTTTACCGCCCACCAACACAGCTCTGGCAAGGTCAAAACATGCCCCGCACCAAAACCTAGTTGCGCACGAACACGGCTAATACCCCACACTAATACGTTTGATTTTGCTAATGATCGAGACTGCGCACTCAGCTGCATGCGTTCTTGGTTATCGTGGTGCCAACACAAACGAACTGCACCGTGTTTGCAATCCAAAAAAGTTAAATTCTTGTCGCAATATTCCCCGTCGGAAAGTTGACAATGGGGAATGCGCTCGAGCCAGTGATAAAAACTTCCTATCCGCTGCGACACTTCTTTCGTCAAAAAGAATTCGAGTAAACGCTCATCGTCCACCAGCGACTTTGAACTATCCGGAAATTCCGGAAAGTTCACTTTTCCACTTGGCACATCAACTAACTCTTTCGGCAATGGCGAAATCAACAAACGGTTTCCGCTACTCATGCGTACAAGTTCATCAAGCAGCGGTTTACCCGGCCTCAACATGATCAAACCTAGGTCATGTTGGATGAATGGTTTAAGAATTAGCATTGCTAGCACCAGTTAAATGAGACCAGTTTCTTCCCATCACAATAGAACTAATTGTTGCAGTGCTAACACCAAACATAATTGCTAGCTTGTTTTGTTTTATGGTTTTATTTTTTGCTGAGTTATAAATAAACAAAACTTCTTTTTCTGTTAACTTAGCGTGAGGGCTGCTTTCCCCCTGAGAAACAACAGTTACTCTTCTTCCTTTTCTATCCATGTCTTTTACATTTTCCGCATTAGTACCAACGAATAAATGATCTGGATTTACACAGGATGGTGTATCACATTTATGAAGAATACAGGCTCCATGATGCCCCTCCATCTTAGGTATTTCACCAATAAAAAGCTCATAAGAAACCCTATGTGATTGTTTCATTGAATTTATTCTTTTCCCATCACAAGTCCGAGAATTTCCAATGGAAAAGTATCCATACCCTTTTCTAGTTTTTCCTGCTTTCCATATAAGACATCCGTTTTCTGACATTTCTGTTTTTTCAAGGAAGCGTTTTTTTAATGCTTCAACATCGGAAACTTCAACTCCACAAATTGTTTTAGCCATTCAAAGCCGCCTCGATTGTATTAATTGCATCTAATTTCTTTATCATGTCGCCAGTGAAGCGAAGAACCGTCCAACCTTGCAGTGCAGCGGTATTGTATTTTTCACAGTCTGCTTCATAGCCCTTTGGTCGTGTGTGACGGCCTCGGGAATACGTTCCCCCCTCTACTTCAATCGCCAACATTCGATCGGGATAAGCAAAGTCGAACTTCCAACGTCTTGTTTCGTGAAATCGGTATTCAGAAACGGGAATTTCTACCCCTTTCACTTTGATTTGGTGAAGCAATAAGCTCTCTAAATAACTGGGTTGTTTTACAGACATAAAAACTCCCCTCTAAATGCAAACGCATTATCATTAGCTCTAACAACAGAGTGCTTAAATGGGCAATGTGGAAATGTGATTGTTATTCCTATACGTGCTGCTTCATACATTTGAACTTGAATTGAATCGCAAAACTTTTCGTGTTTTTTGTCAAAATACCAACTGGTGCCATCTCTCACTATGTTTGCTAAAAAGTAAGCAGGAACTAAAATCGTGTAATCAAAATTCACAAACTGAGAAATGACCTCTTTGATTAATTCATCAATCATTGAGCACCTCATTCAGTAATTCATTTATTTTCTGATTCGTTATAGATACTTTTATTTCTATAAACTCAACTGGCGCAGGTAATGACTCTTCCAAAGTAATAGTGCTAAATGACTCATTCGTTTGAGCTGCTAATTCACTTGCGATCTTTTCTTCTAACCATTTCACTGTAGGCCTACGGATAGTAATCGTCGTTGCACCATTCAAAGCCCGAGATTCACGGTTAAAGTCTCTCGCTAAGATCCACATAGGTTTGAAATTGCTCATGCTGCCACCGCCTTTAAATGACCTGAATCAATCAAGCGTTTGCGTAGCCAGATTTCACCTTTGCCAGTGATTAAAGTAGTGTGACTAATGCGAGTTTCAGAATTCGTCTCAAACGTGCCTTGCTTAACAGTGAAATAACCACGATCAATAAATTCTTGGTAAGGTAAATTGTGACGATCGTAGCCAGTCATTAAGATCTTTAGATCACGCAAGATCTCAAAGATTTTACGAGGACCAATCCCCACCGCTTTTGCGAACTGTCCTAGTTTCACGCCCTTTTCATCACCTGCGATTGCATCAGCGAATTCAACTTTAGGTGCAGCTAACGCCAACGCCTGATTCTTTTCTTCCAGTTCCTTGGCTTGGTTAGCAGCTAATAGCAGAGCATCAGCGAATGTTTGCGGAACTTGTGGCTGCTTGTTTTCCAATTCTTGCCAACGGTCAACGACTGCGGCGGTGAATTCAGGAGACAAACGAGCAACTACAACCAAAGAATCACGCTTACCTAAACGAAACTCTAAATATGTTTGTTGGTTCTGCGGATGCGTAAATGGGGTCTCCTCAATTTGAGAGGTTAAAACGTGACCAGATATCAAATCACGGATAACTCTCATTACATTGTCGTGCCGTTTTTGAGTTAACTCCGCAATCTCACGGCTGCTCATTGTCATTTCAGTATTTGTACTCAGCTCAAACATGATCATTCTCCAAATAAAAATGCCCTTCTTGCCCAACACGCTCGCCAACAACAAAATGGATCTTTGCGCCCTTTAATTCCGCTTTTTTCACCAACACCCAAAGCTCAATCACATCAACATTCAAAAAGTTGCACATTTCTGTCGATGTCCACGCCTTTTGCTGTCTCAACGCCCACATGAGATCACTTAACGTTGCTTGATACTCAACATCCATGTGCGCCTCCAAGTTGATCTACCAACGCTTGACGCTGCGCAATCATTGCATCTAGATTTTTTTGATATGAATCAATTGCAGCTTTGGAATAACCTCGGTTTCGAGCGTTGATCAGCGCAGTATTTTCGTTGTTAATATCCATTTCCAACGAGCTAACCTTGCGTTTGATTTCGTCCGCCTCGGTGATCTGCGGTTCGGCTTGAGTCGGTTGGCTAGAACTCGGCACAACTGGCGAACTTTCATCAGTCCAACGCTCGTTGTTCAAGTACGTTGTAGCGTGCAGCTTGTCGAATCCAAATTGATTACGAGCAACACGCATGGTCACATCGTCCACCAGCATCTTTGAAAATTCTTCAGCTGAAAGATCTTGATTCTTGAGAGCAGTCTTGAATGACTTCATCGAGCCTTTTTTGTTGGTCTTGGTTGGATACGCTTTCCAAAAGCTTTCGAAAGCCGATTCAATCAAATCAATTTTTTGTTCATTTTTTTCTTTTGTATTAGTTGGTTTTGTTATTGTCTTTTGTAGGGTGCCAATTTTTGGTACTGGTTCTGATCCAATTTTTGGTACTGGTTGATGGTAATTTTTGGTACTAGTGCCATTTTTTGGTACTACTGTTTTTTGGTACTGGTTTGCATCATCTAAAACCAATGAATATTCAGTGATCTGCCCACGTTTTTTAAACTGCTTAATTAGCCCCATCTTGCACAATTCAGCCAAAGCCGTTCTTAGCGTCTTAACGTTTTTAATGCCTGTTTTTTCTAAGAATTGAGTCTCAGAAATGCAATCAGACTCTTTACCCCAACCTGTCGTTTTACGAACCACAAAGAAGTAGCATTTAAGCGAGTTTGGAGACATGTGCGCCATAAGATCATCAATGACAGAATTAGGCACTTGAAAAGAGTTGGAAATAAACTTGCTCATTACGCCCCCAACGCTCTCAAAGATTCACGACTCACATAACGAGTCACCATTGGCATGCCTAAGTCACAGTGGCGGTAAATCACCAATGCAGAACCTTTCGTGTTGCCGTTTGCCTTTTTCTTAGTGATTGGATGATCAAACGAAATACGACCATCAGTGATGAATCGAACCTCGCTCGCATTCGTTGGCCACCAACTAGCATCTGGAGTTGCAGGAATAAGCAAAACAGAATTGATTTTGTGAAAAACACATTGCTCAAACGCTTTCTCGAGAAACGCCTTCACATTGCCACGGGAATACGGAGGATTGATCCACACATATTGGTGAGCCATAGAACCAAGATCAGGATGAGCATCCCAGCGAGACATAGTTAGCGCATTATCAGCAATGCCATACCAAGCAAAGCACTTTGCGTTATCCTCATTAGCTGCGACGTCTAGCTCAAACCCGAATTCAGGATATAACGCATCAAACAACCACTGCGGCGTTGACCACGAATCTTTATCACCTGCTGATAACTCACTAGAAATTACATCCGCCATCACGCCACCTTTTTCTCAAACTGATAAAACGCATCCCAACACATTGCCAACTTGTTACCCTGTAATGTGTCCACTTCCTTGCCATTCACCACAACAGTTACTAATAAACGGTGGTTTTCAAATTTGGTCTTAAATGCTATTCTTTTCATGATTTCTAGCTCCATACGCTGAATCCACGCCTCTGGTAGTTGCTGCTACGCAGAGGCACTTTTATTTTTGATTGTTAATTCGATGCGAAATCTCTTGGATTCGCTGGTCACACTTCGCTCGTAATAAAATCAATCTATCTAACTCGCAATGGTCAGCATCAATTTCACTATGCTTACGGATGCCACTGCAGGTGTTTTCCGTGACAAGCATGTATTGTTTAACTAATTCAGCAAATTCATCTGTTTTCATTTTTCGCCCTCTCTTATTGCTTTATATTTAGGGCTGAATAACTTCTTCTTTAACGCTCGCAGCTCATAAACTTTCTTGTCTACTTCATATTCAAGATCTTCAATTTTCTTCAATTCAGAATTAGTAAGAACACCATCCCTTTCCGCTTCATAAACGGTGATAGCTAACTCACCAACCTTTGCTTTTAATTCGCTCTCACAATCGTATAAATCTTTCTTACCTATTTCGGATGGCTCTGGTTTTTTAATGACGACATGGCCTGTTTTGAGTGCGAAATATTCCGCTACAGCAGGGCTATTTTGTAATTCAGAAAGCACGACCAAATCATCAAAAGTAAAAAATGGATGATTATTGCTTTCATATTGGCGGTTATTGAAAGCGTTTAATGTGTAACCAAGGGATGCGGCTGCAACCTCTTTTCCACCTGTGTAGTTTTTAATCAGTAACTTAATCATTTCCTTGCGGTTCATAATAATTTGCCCTTGCATTTTATGGTTTTGTTATTGGGTTGATTCGGTATGATTGGTTTTCGGGTCAGGAAAAACATCATTGAAACTACAGTTGCAGCCAAGACAATTAAAAACCTTAACTATTTTCCATCCCATCTCAATTGATGGTTTACGTTCGCCAGTTTCATAGCGATTGATGCTGCTCTGATCTACACCAACCAAATCACCAATCGTTTTTTGGTTAACTCCGATTGTGTTTCGATATTGTTTAATTCTGTTCATACGTCCTCCTGAACCATTTATACCAAAATGGAATTATAACAACAAGGAATAATATTCCATATAGGTTATTTCTAGCCAATTCCGATGTGGCATAATCACGATATGACTACAAAAATGAACTGGACAGATCTGGTGAAAACCAGAATGAAAGAAATCGGCTTAACTCAAGCTGGGCTTGCTGAAAAAATGGGAAGTGCTCAAGGAACAATCGCGCGCTACTTAACCAAAGCAAGAGAACCTAGCCTTGATACAATTGCTGAAATAATGAAATGTGTAGGCCTTAGCCATATGACTTTGCTGCCGGACGGCTCTGTTATATCTGATGATGGCTTAAATAACGTTATTCCTATGGATATTCAGCCAGAATACAAAGGATCGTTCCCTGTGCTTGGAAAAGTATCTGCTGGTCGATTCCGGGAGGCAATTCAAACTTATGATCTTGAATATCTTGATACAACCGTTAAATGCAGTAGGGATTCGTTTTGGTTGATAGTTGACGGTCACTCTATGACGGCCCCTTTCGGCCAAGGTATTACGTTTCCTGAAGGCATGTTCATTCTTGTCGATCCTGAGCGAGAATATATAAACAAAAACTTTGTTGTTGGTTATTGCGAAAATAAACAAATGGCCACATTCAAGCAAATTAGCATCGAGCCAGAAGGTACATTCTTGGTACCATTAAACCCAGACCCAACATATAAGCGAATTAATATAGCTGACGAGTTCTGCGAGATAGCAGGTGTGGTGATTGATGCTAAGTGGAAGTTGTTTTAATGTCAGTAAAATTAATGACTGATAATATCGCTTGTATTGATGTTAGCGACTGGAAAGGTGATGAAAACCAACCATTCTTCGCCATTGGCGCCCGTGATAAACAAATGATTTGGTCTCCAAACATAGAACATCTTCAGCATGATATATTGAAACCTGATTGGCCTTACCTATTTAAGCAATCAATACAAAGATACCCCGACCAATACTGGACAGAAATTATTGCATCAATCGTAGGTTATCACCTTGGACTTCCTGTTCCTAAGTCATTTCCAGCGGAACAAAGGCAAGAAGATGGAAAGATTATCTCTGGATGCTTAATGGAGTGGTTTTATGACCCGAGAAAGTCTAAGTTAGATCATGCTAGCAGCCATTTTAAACAGTTAATTAAAGATTTTGATAACAACACAGGAAGCCAGCATAATCTAGCTTATTTAATGGTCATCAATAAAACAGTTTACAATGCTGTAAAAGTTATAAGCAAAGAAAATAATACCGAATATCAGCATCCTGATGTAATAGGTTGGCTTATAGATATGATCGCTTTTGACACCCTAATCGGGAATACCGATAGACATCAAGAAAACTGGGGGTTTGTTATCTCTGGTGATGGAGTTTCACTGAGTCACTTGTATGATAACGGCACTAGCTTAGGGCATGAAAGATTCATTCATAACATTCAAAACTGGGATGACAATCGATTAAAGCGGTATATTCATAGAGCAAAACATCATATAAAATATGATCTCGGTGATAATATGAAACGGATTCCCCACTTTGAGCTACTCCAAGAGCTAAAATCAGGTGAAATAATACAGTTTCCAAAACCTATTCGACTCACAATGCTTAAAGCAATCAAACTAATCATCACAGCAATAGACTTACCAGCCTTGTTGTATGATATTAGGCAACTTCCACGTATTGAGTGTCAGTCTCCAATATCACAAGAACGAATAGACTGGGTTGAGCGCATCATTGTGATGAGATATGAGTTAATGAAAGAGCAACTAGACGATGTATATTAAAAAGCCTATCAATGTAAATACTTTATTTTTGACTTGGCACCCTAGAGGTGACAGTTCAAGACGTTACAATGTTGCCACTCTAATCAGAAAAGAAGATGACAATGTGGAGTTTCTATACAATAAAGGCTCTACCGATTTTGAAGATGCTATCAACGCTGGATTTACAGGATATACAGCCTTCCCAATTCATGATCAGGATGTCTATGATCACACTGTGATGTCTATGTTTATGAATCGAACACCTCCCCGCAGCCGTGGAGACTTCAAAAAATATTTAATGAGCCATCAAGTAGACCCTGAATTTAATGGTGATGGTTTCCAGATGATTTGTCATACAGGAGTGGGTTTGCCAAATGACGACTTTAATGTCATTCCTGATTTATCTCAGGCTGAAAGGCCGTTTGAGTACCGACTAGAAGTTGCCGGAACCCGCCATGTAATTCGAAGCGGAGAAGGAATCACCCGTGAAGAGTTGAGAGAAATAGAACTGGAAACAGAAGCTACCTTTGAATTTGAGCCCAATAATGTTGCCGATTCAAATGCTATTGCTATTTTGGTAAATAACAAAAAAGTGGGTTACGTAAACCGGATTCTTTGCTCTGCAATCAAGCAATTTATCGATGAAGATCGTATAACAGCAAAGATTGTTAGAGTCTCAGGTACCGAAGAAAGACCCATTATTTATATATTAATTTTTGTAAACTAACTGACCGCCCTAGTGGCGGTTTTTTTTCACCTCAAGATCACAAATCCAATCTTTTAGAAATCTTCCTATCAACAAATATTCCATTTTGGTATTGACATTAAAATACCAAATCGGAATAATGATTCCATCAACACACAAACAGCACCACCAGCAAGTGTGAAGATGGCTCTTTAACAGAATTGAACCATGAACGACTAACTTTGGTTCCCTCACCTATGAGGGAACCAAACTAGGTCACTCCGAGCTGCGTCACGGAGGACAGAAATTGAACGCACGCTTTAAATTGCCATTCATTAGAGTGGCAATTCAAAACTTCATTCCTGAGTGAGGTTTTGAATTCAAACAGGAGGATTTATGGTTGAACATGAATCAGAGACAAAAGTGGTTTTAGCATTAATACGCCACAGGCTTTTAAAGTCACGCTGTTCTGCTTGTCCTATTAAATACCCATACATACCAGAACTAGAACCGCACCAACAACAGCACCCTGAGTTTAGAAAAGGTGCTGTGAATATGTGTGACTCTTTAATTAGATATATTAACGAAATTGAGAGAGAGCTTGACGTGCACCCTGCTCCGTCACCTCTGGGCTCTCGACGGAGACTTCAAACAGCTCCGATTCATCAATGTTGTAAAGGGTTTCACGACCTCCCGAATCCAAAGGACCTTTAACCTGCTGTCCAACCTCTAAATTACAAGAACTGATGTTCTCACATACAGAGAAAAAACCGTTTTCTAGTTGAACGGCAAAAATACCTCGTTTTTGATTGATATAAACGATTTTACCTTGCATTGATATTTCCTTTTTGTATCTGTGGAAATGCCAATATATCAAGTTCTGTGTCTGTGGAAAGTGCAGGAATCACGTTGCTGGGCGTGGCTAAAGAAACCAGCACTAATCAAAGCAAAAGGCTGAAATATGAAAATTACATTAGTAAGTTTTTCATGGTGCTACTTCATTCTGATTTTTATCTTAGATGTTGTCAGCTTGATAGCAGAGCAATTCGATGAGTTAACCATCGGGCAATTAACACCATCAGAATGGGTAGACGTTTTATTCATTCTTGCAAGCTGTCTTTGCCTAATTGGCAGCGCCTGCCTCTACCTTATTGAACTAAAGAATATCCAAAACCACCCTAGCGGCTCGTGGGGATATAACGACCGAACCTGAGATCTGCCCCTCCATGCTCTCTATTGCAAAAAACTGGCAGAAGTGACAGGCAGTGAATTGATTTAAGGATCAACTCACGGGACCGCCTCTTTCCTACCGTAATAACTACACGCACTAAGAGGCAAACCTAAAGCATCTATCTCATATCGCTGGTGGATGTTTTAGGTTTAAGCCAATCCAACCAACGGAGCCATTTATGTCTATCGCAAAAATTAACAACGCTCTAATTTACAACGTTGATCTACCACCAGCTGAACAGCTACAAGATAAACTCAAAGAAGCGCTATTTTCAGATCTTACTGAAGCTCAAATTTCGTCAGTAGGCTTTGTTGAATCACCTTATTCCGAAGAGCTAGTAACAAAACTTCAAGGTGGCTTTGCTATTAACCTACGTTTAGATGAAAAAATTATTCCTGCGGCAGCTGTCAATCGAGAATTAAACCAACGCATTAAAGATCGCCAGTCACCATTCCCAATAAAGAAAGCTGAAAAGCAACAAATGAAAGATGAAATTCTTACTGAGTTTGCAAAAACAGCACTAAGCACAACTAAAATAATAACGGCTTATTACTACGAAGAAAGCAAGCGTCTGTTTGTTTCCGCTGTATCCGAAAAATATGCTCAATATGTACTTAGCTTATTGCTTAAAGTGTGTGGTTCAATCAAAAGCTCAACTCTACATGTATCGAGCTTCAAACTTGGATTAACAACTCAACTCAAAAGCTTTTTAGATGGTAACAATGACGCTTTCGGAACGCTTGGAGCTTGTAATGACTGCAAATTAACTCGCAAACTTGAACGCAAAGAAACCATTAATTTTACTAATATCGATGATTTCGAAAGCACGGACATACGCACAAAACTAGATGAACATTATGAGGTTGAGCATCTAGGTTTAAATTTTGGTGAGACTACTTTCAAACTAACTAGCGATTTCAAAATAAAAAGCATCTCTTGGGAAGAACTAGACAACCATCAGCAAGATGATGAATCTGAAATTCAAGAGTGGAAAGAAGATGCTGCACAAAAGATCTTCTCATTAAACAAATTCACAGATGTTCTGTTAAGTGTTTTATCTGCCAATGAAGATCAAAAGCCTACCGAATCATCCCAAGATGAACAGACAGACGAACTATATGAAGAAGTTGTTGATTTCTTGATTGAGTCACGTCGAGCTAGCGTTTCAAGTATTCAGCGTAAATTTCGGATTGGCTACAACAGAGCCGCTCGACTCATTGAGCGATTAGAAGAAAACGGCATCGTATCAAAGCAATCGCATAACGGGCTTCGTGAAGTTTTATCTGCACCTAACCAAGAATAAAAATGAAAACTCTCATCCTCTACGCCGTGCTGTGTGCGGCGTTTTATCTCGCATATCAACTGCGGAGTAAACCATGAAAGCCACCAGCCAAAGTGAAATAAAAAGCCCACCAAAGCGCATCAGTGACGAAGATAAAGCCAAAGCCGAAACCAGAAAACGAATTGAAGATTTCGAATTAGCCAAAGAACTCGAATTAGATTTGGAGGAGCTATGGACTTAAATTCTTTTGATAAACGGTGCGCACTTGACCGCATGTATGAACTAGACCGCAAACTACATCTAACTGCTGATGAAAAACAGGATTATCAAAACCGAATTGAAATTGTTGAAGAGTTCGATAAACAGCATCGAAACACTTGGAAAGCAGAGCGCAGAGCGTGGATAAAAGCGCAACTCGGCAGAAAGATGATGAACAAAGAGCAAGCTGAAAAGAAACTTGGTGAACTCGATATTGATGCTGATTTGATTCTAGGTAGACCAAGCTATCCGTGGAGGTTGATATGAAAATAACCCACCGCCCCAGTGGATCAATGTGTTTGCATTGTCTATTTGCCGACGCTCCGCACTATTGCCCAATCCCCGAAAAATTCAAAACCATGCGCCCTATTCGAAAAGATAAAGATGGCGTGATCGTCGTTAAATGCGAGAGGTTTGAACGTGGGTAAGGATGACGCAGTGATTCTAGTGTTTTGCGTGTTCTGCGTAATTTTGTTTTTACATCTAATGTTTGGAGATGATTTTGAATTATGAAAAACAAACAGGCTAAGAGGCTAATAGAATGTCGGTAATTAAGCTTGAAATACTGCACATGAGTCTTGCAAAAATCTACATCTATAAAAACGTCATGATCGACTGGCATGAGTGGCTCGGACCATCCGTATTAAACAAGAACACCGAAATGGAACGCAACTGGCGAACACTAAACGGCAACGCTCGACTTTGGAAAAAGGTTGGGGAATTTGCCCGATTACCAGACAAAGAAAAAGAGGAATATAGAATATGAGCCATTTAATAAAT
Organism: Vibrio sp.; assembly: GCA_047975485.1. GTDB lineage: Bacteria > Pseudomonadota > Gammaproteobacteria > Enterobacterales > Vibrionaceae > Vibrio. The sequence continues at coordinate 3,110 of JBKEDP010000051.1, read as the reverse complement.
AATGATGATATTTCATCTATTTGTAATGCTAACAGGGCTTTAAATGCTGTGATTGTTTTCCTTAAAAATCTTAACCATCCAGACAACGAGCCAACAGATGAAGATGAAATAATATTAAGCCTCTTCTGGGAATGTATCGCGCAAGAATTTGGTGATGATTATCTTGAAGATGACTCAGAAACCATAGAGTTTCTTAGAACCATTGTGTTTAAATCGGATGCAATTATTGGCCGCTGCATGGACGATCAACATGAATAAATTCCAAAACGTAACCATCGATCTAGAAACCCTCGACAAAATCAGCAGCGCAAAAATACTAAGCATCGGCATCGTGCCATTCAATTGGGGCGAGAATGTGAGCTTTAAAGAACTGCGTGACCGCCCGTCGAGTTGTTATTTCAAAATCGACATGAGCAGCTACATTGAAGCGCCACAATTCACTGAATCGGTATCAACTATTGAATGGTGGGAAAAGCAAGGTGAAGAAGCTCGTCATGTATTAACGGAATCGCACGGTGATCTGTTGCTACCCGTCGCCATTTCGTTATTAAAAGAACACCTAGAGCAATACGTCGAACCACTCAAGAAAGATGGTGGACAAGTCTTCTGCCGTGGCTATGACTTCGACGGTGGAATTCTCAACCACGCTTTTGATGTGTGTAGCATCGAGAAACCTTGGAGCTATAACCGCTTCCGCTGTGTTCGTACTGTTATCGATACATTAGCAGGTACTCGCAACGGCTATGTAAACGAAGATGATCCAGAGGGATTCATCAAACATCACGCACTACACGATGCAGCAAAAGACACGTTAAGCATGATCACTTTAGAGATGGGGAGAAGATGATGGATATGCCAACCCCATGCCCTGAATGCGGTGATTTAGTTGAATTTAATGACATGATGAAAACAGATGGCAAGCTTTGTTACCACTCATTTGTATGCCGTGATTGTTATGAAGATTTAGAAAGTGATGAGGAGGAATAATGGCTAGCAAAGGAATTAATAAAGTTATTTTAGTCGGAAACCTTGGCAAAGATCCAGAGGTTCGCTATACAACAGCTGGTTCAGCAGTTGCACAAATCACTGTTGCAACTTCTGAAACGTGGAAAGACAAAGCCACCAGCCAAACCCGAGAAAAAACCGAATGGCACCGAGTTGTGTTATGGGGAAAACTCGCAGAAGTCGCAGGCGAATACCTACGCAAAGGCTCACAAGTTTACATTGAGGGACAACTTCAAACCCGTAAATGGCAAGACCAAAACGGGCAAGATCAATACACCACCGAAGTCGTTGTAAAAGGCTTCAACGGTGCAATGCAAATGCTAGGTGGTAAACGTGATGAGCCGTGGGGGCAACCTCAACAACCATCTTCCCAACGTCAGCAAAATGGTCAAGCGCAAGTCCAAAATCAACAACACGGACAAGCGCAATACAACGAGCCACCACTCGACTATGACGACGATATTCCATTCATGGACCCATATCATCGAGCATATCGCAACAGCTACGCTTTTTAACAGTCAACCACAAATTGAGTTGTGAATTTGTGGTTGTTTTACATCAACATATCAACTAAAGGTGCTGCTATGAAACTCACGCTACAAGAATGGGCGCAAAAAGAATACAGCCAACCACCATCGCTCAACACTCTGCGAAATTGGGCGAAAACCAAGCAGATCTACCCTCACCCAAAAAAGCACGGTGCCGTTTGGCGAGTAGATGAAAACGCTCAATACGTTGGCCTACCTGATGCGCAAATCAATAGTGATAACCCATTAGTGCAAAGGATCTTTAAACATGGCAGCCAGACCACGCAAATATACAATTAACGTTGAAAACCTTTATCAAAAAACAGATAAGCGCAACGGAAAAACCTACTACAACTACAAACACCCAGAAACCGGCACATGGATCGGACTCGGCACAGACAGAGAAAAAGCATTTGCAGCAGCTAAAGAAGCCAATCTTGTTTTTGCCGAACGTCGCTTGGACATGCTGCACTTGATCATTGACTCAAATCCAAAAGCAACCGCAATTGTTGGAATTAGCGTAAAACAATGGATCGAGCGATATATCAAAATTCAGTATGAAAGAATGGCAGATGGGAAGCTGAAGCCCGAAACAGTCCGAACAAAAGTTTATCGTGCTGAATTAATGACAAGGTTTATGGGCAGTAAAGGTATTCGAGAAGTCACAACAAAAGATATTTTTGATGTACTGGAGCAATACAAAGAAAAAAACAAAATGGGAATGGCTCGCAATATTCAAGTTGCGTGGAGAGATGTTTTTATTGAAGCGCAATATGCAGGAGAAGTTGAGTCAGGATTCAACCCAGTTACCGCTACAAGAAAAGTCCAGGTAACAACGAAAAGAAAACGACTCACAACAAATGATGTCGACGTTCTATTCAATAGTAAAATATTCAAATCACGAAAATACATAAACCTTGCAACGAAGATCGCAATCACTACGGCATTGCGTCGAGTAGACATCGTTAATTTGAAATTTTCTGATGTAAAAAATGGCTTCTTGTTTGTTTCGCTAAGTAAAAGCAACGGCAATACAAAGCTCGCCTTTCCTCTTGAGCTAACCAACCCATATCTAAACCAGTCGCTAGGTGACATCATTAAAGAATGTCGCGGAACTCGAATAGTGTCTAAGCATCTTATACACCACACCCGAAACAAAACCGGACGATACACAGTATCAAAAGGTCAATTTGTTGAAGCTGCTACAATCACAACAACATTCTATGAAGCAAAAACAGAATGCAAAGATCTATTGTCGGATTTTAGTGTCTCATTCCACGAGCTAAGATCTTTTGCGGAGAGAACATATCGTGAAGTTGGGGTGGATACGAAAGTATTGCTAGGACACAAAAATCAAGAGACAACCGACACATACAATGATGACCGCTCCGATCAATATACATTCATCCAATTACCAAGTAACATGTGACCCAGTCACAGTTTAATTGAAATAAACCTCTCCTATAACCACCAGTAAAGAATCAATCTCATTTTGGGGAAGAATTTTGGGGAGGTTTTGGGGAGGCATTTATTCCCCATATAAAACAACGAGATAGATTTTAGTTATGTTTTCAGACA
>JBKEDP010000024.1:0-18938 GCA_047975485.1 Vibrio sp. | reverse complement strand
CCGCATCCATTTTGAATTCAGAAGAAAATGTACGTCGTTGTCGTTTTGTCATTAAACACCTCATTTATGGTGGAGACTTTACCACCTAATTTAGTGTCCGGGATAATTAAACCACTACACTTATATCTAATCTATTGATACCTATAGGGTATTGCTACTATTACACTACTACACATGATCATTGGGGTTATTAATACATCCGAATATTTGCTCATGGTTTTAGATTAAATGCATTAATCCTAAGCTCAGAAGTTACTTGGCTAGTCAGTGATAACCAAGTAACTCGATGCAGAAACCATCACTCAGAAGTTAGCTTTTTTGTATTTATCAATCTCTGACGTTTTTTAGCTTTAATTTAGTGCTTAGCTTTCTGCCAATTAATACCCCCAATAAGTAATGGGACCGTCTCCTAAAGAGCGGTGAGCTAACCATGATAGTTGATGATGCATGGCATTAATGTGTGTCTGTGAATCGGGTACGCTAGCGTTAACGACGAGTGCTTTACTGATTTTTATCCATGGATTGGAGTTATCAAAATAATAAGAATCAATGCCAACGGTACTACACCATGCATTAACAAGGCTGGTGATCACGTATCGATCACTTCCAGTATTGCGGCCAAGGCTGCTGTATTCCGATTTGTTGAAGAGAAATACCACAACAGTGTAATGGGCGTTAATCCTTTTGGTTATGGCGTGATAAGGCTGAGCTGATACGGGTTTCTTCCTATCTGAAATTAATAATTGCTCTAATTGGATATTCAGTCGCTCAAAGAAGCTGGTGATGAGCATATCCGGCTCTTGTTTATTTGGGGTCGGTTGCGTTAGCTGTCTTGCATTAGGGTAATGCCCAAGGCTTGGATTCAACGGTTGATACCCGTTAGGGTGATAAAGTAAAACGCTGGTCATTAACCGACATGGATGTTGTGTGATGGCCTCATCCAGTGCTTGTTGGCATTCCGATAACATGGACTGGTTAGCTTCGTTTGCTGGATATGGCATTGGTTTTCCATTAAAGGTATCAACTGGATAAGCGTGCTGGTTAAGTTGAACGTTAAGTAATTGCTGAATCGTTTGTGGTAATTGGTTCATGAGTATGACTCCATAATGTTTATTGGTGTTAAATGAAAGTGCTGCCAAAGCAGCGATTAGTTAAGATAAGGTTTGTTAAGGAATAAGCGCATCACGCTCTTGAATTTTGCTGGCAATCCAACCCATGATGTCGTTGTAGTCCCATCTTGTTTCACGAAAGCCCAAGATTTTCCCTTTAGGAAATTCGTCTCGTTCCATCATTCGATAGAGGGTGTCTTTTTCAAGTCCAATCAGGCTGAGTACTTCGCTGCGGCGCATTAAGCGTGGTTGGTCTAATAGCGGTGGACTAAATGAATCGCCTTCTTTCCAGTCTTGATTTATCCACGCCATGATTTCAGGTAAGAGCCAAGCGCTGGCACGCTTGCCAATTTTTAATCGTTGAGGAAATTTGCCTTCACCTATCATGAGATTGATGTGGCCTTTGTGATAGCCCACCATTTTAGATAGCGCGTTCATGCGGATAAGTTGAACTGAGGGTTGTGGTGTTGCGTTTGTGTGGTTTTGTGCGTTCATGTGCATTGCTCCGTAGTTCATTACAAAGCAAATGCGCATGTTGTTTGTTTTTGCAGAATGTCGCTTAGTGGCGAATGAACTAAACCTATATGGCACCCATTAAACACAGAGCTAAGCTGGCTACTTTTTGTAGCTCTGATATGGGTGTATTGCTTTTCAGTATCTTCTTGTATTCATCGGTAAGCCTTTTCATTAAAGCCAAGTGCGTGTGGTAGCTGTACTCCGCTAATGGAAATGACATGGGTTTCAGAATAGTGGTTTTAGTTGTCATTTCACTTTCTTCTATCTCTTTCGATGACTGATTAATAAGAAACTCCGCCTTACCTTGGTCGGTAAATTCAAGCGTTTGCGCCTTACAACCATCCACTTTTTTTACTCGTACAAAGGGCTGTAATGACGGAGACATTAAAGCTCGTTTAATGAGCTCTGGGGGGATTTCTGTCATTCGGCTAAGTTCAGCACAAGTTAAATACGTAGATAGGTCAATCTTATCTGTCTTGCGTTTCATTGCATTAATGATGTAAAGCTCGGTTAATGTAAGGCCATCATGGATATTGCTGATAGGAAAAGAAAAATCAGGGGATGGGAACGCTGCCAACCATTCTGCCTCTTTAAGTGCGTTTTTTTGTTGAAAATAATCAAGGTGGAGGCTGACAGGAAGAGCAATGATGAGGCCAATTTCATCAATGTAATTTTGGACAGCAAGGCGTGAGTCTTTTCGACGACTTAATTCTGAAGAGCGACTACGCAGGTAGCTCAAAGTCAACCCTTTCATCTGATTGCGGATATTATCAATGATGAGTGATACGTTACCTGATTGAAACGGTCTAAAGAGCTGGCTATCCCAAACAATTGAGATATCTTCTACAACAACCGTTTTGACATCAAGTGCCTGTGACGCTTTTGTATTCGGCTTAATAAATAGCGAATTTGATTTAATGCCTGCTTCTGTGCCTATAAATACGATGCTGTATTTCATCTTAATGCCCACTTTGATTTTTAAATAGATTTAAGCCCATGATGCGCATAAGGTGCTTTTTATGCCCGATTTCATAATCATCAGATGATAAGTTGTCTTGTAGTTGGCTAAGCTGTCGCAGGTGGATCCTATAGGCCTGACTTCTTGTTGATTGCATTTTAGATTCATTCGCATCATGAGTTTTGACAGTGTATTGTTCAGCAAGATAACGAATCTTTATTCTAATGCTAGTGGCTTGTTTTCTCTGATAAGGAGATTGAGAGTATTGGCGAAAGCCATAATCACTCGGTCTTTTTTGATAAAAGCTTGAGAAAAATGCAGCACGCAGATATAGGTTTTCAGAAGGCATTCTTTGTCTCAAAAATTTATGTTTAATGAACCATTGGGTGGCTTCTTGTGTCTTTTTCAAAGATACCCCAATTAACTTTGCCATGCGTTTAGGGGACAGTGTGACCAAATGTATAAGTGGCAATCGATTTGAATTAAAGCGTTGAATGAGCTTGATGGTCAGAGGAATAAGATTAACGGGACAATCTGCATAATAAAGCCGATTGAACAAACCATGAATCTCAAAGAGTTCCGATTTGTAAAAATCCGCTTGCTTAACTGGATATACACCATTACTTGTCGCTTCGTATAAATACTGCATAGCAATTTCATAGCGCCTTGGCGTGGTCGCAACAAGGTAAGCTTTTACTTTGATTTTTTCTTTATCATCACCGCCTGATTTAAGGTTTTTATCGTCTTCTATTTTTTCACCAGAAAGTGCTAACTTGTGTTTTTCATATTGCCACTTAACCAGTGTCAGTATGTTGTCATTCAGTGTGTTTTCACAAAATTCCATGAGCTTTACAGTCTTTGAAAGTTCAGTATTTTCATCGTTGCTTCCATGCCTATTACGGATGATATGACCGATATCTCCAACCTCAGGAAATCCTATTTTTTCAAAGTAAAACTCGTCATTAGGAAAGACCATTAATAGTGTATCAGTGAACCCATTTTCATAATGTGACAAGGGGATGAATGGCGTCTTAATACTGACGTGTATCTCTACATTATCTAAAACGATTTTTTTGGTTTCACTTTTAGCCATAAGAATTCCTTCATTGCCTTAAACACTTACTTCAACCTCCTATCAATAGAGGGCTTTCGCTATATCTTACACTAAAAATCAATATGTTAAATAGGTTGTAAATTTAATGAAAATGAAAAATAATTGGGTGTAATTTACATGTAACAATTAATTTAGGCCTTAGGTGCATTTAAGGTTTTTGTAGTGAATTGGGTGTAACTTATTATCTTGTGTGATATATAAGATTGAGTGTTGAATTTGAGGTGAAGTAAACGTGATGAATGAAGAAGAATCGTATCAGCCAAGACCATCAGTGATTAATGTTGAATCAGTGGAAACTAAGAGCCCAATAGCTAATGCTTCAAAAGGAAAAAAAGAGGTTGATAAACGACCTAATCCTATTGAGCGATATTTAGATAAATTTAAATTTACCAATAAAAAGCACATTGTATGGCTTAAAGATGAAGCCACGTTTTATCAAGTAAGGTATGAAGCTTATTCACAACTGCAAGATTCAGATTTTAGATTTTGTGAAGAAATGGCTGATTGGTTGAAGTCTGCGGAGGGGCAAAAGGAGCTGGATGAAATACGTCAAAAGTGGGCGAAATTTTCTTCTTCAAAAAAAACGAACTACAGCGTAGCTATGCCCAAGCTTATCTATGGACATCTTAATGAGCTTGCTAAGAAAAGTAACACCAGTATGAATACCATCGTTTTTAATCTGATTGAACGGGCGTATGATGACTTGAAACATGACTCATCATTTGAGGAGGATGTGCGTAAACGATTTGATGAATTAAAGAAGTTGATCTTGGGCACTCACCAAAGCAATGCAGTAAATACTTCTCCAGTTCCCATAAAAGAACAAGTTGGGACGTCTTCTTTGGAAGAAAGAATCATCTCATTAACCAAAGAATTAGAAGAGGCAAAGGATAAAACTGATCTCAATATCAGAGTGAAAGCGATTGGGGCATTATCAAGTACGGCACAAAGCTTTAAATCACTTCAAGAAAAAAGAAATAAGCCGCGCAGCTGATAACGACATTTTTGATATGTTTTGGTTAGTAAATCATCGAGTGGTACAAAAAACATCCAAACGATTTAAAATCGTAATTTAAGGCGTTGACTTTGGGTACACCCGTGGGTACACTGCCTGCAACTCGAAAGGGGACTACCTCTTACGGAGCCAATAAAGACAATGCATTCAATGTGATGGGTTCGGTTCCGGGAGGCGCCTCCATTATCTTTCCCCCTGAAATCTAAACTCCCAGTTCAATTAAGAATTATCTCTTCACTCTTTTACAAAAACACTTTTACCAGAACAAAAAAACGCCCATTTCTGGACGCTTCAATCAGTTCTATATTCGTTCTATTTCAATCTTACTGACACAAATCCGCAAACTTCGCACGAGTTAAAGTCGCTAGATCTTGTGGCGCAAGTTCAATCTCTAAACCACGCTTTCCTGCTGAAACACAAATGGTCACGAAGTTTTGTGCGCTTTGGTGGATAAAGGTTGGCAACGCTTTCTTTTGACCAAGTGGACTGATTCCACCTACCACATAACCTGTAGTTTTTTGTGCAATTTCAGGATCGGCCATTTCAGCTTTTTTCGCACCTGCGGCTTTGGCTGCTTGCTTTAAGTTTAACTTGTTTTCAACTGGCACAATCGCCACCGCTAAGTTTTTCGGTTCGCCATTCATGCAAAACAGCAAGGTTTTAAAAACTTGCGCAGGGTTTTGCCCTAACACTTCTGCCGCTTCTAAACCGTAACTAGCTGCATTTGGATCGTGTTTGTATTGATGAACCGTGTGAGGAATTTTTTTCTTTTTAGCGAGATTGATTGCGGGAGTCATAAACAGCATCCTAGCGATGAAAAATAAATATACCCAAGTGACCTCAAGATACAGAATTCAGAGCTATCATCCAAGTCTTTAGACAAGAAAGATTTATGCGGGAATGTAGGCACCTTTCAAATAAGTCTGCCGCAAGCTCTCTATATAGAAGAACAGCGTATTTACGTGAGTATCATACGCTGTCTTATTCTAATTTAAAGTTGTAAAAAACGTTTCTTTGCCGTTATTTGTATTGCACAGTCTGACCCGGATTATAATCAGCAACCTTAATCGGGCTGTGTTTTTCAAGGTAATCTTTCAGTACTTCGGCATCCACAAAACCGGTATTCACAAATCCTTCTTTATCATCGATTTTCGGGTAACCATCACCACCAGCGGCATTAAAGCTTGGTACGGAAAAACGGTAAGTCTTATTCAAATCAAGTGGCTTGCCGCCGATTTTAACGTTACTTACTTTATCTTTCCCAACCGTCATTGAAATACCCGCAAACTGCGCATAAGCACCTGAATCAACCGGTTTGGTGGCAACTTGGTTTAAATATTCCAGCACATCACGACCTTTCATATCCATATAAGTGACGATGTTACCAAACGGCTGCACGGTTAAAACATCTTTATAAGTCATGTCCCCTGCTTCAATGGAATCACGCACGCCACCAGAATTCATCACACCAAAATCGGCATTCACTCGTTCCATGTGAGCGGTTGCAATTAGATGACCTAGATTGGTTTGTTTGAAGCGAACTTGATCTCTGTCCCCTTCTAACTTGCCATTACTGTTGGCAATTTTGATATTCAGTTGTTCTTGTCCTTTGTCTTGATAAGGTTGCAAGAATGCTTTGAGTTGTGGATCTTGCGGAATTTCAGTTTGTATGAACTGCTTGGTTTTCTCGCCATTCACGACAACGGTTTTCTTCAAGTTCACTGGAATTAAGTTATAACTCACCATGTTTAGCTGACCGTTTTTGAATTCGAAATCAGCTCGACCGACATATTTCCCCCACTCGTGAGCTTGAACAATCCAAGTGCCGTTTTGTTTATCAGGAACACACTTCTCACCCGGTTTATAATCTTGCTTGCGGTGATTTTCCGATTCCATACAAACAGGTTCTTGCGAATGTCCGCCGATGATCATATCCAGTTCACCTTGCGGCAAATAACGAGCAAGTGACACATCGCCCGGAGCATTCACGCCACTTTTACCATTGTCATAATGCCCCATGTGTGTGACGGCAAAAATCAAATCTGGCTTTTCGTTCGCTTCCAGCTGTTCAATTACTGCTTTTGCTTCTGGCTTAGGATCTCGAAATTCAATGCCGCTGATGTATTCAGGATTGCCGATTTTCTTCGTATCTTCGGTAGTTAAACCAATTACAGCAATTTTGATGCCTTGCTCGTTGAAGATTTTATAAGGTTGGAATAAGCGCTTGCCTGTTTGCTTGTCATAAATATTAGCCGACAACATTGGGAAGTTCGCCCAATCCTTTTGCTTCATTAACACAGAAAGTGGGTTATCGAACTCATGGTTGCCAAGCGCCATCGCATCGTAGCCAATTTTGCTCATGCCTTTAAAATCAGGCTCGGCATCTTGTAAATCAGACTCAGGAACACCGGTATTAATATCACCACCCGAGAACAGCAACACATTACCGCCCTCCGCTTTTACTTGTTGACGAATACCATCAATCAGAGTCTTGCGTGCCGCCATGCCATATTCGCCATCATTGTTATGCCAAAAGCGTCCGTGGTGATCGTTAGTATGAAGAATGGTGAGTTTATAGGTTTTATCTTGTTGCCACTGCTGATCTGCTTGAGATGCACATCCCGCTAACCCAGCAAGCGCCAGTGCTATTGTTGTTATTTTTAATACTCGATTTTCCATCTGAATTTATCCATAAATATGAAATCAAAAATAAAGTGTAAAACTGACCTATACCTACATTAATGACGTTGGAACTCCAACTAAGAAGGTCGTATTCAAACTAGCACTGATTGCGAAACTGTAAAGCGGCTTAGATAGACTTGGTGATTGATGTCAGGTTTAACTATAAAAATTGAAATCTGCTGAAAGAAATAGAGCGAAGAAAATCTTAGAAAATGAATAGAAAAAACCAGCCGATTAAGACTGGTTTTTAAGATAGAAATAGAGCTTGAAATGAAGCGTTATGATTAACGAATATCGATGTGGTCGAAGCCTTTAATCAAATCATCTAGTGCTTTCATTTGTGCTAGGAATGGCTCTAGTTTGTCTAGTGGCAATGCTGATGGGCCATCACAACGTGCTTGATCTGGGTTTGGATGCGCTTCAATGAATAAGCCAGCGATACCTGTTGCAAGACCTGCTTTTGCTAGTTCAACAGTTTGCTCACGACGGCCACCTGATGCTGCGCCAGATGGATCACGCATTTGTAGTGAATGCGTTACGTCAAAAATAATTGGGCTGCCGTTTGATGCTTTTTTCATTACGCCAAAGCCAAGCATATCTACTACTAGGTTGTCGTAACCCATGCATGAACCACGCTCACAAAGGATGATTTTGTCGTTACCACATTCTTCGAATTTATCGACGATGTTACCCACTTGGCTTGGGCTCATGAATTGTGGTTTCTTCACGTTAATAACTGCACCTGTTTTAGCCATTGCTTCAACAAGGTCAGTTTGACGAGCAAGGAATGCAGGAAGTTGGATTACGTCAACCACATCCGCTACAGGTTGACACTGTGCTTCTGTGTGAACGTCAGTAATGATTTTCACGCCAAAAGTATCTTTCAACTCTTGGAAAATTTTCATGCCTTCTTCCAAGCCTGGGCCACGGTAAGAATGAACAGATGAACGGTTCGCTTTATCAAATGATGCTTTGAATACGTAAGGGATACCTAGTTTGTCAGTCACTTTTACGTAATGCTCACAAATTTGCATCGCAAGGTCGCGAGATTCCAATACATTCATACCAGCAAAAAGTGTGAATGGCTTATCGTTGGCAACTTGAATATCACCAATTTGAACGGTTTTCTGCTTTTGTAAACTTAGCTGAGACATGAGTTTTAACTCCGTTAATCAAACTGCCAAATAACAGCTTGTCGATTGAATTTAATGTATGACAGGCGTGTGACTACTCAACACACCCACATGAATTTTTAAAACTTCTGAAGACGGATCTTCTGGACATTGGTCGATAAAAAATTGGAAATCATCGGCTGCTTGTTGTTGGCAGTCTAGCTTCTCAAAAATAAAGCCGCGATCACGGATTTCGTATGGGTCATCTGGCACAAAGCTGAGCGCAATATTGCTGCAATCTAATGCGCGCGCAAAGTTATCTTCATGCATTAACGAGCCTTTCATCACAGCCAACCAACGCCCCAAAATACTTGGGTTATCGCATGGTGCTAAATGTTCTGATTTTAATTTCGCTAGCGGGCCATCGTAGCCAATCAGCCATGCTTTTAAAATCGCTTTGGAAATGTATTCCCCATTAAAAGGATTGAGGAATAATGGCGCTTCACCATACCAATTTATTCTAATTATAAACTGACTTGGGAAGTTCACCCCTTCAATTGGAAAACCAAGACGTTGACCAAAATACAAAAGTAATGCGCCTAAGCTAACGGGAATACCTTTACGACGAGCCAGAACGAGATCCATGCGACTATTGGCTGAATCAAAAAAACGTTCGGTGTCACCTTGGAATCGCCAGTTGTAATAGAAGAATCGCAAGAAAGATTCAAACTTCTGCTTTTGATCGATTTCATGCACTAGAGCTTGTTCAACTTCTTCAAACATAGCATCCAGTGATTGTAAGAATGCCGTCTGATTAATGTCTGGATATACCAAGGCATTTAACGCAATTGCGCCTTCTGCCAAGGTACATTCATCTAAATGCTGCTCAAATAATGCGGCTTCTACTGTGTCCATCATCTTTGTATATCTAAATTTGTTATCACATTACGACAAGGTTGGGATTTTTGTCATGGCTAAATGCGCAGCCCAATATAACCAACCTAAAGCACCGAAAAAGGCGATGCTACGAACCAGTTTGGTACGACCCAATTTTAACGCCACAAAACCCAATGCAATATACACTAATACGCAGGAAATTTTTTCAGTTAACCATGCACCCGCTGCTGTAAATGGCATGAAACCTGTAACGAAAATCAGTGCAATACCTGTACCTAACAATATGGTATCAACCGCATGTGGAGCAATTTTGAAGAATTTTTTATTTAAGATTGGCGAATCCATCATCATCAAGATATAGCGGATGGTAAATAACAACACGCTCAATGCAATAGAGATAAGGTGAATGTGTTTGAGTGACATATATAACATCAGAATTCCTTTTATTTATACCCTTCGTATTTGGCGTTATTGCTTTGTTGACTTCGTTCATTCGCCCCTATCACATAGGCGAGCTATGCTCATGGGGTCTCACTCTCTTGTCGCCTCGCAGAAACACCAACTACTTTGGGTATATTTTCATAAAGAAGTATTTACTTTGCAAAACAACCTAAAGTAACGCGATCATTATGACCGTAATCTTTTTCTGTCACGACTTGCTCAAAGCCGTAATCTAACAGAATTTGACGCACCTCGGCACCTTGCTCGTAACCGTGTTCCATCAATAACCAACCGCCCGACTTAAGATAAGCACGGCCTTTATCAGCGATATAGCGTAAGTCAGCCAAGCCTTTTTCTTCGGCCACTAATGCGGTGATCGGTTCAAACCTAACATCACCTTGCGCTAAGTGCGGATCGGTTTTGTCGATATACGGCGGATTACTCACAATACAAGCAAATTTTGCGTTCGTATCAATAGGCTCAAACCAACTGCCTTGTAGAAAACGAGCGTTATTCAAATGCAATTTTTGTCCATTACGAGTCGCCAGTTGTTGCGCTTCATGTTGCAGATCAACACCCACTACTTGGCGGTTTGGACATTCAGACGCAATCGCCAATGCAATCGCACCTGTGCCTGTGCCTAGATCTAAAACGTCACCATCAATATCAACCAGTTTATCTAACGCTAATTCCACCAGCCTTTCTGTGTCCGCTCGTGGAATTAAAGTCGAGGTTGATACTTCAAGCGGCAAAGACCAAAACTCACGCTCACCGACAATATAAGCGACCGGCTCGCCTGTGATTCGTCTTGCTAACAAAGTATCAAACTCTGATTGCTGCGATTCATCTAGCTCACGCTCAGGCCAAGTCAGCAAATAGCTGCGTGGTTTGTCTAACGCATGGCAAAGCAATACCGCAGAATCGAGTGCTGCGGTATCACTGCCACTTTCAATTAAAGCAGCAGTCGCGTTTTTTAAGTTTTGTTCAATGCTTGGCATTATTCTTTTTTGCTCAGCTAGGTAACTTTGGTTTCTATAAATTAACGGTTTTTACAAATAAGTCGTTTCTACTAATTAGTCGTTTTTACAAATTAGTTTTGCTCAGCAAGCGCTGCAAGTTGATCCGCTTGGTATTCTTGGATAACTGGATCCACCAAGCTTTGTAGATCGCCTTCCATCACTTCATTCAAGCGGTAAACCGTTAAGTTGATGCGGTGATCAGAAACACGGCCTTGTGGGTAGTTGTAAGTACGAATACGGTCACTACGGTCACCTGAACCTAGCAAGTTACGACGAGTGTCAGACACTTCAGCCGCACGTTTTGCTTCTTCAGCTTGAGTAATACGCGCTGCCAATACCGCCATCGCTTTGGCTTTGTTTTTATGCTGCGAACGTTCGTCCTGACATTCTACAACCGTACCCGTTGGTAAGTGGGTAATACGGATTGCAGAATCGGTGGTGTTAACGTGCTGACCACCTGCGCCCGATGAACGGAAAGTATCAATTTTCAGATCAGAAGCTTTGATTTCTGGAATTTCTGCTTCTGGGATTTCAGCCATAACCGCAACAGTACAAGCGGAAGTATGTACACGACCTTGAGATTCAGTTGCAGGAACTCGTTGTACACGGTGGCCGCCTGATTCAAATTTCAATACGCCGTAAGCACCGTCGCCATTTACTTTTGCGATCATTTCTTTGTAACCGCCGTGTTCAGCTTCATTACAACTGATCACTTCAATACGCCAACCTTTTTTCTCAGCGAAACGGCTGTACATGCGGAACAAATCACCGGCAAAAATACCGGCTTCATCACCACCCGCACCAGCACGGATTTCTAAGAAACAGTTACGCTCATCGTTTGGATCTTTTGGAATAAGTAGAATTTGTAATTCATCCGCTAAACGTTCAATAGCCGCTTTTGCATCTTTAATTTCTTCTTGTGCCATTTCACGCATTTCAGCGTCGTCTTCTTGTGCCATTTCTTCAGCAGCCACAAGATCTTCTTGTGCTTGTTGGTATGACTGGAAGCATTGGGTTACTTCTTCAAGCTGAGAATATTCTTTTGAAAGGCTGCGGAATTTATCTTGGTCGCCGATCACATCTGGATCGCCTAATAGATGTTGAACTTCTTCATAACGTTCAACTAACGTTTCTAATTTGGTCAGAATTGACGCTTTCATAATCTTTATCTTTTCATCAATAACAGGAAATATGCGGGGTATTATCCGAGTAAATGCCTCGTTTTGCCATAAAAACTCGTTTTCTCTTTCCAACAGGTTTTTATCGGCAAGCAAAATGAGCAGCTAAAATAGCTACAATTCGTCTAAACCAAGGCTTTGGCGGATAATGGTTAATTTTTCAGGTTCGCCCTGCTCTGCCACTAATTGCATCGCACGGGTTGGGGTATGAATTAAGCGATTGGTGAGTTTGTTGCTTAATTCACGTAAGACTTTTTCAGGATCGCCACCAGCAGAAAGTGCATTCAGGCTTTTTTCGAGCAAATCATTTTTAATGTCGTTGGCGTGGTCACGATAGTCTTTGATGCTATCGACCGCTTGCAACGAACGCAGCCACGTCATAAAGGCGGCACTTTCTTCTGAAACAATCGCTTCTGCTTGGATTGCTTCAACTTTACGCTGCTCAATATTCTTATTCACTATGCCTTGCAGATCATCGACGCTGTACAAGTAAGCATCGTTCAAATCGCCCACTTGCGGTTCAATATCACGAGGCACAGCAATGTCGACTAAGAGCATTGGCTGATGACGACGTTTTTTCAAAGCACTTTCGACCATGCCTTTACCAATGATCGGTAACGGACTGGCAGTAGAACTGATGACTATGTCCGCTTTTGGCAGATACTCCGGAATTTCAGACAGCGTGATAGGATCACCGTCGAATTGTTCAGCCAAATTTTTAGCACGTTCAACCGTTCGGTTAGCCACAATGATTTTTTTGCAGTTAGTCGATGAAATGTGTTTTGCCACAAGTTCGATGGTTTCACCTGCGCCCACTAAAAGCACAGTAATGTTTTTCATCGATTCAAAGATTTGCTTAGCAAGAATACAAGCGGCATAAGCAACGGAAACGGCACTACCACCAATTGCGGTTTCTGTGCGAACACGTTTAGCCACGGAAAAGGCTTTGTGGAATAATTTTTCTGTCATGCCATTTACGGCTTTTTGCTCACTAGAAGCAGCATAAGCTTGTTTGACTTGACCAAGAATTTGCGGCTCGCCCAACACCAAAGAATCCAAACCACAAGCAACACGCATTAAATGGCGTACCGCAGCTTGTTCTTCATAGGTATAAAGGCTCGACATAAGCTCATCAGAATCCAATTGGTGAAAATCCATCAACCAATCAATCACATGTCTTTTGCTCACACCACTTTTAACATCACAATAAATTTCAGTTCGGTTACAAGTAGAAACCACAACGCCGCTTTTAATGGTGTCACTCTGCGCAATCTGAGCCAATGCTTCAGACAGTTTTTCAGGCGAAAAGGCTACTTTTTCTCGCAATTCAACCGACGCAGTATTGTGATTGATACCAATAGCAAGCAAGGACATCTAATGAGGATACTCTGAAATAAATCGTTAAAGGACTCGTGATTTTACTTGATGGGACTTTGGATTGAAAGCGTCGCACGGGTTTATTGTTATATATGTGTGAAATACAACAGCAATTGTTCACAATTACGGCAAGAGAATTTAGTCTGTAGCGCAATAATTCATAATCTAAGCTGCGCTCTTATCGGTGAAAATGGTATAGTGCTGTTTGCTCACTTATTTCATTATTATTGATTTAGGATATTTCTGTGGCGTTATTTTCTCTTTTATCCACCCCATTTGGATCTGTTGCTCAGAGCAATAAATTCAACGTAAAACACATCTTCACGCTTTTTCTTTCTTCATTAATTCTAGTTCTAGCCGGTTGTAGCAGCGTACCAGACACACAAGAAAACTATTCTGTCGATTGGTTAGCTCATAAAGATAATTTAGAAAAAATTGAAGCCTTTAAAGTATCTGGCAAGATTGGTTATAAAGATGCCAAGCAGCGTGAATCACTGAGTTTTGTGATGAAGCATTCTGCCGATTACAGCGAATTAAAACTGCTTTCTTTGTTTGGTCAAACTGTTTTAACCGTACAAATGAGCCCAACTGGTGCGATGGTGAGCAACTCGGATGGTGAAGTCCAAACTGCCGCTAAAGCCGATGATTTAATTGAAAAATTGATTGGTATTTCTATTCCTGTTAGCCAACTTCCTGATTGGATTAAGGGCTTACCAACGAATGCAGACAGCGTGCTATTTAATGAATCGAATACTGTTAGCAGCCTAGCGAAATTAATTGATCACCGAGCTTGGCAACTTGCATACATGAGTTATCAAAGTGTGCCAACGCAAGGAACTTCTGTTGAAAAAGCACTGGGCGGGAAGAACATTACTCTGCCAAAACAAATGCAATTACAGCAAAAAGACACGCAAGTGAAAATCTTAATCACTAAGTGGATTCTGTAATCATGCCGCATTGTCAATTTTCACAAATTAAATGGCCATCGCCAGCTAAGCTGAACTTGTTCTTATACATTACAGGACGCTTAGAAAACGGTTATCACGAACTGCAAACTTTATTTCAGTTTCTCGATTACGGAGACACGCTGTCATTCTCCCCAAATCAAACTGGGCAAGTGAATGTTTTACCTGAAATTGCAGGCGTTGCACTTGAACAAAACCTGATTTGGAAAGCCGCTCAAGCGTTGAAAGAGCAAGCGAAATCGCAAGGTATTGCAACTGAAAACCTTGGTGCTGAAATCCATTTAGACAAGATCCTCCCAATGGGTGGCGGTTTAGGTGGTGGATCTTCTAACGCAGCGACGGCTCTAGTTGCTTTAAATGAAGCTTGGTCGCTGAATTTTAGTGTCGATACTCTTGCCGAATTAGGTTTGAAATTGGGTGCTGATGTACCGGTTTTTGTACGTGGTCATGCAGCCTTTGCGGAAGGGGTTGGCGAAAAGTTAGTCCCAGCTGAACCTGAAGAAAAATGGTTTCTTGTGATCAAGCCCACAGAAAATATTGCAACTGTGGATATTTTCACACACCCAGATTTAACAAGAAACACACCAAAGCAAGATCTACCAACACTTTTGCAACAACCTTACGGAAACGATTGCGAAAAAATTGTGACTTTACTCTATCCCGAGGTTGCTAAGCAACTTTCATGGCTGCTACAATATGCGCCGTCGAGATTGACTGGAACCGGTTCTTGTCTTTTTGCTGAGTTTGAAACTCAAGAAGAAGCAAAAACAGTACTGAACAAGCTCAACGAAACAGATTCCCATAGTGTCTTCGGCTTTATCGCCAAGGGTGTGAATGTTTCACCACTCCATAAGACTTTGGCTGACTATAAACAAGCCAACAACAATTCAATTTAAAACTGGACGCAACCCGAGGTTTCCACCGTGCCTGATATGAAGCTATTTGCTGGTAACGCCACACCTGAACTAGCCCAACGTATTGCTGATCGTCTTTACATTTCTCTTGGTGATGCAACTGTTAACCGTTTTTCTGATGGTGAAGTAGCTGTACAAATCAATGAAAATGTTCGTGGTAGTGATGTATTCATCATCCAATCTACCTGTGCCCCAACCAACGATAACTTGATGGAATTGGTCGTAATGATCGATGCAATGCGCCGTGCTTCTGCTGGTCGTATTACCGCTGTTATCCCTTACTTTGGTTATGCACGCCAAGACCGCCGCGTCCGTTCTGCTCGTGTTCCAATCACTGCAAAAGTTGTTGCAGACTTCCTTTCAAACGTTGGTGTTGACCGCGTTCTAACTATTGATTTACACGCAGAACAAATCCAAGGTTTCTTCGATGTTCCTGTAGACAACATCTTCGGTACTCCAGTACTTATGGAAGATATGAAGTCTCGTAACCTAGAAGATCCAGTCGTTGTTTCTCCTGACCTAGGTGGTGTTGTTCGTGCTCGTGCTACAGCGAAAATGCTAGACGACACTGACATTGCTATCGTAGACAAACGTCGCCCTCGCGCTAACGTTTCAGAAGTAATGAACCTAATCGGTGATGTTAAAGGCCGTGACTGTGTGATCGTTGATGACATGATCGATACTGGCGGTACTTTATGTAAAGCAGCTGAAGCGCTAAAAGAGCGTGGTGCGAAACGTGTATTTGCTTACGCAACTCACGCAGTATTCTCTGGTAAAGCAGCTGAAAACATCAAAAACTCTGTACTTGACCAAGTGATCATCACTGACTCAATCAAGCTAACAGATGAAATGAAAGCAACTGGTAAAGTGACTCAATTGACACTTTCAGGCATGCTAGCTGAAGCGATCCGTCGTATCAGCAACGAAGAATCTATTTCTGCAATGTTCAACGCTTAATCTTTATTTGATTTAGCCGTTAATTACATTCGAAATTCAAAAACCACTTTGCTTAGGTAAAGTGGTTTTTTGTTTTTAACGTGCTCGTTTTCCCACCTTGTTTGAAAATATGCTATCATGCCGCGCTTTTTAAATTTGAAAGAGGCAGTCACCTTGACTCAACCAATTAAATTACTTGTTGGTCTTGCTAATCCAGGGCCTGAATACGCACGAACTCGCCACAATGCTGGAGCATGGGTGGTTGAAGAACTCGCTCGCGTTCATAACATCACCTTAAAAGATGAAAGTAAGTTTTACGGTTATACCGGCCGCATTATGGTTAACGGAGAAGATCTACGTTTGTTGATCCCAACAACCTTTATGAATTTATCCGGAAAGTCGGTGTCGGCATTGGCCAAGTTCTATCAAATCAAACCAGAAGAAATTATGGTGGCGCATGATGAACTTGATCTTCCACCCGGAGTCGCTAAATTCAAAAAAGGCGGTGGTCATGGTGGACATAATGGTTTGAAAGACATCATTGCCAAGCAAGCCAATAATAAAGAATTTTATCGCCTGCGCATCGGCATTGGTCATCCCGGCCATAAAGATCGTGTTGCAGGTTACGTTCTCGGCAAAGCGCCAGCAAAAGAACAAGAATTACTTGATGCGGTTGTTGATGAGTCGGTTAGAAGTTTAGATATTCTTCTAAAAGATGGATTAGCAAAAGCACAAAATCGCTTACATACGTTTAAAGCGGAATAATTTTACCATTCGCTTAACGTCAAAATCTTACTCAATTTGTTTAAGTCAGCATCACGCTGAATGAAAGAAGGTTAATAACATGGGTTTCAAATGTGGAATCGTCGGTTTACCAAACGTAGGTAAATCAACTCTGTTTAATGCACTAACAAAAGCAGGTATTGAAGCGGCTAACTTCCCTTTCTGCACCATTGAACCAAATACAGGTGTTGTTCCTGTGCCAGATTTGCGTCTTGATGCTTTATCTGAAATCGTAAATCCACAACGCATCTTGCCAACTACAATGGAATTTGTAGATATCGCAGGTTTGGTTGCGGGTGCATCTAAAGGTGAAGGTCTAGGTAACAAATTCCTTGCTAACATCCGTGAAACTGACGCAATTGGTCATGTTGTTCGTTGCTTTGAAAACGAAAACATCGTTCACGTTGCTGGCCGTATTTCTCCAATCGAAGATATCGAAATCATCAACCTAGAATTAGCACTTGCTGACCTAGATTCTTGTGAACGTGCAATTCAACGCCAAGCTAAAAAAGCGAAAGGCGGTGATAAAGATGCAAAATTCGAAATCACTGTACTAGAAAAACTACTTCCAGTATTCACTGAAGGCGGCATGGCTCGTTCTGTTGAATTAGCAAAAGAAGAATTAGCAGCTATCGGCTACTTAAACTTCCTAACACTAAAACCAACTATGTACATTGCTAACGTAAATGAAGATGGTTTTGAAGATAACGAATATCTAGACCAAGTTCGTGAATACGCAAAAGGTGAGAACGCAGTTGTTGTTCCAGTTTGTGCGGCTATCGAATCTGAAATGTCAGAACTAGACGAAGAAGACCGTGACGAATTCCTTGCCGATCTTGGTATCGAAGAACCAGGCTTGAACCGTGTTATCCGTTCTGGTTACGAATTGCTTAACCTACAAACTTACTTTACCGCTGGTGTAAAAGAAGTTCGTGCATGGACAATCCCTGTTGGCGCTACCGCTCCACAAGCAGCTGGTAAGATCCACACCGACTTTGAGAAAGGTTTTATCCGTGCTGAAGTTGTAGGTTACGACGATTTCATCCAATTTAAAGGTGAAAGCGGTGCAAAAGAAGCTGGTAAATGGCGCTTAGAAGGTAAAGATTACATCGTAAAAGATGGCGATGTAGTGCATTTCCGCTTTAACGTTTAATAAATTAGACGTCAAAAATGAAAAAAGTCAGCCTTTGCGCTGACTTTTTTGTTTTTCTACACCAAGAAAATTGATGAGGTAAACTATTCTTTTCAGTGACACACCGCTAAAAAACGCAAGAAATTGTACATAAACAAGTCTTTTTGTTTAAAAAAAAATCGAACAATCCAATAAAACAAATTTATTAAAAAAAACTGTTGACGGTATCACTCCATATACGCATAATGCGCTCCGTTCCCACCGCACAGGCAAACGCACAGCGAGTGAGGAACTTCTCGAAAGAGAAGCTTGAAAAAGCAAATTTGGCTACGTAGCTCAGTTGGTTAGAGCACATCACTCATAATGATGGGGTCACAGGTTCGAATCCCGTCGTAGCCACCATATTTAAATGAATGTCGTTTTATCGAGGTTAATTAACTCGGAAACAACCTCACCAATCGGTTGTCTCACTATCGAGTTACTAGGATTCATTTCCTAGCACGGTTTTTCGGTCGTGGCGGAATTGTTAGACGCACCAGATTTAGGTTCTGGCGCCGCAAGGTGTGAGAGTTCAAGTCTCTCCGACCGCACCATGATTTAGTTGGGATATCGCCAAGCGGTAAGGCACCGGCTTTTGATTCCGGCATTCCCTGGTTCGAATCCAGGTATCCCAGCCACTATTTTGCGAGTTTTTAGTTTAATAAAATTCGTTACTCGAAAAATTCATTTCGAGACTAGAAGTTCAGAGAATGGTTCGCTATACTCTCTGGCTCAAATTACTCACGCGAGT
>JBKEDP010000040.1:0-113385 GCA_047975485.1 Vibrio sp. | reverse complement strand
TATGTAAGTTGTTGATCTTATTGGTGCTGTATAGGGGTATATTAAAGCTGCTTTTTAGTGGGTTTTTCGTTGTAACTAATTGAAAAAACAGAAATTGATATTGATTCCAAATCTGTTTTGTCTGAAAACATAGAGAGTTACGTCTTAATTGAGATTTTGGATAAATTGGAATGCGCACACTATAATCATTGCATGCCATTTTTGCCACTTTATTACGGTTCATAATTATTAATAGATGAATTGGCGTGAAGATTAAATTTGAAATTTGAATGGGCGCAAGGCTTGAAAAATAAAAGCTGAATGCAAGAAATTTTAAAAATTTGGCAAGAAAAGAACAAAAATGCGATGAAATTCAATTTTTTCTAGCTTTTTTTGTGCGTATCAGGCAGAATGCGCCTCCCTTAATGATGTCCCGCAACAGCTTAAGGCGTTTTCTACCTAGTCCATGATTCAAATGGAACAAGATGTTAGGGTAGGTATTAGAGGTAGTTGAGCTTAATGGGACCGAATTTTCCTTAAATAAAGTAGGAACCCATGCAAGAAACTCAAACAAAATTCGTCGATCTTGATCTAAACGAGAACCTTTTATCTGCTCTGAATTCAATGGGCTTTGTAAACCCAACTCCAATTCAGGCTGCGTCTATTCCTTTCCTATTGGAAGGCAAAGATGCGCTAGGTAAAGCACAAACCGGTACTGGTAAAACAGCTGCGTTTTCTTTACCAATTCTAAACAAAATCGACCTAAAACAATACAAGCCACAAGCAATCGTAATGGCTCCAACTCGTGAGTTGGCTATTCAA
This sequence comes from Vibrio sp., assembly GCA_047975485.1. Taxonomy (GTDB): domain Bacteria; phylum Pseudomonadota; class Gammaproteobacteria; order Enterobacterales; family Vibrionaceae; genus Vibrio. The sequence goes on along the minus strand of JBKEDP010000040.1, from coordinate 112,584 downwards.
GTTGCGGCTGAAATCAAAACACTAGGCCAAAACATCAAAGGCATGAACGTTATTGAAATCTACGGTGGTGCATCTATCGTAGATCAAATGCGTGCTTTGAAAAAAGGCTCTCACATTGTTGTTGGTACTCCTGGTCGTGTTAAAGACTTAATCAACCGTCGCTCTCTACATCTTGATGAAGTAAAAACTTTCGTTCTTGATGAAGCAGATGAAATGCTAAAAATGGGCTTCGTTGACGACGTTACTTGGATCATGGAACAAGCTCCAGATTCAGCTCAACGTGTATTGTTCTCTGCAACTATGCCTCCAATGGTTAAAACGATTGTTGACCGCTTCTTGCGTGAACCTGCTCGTGTTGACGTTGCTGGTGAAAACCGTACCGTTGCTAAAGTTGAGCAAAATTTCTGGGTTGTTAAAGGCGTAGAGAAAGACGAAGCAATGACTCGTCTACTTGAAACTGAAGACACTGACGCTTCAATCGTATTCGTTCGTACTCGTCAAGATACTGAGCGTCTATCTGATTGGTTATCTGCTCGTGGCTTCAAATCAGCTGCTCTACACGGTGACATCCCTCAAGCACAACGTGAACGCACTGTTGATAACATCAAACGTGGCGTAATCGACATTCTTGTTGCAACAGACGTTGTAGCGCGTGGTCTTGATGTGCCTCGTATTACTCACGTATTCAACTACGACATTCCATTTGATGTTGAATCTTACATCCACCGTATTGGCCGTACCGGTCGTGCTGGACGTCAAGGTAAAGCGATCCTATTAGTTCGCACTAACCAAATGCGTATGCTTCGCACTATCGAGCGTGTAACTAAGTCTTCAATGGAAGAAATCCAACTTCCACAACGTGACAAAGTAGCAGAATCTCGCCTAGTTAAACTAAGTGCAGAGCTTGAAGCTGAAAAAGAAAATGCTTCACTAGAAAACTTTGTTGAGTTGATTGAAAAACTACAAACGTCTTTAGAAGTAGATGCAACAACTCTTGCTGCAATTCTTCTTAAACGTCAACAAGGTAAGCGCCCATTGTTCTACACTGGTGCAGATCCAATGATCGAAGCGATTGAGCGTGACAACAAACGTCGTCGTGAGCGTCGTGAGCGTGACGGTGGCCGAGATGGCGGTCGTTCATTCGGCGGCAACAAGCAAGATTGGGATACTTACCAATTACAAGTTGGCCGCGACACTGGCGTTCAAGTTAAAGACATCGTAGGCGCACTAGCTAACGAACTTGGTCTAACTAAACACTCAATCGGTGCAATCAAGCTAGCTCAAGGTCACACATTTGTTCAGCTTCCAAAAGCAATGTCTTCTGAAGTTGCAGGCAAGTTGAAGAAACTACGCATTCGTCAGAAAGAAGTTGGCGCTGTAGTTTGTGATTTTGATGACTTCCGTGAGTCTCGTGGTCGTCGTGACGGTAACCGTGATGGCGGTCGTCGTGATGGAAACCGCGAAGGTGGCTTCCGTGGCGGACGTGGTGAAGGTCACCGTGGTCGTCGTGAAGGCGGCAACCGTGAAGGTGGCAATGGTGAACGTCGTTTCGATCGCAACCGTAGCTCAAAAGGCCGCTCAAGCGCTCGTCCAAACCGTGACGCATAATTCTTAATTGAATAAATAAAATTTAAAGCCGAGATACAGCAATGTGTCTCGGCTTTTTTACGTTTGGAGTTTTTTATATTTTCTAAATGTGCTTTACATCACAGGTCAATTAGCATCTGCACAAATTTTTTAAAACACTGGTTTATTTTTATGGTAAAAAGAATTCCTAATTTGTTTTAGATCAAGCCAGCATAGACATTATTCTGAAATGAATAAAATAAAGTTGAAAGATTCAAAAAATATTGAATAATCTAATGCAAATCCAATAAATCAATACTATAGTGTTGAACATCATAGAACGAAGAAAGAGAATCTCATGTCAAATCAATATGTATTAGTGATCAACTCCGGCAGCTCGTCATTGAAATTTGCTGTTATCAATTCTAAAACTGGCGATGCCGTTCTCACAGGATTAGGTGAGTGTTTTGGACTTGAAGATTCAAGAATGAGTTGGAAATACCAAGGCGAAAAACACCAAACCAGCATTGTCGGCGAAGAAAATCATCACCAAATCGCCATTAGTAAACTGGTTGATATCGTTGGTGAATATGGCCTAACAAATGACGTTATCGCAATTGGCCACCGCATCGTTCACGGTGGCGAGAAATTCACTAAAACGGTTCAGATTAACGAGCAAGTGCTAAAAGATATTGAATCAGTTAAAGAATTAGCTCCACTTCACGCTCCTGCAAACGTTATTGGCATCAAAGCCGCTCTTAAAGCTTTCCCATCTCTACCTCAATTCGCTGTTTTCGATACTGCATTCCACCAAACTATGCCAGCTAAAGCATTCACTGGCGCAATCGACAAAACTTTATATGATGAATTCGCAATTCGTCGTTACGGTTTCCACGGTACAAGTCACTACTTCGTAAGCCGTGAAGCAGCGAAAATGATCAACAAACCAGTTGATGAGTGTAGCTTCATCTCTGTTCACCTTGGTAACGGTGCTTCAGTTTGTGCAATCAAAAACGGTAAGAGTGTTGATACAAGCATGGGCTTCACACCACTTGCTGGTCTAATGATGGGTACTCGTTGTGGTGACCTTGATCCAGGCATCATCGAATTCTTGATGAACAAAGGTTGGACTCAAGAAAAAGTATTCGAAACCCTAAACAAAAAATCTGGTTTCTTAGGTGTTTCTGGCTTAACTAGCGATGCTCGCGGCATTTTGGAAGCAATGGAAGAAGGGCATGAAGGTGCGAAATTAGCATTTGAAGTGTTCACATACCGTGTTGCTAAATACATTGGTTCTTACATGGTGGCACTAGATAACCTAGACGGCATCATCTTCACTGGTGGTATCGGTGAAAATGCATTACCAATCCGTCGTGAAATTCTACGTTACTTGAAAATCTTCGGTTACAAAGAAAACGAACAAGCTGATGCAGATGCTCGTTTCGGTGAAGAAGGTATTATCACTACTGAAGATTCTCCAGTGGCAATGGTAATCCCAACCAACGAAGAATTCGTAATTGCTCAAGAATCTGTTGCTTTGATGAAGTAATGATTCCTGTTCCTTCTTCTGAATTATTGGAAGAAGGGCATAAGAATTAGCGGTTCAATTTTCCCCGAGTTGAATCGCTGAAAATAAAAAAGTCACCCATTGTGGTGACTTTTTTGTATATCTAGCTTTCTTATTTAACCAATTGATTTAATTGCTTTCTTTTATAGAATTAGTTGTTATTCAATCTATGACGCAATGCTGATTCTACAGGCTCATCTTTTACTCGACGCGCAGTATCTTTTGCATCACGAGCACGATCTTTTACGTTACGTTTTGCATCTGCAACATTGTCTTTTGCGTTTGAAATGTCATCACGAGCATTTGAAACTTTGTCACGTTGGTTATCAACTCGATCGCTTACGTTATCTTTCGCATTGTCGACACGATCAGATACATTATCTTTTGCATCATCAACACGATCTTCAACGCGATCTTTGGCTTGTTCAGCTGTTTCTTCAGCATCACAACGACCACTTACACCAACGGTATTTTTTAATGCTGCGTTTGTCGCAACTTTAGATACGTTACAGTCAGGGTTAATAATACCTGCATAAACACTAGAAGAAGCGGCAAGTAAAATCATTGGGATTAGAGCATTTAACTTCATAGCAATTTCCTTTGGATTTTTAGCAGTTTGAGCTGTATCAATCGCACTCATTATTGAATAAGTACGATTGATATCAGCAAAGTGCGAACAATTAAACAGCTAACACTTAAACAAATAGCAATTAAGCAGTTGCGCGAGCTTTTAAGAATTCGTCGTAAGTACCACGGAAATCGTGGATCTCACCATCACGGATTTCTAAAATACGAGTTGCAAGTGACGATACAAATTGACGGTCGTGCGATACAAAGAATAGGGTGCCTTTGTAGTTTTCAAGCGCCAAGTTTAATGATTCAATCGATTCCATATCCATGTGGTTGGTTGGTTCATCCATCAACAACATGTTTGGTTTGTGCATCATTAATTTGCCAAGCAACATACGGCCTTGTTCACCACCTGAAAGTACTTGAACACGCTTTTTGATATCGTCTTGACCGAACAACATACGACCTAAGAAGCTGCGAACCACTTGCTCGTCGTCGCCTTCTTGACGCCATTGTGCCATCCAATCAAATACATTTAAGTCTTCTGCAAACTCGTGAGCATGGTCTTGAGCATAATAACCGATGTTCGAGTTTTCAGACCACTTGTATGATCCCGTTTTTGGCTCAAGTACACCAGCAAGTGTGTTCAGCAAGGTGGTTTTACCCACGCCGTTTTCACCAATGATAGCAACACGTTCGCCAACTTCGAAAATCGCATTGAATTTATCAAATAGGGTGGTTTCAAAACCTTGAGATAGATCTTCTAACTCTAATGCGTTACGGAACAATTCTTTAGATTGCTCAAAACGAATGAATGGGTTTTGACGGCTTGATGCTTTCACTTCTTCTAATTGAATCTTATCAATTTGTTTAGCACGAGAAGTCGCTTGTTTTGCTTTAGATGCGTTAGCTGAGAAGCGAGAAACGAAGGTTTGCAGTTCAGCAATTTGCGCTTTCTTCTTCGCGTTGTCGGCTAATAGACGTTCACGAGCTTGCGTTGAAGCAAACATGTAATCATCGTAGTTACCCGGATATACGCGCAACTCACCGTAATCGATATCAGCCATGTGCGTACAAACTTCGTTTAGGAAGTGACGGTCGTGCGAGATGATGATCATGGTGCAGTTACGTTGGTTTAGAGTTTCTTCTAACCAGCGGATGGTGTCCATATCCAAGTTGTTGGTTGGTTCATCAAGTAGCATGATGTTTGGATCAGCAAATAGTACCTGTGCCAAAAGCACACGCAGTTTCCAACCCGGTGCGATTTCGCTCATCGGGCCCCAATGCTGTTCTGTTGGAATACCTACTGAAAGCAATAAATCACCAGCGCGAGATTCCGCTGTATAACCATCCATTTCCGCGAATTGAGTTTCAAGATCCGCCACTTTCATGCCGTCTTCTTCGCTCATTTCTGCTAGAGAATAAATGCGGTCACGTTCAACTTTGATGTCCCACAATTCTTTATGGCCCATGATTACAGTATCGATAACTGTAAATTCTTCATAAGCGAATTGATCCTGATTCAGTTTTGCAACACGTTCATTAGGGTCAACACTGACATTACCTGCACTTGGCTCTAATTCACCGCTTAGGATTTTCATAAACGTTGATTTACCACAACCGTTCGCACCGATCAGGCCGTAACGGTTACCGTCGCCAAATTTTACAGAAATGTTTTCGAATAGGGGTTTTGCACCAAATTGCATGGTGATGTTAGATGAAACTAAAATAGCGGCATTCCTCTAGCAGGGTTAAAAATAGCAAGGGCTATAAATTCTGGCGGCATTATAGTCGATTTAAAGCTTATGTGATACCCGTCAAAATTTGAAATAATAGATGAAAAAAAGCGCCACCTAAAAAGGTAGCGCTAGTGATTCATTTCAGGGATATTATCAATTACTCAGCAGAAGCCGTCTGAGGAATAAGACCTTTCAATGCCGCTAATTTTTCAGTAGCAAAAATCGGGGTTTGCTCACCAGTTGCTAGATTGTAAATCATGGCTTTTGCACCAGCAGAATCTGTTGCCGTGATGTATAACAAATTATCACTGGTTAAGTTCACTGTGTCGATTTGAGTTCCAACTAAAATTGGCTTTACAGACTTATCAGCTTGTTTGATGATTGAAATTTGTGATGCTTCTTTAATCACGATGTAATCATCATTTGCCCATAAGTAATCTTGCTGACCACCTTTGATTTGACTAGGTTCGCTATCAATTTCAAAGCCTTCAGACAGTTCAATAGTTGGTGTGATATCTAAGCTTGCTTCTGTCGTAGGTCTAATACCACCACTGGATTTCTCAACTTTTTTCGCTGTAAACAAACATTCCATACCATATTGACAGGTTTGACCATCAAATTCAGAGCTCAACACGAATGCATGTAATGAAGTTAAAGCAGTTTCACCATCCCAGTCCCAAACAATTGAAGTTTCTGGTTGGTTTGTATCAGGTTTGCTGTAGTCAAGTAGGCCAGTATTCAACAAGGTAAAATCAGATTCAGGAATTGGTAATGCCTGCGTCACACCCGTTAAGTTTTTGGTCTTATGGTTAAAACCAATTAACCCTGGAAGTTTGTTAATTGCTGGAACCACAGCATTTTTACATATTGTTTTTTTAGCTAAATCTAAACTATCACAAATAGAATCATCTAGTGAACCTGAAGCGGCTTCTGTTGAATCAATTAAAACGGTACCAGCACTTTTACTTGTAGAAATAAAGCTATCACCCTTCATGTAGGAAATATCTTTGACTCTCTCAATGGTGTTCTCACTCAGCTTAGATAAGATATCTGCAATGAAATTTATTTTTTCCGGAGTTGTTTGATTCGGATCATATGATGGAATTTGCTCAACTGCATTTTTAATCGAAGCCGCATCAAGCTCAATATTGTTATAGAAATAAGTAGGAAGATGCTCTTTAGTATCAAATACTAAACCATCAGAGAAAACTAATTTACCTTCTGAGTTTTCACCCATGAAGTTTGGTAGATCTGATTTTTTAGTGATGAGGTAGTAGTCACCAGTAGGGGTCACGTAATACCAAACTGGACGACGCATGGTTTCAGTGATCGGTATTTCCTCTGTATCAGCTGTTAAAGCCTCTACAATCGCAGATGCAGTAATTTCTTCTGGTGAATTTTCACCATCATCAACCGGAGCGACTGCTGCAGGGTATAAGTATTCAGCCTTATGGTTTTCCGTTACTTTTACAACTAATCCACCATCCGATGTGGGAGTGAAGGCATCAACACCGTAATTTGAAATCTCAAATTCTGCACCAGTTTTATCGAAACCGATTAAATGTTCAGCTTCGGCTGTATTTTCAGCACGAGCAACGCTAGTTACTGCATCTAGGTTCGAAAAGGCTAGAATTTCTGGTTCAGGAGTATCGTTTGAACTACTTGAGCCACCGCCGCCGCCACCGCAAGCAGAAAGAGCCAAACAAATAGTCGTAGTAAGAAAAACTTTTTTAAACATAAGGGCTTCCTATAATTAAGCGCGGCATGATAACACTTTTAGCAGTGAGTTCCAGCATTGGAGTGTGCTTACCACTAGAGGTAATACCAGATCAATAAGTAACTGAGATACAAAAAAATAGGCTATCTATATAGAAGATAGCCTAGTTCAATATTTATATATAGGGCTGTAAGGTTTAAGTAACCTTAGTTATATGCGCGAGCAAACTTGCCTTGTGATTTTACTTGATAAGCTTTAGCTGAGAACGGGATAAATGCAGATTGACCTTTGTTAAGAGTTAACTCGCTGCCGTCAGCATGTAGCAAAGTAACGTCTTGGTCGATAGCAAAAATGATTTCTGCACTTTGACATTCAATGTTTGCGTCTTGGTTGTAAACGCTGAATTTGAAATCTTCAACAGGGATTGGGTAGTGCTGTGCATTTCCAACCACCTGCGGCGCAAGCAAGATTTCATTTTGTGGCTTAGGTTGACAAATGGTATTTGCGATCAGTTCTGGCACATCCATGTATTTTGGAGTTAAACCTGCACGCAATACGTTATCAGAGTTCGCCATGATTTCTAAACCAGTACCTTTGATGTAAGCGTGTGGCGTACAAGCATCAAGGAACATAGCTTCACCTGGTTGAAGTGTAACTGTGTGCAACATAAGTGGTGCGAATAGGCCAACATCACCCGGATATTGTTGTTCTAAATCTAACAACAAATCAGCCAATTCATCGCCTTTGTGCTCTTCAGCATGAGCGTGTAGTGCCGCTAAAGCTGAATCTTTTGCTTCACCAGTTAGAGAAAGCATAGCTTCAAAAAATTGGCTTAAACCTTCTGCTGTTTGATTTGCTTTTAACGCTTCAACATAAGCTGTCAGAGAAGGGGCGTTAACTGCTTCAAACATGCGAATGATATCTGCAAAATCACGGAAACCATTCATTGCTTGATAAGGCGTCAGTGCGAACACTAATTCAGGCTTATGGTTTGGATCTTTGTAATTGCGGTTGCCAGCTTTTAGGTCGATTCCAGCTTGGTTTTCTTTTTCAAAACCCATTTCAGCCGCTTGTTTGCTTGGGTGAACTTGAATTGAAAGCGCTTTTTCAGCCGCTAATACTTTGAACAAATAAGGTAATTCATTAAAACGTTGCTCGGTACGCTCGCCTAAAATCACTGTTTTGTCTTGGTTGATCACTTCATCTAAACGTACTGTTTCACCGTCTAAAGTAATTTGAGAACAACCGTTTGGATGCGCGCCCATCCAGATTTCAGCTTGTGGTTTGTTGTCTGGGTTTGGAATGCCAAATAATTGATTAACCGAGGTAGTGCTGCCCCATGCATAATCTTGAATAACGTTTTGCATAAGAACAAAAGGAGGAAGCGTGTTCATAATGAATCCTTTGCTGCATCTTCAAATACGAAGAGTAAAATTTTGATAAAAATAATGCAGGCAATTATAGCCTGCATTAGATAAGTTAAAATTGATATTTATTAACTGAAGCTATTAAGCCGCTGCTGCAACAACTTTTGATTTGCGCATTTTTTTCAATGCCACACAAACAACTGCTGTAACTACTGCACCAGTTAACATACAAGCGATAGCAAGAACTGGTTTGTTCATTGCGCCAAGTAGAGCCACAACAGGACCACCGTGAGCAACGCTGTTAGTAATGCCGAATGAGAACGCCATTACTGCACCAACCATTGAACCAATTACGTTCGCTGGGATAACAGATAGTGGATCTTGCGCAGCAAATGGAATCGCACCTTCAGAAATACCTACTAAGCCCATTGCGCCCGCTGCTTTACCTGCTTCAAGTTCACTGTCTTCGAAGATATCCAATTTACGACCAATAACCGTTGCGATAGCCATACCTAGTGGAGCGATTGGAATTGCTACAGCCATTGCACCCATGAATTGAGTTTGACCACTTGCAATCATGCCTACAGAGAATAGGAAGGCTACTTTGTTGAATGGACCACCCATATCAAAGCCAGCCATACCACCAAGTACAATACCCAGTAGAACAACGTTACCTGTGCTCATTTCTGTTAGAACTGCGTTCAACCATTGCATTAGGTCAGCGATTGGAGCACCGATAACAAAGATGAATAGAGAAGCAATGAATACCGTACCCAAGATAGGGGCGATCATAATTGGCACAAGCGGCGCGACCATTTTGTGGTATTCACGTTGTGCAATAAAGCGAACAAAGTAACCAACTAGCAGACCGGCAATAATCGCACCGATAAAGCCAGTACCGGCATCCGCGCCGTAGAATGAACCGTTGTTTGCAATCCAGCCACCAATAAAGCCCGGCGCTAGAGCGGCACGATCACCAATCGCAAACGCAATGTAACCTGCAAGAATTGGGATCATCAAGGTAAAGGCAACTACACCTACATTCAGAACATGGTTCCACAAGCTACCTTCAGGAATTTGCATACCGTTAGGCGTTGGCTCACCACCAATCGCAAGCGAAAGGGCGATCATCAAACCACCAGTTACCACGAATGGGATCATGTGTGATACACCATTCATCAAGTAACGGTATAAATCTGAACGACCTGAGCTAGATTTTTCTTCTTTTGAAGCTGAACTTGCGTCTGCTTTAAATGGTGCAGCATCTAATGCTTGTTGAATCACACCTTTACCATTACTGATAGGAGCTTTAACGCTAGTTTGAATCAATTTTTTGCCGTTGAAGCGAGCCATATCAACTTGTTTATCGCAGCTCACAACAATTGCAACTGCACGGTCAATTTCTTCTTGAGTTGGCGCATTTTTCACACCGATAGAACCGTTGGTTTCTACTTTAATTTCGTAACCCATTTCTCTTGCTGCTTTTTCTAGAGATTCAGCCGCTAAATAGGTGTGCGCGATACCAGCAGGGCAACCTGTAACACCAATGATTAAACCTTTGTCAGCATCAACAGTTGGTGTTGTTTTTTCTTCTTTCGCTAACAGCAGTTGCAGTGCTTCTTCTTGAGTTTTCGCTTGGAAGAATTTTTCAATGAAGCCGTCTTCGATAAGTTTTGATGAAAGTTCAGCAAGGACTTCAATGTGATGATCCGCGCCACCATCTGGTGATGCAATCATAAAGAATAGTTTAGAATCTTCACCGTCTTCTGCACCATATTCGATGCCAGAGCGGCTAATACCAATAGCTACAGCAGGATCGCGTACTGCTGCACTTTTTGCATGAGGGATAGCAACGCCATCTTCAAAGCCCGTGTTACCGATTTCTTCACGAGCATAGATATCTTTTAAAAATTGCTCCTTGTTGCTGAGCTTTCCTTGGGAATCCAAAATAGCAGCCATTTCATTAAAGACTTCGTCTTTTGTGGTTGCTTTAAGATTTAAACAGATCAGATTTTCATTAATCAGCTGAGTAATCATAAGAGTACCTATTTTTTATATGTTTATTTAATGACATGAATTGTTGGCGATCTCACCTGTAAAAAATAGTGCACATTAGCGACATTTACTGGATTATTGTAACCTATGAAATTGTTTGTGATCACGATCACTGGGATTTTAAGTAGTAAATTATCGGGTAAGAATGGTTTGTTATAGAATCTTCGTCAGAAAAGTCTATTATTCACAATAAATTAAACTAGCTCGTTAGTTGGAGTAACAAAAGCAATGAACCAAGTATTTGTCAACGTGCTGGAAGGAATACTCTCTGATCGTGAGCATTTTAATCGAGTCTGGTTTGCGCACGATCACACCACGCCGCCACCGTTCAGCTATCAAGTGAACTTTCCTCGTATGGAATTTGTGATCACTGGCGAATACATGAATCAGATTGAAGATCCAGATTTTGGTGTGACTCAAGTGAAGGTTCTGCCCGGTGACATCTTGTATATTCCGCCCAATAGTTGGAACAAGCCAGAGTGGGATACCGACTGCTGCGTATTGAGTTTATTGTTTGGTAAAAGACAACTTGGTTTTAGTTTGGTGGAAAAGCGCAAAGGAGAAACCAAGTTTTTTGATGTGCAAAAGCATAGTATTCAAACCCGAACAGGGCACGCTATTGATCATATTTTGAATGCTCTAAATACCTTATCGACAGAAAAGAATCTGCATCCAACAGGTGGACATTTGTTGATGGCTTTAATGACATATTGCCACGGCATGCTGCTTTCACCAGATACGTCATCACAAAGTCGCAGTGAAGATTTATACCAAGGGATTTGCATTTATATTCAGGAAAACTTCCACCGCAACATTACCCGCGACAGTATCGCAAACCGTTTTAATATTAGCCCCAACCATCTTTCTCGTTTGTTCCGCCAACAAGGCCACATGCGGCTTGCGGATTACATTACTTGGGTGCGGTTAGAAAGGGCGAAATTTATGCTGACCCGTTATCAATTTCGTTTAAGTGAAGTGGCTTTACGCTGTGGATACAATGATGTGAACTACTTCTTCCGAGTATTTAAAAATAAAACCGGTCGCACACCGAGTGAGTTTAAGACGTTAAATCAAAACACTTAATTCAAACCTTTTAAGTGGTGCTTATATTGAATCTAATTTCATCAAGCTAGTTATAATGGCGCACAGTTCGCTTTCATCTTGATGTTGGCAAATAAACTGATTCATTTCAGGGTTCACGAATGCCATCACCAAATTACGCACTGCAAGAAAGGCGTTTGAAGGAGCTGTTTTTGGTAGCAGTATAGCAATGATATGCGTGACATCACCGAATTTAGAACCCCAATGGACAGGCTCTGAACTGGTGAGAATAATCACTTTTGGCTGTGATATTTCATCACACAATATATGCGGGACCGCTACGCCATTTCTCATTCCGGTAGAAGAAATGATTTCGCGCTTATTGAGCTTGTGTTCAATAACTTCATCGTCTTTGCTTTGAGCTAAATGGGCGATTTTCTGTAAACAAAACTGTTTAATAACTAGATCTTGGGGATCATCTGGCTTTAATGCTTGCTTGCTGATGGATTGATAGAGCTTGATAAAACGCTGTAAAGTCGCATCAATATTGCAAACCTGCATCTGGAACAAGCTATTAACTGAAGCCGTTTTGTTGATTGAGTCAGCTTTTATCCTCAATGGTTCAATGACAAAACAATGTTGATGCAAAAATAGCCTTAATTGTTTGGCATATTCTCTTTCACTTTCTAAGTCTGCGGTATTGCCATTAATGACAATTTGGCACAGTTCAAAAGGGCTGAATGCCAGAGTCATGGCCGTTAAGTAGTCTTTGATATTGACACTTTGTAGCGATTGAACTTTTACTAATTCTACTTGGCCTTGAAATCGAAATACTTGCTGATGAATAGATTTGATTAACCAAGAGGGCAACCCATCAGCACCAAGGAAAAAGGTAATACGTTGGCAGTATGGCTTAGGTAGACATGCGGTTTGAGATAAGGCCGAGAGTGAGGCCTTTTGAGTTGTTTCCTGTGAGTATGTTGAGTCCGTCCTTGGCATACAACTAGCCGCTATTATTTAGCTTGCTGGATACAGTTTTGAATTACTGCATCTGGGTTGGTCAACACTTCTTCAATTGTCACTTGAATTAAGTTTGTTTGCTCGAAACGGTCAGCTTGTTCAATATCAATATCCGATGCAATTAACACAACTTGTGCGCTACTGATATCTCGATAGGTCAATTTATTATCAATGCCCATTGCACCTTGAGTTTCAACCTGAATAGATACATTCGCTTGAGCTGCAGATTTCACTAACGCTTCCGCAGCCATGTAAGTGTGCGCAATACCTGTCGGGCAGGCTGTTACTGCAACAATTTTCATCTACACGCCCTTTATCTTATTATTTTTCAGTGTGGCACTATTTTTATAGTGTGGCACATCATACTGATGAAAGGGTAAGTTTCAATGGATTTGATGGTATAACGCTAGCTATGCCTATAATTTTCCTGTTTTTGTTTTAAAAGCCACCAAATTGCGGGCATAAAAAAACGCATGAGAAAATTCATCATGCGCTTCTGTTTATCATCGAATAGAAATGATCGGATTAATTCAGCACAAACTTTTCAATAGCAACTGCAACGCCGCTGTTGTCATTGCTTTCAGTAACAAAGTCAGCTAGTGCTTTTGTATCTTCAGTCGCATTACCCATTGCGATACCTAAACCTGCGTATTCCAGCATGTGGTGATCGTTTCCTGCATCGCCAAGCGCAATCACTTCTGAAGCATTAATTCCAAGATGTTCTGCTAATGCTTCAACGCCTGCACCTTTGTCACTGGTTGGGTGCATGAATTCAAGGAAAAAAGGCGAGCTGCGTACAATGGTAAATTGCTTGAACAGTTCTTCAGGTAGAGCATTAAAAGCAGGAGTCAGCTTTTCTTCATCTTCAACCATCATGACTTTTAAAATTGGATCTGCATCGTCCAACTGCTCAAAAGGCATTTCAGTTAAAGTAATATCGTTGATGTCGCATTCATGCTGCGTGTATTTATTGTTTTTCGGGCTAATCAAGCCTTCTTTTAGTGAGAAAGCATGAACATCAACATTCAAACGTTTTGACCATTCATCAATGGTTTTCGCATCTTTACCGGTAAGAATTTGCTGACGGATCATAGTGCCTGAAGCAACAGTCTGAACTAATGAACCGTTGTAGCTGATCACATAATCTTCATCCGTGTTCATACCTAAAGCATCTAACGCAGATAGCATGCCTTCAAGTGGGCGACCAGAACACAGCACAACGTGAACGCCTTGTGCTCTAGCTTGAGTAATCGCTTGTTTGTTTTGTTCGGTGATTTGCTTTTCACTGTTTAACAGCGTGCCGTCCATATCAATGGCAATCAGTTTATACATTGGGTCGAACCTTATGTTTGAACGTTAAAAAAGAATGGAGCGTTAAAAAACGAGAAATTGCTCGCATTTTAGCACTCCATTTTTTGTATTCATACCCAAGTGGTTGATTAAAGCTTTTTCGTGATAGCCAGCTTTATATCAATTATTGCAGTTCGCCAATTAGTTATTACCGTTGGCCATGGTCAAAATTCGTTTCAGAATTCGGCGGATCAGTAATGGGATCTTCTCCGTACCGTTTTCTTCACAATATTCGACAATACCTAAGGCTAAATCAGGCTTGGCGTGATTCTTAACCGCCTTTTGAACGATCTTTTTACCGGGAACAGGGTGATCACTCGGAATATTCACTTTGCTGCGGAAGTATTCCTCAAAGCCGTTTTTATATAGGAAGTTTTCAATATCTCGTTCTGGCAACTCGGTTAAACGGTGAGATTCTAAATCTTGCCCAAGTTGATTTCTAACCGTGAAAGCGTATTTCTTACCAGCCTGATCGCCATCAACCACCACATGCCAATCAATATGCAAAGCTTTAGCCAGTTTGATTAAGGACTTCAAGCCAGACTGAGCAAACTCGATAATCTGAATGCCTTCGGAAGCCAAGTTATAACCGCTGATTTTCGCTAATTCGTTAAATAGCCAAACTTCGGTTTCACCTTCAACTAATAACCAACAACGTGCAAATAGGGCATTCGGACGATGGAAGCGAATATGGAAGCTAATACGACGCAGATCGTCACGATTAAGTTGATGCTCACGAATCGAATAACATTGAGTGACATCCGATTGACGCACTAAACGTCGAATCGACGCTAAAGGTACGGCACTGAGCAAAATCCCATTATTGGTGGTCAGAATTTTCTGCATTGGGATTAGCTGCAACAGTTCCCAAGATTTTAAAAGGTTAGTCGGATGCAAACGACTTTCTGGATCTTCTAAGATCATGATTGGACGGGCAATATTGCTGATGGCTGAATTGCCTTTTGCTTGAATAAAGGCATTCAATAATCCCATTAACAGCAGTTTACTTTGTTGATTTTTACTCTTTTTCAGCAGGGTAATAAGATTGGTTTGATCTTCTGCTGCGGAAAAATCGCCAGAGAATAAGTTATCACGCTCCAACCTTGGCTGTTCTGGACGTTGTTTTTCAAATGAAAAGTAATGCTCTATCAAATGCTGCATCGCATTAATGGTGCTTTTCAGCTCTGCTTTATTTACATGGCCGGGCATTGCCAGCAAACGTCGGTAAGTATTATTGATGCGCTTTTCTGTGACATCGTTGAATTTTTCGGTGACGTTCAGTTCGATTTGATCAAGCAGCGGTAAACGGCGCGAATCTCGCAGACGAATGACAGGGTGAATACGTGAAAGCTCTAACGCCAGTTTATGGCTGTCATTGAGTTGAAGTGGAATGCCTTCTAAATCTAAAAATTGATAATGGGTTTCGATCTTATGCTCAACCCTTGTCGCACTTAAAGAGTAGATGCAAGATTTAGATGAAGAACCATCTTCGTTGACGACATCTTGCCAAACCGGCTTTAATTTACGGTAACGACGGTTTTTATATTCATTTGGCGTAGAGGTTGTCCAACGGGTGATAATTTGAATTTGTTGAGTTTGTGGTTGAGATAAAGCGTAGTTAACGTGGAAGTCTTCAATTTTGAATTGGTAAAGTTCGCCAGAAGTGGGTAAAGCTATGCATAACGCATCTAATAGAGAAGATTTACCCCAAGTGTTTTCCCCAAGCAAAGTGGTGATTTCATCTAAATTTAGAGATAAGCGTTTGATGCCTCTAAAGCCAAGTATTTCAATGCGATCTAATAACATGCTTTTCTCCCTGCTCTCGTTCTTATTGGTGTGCTTTTTGCTCTGAACTTTTCCTTGCTGAGCGGCTTAAAGATACATTTGTTTACATATAGGCTTAGGTTATAAGAATAGGGCGGATTAAACGAGTGTATCAATCACACTTCTTGGTAAACACCTTAATTTATATGGCTTCAGAATCTATTGATTTAAAAAATAAAATTCAAAAGTCATAGTTTTGTCATAACGCTGGCAGTAGTATGAGCATGTTCTAATGTTATGTATGAATATCATCGTCAGCAAGATTAGGCTGAAGCAAAGCTATCTTACGTAAAAAGTTATCAAAGCCATCTTGAGTAAAAAGCATGACGAACCAAAGAAATGGAAAGCAACACCAGAGGTAGAATGACCAAACTCAATTCCCGTGCGATCAGTTTAACTTTAGCGCACATCAACGACACGCATTCTTATTTTGAACCAAGTTCATTACAACTTCAGATTTGTATCGATAATCAGAATTTATCACCTTACGTTAGTGCAGGTGGATTTGCTCGGATTGCCGCACGCGTTAAGCAGTTAAGACAACAAGCAGAAAACGAAGATAACGGATTTCTATTTTTGCATGCAGGGGACTGTTTCCAAGGAACTTTGTATTTTTCTCTGTTTAAAGGCAAAGCCAATGCCGACATGCTCAATGCCCTGCAATTGGATGCAATGGCGTTAGGCAATCACGAACTGGATATGGGTAATGAGCCTGTAGCGGAGTTTTTGACACGCATAGAATTTCCTTTATTAGCGGGAAATTGGGATGTATCGAATGAATCTCAAAGTAAACCGTTACGAGTCAGCGATTCAGAACGATTAATCCCTTATCAAGCTCATCATGCAGGTTGGATCACCAAACAAGTGCAGGGTGTGCCTGTGGCGATTTTTAGTCTGGCCTTGGACAAGATGAGCGATATTTCCAACCCTGACCAAGACACGCCATTTATTGATTCTTTGTTAGTTGCAAAACAAACCGTGGCCGCGATTCATGAGTATGGTATTCGCAATATTATTTTACTTAGCCATTTAGGTTATGAGGCCGATCTTGCATTAGCTGAACAGGTGGATGGTATTGGTGTCATTGTCGGCGGGCATTCCCACAGGTTACAGGGTGACTTCTCAAGTGTTGGCTTGGGTAAAGATGATGATTATGGCCAATTTGTGAAGGGCACTTATGTAGTGCAAGCGGGATATCATGCTTTGTCGATGGGGCACGCTCATATTACTTTCGATGAAACGGGAAAAGTGACCGAATTTAACGGTAAAAATGAATTGTTGCTTGGTCGTCGCTTGTGTTTGGATGCGACTTTAACTGAAGCATATCAAGATGATTTTCATGCTAAAGCGAGTGAGTTTTTACGCAACCACGAACAGGTGGTGATTTGTAAAAAAGATCCCGATGTTCACGCCATTATGCTGGATAAATACATTCCACGAGTTCGCAAATTGCAGCAAACCGTGATTGCGCATTTACTTTCGCCCTTGCGTCATATTCGTATTCCTGATCAACATGGCCCAAGTGAGATTGCACCTATGGTGGCAGAGTCTTTTACTCACATGATGAGAAAGCAAGGTTATGATGTCGATTTTGCTATTCATAATGCTGGTGGCGTTCGTTGTTCACTGAATCCTGGTGATATCACTATTGCTGATATTGCAGGAAAACTTCTGCCATTTATGGTTCCGATTGGTGTATATGAAATTCAGGGTAAGCACATCGCCAGCATTTTGGAAGGAGCGATCAACAATGCACTCAATAATGGCGTAGAGGGAACAGGATCTGGCAGTTATCCCTATGTTTATAATTTGGATTTTGACTATATAGCTGAACAACCCTTAGGCGAACGTATTCAAGGTTTGAAGATATTAGATTGCTTAAATCAGTGGCAAGAAATCGAGCCTGAAAAGTGGTATCAAGGCACGTCTTCCGCTTATACCATGAAAGGGAAAGAGGGCTACGACGCCATTTTGAATATGCACAAATACGGCAAGGTAACGTCTTTTTCTATGGCGGACTGTTTTATAGAATTCCTACAAACTCATCCTTATAAACGACAACTAAGTAAACAAAATGTGATTAAAAATTAACATCTTAGTGACCAATGTCAATCTACCGTAAAAATTCACTTTGCGTTAGATTAATACAGGGTTAAACTGATTTCGTTTGGGGAGTAGTCAGTGAAAATTTACTTGTCGTCATCTCGAAATAGGCCATCAAATTCGTTCAAATGAACATCTGATGATAGATCTATTTCCGGTAAGTAAAGGCATGATTTAACAATATTAAATAACCTGTTAATTCATACTCTGACGAGACCAACGCATAACTGAGACGCAGGCTTTTTTGCCTGAGTTTTATTGTATTATGCGGATGGTCTTGAACTTCAATTCATTTCTATCCGCAATTAAGGATTAGAAATGCACATCTCAACTTATGCCTATTTTGGTCTACTCACTCTGTTCATGTTGCTATTGGATATATGGCAAACACGAAACGGGAACATTACCATCAAAAAAGCCGCGATATGGAGCCTGTTCTGGGTTGCGTTGGCGATCGCTTTCTTTGTTTCACTTTATGATTTCTGGGGTTTCTTTGAGCCAACCAGTCACTACACGCCGCATGAAGCTGCTACTGCGTTCTTAACGGGTTATCTGCTTGAGAAATCACTCAGCGTCGATAACTTGTTTGTGTTTGCTTTGATCTTCAGCCGCTTTGCTGTACCTCATGAATTGCGACCTCGTGTTCTATTGTGGGGGGTGATCGGGGCTTTGATCTTGCGTGGCATCATGATCATGATCGGTACTGAACTTCTGGAAAGCTTCCACTGGATTTTGTATTTGTTCGCTTTCTTCTTGATTTGGACAGGTTACACCTTAACTAAACCAGAAGAAGAACATGAAGAATCGGGCGCTTCATTTCCAGAGCGTATGGTTCGCAAGTTGTTCCGTGTATCGGACGGCTACCAAGGCACAAAACTGTTCACTCGTGACAACATTGGCTTTATGGTAACCCCGCTGGTGGTTGTGGTAGCAGTGATTGCGATGACAGACGTAATGTTTGCTCTGGATTCAATTCCAGCCATCTTCGCCGTGACACAAGAACCATTCTTAGTCTTAACTGCGAACGTGTTTGCATTGCTTGGTTTGCGTTCTTTGTATTTCGTACTGGAAGGCATGATTGATAAGTTTGTTTATCTTCGTCCAGCACTGGCGTTTATCATGATTTTCATCGGTATTAAGATGCTGCTAATTGGAACGCCATTTGCTATTCCAACTATGGTTTCGCTAGGCGTATTGTTGGTCACAATGAGCGTGGCAGTGATTGCTTCGATTGTGAAAGAGAAAAACAGTAAAAAATTAGTGAAAACAGATAAATAAAAAAACTTAAAATAACATCTAAGAAAAAGGCAGGAACCGTTATGATTCCTGCCTTTCGTTTATAAGTGGAAATCAGTAAAAATTCGGACTGAACATTTGAATCTGAACTGTTTCGCCCGCTTCAACACGACCACGATCTTGTTCTAATACCACAAAACAGTTTGCGATACTCATTGAACGGAATGCACCAGAGCTTTGGTTGCCAGTGGTAGTTACTTCAAACTGACCTTGAACATTAATGCTGTAAATACCACGTTGATAATCAGTTCTTCCCGGAGCCTTTTTAAAGGTACTTTGAGCAATCGCCGGAATATTGGGTTGTGCTTGCCATTCACTGTGTCCCGCTAACTTCGCCAACAAAGGTTGAACTAGAATGTAGAAGGTCAACATGGCTGAAACAGGGTTGCCCGGTAGGCCACAGAAAATGGCTTCACTGCGATCTTCAGTTGGAAGTAAACGGCCATAAGCAAAAGGTTTACCCGGTTTCATGGCAATTTTCCAAAAACCGATTTCACCTAATTCTTCTAAAATTTCTTTTGTGTAATCCGCTTCACCAACACTTACTCCGCCAGATGTGATCACCACATCCGCTTGTTGTTGCGCATTTTCAAAAGCTTGTTTGAGTAGCGCTTTATCATCAGGGATCACGCCTAAATCAATCGCTTCACAACCGAATTTTTCTAGCATCACTTTAATGCCATAACTGTTGCTGTCGTAAATTTCCCCAGTTTTAAGTTCTGTGCCTAGAGGTTTTAATTCATCACCAGTTGAGAAAAATGCCACTTTCGGTTTATTGAATACGTTAACTGCTGGAATGCCTAAAGTGGCAATCATAGGAATATCACGCGCCGTTAAGCGATGGCCTTTTGGTAGGACTAAAGCGTCTTGTGCAATGTCATCACCAGTAGGGCGAATATTTTGACCAGATTTTAGCGGCAAGGCTTGAACGAAATCGGCGGTGTTTTCGTCGGCTGTTACTTGTTCTTGCATGATCACTGCATCACATCCAGCAGGAATTTGTGCGCCAGTCATAATGCGAACACAAGTACCTTGTGGCCATTCGCCTTCAAAAGGTTGACCTGCAAAAGATTTACCCGCAATAGGAAGCTGTGTTGTTGTTTCTAAATCAGCAATACGAACCGCATAACCGTCCATTGCAGAGTTGTCGAAAGGGGGCACATGGATCGGTGAGCGAATATCTTCACTTAAAACATAACCGATAGACGTTTCCAGAGGTTGTGATGTCGTGTGAGAAATTGGAGAGATGGATTCCAACATATTGCCAATCGCGGTATCAATTGGCATTAAACCTGGTTTGTCGCAGCAGCCCATAAGTCTTTCCTAACTGTTATGAAAAAGAAGTGATGAAGAGTCACTTGGGTATAAGTTCTGGCGGTTATTATTACTAAAATAGCGTATAGATGAAACGCTCAATCGACAAGAAATCCAATCCAACCTAATAATTATCTTTTAGCCGTTTGAATTTTGAACAACATCAACTAAAACAAGACAAGAAACTAAAAACACACAGAGAATTTAGGGATGTTTTTTTAAAACAGAACGAGTATCCTTGTCATCCCTTAGCGCACAGCTTCTCAAGCAGGATTTTTGTGTGATAGCACATGCGCCAAGTCAACGTCTTGAAACCGGAGAAATCGAATGACGAATGTAAATCTACTTGCCGACACTCAAAACCTATCTAATACATCAGATTTGAGTGACGCTGCAAAATTAGTTCAAGCCGCATTAATGGAACGTGGTATTGAAACACCAATGCATTCGAGCCCATCACTATCTAAACAAGACAAGCAAAACAAAATCGAACATCACATGCGTGAGATCTTAAACTTGTTAGAGTTGGATTTAACGGACGACAGTTTAGAAGAAACCCCGCATCGCATTGCCAAAATGTATGTGAATGAGATTTTTTCTGGCCTCGATTACCGCAACTTCCCTAAAATCACTGTGATTGAAAATAAGATGTCTTGCAGTGAAATGGTGAGTGTTCGTGATATTACGGTTACCAGCACCTGTGAACATCATTTTGTGACTATTGATGGAAAGGCCGCGGTTGCGTATATTCCTCGCAAAAAAATCATTGGTTTGTCGAAAATTAACCGCATCGTGCGTTTCTTTGCACAACGTCCACAAGTTCAAGAGCGTATGACACAGCAAATTCTCGTAGCATTGCAAGCCTTGTTAGAAACCGATGATGTGGCGATTACTATTGATGCAACGCACTACTGTGTGAAATCTCGCGGCGTGATGGATGCAACCAGTGCAACTACGACAACAGCATTAGGTGGAATCTTCAAAACCAATCCAGCAACGCGTGCTGAATTCTTGCATGGTCTAAGATAGGCAGAGTTCTAAGGTAGGGCAAGTTTAGACTAGGCAGGTTTGCCATTTTTAATATTCAAAAGCCGAGATTCAACGTCTCGGCTTTGTTGTATTTAGCGGTTACACTCACTAATACGAAATCTTGCCACGCAGCTGTTTGACCTTTCCGCGCTGCACTTTTTTATCTGTTCGTTTTACCTGAGATGACTTAGTGGGTTTGGTCGCTCGACGCACCTTATTGACCTTGGTTGATTCCAAAATAAGCTGTTTCAAACGTTCTAAAGCATCTTCTTTGTTTTTCTCTTGGGTACGAAATTGCTGCGCCTTAATCACAATCACGCCATCTGATGTTATGCGTGAATCTCGCTTTTCTAACAAACGTTGTTTATAGAATTCAGGCAAAGAAGATTTGTTGATATCAAAACGCAAATGAATGGCTGAGGAGACTTTATTGACATTTTGTCCGCCAGAGCCTTGTGCTCGAATAGCCGAAAATTCGATTTCATCCGCATTTATTTCGACGTTGTTTGAAATTTTTAACATAAACTGACTAATAGCTCACAAAGTTAAGACTTTTGGTTATCGAATTGTAAATATATTCAGTGCTATGCTATAGCCATAAAAAACATTCGAATGTATTTAAAACACATTTTGATTTAGAACGTCCAAACTGAAAATAATAAAAAGGACGAGGGCAGTGGGATTGTGCCCGTTTTGATTAAAACACAAAACTGAAAACTCAGTTAGAAGTTTGTCAGTTTATCAGTACAAGAGAGGCACATATGGCCATCGATGTTTCAAGTTATAAAGGCTTAATCTTTGATATGGATGGAACCTTAATTGACACTATGCCGTCGCACTTGCATGCATGGAAACAAACCGCCGAGCAATTTGATTTTCCTTTTGAACCTGAATGGATAAACAGTATGGGAGGCATGCCCACTCAAAAGGTCGCGATGCAACTGAACGAAAGATATCATATTGTGATTGATCCTCAAGAAGTCGCACAAACAAAAACTGGTTTATTTGCAACCTTGATCGACGATGGCAACATCATTGATTGTACGTTCAAAATATTAAAGCAATGTTACGGTGAAAAGAAACTTGCGATTGGTACTGGTAGCAATAAGACCAATGCCATGTTGTTACTGGAACACAATGGTATTCTGCCGATGCTGGATGCTATTGTTACTGCAGCTGATGTCGTTAACCATAAACCGAATCCCGATACCTTTTTATTAGCTGCGCAAAAGCTAGGACTTGCGCCAAGTGATTGCGTAGTGTTTGAAGATACTGAAATAGGGCGACAGGCCGCATTAGCTGCAGGAATGGACTGCATCATGGTCGTTGATGGTGAACTAGTGGATGGCAAACTTTTAGCTTAGAAGAAAAGTTTTTAGCACAAACAAAAAGGCTCTGTTATTTCGAATGAGAGAACAGAGCCTTTGTTGATTCTGGGTTAAGGAGCGAGTGATAAATTATACTAATTCAAGTAAAACTCGGGTCACATTGAACATGCCGTAGAACCGCTGGCCTGTCCTAGGCGCTTTGAAAAGTACATCCATGTACTTTTAGATTCTACTCTATGCTCAATATGAATCAGCTTAGGTTAATTGGTATTAATCGATCTTCAATAATTCCACATCAAAAATCAGTGTTGCACCAGCAGGAATAGGGCCTGAACCGCTTTTACCGTATGCAATATCATAAGGGATGAACAAACGGACCTTTTCACCTTCAACCATCAACTGTAGACCTTCAGTCCAACCTTTGATCACTTGGTTTAACTTAAAGCTGATTGGCTCATTGCGTTTATATGAACTATCAAACTCCGTACCGTCTAACAGTGTGCCTTGGTAATGAACTAACACTTTACTGGTTGCTGTTGGATGAACGGTTCCTGTTCCTTCCTTTAATACCAAGTATTGCAATCCGCTTTCAGTGGTTTTCACACCTTCACGCTCGGCATTTTCAGCCAAAAACTTTTTGCCTTGCTCAATGTTTGCTTGAGCGATTTTTTGATTGTTGATGTTGCGATAAAACATAAATGCGACCAAGGCAACGATGATGATCGGCAGTAAAATTTTCATTCATTTTCCTTTAATGATAGATGAGATTGAGGATTGTCTTGATTTGAACATCTTCTACTCGAAAAGTTCCTAAAATTTACATCAGTTGGTGACGCATTCTACATAAAATAAAAGCCCATCTATAATGACGAGCTTTCTTTGTAAACTGATTCTGTGTAAATCATTCAGTGCGAATTAGAAGTTTTTGCTTTCTGTTTCTTGAGTCGCTGATTCTGATGTGGCTGGGGCTGAGTTGTTTGCCGCAGCATTTTCAGTTACCGGAATTTTATATGCCTTGCTGCCCCAAAGAGGAACGGTTGATAGGCTGTGCTTGTAGCTGCCATGTGTTTGCTTGGTGCTGTATGACAAGTACATCAAGGTTTGGGTGCCAGCATCATAAATACGGCGAATCTTCAGGGTTTTGAATAAGATACTTTTTGATTTCTTAAATACGATTTCGCCAGATTTAGATTTATCAATCTCATTGATCATGGCTGGTGTGATTTCACCAGTTTGACGACAAGAAATACCCATATCAGAAGGATCTGCAAAGTCTAGGTTCGCTTCAACGTTAGAAACATGACAAGTTACACCCGTCACAATAGGGTCAGTTAAAACTTCGATTTTGATATCTTTTGTTGTGAAAAGTCCTAAAGATACATCGCCAACTTCATTTTTATCACAGGCACTCAAAGACAAAGCCATGGCAGACAAAATGGCAATTTTTTTAATCATAATTATTCCTTTGATTGGTATTTCAAACAAAAACTAGGCGAAGTTTACCACAGCATTAAGAAACAAATATATACACAAATTACTGCAATATTTGATAAAGCCTAGCCGTTAGCATGTTGACCTGTTAGGATTCTTGAAACTGATGATGAAGGCAAATTATGTTACCGCACACAGAAACCTCTCAAATCGAACATTATGTTCAGGCTAAAAATTCATGGATGGCGCAACAGGTTGAGGTTGAATATCCTACGCCAGAAAGTCTTGCCGGAAGACAATATTATTTAAATGCACAGGAAAATATTCAATATCAGGAGTCATTACTTACCGATTTAGCGAAAGGCGGTTGGGTGGATGAAATTGTCGAAGTCGATTTCCATAAACTCACGGTATTGTTTGCACAAGTTCAAGCTCAATATTGGGCTGATAATGAAGAAGCGGAAAGGTTAATCATAGAATTCTTAACGCAAATCATTCTTGATGACGAATATCACCTTGTTTTAGGTTTTGTTGGTGGCGAAGTCGCTGCTTCACTTATCTATAAAATTGAAGATGATGTGCTACTGGCGTTTGATGTGGCTCTTAACAAAAAACACACAAATCAAGCGAGAGAAACTGATTTTATCGGCGATTTTGTGACGCATTTATCATCTAAATTACTGAAACAAAACAAGGTTATCCATCCAAAAAATTGTTAAAAAAGTGATCTTGTTTGAAAATTTTCATTTTTAACTGCTTCGACATAACACAATAAAACTTTTTTGCTGTGTTTTTCAGTAATTAGCCGCAACACTGAGTACATGACATGATGGAAAGGTGATGTGAAATATGGATATAAGCAACGTCAAATGTGTCATTTTCGATTGTGATGGCACGCTAGTCGATAGTGAAAAACTTTGTTGCCAAGCTTTGGTGCAAGTTTTTGCTAGTTATGGCGCTGAAATAAGCTTTGAAGAAACCATGGCTAATTTTCAAGGCGGCAAAATATTCGATATTTTACAGGAAACCAGTCAACGAGCAGGGCTAAGCATTCCAATGGATGTGCTTGAACCGCGTTTTCGTCAGCAGATGAGCCAACTATTTAAGCAAGATCTAAAACCTATGCCTTATGCACTGGAAACGGTTCAGCAACTGTTAGCAAAAGGCATCGATGTGTGTGTGGCATCGAATGGCCCGCCAAGTAAAATGCAGGAATCTTTGTCGTTAACCGGTCTTTTACCATATTTCGAAAATCGCATTTTTAGTGCTTTCGACATTAATAGCTGGAAGCCTGAACCTGATCTACTGATGTTTACTGCCATGCAAATGGGTTTTTTAGTCGATGAATGTCTGTTCGTTGATGATACGAAAAACGGAATTAATGCAGGTTTAAATGCTGGTTTAAAAACAGTTCATTACCAGTCAATTCTTTCCGACTCAAAAGTTCAGCCACTTCAAACTTCAATGTTGGTCGAACATCCACAACTAATTCGTATTTCGTGTCTATCTGAATTACCAAAAATGTTTGAACGCAAGTATTTGAAAATGAATACGCTTTAGCCGTTATATCTTAAATCAGATTTCCAATTCTTTTAGGTGCAGATCGTTTTTAAGATTGCTTTGTGTGTTTATCCATTGATACTTTTCCACACTTAATGCAAATCAATGTATCACCGTCATCTGAGAGTAGAAATTCATCGCTATTGCAAAGAGGGCACTCAGTAATATCTATTTGTTTATTTGGGATCGCTGAATTATTGCTTTCATTCCAGTTAATTTTTTTCATAATGTTAGCCTGTATGATTGACGCATTAACGTCGATTAGAAAATGTCACGTTACTGACAGCAGTTAGGTACCTCTAAGTCAAAACTCGTGTCTGAATTTCAAGGTTAATTTAAGTCTTATTTTGTTACTTTTATCAGCTTGTGATTTTGAGACAAGCTTCATGGTTTTCATGATGAATTTTTCCCAAACAAAATCTATAAGACACTTAGGCCTCATAATGTCTTCGCTCAATAATTGAGATTTTAAAGAAAAAATTTTCTAACATTTTGTTGCTTTCTATAATTAACCTGAACAAAAGCTCACTCACAATCTCTGGGATTTTATGAATTTTCTTGCACACTTGCATATAGCAACACATTGTCAAAGTAGTTTAATGGGAAACCTTCTAGGGGATTTTGTAAAAGGTAACCCCAATCAGAAATATCCTAAAAACATTGTTGATGGCATTTACTTGCATCGATTTGTTGACCGTTATACCGATACTCATCCACTTGTGCTGGAGCAAAAAGGTGTATTTCCTTCCCAATTAAGACGTTTTTCACCCATAGCATTGGATATGTTTTGGGATCATTGCTTGGCAAAACATTGGGATCAATTTTACCCGGATTCTTTAAGAGGATTTTTAGAACAATGCCAAAAAGAGTGGCATAGTGTTAATTATTTTGTTCCTGAAAAATTCACCCATACCTCGCAATTGATGTGGAAAAACCAATGGTTATTGTCATATCAAGACATAGATAATATTGTTTTTGCATTGCAACGCATGTCATTACGACGAGAACGATTTTCCCCTTTGGCGGAATGTGGGCAAGTGCTAATCAAACATTACGACGATTTGAAAAGAATTTTCTTTCGACTTTACCCAGAGGTTTTAGAACAGGCGAAAATCTTTTCCCAAGATCAATTGGTTATGAAAGATTGATGCAGATTTAAACTTTAACGTGAAACCTTCTTTTGCAACCAGCTCTTAAAATAGCTCTGATCTAGAATTCCTAATCTTGAAATACCTGCTCTTGGACTAAAAGTTTGATATGATCCGCCGCTCATTTTTTGTGTTCAGGTTGGTTTATGTCGTCTTCTTTCTCATCTTTAGGTTTGTCTGCATCTATTTGCGAAACGTTAGCTAACATCGGTTTTACTGAACCTACGGACATTCAAGTTCAAGCGATTCCACAAGTGTTAGAGGGGAAAGACTTGCTTGCTAGTGCTCAAACAGGCACTGGTAAAACAGCAGCTTTCGGATTACCTCTTATTCAATCCCTAACCTTGCAAAAATTACTAGATCCTGCGGATAGCTTGTCTTTAGAAGACAGTAAGCAAACGCTTGATATTACTCAACCAGAATTAACAAATCCTAATAACAAATCGAAAAAAAGAGCAGCAGCGGTAAAAGGTCTAATCCTGACACCTACACGTGAATTGGCACAGCAAGTATTTGATAACCTGAGCACCTATAACCAAGATCTCAAAATCGTAGTGGTTTATGGTGGTGTAAGCATGAATGTGCAGACTAAAAACTTGCAGCAAGGCGCTGATATTGTTGTTGCGACGCCGGGGCGTTTACTTGATCATCTTTTTGTCGGTAATTTGCAATTGAAGGAAGTTCAAACCTTGGTTCTAGATGAAGCAGACCGCATGATGGATATGGGCTTCATGCCTGATTTACAGCGCATCTTACGCCGCACCAATTCTGAACGACAAACACTGTTTTTCTCTGCGACCTTCACTAAACGAATCAAAGAAGTTGCGTACAAACTCTTAAAATCACCAATTGAAATTCAAATTTCGCCAGAGAACACTACAGCTGAAACTGTTGAACAAATGGTTTATCCAGTCGATAAATCGAGAAAACGTGAGCTTCTGTCTTACTTGATCGGTTCAAGAAATTGGCAACAAGTGCTGATTTTTACAAAGACTAAGCAAACATCCGATGCTTTAGCAAAAGAGCTAAAACTCGACGGCATCAATGCGGCATCCATTAATGGTGATAAAAGCCAAGGTGCACGTCAAAAAGCATTAGATGATTTTAAATCAGGAAAAGTTCGAGCATTAATTGCGACTGATGTTGCAGCTCGAGGTTTAGATATTCAACAACTGCCTTATGTGGTGAATTACGATATGCCATTTAAAGCAGAAGATTACGTACACCGTATTGGTCGAACAGGTCGAGCAGGGGAAAAAGGGCACGCTATTTCATTAATGTGTACCCAAGAACAATACCTGCTTGATGCGATTGAAGCCTTATTGGATTCAAGACTGCCACAACAATGGCTAGAAGGTTTTGAACCATCGTTTGAAGAAGAAACCGAAGCACCAACAAAACGACGTGGTCGCTCGGCTGATAAGCGGAAAATGAAAGCAAAATTAAAAATCCACGCCAATCGTGGTAAGAAAAATCAATCTCGCTAATTAGTTCATTGAACTAAAACTCGATTAATTCAAGATTTTTAACTAAAACAATTTTGAGGCGGCACTATCATTTCTGTTAATGACTGAGGCGTCTCAATGTATTCTTTTTCTACCAATAGTTGAACCGCAATCATTTGACTAAAGGTTTGCCAATGTCGAAATAGCGCTGAATCACGGGATTCATTTTCAAAAGCATGTAGCATCAAAGGTTCTAGGGTACTGGCTCCATGTGAGAACATTGCCGCTTGCCAACGTAGTTCACCTAATGTCACTGTTGCTGTTGGTTGCTGCTGTTTGAATTCTTCCATTAACGCATTAAGAATTTCACTGTCTTTTCGATTTGGCTCTAAGAAATAGTTCACCATTTCTTTTTCTTGTTGTACTGCATCTGCTAAAAACTTTATCGCTCTAGGATCATTCAAACTGTATGCTAAAACACGATTCATCATCATGTAGAGTTTTACATTTGGTGGTAATTGGTGAGGTAAGGTGCCAAGGAGGTATTGAAAATAATTTTGGAAGTGGTGGTAAATATCATCACTGATTTGCTGCCATACTTTTTCTTTGCTACCAAAGTGATAACGTAACAAACTGTGGGACACACCAGCGATTTCACTGATCTGTCTGAGAGATACTTTTTTATAGCCATATTGAGAAAAAAGCTGTCCTGCAACTTCCAATATTTCAGCTTTGGTTTTCAACGCATCTTCTGCGCTACGACGACCTTGTTTTTTATCCACAATATTCCTGCTCTTATATTATCCACTTGGAAAGTATAATGTGGTTAGCATTAAAACGCTTGATTTACTTCACATAAGTTGGTGTTAAAAAGAGGGAAATGGTTTGATCGCTAGATATTTATTCAATTAACATCTGGTCGGTATTTTTTAGCCAATAAAAAGCTATTTCTCAAACTAATTTTTAAAAGAATCGTAGCCATAATAAAAGCGCAGCCACATTGAATTGACTGCGCTATCTCTTATAGAAGTAATTAATTGGTTTCTAATAAGTTTTTAAGACCAGTAAATCTTTAAGATAAGTAGAACTGAATGCGTTCCACTAAGGTATCCACATCGTCTGCTTGCACATCATTATGCAGTACAAAGCGTAATGGATTTGCCGCCGAAACAATAATGTCATCTTGTTTCAATTGAGTCGTTAATACATTAACGTCAATTGTGCTATCTACTTTGGCAACCACAATATTGGTGTGAACCCATTCTAGATCCACGCTGAAACCGTCAATCTGATTTAATTTTTCGGCTAATCTTTTCGCATTTTCGTGGTCAGTGGCTAAACGAGCGACTTGTTCGGTTAATGCTAATTTACCAGCTGCAGCTAGAATACCAGCCTGACGCATACCGCCACCTAACATTTTACGAATTCGGCGAGCTTTTTTAATGTATTCGTGATCACCTAGTAGCAATGACCCCACAGGAGCAGATAAACCTTTAGATAAACAAACTGTAATCGAATCAAAATGTTGAGCGATTTCTTTCACATCCACATTAAGAGCAACCGCAGCGTTATAAATACGTGCGCCATCTAAATGCAGCTTTAAACCATGTTTGTTGGTGAATTCGCGCGCTTGTTGCAAATACTCCATCGGTAAAACGCGGCCTGTAATGGTGTTTTCTAAACTCAATAATTTAGTACGAGCAAAGTGGATGTCATCTGGCTTAATCGCTTGCTCTAGTTTTTTAAAACAAATCGTACCGTCTGCTTCGTTTTCAATCGGTTGAGGCTGAATCGAACCCAAAATTGCGGCGCCGCCTGCTTCATATTTATAGTTATGCGCTTGTTGGCCACAAAGGTATTCATCACCACGTTCACAGTGAGACATTAAACCTAACAAATTAGCCTGCGTGCCTGATGTGGTGAATAATGCAGCTTCAAACCCGTGCTTTTCAGCAGCCCATTGTTCTAATTCATTAACGGTTGGATCATCACCATAAACATCATCACCAACTGCAGCTTTATACATGGCATCTCGCATAGCTTGAGTGGGACGAGTAACCGTATCTGAACGAAAATCCATGAGAATTCCTTTGTATTTATTGATTATTGAGTGAAAGAAAGCTTATAAAAAACCACATAGTTTGGCTTTACTTAAGCAAGCAATGGTTTTTGAATCGGTAATGATGTTTTCCCGAATCCAATTTTCTATGGTGGCAACAGGTTCGCAGATTACTTCAATCAGTTCATCTTCATCAAGGGATAAAGTGCCAAGATGAGTCAAATCTTTGGCCACGAATAAATGCTGAATTTCATCACAGAAACCGGCTAACGGTGTACATTGACCTAATTCAAACCATTGTTGTGCGTCATAGCCACTTTCTTCGATTAATTCACGTTTAGCACATTCAATAGGTTGCTCGCCATGTTCTATGGTTCCAGCAGGTAATTCAT
This sequence comes from Vibrio sp., assembly GCA_047975485.1. Classification (GTDB taxonomy): domain Bacteria; phylum Pseudomonadota; class Gammaproteobacteria; order Enterobacterales; family Vibrionaceae; genus Vibrio. Next base: position 81,663 of record JBKEDP010000040.1, on the reverse strand, counting down.
AAATCCATTTACGCAAAGAAGGGCGATACTGTCGGAGTAAAACCACTTCTCCTTGTGATGTAATCGGTAAGATCACCGTCGCCCCAGGATGAACAATGGTCGTATGTGTAATGTTTTTTTGATTCGGAAGTGTAAGATCTTCTTCCACTAATTGAATGTTTTTCCATTGATGGAGCAAGCGAGTTTGCGTCATGTTTTCAATCCAATTGAAGGTTTGGTCGCGACACCGACTAAGAAACAAAAATTTAAAAAAGAGTTAAAAATTAAACAGTAATGACTCAAGTTTAAAAAAAATAGGTTCACCTTTGCGCCAGAATAAGAGAAAGTGAACATCATAGCTATTTTTATATCCAAAGTAACTGCTGCTTCAAGTACGAAGGGTATATATCCTGTTTAAGACTTCCATACCACTATGTAAGTGGGTAGGTAAACTTATTTTTTAAGCTATTTTTAGAATTTTCATTTGATCATCGGCAAGAATTTATTTTCGTATTCAATAATTTGCCCTGTGATTTTGCCATTATGAGGACAGCATGGAAAGCACACAAACGAAAACGCCAGCTCAACGAGCTCTGTTATCTCAACGTATTAATAAACTGGTAGAAGCTTTGTCTGACGGTGTATACGAGCGAGAAGATACGATAAAACTGTGTTTACTCGCTGCCTTGTCAGGTGAGAGCGTGTTTTTACTCGGGCCTCCGGGGATTGCAAAAAGTTTAATTGCTAAACGCTTGATTCAAGCCTTTGATGATCACAGTTATTTTGAATATTTGATGACGCGGTTCTCAACACCTGAAGAAGTGTTTGGTCCGTTAAGTATTCAAGAGCTCAAAGACAATGGACGCTATGTGCGTTTAACTGAAGGGTACTTACCAACTGCTGACGTGGTATTTTTAGATGAAATTTGGAAAGCCGGTCCTGCGATTTTAAATACACTGTTAACCGTTGTAAATGAGAAAACCTTTAAAAATGGCAGCGAAATCGAAAAAGTACCAATGCGTCTATTGATTGCTGCATCCAATGAATTACCTAGTGAAGACAGTGGATTAGACGCTTTATATGACCGTTTGTTAGTCCGAATTTTTGTCAACCGTATTCAAAATAAGCAAAATTTCCGTTCAATGCTGACAGTCGGAACACCGCAAGAGGCACAAGTTCCAGAAGGTTTGGCAATTAAGGAAGAAGAATATCACCAATGGTTGAATGAATTAGATAAGTTGGAATTATCAGAATCCATTTTTGAGCAACTTTATATCCTCAAATCTATGATTGAAGCGAAAGAGCATCTTTCAGCAAATGCAGGTCAGAAATCCGATGATCTGTATGTTTCCGACCGTCGCTGGAAAAAAGCGGTTAAACTTCTTAAAGCCAGTGCTTATTTTAATGGTCGTGACGCCATTAACTCACTCGATTTACTCTTGCTGCAAGATTGTTTGTGGAACTCGCCGCAATCACGATTAGTGATACGTGAATGCATCAGTGACTTTGCGACCGAACAAGCATTCAATCAAGGTATATTACGTAGCCAGATGGAACAAAAACAAAGCAAACTGGCAGGTCTAGAGAACAATGTTGCATCACGTTTTTCTATGCGTTTATCTTCAGATGTCGAAGGCACAATCCGTCGTAAAAACGTCTATAGTTATGATATTTCTCGTGCAAACCGTTATCGAGTTAACACCACATCGGAATTAGTCAAACTCGTGCTACTCAATAACAATATGTCGGTCAGCGATCATGATACTGGAGACACTCGTTGGGTCTATGTGCCGTATAAAGAATTGGAGCAAATTATTCGTGAAGGCGGCGGTGATGCGTATGGCTTTGTAAATAAGAAAACCAATTTAACCCGTTTCCGTTTCGAGTTAGATACTCACCATCACTTAGTCATTAAGGATATTGCTAATCGTTCGATTCCGGTTGCGTTAGCCGAAAAACAAGGCTTCGATAAATCAATGATTACTGAATGGCAAAGTACGACAGAACAAGTGCTCAAAGAACTGAATCAGTTGGAATTTGATGTACGTAAAACACTGAATGACTTCCATTCCAGCCTACCGCATATTTTCTTGGATAAGAGTTTATTGCTTAAAATCGAATCCAGTATTCAGGAATTGAAGCAACTTTCTGATGCCATTAAAGAACAAAGTGAAACCACCATGACACAAGTGCAACGATTAGCTGAGTCTTTTGAGTAGGAAGCCATTATGCTCGGAATTGATGCGTTAGATATCGCCGTTTTATTAGCGGATGCCGAAATGTTGGAGGTTGCCTTACAAGATTTGATGGGGCGTTCGCAGTTAATGCCACTGGTGGAAGAAAACCGCAGCTTGCAAGATGTAGTTAAATCCAAACTCAACCGTTGGAAGAAACGTTTATCGACCAAAGTGGATGCTTTGCCTCACTCAAATGAATTGAAACAAGAGATTGAACTCTATCAGACGGTAATTCATTGGTCGGAATCTCAATTTCTCGAACAACTAGACGATCTGATTCTGCAATTACAACCACATTCTTCCTTTTATCCTGAAGCCAAAAGAATGACATCGGAACCGAATGCACATTTGAATCCGATGTTGCCGCATTTTTTTTGCCAGCAGTGGTACAAAAGCATTGTTAACCATGTCAAAAAAGTCCAACAAGCTTTAGTAGAAGATGAAAAGCAAAAAGAATTAGAAGACTTGTATCAGCGACTTGAAAATATGAAACAAATGGATCAATTGTCGCCAGATGAAAATACAGGGCAAATAGCTGGACGTCTGTGGGATATGACTAACATCAGCTTGTCGAAAAGTGATTGGTCAGTAATGAAAAACCAAGCGGATTTCTTGAAAAAACATCCAAAACTCAAGGATGTCGCACAAAGCTTAGGCCGAATGGCACAAGAAAACGATCCAAACGAACCGCCTAAATACAGTCAAGGAATCCAATACGAAGAAGAAATCACCAATCAAGCAACTGACGATATTGTTGGGATCCATGAGCATGATGATATAAATAAACTACTACCCAATGAATTGCTTTTTTTAGCGCATCCAGAGTTGGAAGTGGTGTTTTATAAAAACCTGATTGATAAACGTCTACTCAATTACCAAATGCAAGGTAAAGCTCACTCAGCGAAAAAAGTAACCGCAATGGAACCCATTCCGGCTAAGACAGAAGATGAAACTGGGCCATTTATCCTATGTGTTGATGCATCCGGTTCTATGCGTGGTTTTCCTGAACAGTGCGCGAAAGCGATTGCATTTGCTTTAATGCAAATTGCGCTAGCAGAAGAGCGGGATTGCTATGTAGTGCTATTCTCAACGGATTTCGTGACTTATCAGCTAACAAAACAGGATGGCTTAAGAGAGGCGAGTGACTTCCTTTCTTATACTTTCCACGGCGGAACAGATTTAGAGCCAGCGATCAGTGAGTCGTTAAAAACCATGCAACAGGCAAAATATCAACAAGCAGATTTGATCATTGTGTCTGATTTTATTGCCCCAAAGCATTCAAAAGAAATTACACGCCAAGTAGAAGAACTAAAGCTAAGAAAAAACCGCTTTCATGCAATAACGCTGTCCAAATATGGAAATCCACAAGCTATGCGCATTTTTGACCATGTATGGGAATATATACCGAATATTGGTGATAAGTTTATAAAGAAAAAATAGCGACATAGCGCACGGTTTTACTATTAAAAATACCGAGTTGGGATGAATTTTGAACATTTGGATAGAAAGTGCAAAATTTAGACTTGACTCATTCTGCTGCTCCAGTAAAGTACATGCATCGGTTAGGTATTAAAGCTTAACTCATCTAATTTTGCGATAGGGTGAAATCATAAATGGTTTCATTTTATCTAGATGGTGTCTTAACTTTCAGTTAGGCGCATCGCAATCCAGAATTGCGTGCCCTGGTGGTGGAATTGGTAGACACAAGGGATTTAAAATCCCTCGGCGTTCGCGCTGTGCCGGTTCAAGTCCGGCCCGGGGCACCATCAATATAAAGGCTCATCAGTAATGGTGAGCCTTTCGTTTATCTGGACATATTAGATTTGAAAGTCCCCAGTCAGTTATTCAAACTACATCTACTATTAATCTCAATTCTGTTGCAATTTTATCCTTGATAAATTGAATACTTTGTCAAAAATATAGGTCTTACACACTACTAATGCGATGAAATTCAAAGCAATTAACATAATTAAGTCCCAAATTTCGTCAGTGATCTGTCAAATTTAACACTTTAAATTAATAAGGTTTTTCATGTAACACTTTGAATTTATAGTGAATAATGATTTTTGTTATACATGTGTACGCTCGAAAGTATTTGCAGAGGCATTTGAAGTCGTTCAAAATTACACATAACAAATAACTGGTAAGAGTTGTTCCGAACCAATTTTAAGGCAAAGACTGAACATGAAAGTCGTTGATATTATCAAGCACAAAACTGATTCTTTATCGAAGCATCAATTCGAATTAAAAGATTTAATGTCTCCAGTATTAAGAGAATACTGGGCTGATTTTATTAATCGCGCTAATTCTCAACAAATCTTTCCTTGGGCAAAAGATCACCAAACGCCAGCGGTTAATGAAGAAGTTGCGCTAGAGTCGGTTCCTGACATTGAAATGTCACCAGCGGCTGAAGCGTTATATCTTGAATTAAGTGAAAAAATCGGTGAAGAAATTCACGTGGGTGATTGGCTGACAGTTGATCAAGAGCGTATTAATGCTTTTGGTCAAATTACCGAAGATAATCAGTGGATTCATACCGATCCAGAACGTGCAGCAACAGAGTCACCATTTAAAACCACGATTGCGCATGGTTTCTTAACTCTGGCGTTATTATCCCGCTTAACAGATAGTGTAGACGAAAAGAATCCACCATTCCCAACCGCTAAAATGACGGTTAATGTGGGCTTAAATGAAGTTCGTTTTCCATATCCAGTGAAATGCGGTAATAACATTCGTGCTCGTAGTAAACTGCTTAAAGTCACGCCAATTAAACGTGGTTTAGAAATTGAACGCGAAGTAAAAGTGGAGATCGATGGCGTTCGTCGTCCTGGTTGTGTTGTGGTATCGGTGATCCGTTTATACTTCTAATTACATATTTGAATTATACTTAAGCAGTGCTGTTCATTTCAGCACTGCTTTTTCATTTTTAAAGGTTTTGTTATGGCTAGAACAGCAGCAGCTTTGCACATTTTGGTGAAGCATGAATCACAAGCAAAAGACATTCTGCAACAGCTTAAAAAGGGCGCAAAATTTCAGGCTCTTGCAAAAAAATATTCAACTTGTCCATCGGGTAAAAAAGGTGGAGATTTAGGTGAGTTTCCAAAAGGGGCGATGGTGCCAGCTTTTGATAAAGTGTGTTTCAATGGTGAACTAATCACACCGCATTTAGTGAAAACAAAATTCGGTTGGCATATCGTGAAAGTGCTTTATAGAACATAGGCTAAAGCTAAACGGAATCTTTCTTTGTAAATTTCACCAAGAAACGATCGCACTACAAGAAACAATCGCACAAATAAACGAAAGGCCAGATGAAAATATCTGGCCTTTGTTTTTGATTATTGAAATGCTACTAATTTTGGAATGCGTTACTGTACGGGATCAATGGAGCAGGCATTGCCAAGAAATAACCTTGGTACATATCAATATCTAATGCTCGTATGGTATCCAGGTGTTCTTGAGTTTCGATGCCTTCAATTACGGTTTGAGCGCTGTATTTTTTTGCGATCTCCATGGCTTCGAGTAATTTTTCTGGCTTACCATGCATATAATCTTCAAGCACCAATCGATCGATTTTAACCACATTTGGATTAATTTTTTCTACTCGTTCTGTGTTTGAATGCTGTGCCCCAAAGTCATCAATTGCAATATTGAATCCTTGATCAAACATATTTTTTGCTGCAACTTGCAGTTGTTCTATGTTATCGCAATGCACTTCAAGTAACTCCAACACAATTTGTTGTGAGCACATTTTTAAATTTTCTAGCGTTTCTAAAAAATGAATATCGTGCAAGCAGGACTGAGAAAAATTCTTAAAGTTATTCGGTAAAAAGTTAAGGAATAGCTTAATGTCTTTCTTTTGCGAGGCAACAAAGTTTTGTATGTGTACAATGCGGCTAATTAAATCAATGTAGCCTTTTTCTTCATGAGCAGGGTTTTCATCTGAAAAGAAGTAACCGGGACAAATGCGTTCACCGCGATCATCTTTCATTCGCAATAATGCTTCCACCCCCACGACTTTATTGTCACGGTTAAATATAGGTTGGAATACACTACTTAGAAGTAGGCTTTTATATTTTGCGTAATGGTTACCGTGTTCATCAGTGAAGAAGGACACATCCAATTGGTTTGACATAAGCGGTGCTCATAAAAACATAGAATCGTAGAGACAATACCAAAGTGATAGAATTACATCTATTCAAATATGTTAAAAATCAGAGTTTTTAATCAATATTTAATTTAGATCAACCTACCCAGAGGCAATATAAACATTTAGCAAATAGCTTTTGTGTTATCACTTCACTAAAGAATAACTATGCTGATTTTAACTTTAACCAGCGCTTAACTTTTTGTTTCCTTATAAATAATAAAGCAACAGCTAGAGTGAGGTAGATGCTTGGTTCAAGAACTTCTGATTTTACTGACCAATAAAAATGGATCGGAGCGAGTAAGGTCGCTGCATAAACCCAATTATGCAATTGCTGCCATTTTCTTCCCATTTTCCTCTGAATTGCTTGTGTTGATGTAATGGCAAGTAAAAACAAAATAATCCATGTAACGGCACCAACCACTAAGTAAGGGCGCTTAACAATCTCACTACCTATTAATTGCCACTCAAGTCCGAGATCAAGCCATGCAAACGCAGTGAGATGAAGTGCTGCCCAAACGAAAGCATATATGCCTAATAAGCGACGAATACGAATTAACTGACCTTGCTTAAATTTTTGCGCCACAGGGGATATGAGTAAGGTGATAAATAAGGTATTCAGTGCCGCTTTGCCTGTAAAATGAATAATCGGTTGAACAGGATCTGCCCCTAAATAGCCATTCTTCACAGCAAAGACAAGCCAAACAAAGCTCCATAATTGGATCAGATGGATTAGAGCTTTAATGGCAAAAACATGCTTTGGCTGTAACCTCATGCTAATAATTCCGAGTTAAATCCAAATTCTTGTATAAATCAGCCACTTGCTCACCATAGCCATTAAACATGAGCGTCGGTTGCCTTTGTGCAGTGAATAGGTTGCCACCGCCAATAAAACGTTCACTCGCTTGGCTCCATCGAGGGTGATCGACATTAGGATTCACATTGGCATAGAAACCGTATTCATCCGGAGCAAGGTTATTCCAAGTTGTTGGCGGTTGTTTTTCAACTAAACGGATACGAACTATCGATTTGATGCCTTTAAATCCGTATTTCCATGGCACGATCAAACGTAGTGGTGCACCATTTTGCGGTGCTAAAGTTTTCCCATAGAGGCCGACCGTCATTAAAGTAAGAGGATTCATCGCTTCTTCAATTATTAAACCTTCCACATACGGATAATCAATGCTGGTATAACCTTTTTGGCCCGGCATTTGGTCTGGATCGTATAGGGTTTCAAAAGCAACATATTTGGCTTTACTGGTCGGTTTCACTTGTTTTAGCAACGAGGCAAGGGTGAACCCTAACCAAGGCACATTCATGGACCATGCTTCAACACAACGATGGCGATAGATGCGCTCTTCGATTTCCATTGTTTTCATCACATCAGCCATATCCAATTTGACTGGCTTTTCAACTTCACCTTCTATCGAAATCGTCCAAGGATCGGTTTTAAAGCCTTGGGACATTTCTGAAGGTTGTCCTTTTCCTGTACCAAACTCATAAAAATTATTGTAAGTCAGAATCTTGTCTTCGGGTGTAAGAGCTAAATCTTGATTGGAAAAAGGAGATGATTTGCCTTGTAGAGCAATTCTGTTAGCCGGTTTTGTCGATGGTAAATCTTGTGATTTAAACACATCAAATAAACCTGCAGATACTTGAGAAGCAAAAGGAACGGTTGCAGCCACGACTCCCAATTTTTTAACAATATCACGACGTTTTATGTAAACAGATTCAGGTGTGGTGTTATTTTCACTTAACATCCAAGATGGTCTAGATTTGATTAACATAGGGGTTCCTTGGCAACTTCTAGCATATGCACATATTTTGGAATTAGACCCAGCACCTATATGATTTCTTTCAGGTATTTCTTCTTTTTAAAAGTTAATCGCAAAGGTGGTAACTCAATCCAATTTTTAATCTACAAAACCACAAACAAGTAAATCGGGTAATGCATAGTAACAAAAAATGTTATCAAGTTGGTATGATTATTTTTACCAATAGTTACATTTTTATAGATAAAAGTTCATCAAAAAATTTGAATATGTTGTCCAATATGAACGAATCGAATTTACTCTTTAGCCATACTAAGCTGAATTTCGTTAAATCATTATTGTTGATTAAGAATTGGAACTCGTATGAATCCACAAATTGTTCGATATAACGTTATTGCAAGAATTAATCATTGGTTATCTGCGATTGTTATTGTTGGAATGTTTGCTGCTGGCTTATGGATGGTAGACCTGAATTATTATAGTTCATGGTATGAAAAAGCTCCGCATTGGCATAAATCTGTCGGGCTATTGCTTGCCGGATATACGTTATTTCGCATTGTTTGGCGTTTATTAACACCAGCACCGAGCGTGGAAGGTAATGGCTTCGAAAAAGTCGCAGCTAAGGTTGCACACTTACTCATGTATGCCTTACTTCTAGGGATTTTTGCTACTGGTTATCTCATTTCAACATCAGATGGCCGTGGTATTGACGTTTTTAACTGGTTCACGATTCCTTCTATCGGGGCCTTGTTTGACAATCAATCTGATATTGCTGGTTTGCTTCATTATTACTTTGCCATCGTACTCATCGGATTAGCAGTAATTCACGTTTTAGCGGCTTTAAAACATCACTTTATAAATAAAGATAATACCTTAAGAAAAATGACAGGAGCTTCAAAATGATCAAAATGGAAATGAAAAAATGGTTATCTACAGCTGGTTTGTGCGCTGCCGTTCTTCTACCGACCAGTGCAATTGCTGCCGATTATGCAATTGATACAAAAGGAGCTCATGCTTCAGTAAACTTCCGAGTCAGTCATTTGGGTTATAGTTTTACTCAAGGTCGTTTTAATACTTTTGAAGGAACGTTTTCTTATGACCCTCAAAACATTGCGGCTTCTAAAGTAAATGTAGTCGTTGATACTGGGAGTCTTGACTCGAACCACGCAGAACGTGATAAACATATTCGAAGTGGTGACTTTTTAGATGCAAGTAAATTCCCTAAAGCGACATTTACTAGCACCAAGGTAACAGATAAAGGTGATGGTAAGCTAGCCGTTGAAGGTACACTTGAGCTTCATGGGAAAACAGCACCAATCACAATTGACGCAGAATTTATTGGCGCAGGCAAAGACCCATGGGGCAACGAAAGAGCAGGGTTCAAAGGCACAACTCGTGTGGAATTAAAAGACTTTGGTATTCAAGAAATGGCCGGTGCAACATTCGCTGATCTTGATTTATATGTTGAAGGCATCAAGCAATAAAGTATCGAAGGATAATAGAGTTGACAGGGAAGATACACTGTAACTTTTCCTAGTAAATAACTGAAAATTAAAAGGCTCACCTAAGTTGGTGAGCCTTTGTTGTTTGAATGGCTAGATGAGCTGTAAATTACTCATCCAGGCACTAAGCTACTTAGTCGTAAATAGTCGGAATTGGTTGACGTTTATGTTGAGTCGCTTTGTAAATGGCAACCAAACGGTCACTCACTTCTTTGCTTACGTCTTTACCTTCTAAGAAATCATCGATTTGGTCGTAAGTAAGATTTAACGCATCTTCATCTGCTTTTTGTGGAGCGAGTTCTTCTAGATCCGCTGTTGGTACTTTTTTCACTAGCAGTTCAGGAGCACCTAATTCCGCAGCAACTTGACGAACTTGGCGTTTGCTTAAGCCAAATAACGGAGCAAGATCACAAGCGCCATCACCAAATTTTGTGTAAAAACCGGTAATATTTTCAGCTGAGTGATCAGTTCCCAACACCAAACCACCAACGTAACCAGCTACTTCATATTGAGCCACCATACGAGCTCGTGCTTTTACGTTACCTTTCACAAAGTCTAATTTTGCAACATCGGTAGGAAGTAAGTTGGTATGAGCTAAAGCATCGTGAGTTGCGGCATTAATACCATCGACACCCGCTTTGATATTGACTGAAATCGAGTGGGTTGGCTGAATAAATGAAAGAGCAATTTGTGCTTCGTCTTCGTCTTTTTGCTCACCATAAGGAAGGCGAACAGCAACAAATTGGTAATCTTTACTATTCGTTTCCTGGTTCAATTCATTCACAGCGATTTGAGCTAAACGACCGCATGTTGTGGAATCTACACCACCACTGATCCCAAGTACCAATGCTTTACAATTAGCTTCTTTTAATTTGTTTTTGATGAAAGAAACACGACGAGAGATTTCAGCTTGCGCATCGATTGAAGGTAAAACGCGCATTTCTTGGCGAATGAGTTGCTCCATGAGAATTCCTTATTGTGCAGCAAAAATAAAAGAAAAGTTATGTGACGGTCATCATATAACTAAATGTCACGATACCCAAGTAAGAAAAGGGCATAACTGGATTGATTGCTGATTTTTTATTGCGATTTTTGACGCTAGCCGTTAGTCTTTCTCGTCCAAATTGAGAGGAAACCTTGTGAATATTGCCATTTTTGGAAGTGCGTTCAATCCACCGAGTTTAGGTCATAAAAGTGTTATCGAAAGATTAGCGCATTATGACCAGATCTTACTTGTTCCAAGTATTGCTCATGCTTGGGGAAAAGAGATGATTGATTTTTCAACCCGCTGTGAAATGGTAGAAAAGTTTATCGAGGATCTCAAAGAAAATGGTGTGCTAAAGCAAGTTCAGCTCTGCAAGATCGAAGAGGAACTCTTCAGTAAAACAACGAAAAGTAAAGATGAAAACTCATCATCCATCACCACGTTTGCAGTATTAAGTGAATTACAGTCACTTTATCCTAATAGTCAACTGACTTTCGTGCTTGGACCTGATAATTTTTTGAATTTCGGTAAGTTTTATAAAGCTGATGAAATAACTCAGCGTTGGTCGATTTTGGCTTGTCCGGAAAGTTTGCCCGTACGCAGTACTCAAATTCGCCAAAGATTGGCAGAGTCAGAATCCCTTGAACTATTGGATTTAACAACACCATCGGTGGAAACTTTTATTAAGAAAAACAAACTCTACCAATAAGTTAGCGAAGTTGTTTATTTGCAAAGTGGTTTATCAGCAATACTTAAACACAGTTGTTGTGCTTGTTCTGTTTGGCCAGAGAATAGGGTTTCGATAATTTTTTCTGGCTTAGCCCCTGATGAGCGCATTTTAAAAGCCTCACGAACAAGTAAAGCCGAATTCAAACCAAGTCTGTCACTTTTACTCGTTGCTATAAATTGCTCAAGTGTCAAAGTGTTATCCAAAGTAGGGCGTAACTTTTCTAATTCGAAATTCACCACATTAAGCCAGGCTTTCTGTTCTTGGTTTTCCACATCAAAAGGACATTTTGCTAATTCATTCAGCATGGTCGTCAAAATAGGTGAACCGTTGAGCAAACCAGCTTGATATGAGTAGCTTTTTTGTGAGCGAGCAGAAATCGTTAGTTCTAAAATTTCACTGTTTGGAAAGTAGGTAAGGGAAGTGAGGCAATCAAAAGGTAACCACAGAATTTGCCCCGCTTGAATAATGAATTCATTTTTACCTAATCTAACTGCTGCAAATCCTTGTCGAACCTGAATCAGCTGGTGCTTTTGCGTTTTTTTTCTCGCTGTGGTGTGCAGAAAAGGAAAGGCTAAGTTTTGGTGAGAAATTAAGTAATTCATTATTTTTTACATTCACAAATTTGATATAGGGCTAAAAGCGAGCGATAAGATACCGTTTTACTCCAAGCAAGTCGAACCTTTTGCTAAACTGCATCAATCCTCTATTCACTATTTTCCGAAATTCATGTAATTTACGCCCCTAACGCGCGTTTGATATTTGGATTTACGTGATTAAACGCAACAGTTCTTTTAAAAAAGCAGTAAATTGATGAGTATTGATAACGATCCTTACAAAGAAATTCGTCCTTATAATGATGATGAAATCCCAGCCGCATTAGAACGCTTGATCAACGATGAAAGTTTCATTAATGCAATCATCAAATACCGTTTTGCAGACAAGCCAGTTTGGTTCAAAAAACTGGTTTCACCGGTTATAAAATTCTACCTAAAATTGAAGTGGTCCAAACTCAAAACCGTTGATGATATTCAGCGTGAAGTTGAAAGTTTTATGGGATCAACCCTCGAGAAAACCACTAACGGCGTAACTTATTCTGGCTTAGAAAAGTTAGATAAAGAACAATCTTATCTGTTTATCTCCAATCACCGTGATATTGCCATGGATCCAGCGCTCGTTAACTGGGGCCTATACAACAATGGTCACAGAACTGTTCGCATTGCGATTGGTGACAACCTATTAAAAATGCCATGTGCAACAGAATTAATGAAGCTCAATAAAAGCTTTATCGTGAAGCGCTCTATCAAGGCTCCACGCGAAATGATGAAGGCGTTAGGCTTGTTGTCGTCTTACATCAAGCATTCTTTAGATACCAATAATTCCATCTGGATTGCACAACGTGAAGGGCGTGCTAAAGATGGCAACGACATGACCGATCCAGCTATCTTAAAAATGTTTCATGTCGAAGGTCGTCGCCAGAAAATTGATTTCCCTGAATACATTAAATCCTTGAAAATCGTTCCGGTTGCCATTTCATATGAAAACGATCCTTGTGATTTGGATAAAGCGAAAGAATTACATGCGATTGAAGTGCACGGAAAATATGAAAAATCCGAATTTGAAGATATTCAAAGTATCATCAAAGGCATTATCGGTGAGAAAGGGCGTGTACATGTGAGCTTCGGCGATATGATCACCGATGATTTCGCCACACCTGATGAAGTCGCACAAGAGTTAGATCGCCAAATTCATAACTTATACCGTTTGTATCCAACCAATTTATTGGCGGCTGGAAAGCAAAATGATGCGATCACCGATGAAGTACAGCATAAATTCGCTGAAAAATTGAAATCTTTACCAGACGGTGCACAACAAAAACTGGTTCAGATGTATGCAAATCCGGTTTTAAAGAAGCATGAAGCTAATTTATAGATAATTACCAAAATAAAAAGCAACAGTGAGGTTGCTTTTTATTATTTAATAAGTTGAACTAATGAAAATTTGCTACAAATATATTTTGTTATGTTTGTTTATTGCTACTGTATTGATAACTAACATTCAACATGTAAACAAAGTGTTGGAACTAATATTCCCAATTTCTTTCTTTGCTCTTTTCCTGTTCTTTTCTTCAACTACAAGATTAAAGTTGTATTTAGGGCTACCTTTTATCCTTGGGTTTGCTCTATACATTCCAATATATAAACTTTATGGTGGTTTGGATATTGGTGTGTTTTTGTCTTTAGCAAATACGACACCAAAAGAATCTTTTGAATTTCTTTCTGATATATCCTGGAAGATTTACGTTTTAGAATTCGTCATATTTATTTCATGCTATTACTATGTAAAATTAAAAAACACCATTGATAACAAATTCTTGCAAAATAAATTAATTATATTATCTCTTTGTATCACATGTCTTTTTTTATCCAAAGTTCCAAGCATATATAAGCATAGATTAAATGTTTTTAGCGTTTATAACGATTATAAAAAAGAAGCTGAACTATTAAAAAATGCTGTAAATAAAAATCCTAATTGGCATATCGTCGAACAAAAAAACAAATATCACTACCATGTTCTTATTGTTGGGGAGAGCATGAGAAGAGACTACATGTCTACTTATGGCTATCCGCTTAATACGACACCATTTTTGAAGTCAACAGATGGTGTGTTTTTAAATAATTATATTTCTGCTGCCCCCAATACCACAACGTCATTACCTCGCAGCTTATCCATTAGCACAAAGCCTGAATATAATATTATGTCATTGGCGAATGCTGCGGGTTATCATACGACCTGGATATCTAATCAAGGTATGCTAGGTAAGTTTGATTTATCAGTATCGACCATTGCGAACTTTGCCAATGATATATTATTTTTAAAGCAAGGTTCATACACTATGGGTAATCATAATGATCTTGAGCTTCTCCCTTTATTTCAAAAAACATTAGATGAAGGTAATGGTAAACAAGGCGTTATTGTTCTTCATTTAATTGGTTCTCATCCAGAATTTTGCAATAGGGTTAAGTCGGACATCTATAATTTAAAAGATAAAGCTTTATCTTGTTATTTGTCTTCATATAATCAAACAGATTATCTAATTTCACAAGTCGTTAAAGCATTAAAGAAAACGAAAGAATCATATTCTGTCGTTTACTTTTCAGATCATGGTTTAGCAAATTTAGGCGACAAAAAGCATACTGATTTGAGGCATAGCCCAGCCTTTAAATCTGATTATGAAGTGCCTATGATTATGCTAACGAGTGATATAAATAAGAGAATCACTATTAACAAAAATGTGTCGGCATTTCATTTTCTGTCACTGTATTCAAATTGGCTAGGAGTAAAAACACAGGAAGTAGGTGATTACCAGATCAGTCAGCAACCAAATCATAGCAAACTTGATGTCTTTAATGGTTCAAAGTTGGTGCCATTTGATAGCTTAAAACCAGATCCAGCTATTTTGTTATAAAAGCTATTCTGTTATAAAAGAACTCAGTTATAGAAACAGCAAGTATAAAAAAAGCAACCATTTGAATTGGTTGCTTTTTGTCTATTCGCTAATTGATTTGAAAATTAACGGTTCAATGAACGGCTTTGAAGTTCAAAAATCAATTTTTCTGCGCTGCATTCAAACTTAATACGTGCAGTCACTTGAGTAGCGTCTTCTGCGATTTCTTCTACTTCGTGTTGGTAAGCAGGGTTCACGCGTTCAGCTAGTTCGAAATAAGGTTTAAGTTGTGCCAATAACACGTCTTTACCTTGAGCAAAAATCGTTACTTCTGCAACATCATCGCCTTCTTTGATGATAAAACCCATTTCTGCACTGCAACCACAAGCTTCACATACTTGGTTTTCAGGCATTTCTAATTCGGTTTCTGCTGTCATTTTTTTATCCTCATACAAAAACTGTGGCTACTTTACGCCTGATTTTAGTTTAAGACCAGTAAAAACAACATAGATCACAGTATTTACATTCAAAATAAATTTTAAGTGGGACTAGATGAGGCTTAAATGGAAAGTTTTTCTTTTTTTTCATACAGATAACGCTTTTGGGTTTAAAAGGTTTTTTTAAATATCTACCTAAGGACCTTCAAGACACGAGTTTCCGCTAAAATAAATAAAAATAGGGAAGTGTTTGGCTTCCCTATTTGAGTTACACAAGCGAAGGTACATTGTATTTCTCTTTTTGAATAGATACTGATTGTGTTAGTTCAATGAGTAAGCAATTCAACAGTTCACTATAAATGCATTGTTGAAAAATTCATCAAAATACAGGCGAAATTTTGAATCTCATCAAGCTTTTACTTTCTTCGGCTTGAATTAGTAACAATCAGAGCGAGTGATTTAGACCTTACAACTTGGCGCTTTGGTGTTGTATTTCGGTAAGGTTTTTATTTTCTCCGCAAGATCTTGAATTCTCGTGCTGTGAGAAGGGTGCGTGGATAAAAGTTCCGGAGGCTGACTTCCTCCTGAGGCTTTTGCCATATTTTTCCATAGTTCAATGCTTTGCTGTGGATCGAATCCTGCTTTTGCCATCAAATCTATGCCCAAGATATCCGCTTCCGACTCTTGAGTACGACCATAAGGCAGAGTAATGCCGTATTGAACCCCCAAGCCTAATGCACTCATCGCTGCCGTGCCATATTGTGTGCCACCTAATGCAACATCGGAAATCTGCAACCCAGTATTGGTAATTTGGCTACGGGACAAACGCTCGTTACTGTGATTTGCGAGAACGTGAGCCACTTCATGCCCAAGCACGGTTGCTAGTTGGTCTTGATTCTTGGCTACTTTTAGCAAACCAGTGTAAACGCCAATTTTTCCTCCGGGTAAAGCGAATGCGTTCACTTGGTTGGACTCAAAAACCACAACTTCCCATTTATCGAAGCTAGGTTGTTTAGGCACTTGCTTGGTAATGGCATTGGCGACACAATTCACATAGCTGTTGACTTTACTATCAGTGCTGACTTTTTCTGTTTTCTTCATTTCCTCAAAAGATTGAGCTCCAAGTTGCGACATTTCTGCATCTGAAAACAAAATAACTTGATTACGACCTGTCGGAGAGGAAGTACAAGCAGCTAACACCGAAACGGTTAGGGCACTTAATAGTGTGGTTTTTACGGGTTTTAATATCGCACGCATAACAATCCTTCTTATGCTATTTCACCTATAATCTATGGTTGAAACTTGTCATACCGTCAAAGAACGGCTGCAATTTTCACACTTTGTTTTATATACTCAGCTAATATCAAGAGGCGAATTCCAGCATCTTAATGTCACTTTGGTATATAGTATAAATCCTACAGACTGAACTGTACTCACTTGTTACTTTTAGTTGACTGTTTGTGATCAAAGTTGCAACTTCCATGTATTCTCCGAATTACGGGACACAAATTGCATCGCAAGATTCATTGTTCTTATATAATTAAACGTGTGTTTGATTTTTTTAAAGTCCCCTGAGTCATAAATGATTTATTCAATATAAATATAGATAACCAACTGAATATATTTAATTAAATAGGAAACAAAATCAATGATATGGAAAAAAGATATCTCGCTAGAATTTTTGAATACAACTTCTAAAAATACTTTAGTAGAACACCTTAATATCGAGTATATTGAGGTCACTGAAAATACCATGTCAGCCATCATGCCAGTTTCAAGTAATACCCATCAACCAATGGGATTACTACATGGTGGAGCTTCTGTCGTTCTTGCTGAAACTCTAGGCTCTATCGCAGCGAATATGTGTGTCGATGAGGACAGTTTCTGCGTTGGATTAGATATCAATGCTAACCACATTAAAGCGAAACGAAATGGGTATGTCACTGGTAAAACATGGCCCATTCATATAGGTGGTACAACTCAAGTTTGGCAAATTGAAATTGTTGATGAAGAAGGCCGGTTAATTTGTACCAGTCGAATCACGATGGCAGTAAGAAGTAAGAAAGGCAGCTGATAATCAGTGAGTTAGAAATAAAGTCTCGCCATTTTAAAGAAAGAATACATTAATGATTATTGAATTTAGTCAAGGGCGCATCGTCGTCACACCACATGAAATAGAAGTCCGTCTATTTTCTATTTCGCCTTATTTAGCTCAAGCGAAAGACAGTTTGAACCAGTTGGGCAATAGTGTTGTTATGCGGAGTCATGTTGATGCTATTCAGTTGATCGGTCGTGATGCTAATATCGTCACGGCTCATGATGTTCAATGCCAATGGTCGATCAAGCTTGATTCATTGGAGCAGCTCACTGATTTGTCTACATTTTTAAGTATTCCAATTATTTAAATATTCGCTTGCTAAACGTTGTGGTTATGCCAATCACAACGTTTAAAAGAGGAAGTTTTACATCCAGAACAAACTTGTAAAATTCTAAATTTGGCAAGATTTATCCCTAAAAGGCTGCTAAAGTAGGAAATTCAATTTTTATCTCAATAGATTGAGTTTCCTTATTTATGAGCAGCCCACGTCTACGTAGTCAATTTGAGCGATTATTCGAACATTTCCAAGGTGAAGATTCTTCTATTCAGTTGGAAGAATTAACCGACATTCTTTGTTGTACCCGCCGCAACACTCGTATCGTGTTAAACAAATTAGCCGAAGAAGGTTGGATTGAATGGATCCCAGCTGCTGGGCGAGGCAAACTGTCTCAACTTATCTTTAAGCGCAACAAGATCGACGTTAGCGAAAATCTGGCAAAACGCTATTTAGAAGAAGGGAAAGTAGAACATGCTTTGGCGGTTCTGGATAACGATCCCTCGCGCTTAACGCAGGTATTCCAAGGCTATTTGGGCTTTAGTCATTTGGAAGGGCAACAAGTTATTCGTTTACCTTATTATCGCCAGTTGGCCATGTTGAACCCACTAAAACCCACTCGACGCTCTGAGCAACACATTATTCGTCAAATTTTTAGTGGCTTAACTAAGCTTGATGAAAATGAAGAAGTGCAACCGGATCTCGCTCATCATTGGGATATGCTTACACCAACACATTGGCGCTTTTATTTGCGTAATGGTGTGCGTTTTCATAATGGTGACCGTATGGTTATCGAGGATGTAATTGAAAGTATTAAACGCCTCAAAACATCGGTTTTATTTGAGCATATTGAATCGGTCAGTTCGCCATCTAATAACACGCTCGATATTCATCTAAATACTGCCGATCATTATCTGCCGTTATTACTAACCGAAACTCCGGCAAAAATTCTGCAAAACCAAACCCATCAGCAGATTTTTCATAACCGCCATTTTGATCTGATCCCGAACGGAACGGGACCGTATAAGGTAATTCGTAACGATGCTTCCCGTTTAGTGTTGGAGTCGTTTGAGCATTATTTTGGTTTTAGCCCTTTAATTGAACGGGTTGAAGTGTGGGTTATTGATGAAGCGCATTCCTCTATGGTGTATCCAAGTTTAACGGTTTCGCCAAGCTTAACCGTATCAAATTTATCAAAAACGAATACTTCAGCGGAAGGACAATTTACCGATGTAGAACTCGATCCGGGTTGTACATATTTACTGTTAAACCGGAAGAATGGCATAGCAAAAGAGGATAAGTGGGCTCATTATTTAGCGCAAAAATTGAATCCATTCAGCTTGTTGCGTGGCATCCCAGATCAAAAAGTCATCGAAATGGGCCTTCTACATGCTCATGGTTTGAAACCCGGTTGGCATCACAGTGGCGTATTGCAATCGCATCCTGTGCCACCGAAAGTGGAAGATGAGAAAATTCAATTAACCGTGGCATATCACGAAAAACACTCGCAATTTGCTTTAGTGATCCAATCCATCAAAGAGCTACTGAAACAAGATGGTATTCAGGTCCGAACCATCAAATATGACATTACTGTTGATAATCCTGATGAAGTGGATATTTGGATCAAACCAATGGGATTAGCAAATAATCGTAAAGATGCCTTGATTGGATGGTTGCTTGGTCATAGCGATATTGAAACCATGAGCACGGAAGATAACTTTTCATCATGGAAAAAATTAGTTTCCGATTGGCGCTCGACACCAAATCAAGAATTTCCGGCAAAAGAATTAGCGAAACAACTTGTTCAGACGCAGCAACTTATTCCTATGTTCCACTGCTGGTTAGGGGTGAGCCAAGAACAATGTGGTTCACTGCAAAATGCAACATGCAATGCGCTTGGTTGGTTTGATTTTAGCCAAGTGTGGGTGAAGCCAGAGTAGCTATACTTTTACTAAGTAATCTATTTTTAAGGACAGAAAATCATGCATGAAGAAGGGTTCGCTATCGTTCTCACCACAGTTAATGACGAAGATTGTCAGCAAGAGATCATTGAAACTTTACTAAACCGTAAGCTAGCGGCATGCATCCAAGTTATGCCGATCAACAGTTATTACCAATGGCAAGGCGAGATAAATCAAGATCAAGAATCCTTGCTGATTATCAAAATTCTACACCGTCATTACTTAGAAGTGGAAACCACAATTTTAGAAAAACACACGTATGAAACGCCGCAAATTGTGATGTTACCGATTGAAACAGGTTTCCACGAATATTTGCAATGGATTCTCTCGAGCTCAAAAGCATAATAATTAAGAAAATAGGACGTTATGAAAACCGTATCCATTCTCGTAGATGTACAAAATATTTATTACACCACGCGCGACAAATATCGCCAGCACTTTGATTACAATGCTTTTTGGGCAAAAGTAACCGAAGGGCGAACCTTAGTTCATGCGAACGCTTATGCTATTGCCCGGAGTGACGACAAACAAAAACAATTTCATAATATTTTGCGTGGCATTGGTTTTGAAGTGAAGTTAAAGCCTTTTATTCAGCGTCAAGATGGCTCTGCTAAAGGCGATTGGGATGTAGGAATCGCACTTGATGCCATTGAATTGGCGGAGAAATCGGATGTAATCGTACTTGCGTCGGGAGATGGTGATTTCGATTTGCTCGCTAAACGCATTCAATCTCGATTCGGTAAAACGGTAGAAGTGTATGGGGTTCCGGGTTTAACGGCGAATTCACTGATTGAAGCCGCCGATCAATTTTTCCCAATTGATGATGAGCTACTGCTTTAGTTCTTAGGTGCTGATTCTGATGCCTCTGTTTCTACAACAGTTTCAGCAGCTTGTGCTTCTTCTTCCATTTTCGCTCGTTCAGCCTTAGAGATATATTTCGGCTTATTGGAAGTGTGCAGCTTGGCATTTTGCTTCTTTAAGCGTTTTTTTAAAATGGAATTGATTTTCTTTTTGCGATTCATGGAACATCTCAGCTTTTGAATGTACTAGGAGCGAATGTAATTGCTGCATCCTAACAGAACAGCGAATCGCAAGCAAAATAACTGATTTACAATTTATTCTTTAAAATACCTTATAACTTCTATATATTTGCTTCCCATTTTTCTACTGTTGGAATGATCATGACTTGCGAAATCTACAAAGACTTTATTTTTGAAGCTGCCCACCATTTACCAAATGTACCAGAAGGGCACAAATGTGGTCGTTTACATGGTCATTCTTTTTTTGTGCGTCTTTATCTTCAAGGTGAAGTGGATGCAACAACAGGTTGGATCGTAGATTTTGGTGATGTAAAAAAAGCCTTTTCACCAATTTATGATCAACTTGATCACTATTACCTAAATGATATTCCTGGTCTAGAAAATCCAACTAGCGAAGTGTTAGCAAAGTGGATTTGGAACAAAGCAAAGCCAGTATTGCCACTATTGAGCAAAGTTGAAATCAAAGAAACCTGTACCGCAGGCTGTATTTACGTTGGTGAAGAATAAGCTAAAACAGACAAACAAATAAAGCGAACAAGCAAGGCATAACAGTGTATAAGCTCAACGAAATATTCGAAACGATTCAAGGTGAAGGCTACTTTACTGGTGTGCCTGCGGTATTTATCCGTTTGCAAGTGTGCCCAGTAGGTTGTGCTTGGTGTGATACTAAACAAACTTGGGAAGCTTTACCTCAAGACGAAACGACTTCTGACCAAATCATCTTAAAACAAGGTGATGCGCCACAATGGTGTAAACTTGATGCCCAAGGCTTAATCGATATTTATACTCAACAAGGTTATACCGCTAAGCATATTGTCATTACTGGCGGTGAGCCTTGTATTTACGACTTACGCCCATTAACGGAAGCGTTTGAAGCTCTAGGCTGTAAATGCCAAATTGAAACCAGTGGTACGTCTGAAATTCAATGTAGTAACGACACATGGGTGACGGTGTCACCAAAGATCGCCATGAAAGGGCAATTAGATGTATTGGATTCTTCTTTACAAAGAGCCAATGAAATCAAGCATCCCGTTGGTACAAGTAAAGATATCGACCAACTCATTGCTCTGCTTAAACGTTCTGGCAGCGAAAATCATCCTCACATTGCTTTGCAACCAATCAGCCAAAAACCACGCGCTACTCAACTGTGTATGGAAGCTTGTATCAAAAACAATTGGCGTTTATCGGTACAAACCCATAAATATTTGAATATCGCTTAACTCGCTATATTTCATCTATTTCATGATCAAAGAAGCCCTTACTTCACACAAAGTAAGGGCTTCATTTTTATTAAGGTTAATCTGTCTGGCTTAGCTACATTTAGCTAGGCTTGGTTTGTGTATATTGGTTTACTTGCCAGCCACCATGCGAGATTTACGTTTCATGCTCACAGCAAACATATAAATCGCAGTCGCTAGCAAAATCATAAACAAGAAGCCAAGCAAACCTTCTTGATGTCCCATCTGCATTTGTGCGCCAACAGGGCCAATCACAGAACCAATGCTGTAAGAAAGCAGCATAACTTGAGTTGCTGAAACAATGTAACTTTCTTCTAAGCCATCACAAGCTAAGCTGATCGCAATTGGGTAAAGAGAGAATGTCGCCATGCCCAATAACACAAGAGCAATTGCAAGTACCACAAAGCTTGACGTTAATGTTGTTAAGCCGATAGCAAATACGCCTAATAAACAGAACAAGCCCATTAATAATTTTTTGCCCATGAATTGGCTTGCCCATGTCACGATAGGTTGAACAATCATAGCGCCCATGATCAATAGCGCCATTAAGCTACCAATTTGTGCTGTAGACACATTACGGTCATGTAATTCAAGAGGCATTAAACCGTAAATTGAACCAAGTAATAAACCTGATACCAAACAACCAATTAATGCTGGTTTATTCAGTTTTAAAATTTGTTTAAGGTTTAAAGCATGATGTTCTGCAGTTTGTGGTTGTTGGCAACGAACCAATACCAATAACAAAGCACCGCAAACAATCAATGACACAGAAACAATAAACGGCCACTGTGATTCAATAGAAAATAAGCTGATCCCCAATTGGCCTAAAGTACCACCGCCATACAGTGATGCCATGTACAAACCTAAACGCTTAGAGCGACTAGATTCATCACCAATTAATAACCAAGATTCCACGACAACAAAAATACCGGCAACCGCAATACCTGCAATAAAGCGAGCAAATAACCAAGCTTCAATCGTTGGCATCACTGGCATCATACCAATGGTTAATGCAAATAATGCCAAAAACCCAATGAAGGCTTTCTTGTGACCAATACGTGCAACGATAGGCTCAATAAACATAGCGCCTAGCAATAAACCAGCGTAAAACGCACTGGCTAACCAACCCGCAGCATCCTTGCTTAAACCATATTGATCCAACATCAAAGGGATCAAACTCATTAAATAGCCTGAAGCCACTGCGTATAATGAAAGCGCAGCTACAGGAACCACAAATGAAGGTTTTGATGAAGTCAAAGACATATCGTTCACCGCAAAATACTCCGCGAAGTTTAAGTTAAATAACAAGAAATATATAAATGAGAGGGGGATTTCGCGGGGAATATGCGGTTTAGCTGGATGAAAGTAAAATGAGATTTTTTTGATTTAACGATAAAAGAAATTGATGGAAGTAGAAAACACTTAAAATCTAAATTAACTAGCCATTTATAAAGCATAAATAGCTAGTTAAACACACTTTTTTGCATGGTTATTATTTCAGCAAGGCTTGTTGTAACCATTGAGAAAACTGACTTTTTGGCAACGCCCCATTAATTGAATCCAACTTTTTCCCAGCTTTAAACACCATAATGGTTGGAATACTTCTAATTTGATATTTGGCAGCAAGATTTTGCTGTGATTCCGTGTCTATTTTTATAAATCGAACATTTTCTGCCATCTCTTGGGCAACATCAGAAAAAACAGGTGCAAATCCAACACAAGGGTTGCACCAAGGCGCCCAAAAGTCGATCACAACAGGGGTGTTGCCTTGCAGTAATGCATCAATATTTTCTTCTGTTCCAACAATCGGTTTGCCGGAAAATAACGGGGATTGGCAGCGTCCACAACGAGCATTTTCTTCTACGCGACTTAATGGCACTTTATTTTTGCTATTACAATGTGGGCATGGAGTGGTAAATGTGGTCATATTTTTTCGCCTCAATAATATGGAAATTAACCTTCATTCTTCAAATTATGACAACTTTGTTTCGTTTTTTAAGTAACTATTTATAGGCGATTATCGTATAATCTTGCACCAACAAAAAAGAAAGAACATAGCTAGCGTAGAACAAAATAATATAAGGTAATTTTATGGCTAATATTTATGCAGAGATTACAGGCTGGGGCAAATGCGTACCACCTGCTATTTTAAGCAATGATGATTTAAGCACATTTTTAGACACTTCCGATGAATGGATTCGTACTCGCACAGGTATTGAAAATCGCCGTATTAGTCATGTCGAAACTTCTGATCTAGCTACTGTAGCTGCTCGAAATGCAATGCATGCGGCAGGTATCAGCGCAGAAGAAGTAGACTGCATCATTGTGGCAACTTGTTCTCCAGATACTTTGCTTCCTAACGTGGCATCAAAAGTTCAACTAAACCTTGGTATTCAAACTGCTGCCTCTTTTGATTTGAACGCAGCATGTACAGGCTTCCTTTATGCTTTAGAAATGGGCACACGTTTAATCCAAGCGGGCAATTACCGTAACGCTATCATCATTGGTGCAGAGCATTTATCCTTCTACATGGATTACTCAATGCGTGATACTACTGTTTTATTCGGCGATGGCGCAGGTGCTGTGGTATTGACTCGTCGCGAACAAGAACAACCAGTGGGCTTACAAGAAGCATCTCTAGGTTGTGATGCGGAAGGCCGAGATATTCTTTCTATTCCTAAATTCGGTACAGCAATGGATCGTTTTGCTGCTGATAACGGCTTATGGGATTTTAATTTTATCGGTAAAGATATCTTTAAACGTGCTGTTAAAGGCATGAGTGCTGCAACTCAACAAGTGCTTGAGCGTTCTGGCATTGCAAAAGATGACATTGATAGCGTGATCCCACACCAAGCGAATATTCGTATTATCCAAACGTTGTGTGATTTTGCGGGCATTCCACAAGATAAAGCCTTTGTTAACATTCAAAAATACGGCAATACATCGTCCGCAACCGTGCCTCTAGCTTTATGTGAAGCGGTTGAACAAGGCTTTATCAAACCAAATACCAATATTCTGGTTGCGGCATTTGGAGCTGGTTTAACTTGGGGTGCAGGCATGATCAAATGGGGCGAGCGAGTAACGCCAATTGAAGAACAAACTGCAGAATTAGAACCTTGCGATAAAACAGCTTTAGAGTTACTTGAAGATGCCATTAAGCATTGCCAAGCACCTAGAGGATAGTTTTTAGTTTAACTCAGCATTCAATCTAATTTTCGTTCAAATGCCGATTTTGATTAACCGATCAGAATCGGCATTTTTGTATAAAAAGGGAGGCTGTTCTATTCTGATCCTAAGGCTAGTTTTTCTGTCATTTAAAAATAAAGGATAAGAATATGGAACTACATGATCACTCATTAAATGCTTTATTCGATCAGTTAGGACTGCCTAGTTCTTCCAAAGAAATCGAAACCTTTATTGTTGAACATTCAGGGCAACTAAATGGTTATTTGCCTCTACATAAAGCGGAATTTTGGAACGCCTCTCAATCTTTATTCTTAAAAGAAGCTAAAGAACACGATGCTGATTGGGCTGAAGTGGTGGATGAATTAGATGCACTGCTTAGGTTATAGGAAATAAGGTTATAAAAAATGAGGCTATAGGAAAAATAGCCTCAGATTATAAGTCCATTATTGCGAATTGAGAGCATTGAAAATTTTACGCACCACTGCAATAGACTGTTCATTATCACCATGGACACATAATGTATCTGCTTGTAATTCAAGCGTGTGGCCCTTAGCAGTCGTAACAGTTCCAAAATTAGCTAATTGCATCGCTTGATAGAAAATATCTTCTGGGTTTTGATGCACTGCATTGGGATTTTGGCGAGGAACAAGCGAACCGTCATCTTTGTAAGCTCTATCTGCGAAAGCTTCAAACAACAAAGGGACATTGTATTCATCTGCAATGTCTAAATAAGGCGTATTGTCCTTTTTCGCCAGCACCATCAAAGGTAAACCCATTGGCATAATTGCTTGCACAATGGCTTCAAATATTTCCAAATTTGCCATCATATCGTTATACAAAGCGCCATGCGGTTTCACATAATCGACTTGAGTATCATAAAACTGAGCAAGACTTTGAATTGCGCCAACTTGGTAGCTAATTAAATGACTAATTTGTTCGGTTGAGTGAGGGATAGAGCGACGCCCAAAACCAAGCAAATCAAGGTAAGAAGGGTGCGCACCAATACTCACATTGTGTTTTACTGCGAGCTGAATGGTTTTTGCCATAGTGTCAGGGTCAGACGCATGAAATCCGCAAGCAATGTTTGCCATGTGAACAAAAGGGATCACCGCTTCATCATTTCCCATATTCCATTTGCCATAACTTTCACCCATATCACAGTTAAGTTTTAATTTTGGAGAATGGTTAGTCATTAGTTGCTCTCAATATTTATCTAGATTCAGTTAATATTGGCACCGCAAGGCTCAATTAACAACAAACAATCCCTTTTCCTGAGAACACAACCCAACAAGAGAACAAAATTCAATCAAAATCAGGGTTTTCTTGTTTTTCATTTTTTCTCATTATCAATCAGTTACAAATTAAGATTGAGACGAATGAATACCTAGATCTCAAAACGTATAAACAACATACAATTTAGTAACATCTAAGGTTATAATGTCATCAACTTCTAAAGATAACTAATAAGATTTCGACGATTCGGGAGTGTGTTATGACATTATCACTAGGTTTAATTATTACTTTCATTATTGCAGGTGCGATTATGGTTCAACATGAAAAGGCGAAACATAAAAACTTGCAACCACAAGAAAAATAAGCAATTTCTATTAAGCATACAAAAGATAATCTATTTTAAAACTGGAAGTTGCAGTCACTTTTTATAAAACATCTTTTCAATTTCCTTAAACCAAAAGACTGGCATTTGCTGGTCTTTTTTACATTTGAATGTTTTCTTAAAAATCATTTACATCAGTGATACGTCAAAGTTTGAATATCCATTTTTTGCAAGCTTAATTGTCTATAGATAAGTCAGCCAATCCAATATATCTTCTTGAAATACAGCAAAAACTGTTGAATGATTCATACTCTGATTACTGGAATCTATTTGAAAACGAAAGGAACTCATCTTGAACAACAGTTTAACTTTAGAAGCGTTACAAGTGCTGGATGCTATCGCCAGAAAAGGCAGTTTTGCAGCAGCAGCTAATGAACTCAACCGAGCACCATCTTCTTTAAGTTATCAAGTTCAGAAGCTAGAACAAGATTTAGATTTAGTTATCTTCGACCGTTCTGGTCATAAAGCGGTGTTTACTGAAGCTGGGCGACTGTTATTAGAAAGAGGTCGCTCAATATTAATTGCTGCTCAAGATTTGGTGGAAGATGCCAATATTTTGGCGCATGGCTGGGAGCTAGAAATCACTCTTGCTTACGATTTAATGCCGATTTCATTTTTCTTTCCGTTAGTTCAAGAACTTGAAAAACAATCGAAAACTCGCATCAAACTGCAAGAAGAAGTACTAGCCGGTGGTTGGGAAGCATTATCTTTTGATCGTGCAGATTTATTGATTTGTCCAAAACCAGAACACACGCCAATTGATTTGAAAATAGAGACTCTTGGCATAGTTAATATGGTTTGGGTTGCAGCGCCAGCGCATCCAATTCATAAAACCAATAAAGCATTTGATCAACAAACTCGCAGCCAACATAGAGCGATTGCCATTGCCGATTCAGCACGAACGGCGCCGAGGCTAAGTAAAAATTTGGAAGATGATCAACCACGCTTAACGGTTGCGAATTTACCAGTAAAAATCGAAGCGTTATGTGCAGGGCTAGGAATTGGAACCTTGCCAGAACATATCGCAAAGTCTTTGATTGAAGCCGGTAAACTTCAAATGATTAAGGGAAGTGAAATGATCCCTCTTGAGATGGTGATTGCATGGCGACGCAATAAGATGGGAAAAGCCAAATCATGGTGTATCCAACACATTAAAAAGCATTGGATACACAGTAAGTTAGCTTCATTTTAAGCTTGTTCTTAATTGAAAAATTTTAAAGAATAAGCAGCATATCGACGATGTTGTCTTCGAAATGCGTTTCAACTTCAAAGCCTAACTTCTTAGCCAATTGCACCATGCCTTTGTTTGTAGGCATGGTGATCCCAGTTAAACGTTGTGTGCCTTTGCTCTTACTGTAATCAATCAGTTTTTGCAGCAGTTGTTTGCCTAACCCAACGCCTTTTAAGTCTGAACGGACAAGCACAGAAAACTCAGCATCATAATTTTGCGGATCGGCAACAACACGAGCTACACCAAGCATCACTTCTTGACCATCCACTTTTTGAATAGCCACAAATGCCATTTCACGGTCGTAGTCGATCTGAGTCAGGTTAGCTAAAGATTCATGGTTAAATTCACCAACTTCCGAGAAGAAGCGTTTATAAAGATCTTCTTTAGTCACTTTATGAATGAAGTCCGCCATTCTTGCTTCATCTTCAGGCAAAATAGGGCGCAGCAAGTAATCTTCGCCATTTTTTAGCTGTGAAAATTGCTCATGTTCAACTGGGTATGGCTTGATCGCTAATCGCTGACGACGTTCACCATGTTGTGCTTTCAATTCTAAGCTGGCGTCAATCACGGTAAATTCATTACCTACCGCCAGTAATGGGTGTAAATCCAAGCTTAAAATATCTGGGTTATCGATCATCATTTGAGATAAACGAACCAGTAATTCGCACAAGGCAATGGTATCAATCGGATTAGGTAATTGTTCTAAGCGCAGTTTGCCAATACGCATGGAACGAATAACCAAATAACGTGCCAATGCCATGTTAAGTGGTAAAAGAGCCACAGAAACATCTTCCGCCATATCCCATTCAGTTGTGCCTTGCCCAAGCATGATCACAGGGCCAAAAATAGGATCGGTTTCAATTCGAATGCGTAACTCTTGAGAACCCGCTCGATTTGCCATGCTTTGTACAAACACACCTTGAATTAAAGCCGATGGATAATAAAGGGCGGTTCGATCCAAAATCGCTTGTGTTGCACTGGCCACTTCATTGGCATTACGCAAGTTAAGCATAACGCCTTGAACTTCCGATTTATGAGCTATGTCGGGCGAGCGCAATTTGACGGCAACGGGGTAGCCAATCTTTTCACTCACATGCACCGCCTCACTTGCATCAGATGCTAACCAAGTCGGCAACACATGCACACCATAACATTGCAGTAAATTATCGATTTGATGTGCATCGAAATGAGAAACTTGTTCTTGGATATGACTTTGGATCCAAGAATTAGCTTGATGTAATTGCTCGGGATTGCGTTCCTCAACCGAAGACGGTGTTTCCATCAATTGCTTCTGATTACGTCGATATTCAACCAAATGCATATAAGCACCAACCGCACCTTCAGGCGTTCGATAGGTTGGAATACCTGCTTGAGTAAACAAGTTACGTGCATCTTTAGCTGTCATTTCACCTGACCAGTTAGTGAGAATGTTAAAGCGGCGGCTTTTCTTATGCGCTTGAATGGCATCAATAACGGCTTGAGCGGTTTGCGTTGAATGAGAAATAGCAGAAGGGCTATGCATAATTAAAATGGCATCAATCTGATCGCAATCAAACAGCACATTTAACGCTTTGGCATATCGAGCGCTATCGGCATCACCGACTAAATCGATAGGATTACTTCTAGACCAACTTGGTGGCAAAATTTTATCGAGTTCGGCAAAGGTTTCATCGCTCAATGTTGCGAGTTTACCACCACGTTTAATCAATTCATCCACTGCCATAACAGCAGGGCCGCCACCATTGGTCATAATTGCTACACGCTCGCCACGTAAAGGGACGGAATGGGTCAAGGTTTCCAACGCAGCAAAAAGTTCGTGAGTATTGTTTACTCGCAACATACCGGAACGTTTGATGGCGGAATCATAAATAATATCGATGCTTTGACTGCCGCGAGTGTGTAGACATGCCGCTTGCTGACCTTCCAAAGTGCGGCCAGATTTTAACACCAGAATGCGACGGTTGCGGGAAGCACTTCGCGCTGCAGACATAAAGGTTCGCGCATCTTTAATTGAATCCACATACAGCAAAATAGCCGAAGTTTTACTGTCTACCGATAGGCTATCAAGTAGTTCAGGAAAATCGATATCTACCGCATTACCAAGAGAAATAAAGGCCGAGAAGCCGACTTTTTTCTCTTGTGCCCAGTCTAAAATAGTGGTGCAAACCGCTGCCGATTGAGAGATAAAAGCAATACTACCTTGTGACGCTGTAACTGGTGATAGAGAGGCATTCAAATTTAGCCAAGGTAAAATCATTCCAAGACTATTTGAACCTAATATGCGCATATTGGCTTGGCGAGCGATGGCAAGACATTCTTCATCCACAGTCAATTCGGTTTCTAGGTTTTCAATAGAATCTTCTGATTTTGATAGAACTTGATACATATCCGCAGAAAATACGATCACCGCGCCAGTGCCTTTAGCGGCTAAATATTCAAATATGGCTTTATTGTACTTGGCTTGAGTACAAACAATCGCTAGATCTGGGGAAAGAGGCAAAGCAGAAATGGAAGGATAAGCGAGCACACCATTAACAGATTGATACTTTGGCGTAACCGGCATGATGGCACCTTGAAATCCACCATGAAGTAAATTCTGCATAACGATGGAACCAGCACGAAAAGGGCGTTGCGATGCACCAATCACGGCAATCGAGCGAGGTTTGAGTAATTTATTTAACGTGAGCATGTTCCATCATTTCCTTTTGCTACTTTACAAAACCAAGTCATTTAAATTCACAGAATCCACTTGGTATTGCCATCATAAACAAATTTATGTTGCGCCGTGTTTTAAGGCTATTAGCTTGTGATCCATAACGATAAATGGGCATAAATTTGATTTGTCTCTTCGCATATTCACAATAATGCTTGCTAAATCTGCATTCAAGCCGGTTCTTGAGCTTTATCATCTTGATATTCCTACATTGCGGAGGCATGATTGCAGCAGTGATTTTACTTTAGTGTTTTATGGCATTCAGATTTGGTTTTATTATGAAAAAAATAGCAATTATCTCTCTTTCTGTTATCGCATTAGCAGCATGTTCATCAAGTTATGATAGTGAAGTTTCGACGCAAACTTACGAAGAAAATTATCAAACAGACCAAATACCTCAACCGATGACTGAAACAAACGGTTCATTGGAGCAAGATATTACTCCAGCGGCAGCGACGACAGCGACCACAAGCTCAACAACACCGGCTGTGACTGATGATTCTGGCTTAGCATCTGGCCGTTATGTGATTCAAATCGCTTCAATGGAAAATGAACAATACTTGCTGACAACAGCCTCTAAATTACCAAGCGATTTGCCAAAATGGGAAAATGTGAAAACCCTAAATGGCACACAATTGCATACTTTATTAGTTGGTGATTTTGCAAGTGCAGATGAAGCGAGAGCATCTCTTTCAAGAGTTCCAGCAACGTTTTCTGGTGCATTCATCAAAAGTGTCGATACCATTCGCGCTTCTGAATTCCCAACCATTAAAAAGCTGCCATAATATATAAACAAATAAATGGCTTTGCTGCTTCCAATTGCATTCTTATCGATACAATCCAAAGCAGCAAAGTTAGATGATCAATTTTTGGAATACGCTTGACGATAAGCGATAAAAATAAAATGAAAAATATATTACTTTTATGCGGTGGCGGTTCTTCTGAACATGAAGTTTCGCTAGTTTCTGCAAAATATCTTGAACAACAGCTTAAATTGACTGCGGACTTCAATGTCATCAAGGTCGAAATGAAAGCGGATGCATGGTACACATCTGCAAACGAGAAAGTGGAATTAGACATTGCCCATTCTTGTTTGAAAGGCGAGCAATATGCTCCAACACCGATTGATTTTGTTGTACCTTGTATTCATGGTTTCCCTGGTGAAACAGGCGATATTCAATCTTTGTTCGAGATGGCAAAAATTCCATACTTAGGTTGTAATCCTGAAGCGAGCTCAAACAGCTTCAATAAAATCACTTCAAAGCTTTGGTACGATGCTTTAGAAATTCCAAATACACCATACCGATTCCTAACTGAAAACAATCAACAAGCCATTGAAAAAGCAGAAGAAGCTTTTGATTTATGGGGCAAGATTTTTGTGAAAGCCGCATGTCAGGGTTCTTCAGTTGGTTGCTACAGTGTCACAAAAAGAGACGAAGTAGCAGAGGCTGTGCGTTCAGCATTCCAATATTCGGATCAGGTTTTGGTAGAAAAAGCCGTAAAACCTCGTGAATTAGAAGTCGCTGCATATCAATTAGACGGTGAATTGATTGTCACTAAACCGGGTGAAGTCATTGCACCAGACGGCGTGTTCTATACTTATGACGAGAAATACAGTGCTGATAGCCATTCTTCAACTGTATTGGAAGCGCAAAACTTAACGGCTGAGCAATTGGCAGCGATTGAAGCTTATTCACGTAAAGTGTTCACGCATATGAATCTAAGAGATCTTTCTCGCATCGATTTCTTCTTAACCGATGAAAATGAGATCTTCTTAAACGAAGTGAATACTTTCCCGGGTATGACGCCAATCTCAATGTTCCCTAAATTGATGGAACACCGTGGCGATAAGTTCAGTGAGTTTTTAGCGAAATCGATTCTGTCTCGCTTAAGTCACTGATATTAAATCGATAAAATAAAGCAAAAATAAACATGCAGTTACCATTGAAAACAACTCATTGATGGCAACTGCATTTGTGCATTTAAAAAGCATAAACAACAAAATCAAAAGAGGATTTATGTCTCTCGTCTATTCAACAGAAACTGGTCGCATTAAGCCTGAAAAAACCGTCGAAGAACGCCCAAAAGGTGATGGTGTAGTTCGCATTCAGCGTCAAACAAAAGGGCGTAAAGGCAAGGGCGTTTGTATCGTAACGGGCCTTGATATGAATGATACCGAGCTAAAACTAGTCGCAGCAGAGTTGAAAAAAGTTTGCGGTTGCGGTGGTAGCGTAAAAGATGGCACGATTGAAATTCAAGGTGATAACCGCGACAAAATCAAAGCGCATTTAGAGAAAAAAGGTCATACAGTTAAACTGGCAGGCGGCTAAGCAAATTCAAGGCTGACTATAAAATTGAAAACATCAGCATTATTGTTAATATGCTGTTATATCTGAAATTCTTTCTCTCGAAGCGTAGGTCAGTCCTTATGAATAATCGCCAGCATATCTTTGAAGGCTCAATTCACCGAGCCTTATTATCTCTTGCTGTACCTATCGTTTTTGCTCAAATCCTTCAATCTACTTATCAATTAACCGACGCTTTTTGGGTTGGTCGCCTCGGTGCGGCACAAGTTGCAGCAGTTTCTGTCAGTACGCCTGTGACTTTCTTGGTCATTGCATTGGGTGCTGGACTGGCGATGGCGGGTTCTACATTGTCAGCTCAATATATGGGAGCGGGCAATCAGAAAATGGTTAACCACGTAGCGGCTCAAACGATGTTAATGGTGGTGATCACCGCAGTCGTTTTAGGCACAGCAGGTTATCTTTTATCGCCTTATTTTCTAACGCTTTTAGGGGTTGAAACCGCGGTTTATCACGATGCATTGAACTTTATGCACGTCTCATTTATCAGTGTCATTTTTGTCTTTACTTACGCTATATTTCAATCACTTATGCGTGGTATTGGGCAAGTTAAAATCCCATTAATTATTGTTCTTGGCACCGTAATTCTTAATTTTATTCTCGACCCCTTATTCATCTTTGGTTTTGGTGATTTCCACGGTTTAGGTGTAATGGGAGCGGCTTTGGCTACTTTAGTCACTCAAGCGATTGCTGCTGGTGTGGGCATGTGTATTTTCTTTCGAGGAAAACACGGTATTCACCTTAACCTTAGCCATTTCAAACCGGATTTTAGCTATATAAAAAGGGCATTCTTTCTTGGCGCACCAGGTTCGGTTGAGCTTTCTGCTCGTGCTTTAGGGCTAATTGTGATGTCATTTTTAGTCGCCAGTTTTGGCACAATGACCATTGCATCTTATGGTGTCGGTTCCACTATTTTGCAGATCATTACCATTCCAGCTATGGGGCTTTCAATGGCGGTTTCAACGCTCGTCGGTCAAAATATTGGTGCTAAAAATATTGAAAGGGCTTCTAAAATCACTGTGTTAGGGACGTTTTGGGGATGGGGAGCTTTAACCATATTAGGTGTAATTGCCTATCTTTTTGCACCACACATTGTCAGTATTTTCATTCCTGACGACCAAGCGGTTATCAATGAAGGGGCACATTTTGTACGCGTGATGTGCCTAACTTGGGGGTTCATTGGAGTTCAGCTTTGTGTAATAGCTGCATTCAGAGCATCCGGTAATATGTTAAATACCATGCTGATTTCGATATTTTCCCAGTGGGTAGTGCAATTCCCGATGGCTTATATCTTGTCAAAACATACACAATTAGAGGCAGCAGGAATTTGGTGGTCATTTGCTATCACCAACATTATCGTAGCGTTATTTTCGGTTGCTTGGTTTGCTCGAGGCAGTTGGAAAAATACTAATATCACCGAGGATGATGTACAAATTGCGAAGATAACCGATGAAGCTTATATAGAAATTGATGAACACCGCTCATAAAATGCAATAAAAGGTTAAGTTTTTCCAAAAATCGAAGTAAATTAGACACTAAGAACTAGAATATCAATAAAAATATTATCAATATCGAATGAGGCAACAGGCTCTCGATTCAAAAGATACAAAGAAAAGGATTGGTTTTATGTATAAAAATATTTTGCTTGCATCAGCTGCCACATTAGCCGTTGCTGCTTGTAGTTCAGGCGCATCAGAATCAAATACAAAAGTGAATATTGATTGCCAAACGCCAGAGCGATATGCAACAAACTTACCGGGTGGTTGGCATAAAGCTGAAGTAACTCCAGAAGCAAAAAAAGCTGCAAACTTAGCACTTTCGGGTTTAAGTGGTGCGCATCAAGTTAAAGAAATTAAATCGGTTGATCAGCAAGTGGTTGCAGGTATGAACTACCGTGTGATTTTCACTATTGAAGATGACAGCGAATATGAAGCAGTTGTGTACCGCAATGTTCAAGGCCAATACACAATTACTAGCATTCAAAAGATCAATCCAAACACTCGTTGTGAATCTCTGAAAACAGAAGAGGCTCAACCACAAGCAGTTGAAGCACAACAACCAGCAAGTGCAACTGATACAACAGAAAACACACAAGGCTAATTCAGTTTAGCTTTGATCATTTAAATCAGTTGTACTAAAAAAAATAGAAAAGGCGGAATGCTATAGACAGCGTTCCGCCTTTAATTTTTCCACTTGCTAGTTTTCCAATTACTAACTTTCCAATTATTAAGGCATCTACAGTTACAAGGCAAAGTGACAAAACACTCGAAACGAATTATCAAGCAAGCTGTGGTTAGAAGGTTATCTAGTGGAATCTTTACCCATATACAATCTGAAGCGGCAAGCACTCAAACTTAAAGTCGCAAATTAAACAGGATAAAAATAACCTTATAAAGGGAGAAAGAGGAGTGTTTTAGTTAGATTTCAAAAAACGCCACATCCAATTTAACATAATACACATAATGCGTAATTTGATTGTAATTGTGGTAACATCGATCGGGGCTTTGTCTTAACCAGATTCTTTCGCTTTTAATAATAGAATTGTTTTGGGATTGACTCGGTCTAGTTGTCTTTATGATGACTTTTTGCATCACATTACATCTACAGAAACTTGAGGCATTTTATGTTTGGTTTTTCTTTGTGGTTAATTCCTATCACGATTGCACTTACAGTTATTGTGATGTTTCCAAGACAACCGAAAACAAATGCAAAGCACTCGAATACGAATTATAAGAACAAAAATACAGAACCCTGATTGCCTATAGCGGATTCTGGTTGATATTAAATTGAATTGATTGCTTTTCGCTAAACTACTTCAAGCTTTCGTAATATGCTGCAATGTTAGCAATGTCTTCATCATTGATGGTTGTTGCCATTGGTGACATCACTGGATCTTTTCGGTCACCGCTTTTATAAGCTTTAATCGCTTTTTCTATGTAAGCAGCACTTTGCCCTTTAAGGTTTGGATAACCTGGAATTGTTGCTATTCCATCAGCGCCGTGGCAGGCAATACAAACACCGGTTTTTTCTTTTCCAGCAGCAATATCAGCAGCATAAACTGAAGTTGAGGCAAGTAAACACACAGATAATAACGCTAACTTTTTCATATACATCCTTTTTAAATGAAAAACTTAAAATTGAATAGATTCAGATAATGACGATAAAAACAGTTAAAAATCCAATAACTTACTTAAATCAGCCTTAATAGTGTTTACTTTCTTACTTGCTTTTTCGCTCCGTGAAGCTTCTGAGACCAAGTATTCAATCGCTTCAGACAGTGTACAGCCAAGCTCTTGAGCCCTTTCAGATAGCTTTTCCCAAACAGCATAATCAAGATCGATAGATTTTTTCTTGGTGTGAATGTGTTCTGCATTGAAGTGGCGTTTACGCTTAGCTCGAATCGCTTGTTTTAGTTTGTTATCTAACTCTGGATTCATGTGCTCATCAATCCAGTTTAAAACTTGTGTCGGTTGGTGTTCTAACTTCTGTAGACCGGTTATGGCAGCAGCGGATTCACTTGAGTCTTGGTAACGTGTAATTGCTTCACCATCTTTCCATTTTCTTATTAAATATTGCCATTTCCATCCGCATTCAAGATTCTCAAGCTGTTGATATTTCATTGATATTCCTTAATTTGGTGAGCCGCTATTTTTGTGAAGATTTACACTATTGAACATCTTAACTTTCAAGACTTTGTCTTATTTAAGATACACAGTGACAGCGTAACCAAAAACGATTCCTTCTACAACCAGTTTTGATTTGAACCTTAATAATAGCTTACTCAATCTTCGCCTTATGCTACACCTATCTCAATTTATTGGATTAACAATAAGTTTTTCTTTTTGTTTTGCTATCAATCCAAAAAGAAACAGGTATAAGATTCAGGCAATTTTTTATATACTTCGAGTCCCCTAATTACAGATTGAATTTTTATAATGATCAAAGAGTCTTGGCAGTCGGCAATCCCCAATTTCACCTTATACAATGAAGCATTAGAACAAGCATCTAGCATCCCTACGCTGTCATTTCTCGCACTTCAGCCTCGACTTAAATCAAGCTTGATCCATTTTGATAAATTAGCGACTTTTCCACGCTTTTTACTGATCAATTCTCCTGATAATGTCATTTATCGTGATGCCATTTTTGATTCATTCCAAGAGCTTATCACTGAAAATGACATCAAAAATGTGCCAGTTATTAAATCGGAAAGCATTGAATTAGATGAGCTTTTTGGCCGATATCAAGTCGAAAACTCACAAGTTAAATACCAAACTGAAGGCTTATTAGATCAAGCCAATGGTGGTTATTTAATTATTTCTGCCAACTTGATTCTAGCAAACCCTCGAGCTTGGCCAAAGTTAAAAGCAGCGGTTTTAGGGCAAACTTGCTCAAGTGTTGCTGCCGATCCTCGCCAACTTGCGAACAATGTCCCGACAAAAACTTATGACATTAAATTAGTCATTGTTGGTGATAGAACTCAGTTAGGCGATTTGGATTTATTTGATGCCGACATTCGCACACCTCTCTGTTTATTTGCAGAAGTTGAGTTAGATTTCAAACTCGATGACAACAATATGGAAACCTACTTAGGCTACATTAACGGCTTTATTGAGCAGTATCAGTTCCCTGCTTTGACGGATATTTCAGCTTGGTGTGATTTTTTAAATCAAGGCGCTCGTGAAACTGAAGACCAAGAACGCATGCCTTTATGCCCTATTTGGATCCGTACAATTCTTGCTGAAGCATCAATTGAAGCTCAAGCAGAACAATCGGATGTCATTACTAAAGAACACTTTGAACAAGCGCTTGAAAACCGAGATTATCGCCAAGCTTATTTACCAGAACGAGCGCTAGATGACATTCTTGAAGGCCAAGTAATCATTGAAACTCAAGGTGAACGTGTTGGTCAGGTCAATGGCTTAACTGTTATTGAAATACCCGGTCACCCTGTAACGTATGGTGAGCCTGCTCGTATCTCATGCGTGATTCACTTTGGTGATGGTGATATTTCCGACGTTGAGCGTAAAGCTGAACTTGGCGGTAACTTACACGCAAAAGGCATGATGATCATGCAGGCGTTTTTAGGTAGCGCCTTAAACCTTGATGAACCACTACCGTTTGCTGCCTCTATCGTGTTTGAGCAGTCTTATTCTGAAGTTGATGGCGACAGTGCCTCTCTTGCTGAACTATGCTCATTAGTAAGCGCCCTTTCTGAATATCCAATTAATCAGCAAGTCGCTGTCACGGGTGCTGTCGATCAATTTGGTCGAGTGCAAGCAGTTGGTGGTTTAAATGAAAAAATTGAAGGTTTCTTCCGTGTTTGTCAGCACCAAGGACTTACTGGCGAACAAGGTGTCATATTACCGAAAAGTAACCTTAAACACCTTTCATTGCATCAAGATGTCGTCGAGGCAATGAAGCAAGAACAATTCCATTTATGGTCGGTTGAATCTGTAGATGAAGCCCTGCCTCTGATATTTGGTATTGCTTTCCGAGGTGATGAAGAAGAAACAATTTTGAACAAGATTTCAGAACGAATCGAACATTTTGATAAACATGAAGCAAATGATTGTGGCTTTTTGAATAAGATCAAAAATTTATTCTCTGCACACTGATCGGACTTGTTTAGCGTACACCTGTTCACTAAGATACATGGACTATTTTTGGAGTGATTAAATAATGCAAAACAAACGTAATTCTTATACTCGTGAAGACCTTTTAGCTTCTAGCCAAGGTGAACTATTTGGCCCTGGTCGTCCTCAACTTCCTGCACCAAACATGTTAATGATGGATCGCATCACTACAATTACTGATGAAGACGGTGCTGGTGCATTTGGTAAAGGTTTGATTGTTGCTGAATTAGATATTACTCCAGATCTATGGTTCTTTGATTGCCACTTCCCAGGTGACCCTGTAATGCCGGGTTGCCTTGGCCTAGATGCAATGTGGCAGCTAGTTGGCTTCTTCCTTGGTTGGGTTGGCGGTGAAGGTAAAGGCCGTGCTCTTGGTGTTGGTGAAGTGAAATTTACTGGTCAAATTCTGCCAACAGCTAAGAAAGTGACTTATGAAATCAACATGAAACGTGTTGTTAACCGTCGCTTGGTAATGGGTTTAGCTGATGGCCGTGTTCTTGTAGACGGCAAAGAAATCTACGTAGCAAAAGATCTGAAAGTTGGCTTGTTCCAAGATACGTCTTCTTTCTAAGAGATGTTCTTTCTAATAAGACATTCTTGCTAAAAAATAACCAAAAAAATCAGCCTATTGAGGCTGATTTTTTATGTTTAAGGCTCCAGAACTGAATGAGTTGGAGCTAATTAATAGTGTGACATCTTACTTTATAAGTCCTGATTGGCGATCGTCCCGAGCATCACGCCAACCACCTAACCAATTCGATTTTGCATCCATTTGCTGATATGGACAGTCATCCATCGATTTCCCATTAAGACCCGCTTTATAACCTTGAGATTGTGCTCTTTCTAGGCGATCGCGTTTCTGTCTCTTCATAGTGCAGTCCTCTACTCTTTATTTACTAATACGTCTTGATTACCAAAACGTATAGATTTACCAAACAATTACGGAAAACGACTATTTGTGGCAGTTTTATTACTGGCACTCAATAAGCATCGATCAAAGCTCACATTTTCTCAAGTACAAAAAAAACCGAGGTTCAATTTTGTGAACCTCGGTAGAGTCTTACATTAAATTTTAAAAATGTTGGAAACCAATTTGAAAAGTCATTGTCAGAGCAAACGTAATATAATGTTTATCAATAAATTACTCAATTACAACGCACACTTATTCATTAGTTCAATACATTCAATTAACCTTGCATGGATTCCAGTTCTTCCCAACGTTCAAACGCTGTTTCTAACTCTTGCTCTGCTTCACTTAAACGAGTTAACACGGCTTGCGTTTCATCATTTCCTTTAGCAAAGAAATCCGGCTGATTCACTTGCGCTTGCAGTTCTTCAATTTCAGTCTCAAGCGATTCTAATAACTGCGGTAAAGCTTCCAGTTCTCTTTGTAGCTTATAAGATAACTTTTTCGGCTTATTTGCACTTGGCTTAGCGGTTTCAGGTTTCGCTTCTGCTTTTTTCGCTTCTTCTTTCTTAATTGGAGCGTATGCCGCACGAGACTGGATCACTTGCGCACGTTGTTCTTGTGCATCGTGATAACCACCGACAAATTCTTCGATTTGACCGTTACCTTCAAATATCCAGCTAGTAGTCACTGTGTTATCCACGAATTGACGGTCGTGACTTACAAGTAACAAAGTACCTTGATAGTTAGCTAGAATTTCTTCCAATAGCTCTAAAGTTTCAATATCAAGGTCATTGGTCGGTTCATCGAGGATCAATAAGTTGTTCGATTTTAAGAATAACTTGGCCAACAATAAGCGGTTTTTCTCACCACCAGATAAAGCTTTCACAGGTGTACGGGCACGTTTTGGTTCAAACAAGAAGTCTTGCAAGTAACCTAGCGCATGACGAGTACGACCACCAACGGTTACTTCTTGCTTACCATCGGCTAAGTTGTCCATAACGGTTTTTTCAGGATCTAACACTTCACGGTATTGGTCAAAATACGCGACTTCTAGCTTAGTGCCACAATGCAGACGGCCTGAATCTGGCTGCAATTCCCCTAGAAGAAGTTTAAGTAAAGTACTTTTACCACAACCATTCGGGCCAATTAATGCAATACGATCGCCACGCATAATGTTGAAGTTGAATCCATCAACAATAGTTTTGCCACCAATTTGGTATTGCAGATTTTCAGCTTCAAAAATGATTTTGCCTGAGCGGTTTGATTCATCAATTTGAATGTTCGCTTTGCCCTGCACTTCACGACGCTCTGAACGTTCTTCACGTAATTTTTTCAGCGCTCGCACACGACCTTCGTTACGGGTTCGACGAGCTTTGATCCCTTG
Organism: Vibrio sp.; assembly: GCA_047975485.1. Taxonomy (GTDB): domain Bacteria; phylum Pseudomonadota; class Gammaproteobacteria; order Enterobacterales; family Vibrionaceae; genus Vibrio. The sequence continues at coordinate 40,786 of JBKEDP010000040.1, read as the reverse complement.
GCGAATCCACACTTCTTCTTGAGCTAGTTTCTTATCAAACTCTGCGTTTTGCATTTCTTCAACACGCAACGCTTCTTCTTTATCAATCAGGTATTGTGCGTAGTTACCAGGAAACGAGCTCAGTTTGCCACGGTCAAGATCCAAAATGCGTGTTGCCATCGACTGAATGAAAGCACGGTCATGGGAAATAAATACAATTGAGCCACGGAAGTCTTTTAAGAATGATTCCAGCCATTCAATGGTGGTCACATCTAGGTGGTTGGTCGGTTCGTCCAGCAATAACACATCAGGATCACACACTAATGCTCTCGCTAATGCCGCTTTGCGTTGCCAACCGCCCGATAAACTGGTTAACAATGCGTGTCCGTCTAACGACAAAGACGTCAGGATATTTTTAATGCGGTCTTCTAATCGCCAAGCGTCATTGTGATCCAGTTGTTCTTGAATTTTCGCCAAGCGATTGATGTTTTGTTCTGATGGATCTTCCATCATGCGATCAAGTTGATGCTGATACTCTTTCAGTAAGTCACCGACTTCCGATAAGCCTTCGGCCACATAGTCAAAAACCGTACCTTCTGCATTTCTTGGTGGATCTTGCTCTAAACGTGAAACAACAACATCTTGTTCGATTTGAATTTTGCCGTCGTCCATGATGATTTCGCCTGCAAGCACTTTCATCATGGTGGATTTACCTGCGCCATTGCGACCAACTAAACACACTCGCTCATTTTGTTGTAGAGCAAAGTCTGCTTTATCAAGCAAAGGATGATCGCCAAAAGCCAATTGTCCGTTATGTATGGTAATTAATGCCATTTTGTTTTAACCATGTTTGTAGTTTTTCAATATCAAAAGGCCAGAATAATTCCACTTGTAATGCCTCGTGAGAAACATTCGCTTTAAAGCCTTTTGAATCTTGTTCTAATTCATCTTGTTTAATGATTGCTAGCACTGGAATAGTGACACCGTAACGAGAAAATAGCTCATCATCAAAGGCAATATCGACCACTTCCACCAGCGATGAAAGATTTAAGGATTCGATTTGAGAAAATGCCATTTCACACAAATGACACCCTTGAGTTGAGAATAAGATGAGCGGTTTTGTCATGTCACTTCCGTGTTTATAAAGCTATCGTGTTTATAAAGCCAACATGTTTATCAAGTTAACGAGTTACTAAACTAAAAGTAATCTTGTCACTAAACACAAATTAGAGAAAGCACCCTTTCAGCATGCTTTCTCTGTATCACTCAACCATTACTTCTTATGAGTAATGATCCAGCAGTTATGGATGTGTTTGTTGCGAGCGAAATCCATCGGTAATGTTTTTGATGAAATATTTTCTGCATGCAAACCTAAGCGATCCATTGCCTCAAAATCCATTTTAAATAGACGCTTGTTGTTCGAGAACACCACGGTTGCATCATCACGCATTAAACGCTTCAGGTTTTCCATCAACATAATGTGATCACGTTGAATATCGAATGTTTGTTCCATACGTTTTGAGTTAGAAAACGTTGGTGGATCGATGAAAATCAAATCGAAAGTACGATCTTCATACTGCAACCATTGCAAACAGTCTGCTTGTTCAAATTGATGTGCATCACCTACAAAACCATTTAGCTCCATATTACGCTGCGCCCATTGTAGATACGTGTTTGACATATCCACTGTGGTCGTTGATTTTGCTCCACCAGCAGCTGCATGAACTGTTCCGCTGCCCGTATAAGCAAACAGGTTCAAGAAATCTTTACCTGCCGCCATTTGGCCTAAGCGACGACGAGTCAATTTGTGATCAAGGAATAAACCGGTATCTAGGTAATCTTGCAGATTCACTAATAACTTCACGCCATATTCATTCACTTCTAAGTATTCAGAATCTTGTGATAGTTTTTGGTATTGGCGTTTACCCTTTTGTTTTTCACGGGTTTTCAGCACAACTTTATTAGCATCAACATCCAACACTTGAATGGTGGCACGAATAATGTCGGTTAAACGACGCTTCGCCACTTCTTCAGGAATCGTTTTTGGTGGCGCATACTCTTGAATAACAACTTGATCTAGATAGCGGTCAATTGCCACGTTGTAGTTCGGTAAATCTGCATCGTAAATACGGTAGCAATCTAATTGCTCACGCTTCGCCCACTTGCCAATCTTGGCTAGGTTTTTCTTCAAACGGTTTGCAAAGTCTGGCGCGATTTGAACTTCTTCAACTGGATTAGCACCAGATTGATCAGTATTAACGTGGCCACGTGCAGTAATTGAATAGTTTTTTTGGTGACACGGTAACGCACCATTATTCAATTTATAAGTTTTATCCGCTCGCATGCGTAAACAACTTAGCAATTCTTCGCTTGATGAGAAGATAGAAGCCGAGCTGCCAGCAAAATTCGTTTTTAATTGCGCACCAAAAGCTGTGTACAAAGCGATTAAGCCAGGTTCTGTACCCAAACGCTCACCATAAGGCGGGTTACACACAATTACACCTTCAGTAAAGCCTGTTGGTTTTTCTAATTTTGCGGCATCACCAAGACTAAATTGAATCACACCTTCTAAACCGGCACGACGGGCATTGTCTTTTGCAGTTTGTAGAACACGAGTATCGTTATCAACACCAAAGAAACGGTTTTCACCTAAGGCTTTAATGCCCTTACGGCCTTGAACACTTGCTTCGGCTTTGATTTCTGCCCAAGTTTCCTTCTCAAAATCATATAAAGACTCAAAACACCAAGTTTTACGTTGAATCCCTGGAGCCACATTTGCCGCCATTAGCGCAGCTTCAATCAGCAAAGTACCTGAACCACACATTGGATCGAGTAAAGCTTGAGAGCCATCCCAACCGCTACGGCTAACAATCGCACAAGCAAGAGTTTCACGTAATGGCGCAGCACCCGCTTTTACACGGTAGCCACGTTGATGCAAGCCAGAACCAACCATATCAATACCAAGGATGGCGCGGTCACGGTGTAAACGAACGTGAATGCGAAGATCCGGTTGATCCTTACTGATCTCTGGGCGACCTAAATCTTTCTTAGTAAAGCTATCAACGATGGCGTCTTTTACTTTCATTGCCCCGTATTGGCTATTACGGATTTCACGGTTTGTACCATTGAAATCAACGATTAGACGTTTTTTCACTGAGAAATGTGATGACCAATTCACAGCAGAAGCCGCTAAATACAAGTCCATATCGTCATTACAGTAGAATTCCGATAAAACCAGCACAAAACGAGACGCAAAACGGCTCCATAAACAACAACGATATAACTGAGCATTAGATGCGGTAAAGCGCACCCCTGCTTGCACCGGTTTGGCATCGGCAATACCTAAGCGAGTAAGCTCATCTGCCAGCAAGTTCTCAAGACCATTCGAAGTTATTGCTAAATATTGATTCATTATGACTTTCAGTTCAGTAAAAAATGGACTCGAATTATATACCTAAGTGCCCCTAAGATGCGACCTTAACTGGATATAAACCCCTTTTATTGAGAAGAAATGGCTAAGTTCGTTATCAATTTATCGAAAGATTATCTTAAGCGACTCTTTTTACGCACCTTATCCTTGCCTTGTTCTCATCCTCGAATATCAACTCACATGCTGATTACTGTTTTTTATCTATGTGAGTTTTGCATTTCAACCTCTTTGTTCATCCATTTCTTTGAAACTAACTTCATTAAATCTACACAATTTTAAATCACTCCATCTTCCGTCAATTTTTCAGTTCTCAATGAGTAGCTTAAGGAGATGAATTGATAGCTGTGGTTGATCACAAAATTTTGAAAACGCTCTAATTTATTGTTTCTTATGGTTTATGCATAAAAATCATACCCAAAATATAAGGGACAATAAGAAAGTAAGCGCTTATGCACATATTTATTCACCCTAGGATTGGACTATACCAGAATGGTTTTATTAGGTTTTTTACACTGTAAATTTATTACCAAATTAGAGGAAATGAGGAATTTATGCTCTAGCGAAGTCTTTTTGTGAAGGGAATAGCTATCATTATGAGGAAAAACTTTTCCCACTTTTAGGTCAAAAGTTTGAAGTTGAACAGCATTTATTTCTCGACACTGTTATTTAGTTCATCAAAATCCCAGTCATTTTCTGTCAATACGACAAAACTCGTCGAATACTTCCCCTACAAATCGGGCTATTTTTACACAAAACTGGGGCATTAATTGGACTTGATTAGTTGAATATTTAGACGCATTACACTTAGTTAATGGTAAATGCTAGTGGAACTCAGGAGAAAATCTGGATAAAAAAAAGCCGGCAACGAGGCCGACTGAATGAACAACAAGGAACGAACTGTATGAACGGTAATTCTGTGCTATTGGTATAACGCTGGTCAGGTATGAATAAGTTAACTAAAAGTGGACTACCCGACCATGGCGTAAGTTTCGATAGCTGGTTGAAGCATCACTTTCGCAAAGCGGTCATGCATCACTTTAATCGGCTCACCAAACTTCAAGATTTTGCAGTCTGTAAGGCTGAAATCACGGCGAGAAACATACACGCAAATGCTCGCTGTTTCCCCTACTTCAACCACCATGAAATGACCTTCAGAATAGCAGTTTCTTAAATGAACAATTTCCCCTTCTTCAGGGATAAAGTCACCACCTTGCGATGAAAAGAACCAGCTTTTAGGTTGAACAGGCTTATGGAAACGTCGTGCAGCTGTTCCATTTAAAGCCAACTCGTCTTTACGTGGCTCGGATAGCGGCAACAAATCCACTTGCTGTCTGAAAATGGCAAAGCTAGAGGCATCATCAACAGAGAACTCGTTGTCGCCAAATGCGCTGTTGATGAGTAACTTTTTAGGAAGGTTTATGCGGAAATCCGGTTTTTCCCCAAGGTCCAGCATAAGGGACTTGTTGGTTTCATTATAATACCACTTCCATGTATCACTTGGTTTTAGCATCGTTCCAACCTCTCTAAAAAATTAAGTGAAATAGACACTTCACTTCGTCTATCCATTGAGATGTCCTTTGATTTTACAAACCATTAGATAAAAAAAAAGAGGAAAACTTAATTCCTCTTTCAGTATGAAATCACTTAAATTTTGAGTTCAGTTACAATTTGAAACCTTTATAGAATAATGTCCGCAAACGGTTAACTGATTTTTGTACAATTAATCGCTTTCAGCTGATCACTTTCAATAAGAATAATCTCGGTTAACAAAATGAACTGCACTTTATCACTTTACTCGATTAAAGGTTTTTAACTATGTCTTTAACCAAAGCTGGGCCGTGGTAAATAAAACCAGAGAACACTTGTACCAGTTTTGCACCCGCTTCCATTTTCTCTTTGGCAGCGATGTAAGAGTCAATGCCCCCTACACCAATGATTGGAATTTCTTCACCGAGTTCTTGGTAAAGTTGACGGATCACTTCAGTACTCTTTAACTGAACAGGACGCCCACTTAGTCCACCAGTTTCAGTCGCATTTTTCATGCCTTCAACTAAAGTGCGATCTAATGTTGTGTTGGTTGCAATCACGCCATCGATTTTATGCTTCTTCAATGAATCACAAATTTGTTTTAATTCATCGGTAGTCAAATCTGGAGCGATCTTTAATGCCAGTGGAACGTACTTGTTATACTGCTCTGCTAATTCAGCTTGTTTTGCTTTTAATGCAGACAGTAATTCATCCAATGCTTCACCGTATTGAAGAGTACGAAGCCCCGGAGTGTTTGGAGAAGAAATATTCGCAGCAATATAACCAGCATGTGGGTAAACTTTTTCCATGCAGATCAAATAATCTTCCGTACCCTTTTCGATTGGTGTGTCTTTATTCTTACCAATGTTGATACCAAGGATGCCATCGAAGTTTGATTTCTTCACGTTCTCGATCAGTTGATCAACACCTTCATTATTGAAGCCCATGCGGTTGATGATCCCTTGAGCTGGGATAATACGGAAACAACGTGGTTTGTCGTTACCCGCTTGAGGACGAGGTGTAACAGTACCAACTTCTAAGAAACCAAAACCCATTGCGCCAAACGCATCAATGCATTCGCCATTCTTGTCCATGCCAGCAGCAAGACCAACAGGGTTTTTAAAAGTTAAGCCCATCACTTCAACCGAACGTGTCGGTAAATTTTGGCGGAAGAAAAAGTCTAGCGGAGTGCCATTTAATCTTCTTAAATTTTTAATAGCCAATTCATGCGCTGTTTCAGCGTCGAATCTAAATAAGCCCGTTCTAGCTATACGATAAAGCATACTTCCTCCAAAAATGATCGAGTGCGATCAAAAAGCCCCAAATTTTCGGGATTGAAGTATACCCATGTCATCTTTTATTTACTAGTTGCAATCGTTTGCTAAATCTTCAATCACGGTAGAAACTTGATCTAAGATAAGAAGCCGTTCATCAACGACTATTAATAAATAATCCAACCAAAAAATAGGCAAAGAAAAAGCTCGATGATCAACACCGGGCTTCCAGTTAATTTAAGAACAAATTGTTGTTTTAGCTATGCTTATTCAACTATGCTTATTCAACATTAGCGGCGCAATTTAAGTTCAGCAACATAAGTTCACGTAATGCAACAGAGAACTTAGCGAACTCATGAGCTGAACCCACTTTGAATTCATTGAGAATATTTTCCCAACGCTCTAATGACTCATTGTTTCGCTCTACCCATTGCGCAATGGCTACCTCAACTTTCCAATCTGGGTTTGTTTTATCGAAACATGCAATGACTTGTGAAGTTAACTGACGTTGCTGCCAATCCAAATCTTCTCGGAACGATGCTCGCGCCAAAGCCTGCCAGTGGTTTTCAATAGGTTGGCTATTAATCTGAGTTAAGAACCAATGCAAGGATAAATTATCCCCTAATGTGAAGTACATTTTCGCAGTTTGCTCGATCGTCACATTGCATTCAGTGGCAATAGCAGAAATATCCAGCGCACAATATTGGCTAGTTAAGCGTGAAATCTGATTTGCTAATTCTAGCTTAACACCTTTTTTCACCCAAGCTTGAGCAATTTGATTGTGATCTTTCACTTCTTCTTTGACTAAGAAAGTATCCATGCCTTGCTGAATCACATTTGCATCAGATTGATAACGTTCAATGATCTCGTTAACGCTGAATTTCGCCATACGGTTGCGCAATAGCCAACGAGTAGCACGACGCAATAAACGACGAACAGCTGTTAACAATTCATACTGCACTTCTGCTGTTGCAATATTATCGTGTTGACGAATTTGCTCGAACATAGCTTCTGCACCAAAGATAACGCGAGCCGCCACATAAGCATTAATAATATCAACAACGCTTGCACCAGTTTCATCGCTTAAACGATAAACAAAGTTACAGCCCATCTCATTAACGACTTGGTTAGCTAATGAAGTGGCGATAATTTCTTGTCTTAACGGATGTGCCGACATTTGCCCCTCATAGTTACGTTGTAACCTAGATGGGAAGTATTTAACTAAAAGCTGAGCATTTAATGGTTCGTTTGCTATCTCATCACAAGCCAGTAATTCTTTAAGTACCATCTTAGCGTAAGCAATCAGTACAGAAAGCTCAGGACGAGTAAGCCCATCACCCAGTTTTTCACGCTCTAATAAGGTTTCATCATCTGGGATATATTCTAATGAACGATCCAGTTTGCCCATTTTTTCCAAAGCATGAATAAAGCGGATTTGCTCTTTTACTTGCGAATTTCCCTGATGCTCGGCAACCGAAATGGACTCTGACTGGTTATATGCATCTTCCAATACAATTTCACCGATCTCATCTTCCATACTATCGAGGATTTCATTACGCTGTTTCACCGTCAGATCCCCACTCGCCACCAAGGTATTGAGGAAGATCTTAATATTCACTTCATTATCGGAACAGTCCACGCCGCCTACGTTATCGACGAAATCGGTATTAACTCGTCCGCCAGACAACGCATATTCCACACGTCCAAGCTGAGTCATACCCAAGTTGCCGCCTTCACCGACCACTTTAGCTCTTAATTCACCGCCATTAATACGCAGACCGTCATTCGCTCTATCGCCAACATCGCTGTTACTTTCGCTTGCTGCTTTAACATAAGTACCGATACCACCATTCCATAGCAGATCCACATTCATCTTAAGCAGAAGTTTGATCAATTCCGTTGGTGTCACCGATTGTTTTTTCGTTCCCACCATAGATTGGATCTCTGGTGTTAAGGTGATCGACTTAGCGCGTCTGGAGAAGATCCCACCGCCTTGCGAGATCAAAGATGGATCGTAATCTTCCCAACTTGATCTTGGCAGTTTGAATAAGCGATCCCTTTCTTGCCAACTGCGGGCAGAATCTGGATTTGGATCGATAAAGATATGCATATGGTTAAATGCTGCTTGCAGACGAATGTGTTTTGAAAGCAACATACCATTACCGAACACATCACCCGCCATATCACCAATACCAATACAGGTGAAATCTGTCGTTTGACAATCGATGCCCATTTCACGGAAATGACGTTTTACTGATTCCCAACCGCCTTTCGCGGTAATGCCCATAGCTTTGTGGTCGTAACCATTCGAACCACCGGAAGCAAAAGCATCTCCTAACCAGAAGTTGTATTCCGCTGATACCGAGTTAGCTAGATCGGAGAATGTCGCTGTACCTTTATCTGCTGCAACCACCAAATATGGATCATCAATATCATGGCGAACCACATTAACTGGCGGCACAACTTTGCCTTCAATAATGTTATCGGACACATCCAATAGCGCACGAATGAAGCGTTGATAACAACGTTGCCCTTCGGCAAAAATCTCATCACGCGTGGTGAAATTCGCCTGACGCTTACACACGAAGCCGCCCTTCGCACCAACTGGCACAATCACGGTATTTTTTACTTGTTGCGCTTTTACAAGACCAAGAATTTCAGTACGGAAATCTTCTTGACGGTCTGACCAACGTAAGCCACCACGAGCAACTTTACCTGCACGTAAATGCACGCCTTCAATGTCTGGTGCATAGACAAAGATTTCAAATTCAGGAATTGGTGCTGGAATTTCAGGGATCTTTCTTGGTGTCATTTTCAAAGATAGCCAAGGTTTCGCTTCACCTTGAGCATCGAGTTGATAGAAGTTGGTGCGAATCGTCGCTTTGATCATCTCCATATAGCGACGAATAATGCGGTCATCATCCAAACTTTCAACTTTCTCTAATTCTTCTTTAATACTTGAAACCAACTTGTCTTCCGCTTTAGTACGACTTTTGACAGTTGGATCAAAGCGTTTTTCAAACAAAGCCACCAGCATTTGCGCCAGTTCAGGATGATTCGATAACGTGTCTTCAATGTATTGTTGGCTAAATGGGAAACCAACTTGGCGCATATAACGAGCATAACTACGAAGAATCGTTACTTCACGACCGGTTAACCCTGCTGATAAAATCAAGCGGTTAAAGCCGTCACTTTCAAGCTCCCCAGACCAAATTGCAGCAAAAGCTTGTTGGAAACGATCTTGTGCTTCTCGAAGATCAACGGTTTGCTCGCTGCGATGCAACATAGAGAAATCAAGGATCCAGAAAACTGTCCCGTCTGATTTTTCGATCTCATACGGTGATTCACCGATCACTCGCAAGCCTAGGTTTTCAAGCATTGGCATCACATCAGAAAGATGGATTGGCTCATCTCGGTGATACAATTTTAACCGCACCGCTTTCGAGTCAGCTTTTGCTTCTTGAGGTCGGTAGAACAACATGCCTAATTTGTTGTTTTCATCTAACGCTTCCAGTTGTTCAATATCAGCAACCGCCGTACCGCCAGCTAAAGTCTCCTCTTTATAGGAACGAGGAAAAGCATTTTTATACTCTTTCACCAATTCTGTGCCCTGGTTTTCACCGAAACTACTCATAATGGATTGAGATAAACGATCATCCCAAGTTGAAGATGCTTCCATTAAATTCCTCTCGATGGCTTTGACGTTAATATCCTGGTTATTGTTGTCGACTCGAACAATATAGTGGGTTCTGGCTAGTGGGCTTTCTGAAAAATAAGTGGTAAATTCAACAGCTTGATTAGACTTAAATACATCTTTAAAGATCTGTTGTGTTTTGAAGCGTAGCTCTGTGTTGTAACGCTCTTTGGTCACGTATACCATGCAGCTAAAGAATCGTCCAAACGGATCTTTACGTACAAACAAACGCAAAAGATCACGATCTTGCATTTGTACTACGCCCATTCCCACTTCAAGCAGTTCTGATTCTTTTGCTTGCAATAGTTCATCGCGCGGGTAATTTTCTAAAATATTGTGCAGGGCTTTATAGGAATAAGAGCCTTTTAGATAACCACTTAAAGCAAGAATACGCTCCACTTTGTCTCGGATAAGAGGAATGTTTTCGACACTTTGGTTATACACGGCTGAAGTATAAAGTCCGATAAAGCGATGCTCTCCAACGACTTTACCTTTTTTGTCGAACTTTTTGATGCCTACATAATCTGAATGAGCTGGACGATGGATCGTCGATGCACTACTGCCCTTGGTTAAAATCAGCAACTCTGGCTTGCGTGCTTCAAGGCGAGCCGATTCTATAAAGTCAGATAATTTATGGCTACGAATGCGCTCAGGTTGAGTGAATAACCCTAGAGCATCGGATTGTGCCGGCACCAGCTCATAATCGCCTTCCGTCGGATTCAAATCGAACTCTTTATATCCCATGAAAGTAAAATTATGCTCACCAAGCCAGCGAAGAAATGCCAAACCTTCTTCCATACGATCTTCTTCGATAGGAATATTTTTCTGATTCGCTTCGATTTCTTTGATCACGACTTTAAGTTGATTACTCATCTTGCCCCAATCTTCCACCACTAAACGAGTGTCATTGAGAACAGAAAGCAATTCAGCCTTGAGTTCAGCCATGCGCTCTTTATCGTTTACACGGTCAATTTCGATATGAAACAAAGATTGCATCTCGCCTTTGCTGTCATTAATCGCAACGACTTCACCATTTTTGCGCTCGATTTGAGTTGGTCCATTAGCCATAAAGTGACTGGTTAGCCCTAAGCGAGATATCGCCATTTTGATGGAATCCACTAAGAAAGCAGAATCTGGCACCACCACTTCCACGACAGTATGAGTAGACTGCCAACCTTGGCGGCTTAGCGTTGGGTTAAAGACTCGAACAGAAACCGTTTTTGCGTCTTTTTCGACAACATGTTGCCAAAGACTGACTACGGCCCCATAAAGATCCGATTCATTTCGTTGGAATAAATCATCTTGAGAAACATTACTGTATAGATGTTCAGCTAATTTACTGACTAAAGGTTGGTTGATTGGGTCTAGTTTGTCTTGGATTAGTTGGTAAACTTTTTCCAACAATACAGGGATCATTTTGTCATTCGTTGGCATCATTATACTCCACACTACCCGTTTTGTAGGATATCCAAATGCTACTGGATAAATAAACAGGTATATTAATCAGATTACCCTTGTTAACGAATTTAGATAAATACGTTAAGAAACTTGTGTATTGTAAGATTAGACGAGGAAGAAAGTTAACTGGTTTTACACCTACAGACAGGATAAAAGTCGATTATGTGAAGTTGGTAGTTCTTCATTTCGCTATAATGAATTTTGGCAATAATTCAATCATCGTTTATAGAAGAAATTTTTAGAAGATATGTCTTTTTAAGTTTATGTTTTACCGAGTTGCTTCTGTTTTACCGTCTTTTAGCTCTAAACTTTTAACCATAAACAAAAAGCAGCCCGAAGACTGCTTTTATGGTTGGCTTCTGAAATGTAGAAATTAGGCTTCTAATGCCTTATTAATTTTTTCAAACAAGTCTTTAGCTAGATTTTCTAACTTAGAAAGCTTCACTAACTCGGTGCGGATCAACTCTTGTCTTGTCTCATCAAATTGACGGTATTTCAACAATGGATCAATTAAACGTGATGCAACTTGTGGGTTACTCTCATTCAGCGTTGTCAGTATTTCCGTTGCAAATTGATAGCCTGAACCATCAATAGCGTGAAAGTTTACTGGGTTTTGAGCAAAGAAAGCCCCCACTAAACTGCGAGTACGATTAGGGTTTTTCAAACTGAACGCTGTGTGTGACATGGTTTGTTTAATCACAGTTAATGCATCTTTTGCTGGGTTTGTGCCTTGCAGCATAAACCATTTGTCCATCACCAAACCATCGTGACTCCATTTCTCACTGAAATCATTCATCAAGGTTTCACGGCAAGGTAATTTTGCTTGGTTAGCGGCACTCATCGCCGCCATGGTATCTGTCATGTTATTTGCAGATTCATATTGAGCCGAAACTAAAGTTTCCCCACCTTCTGTAACAGCTAAGTAAGCAAGACAAATATTACGAAGTGAACGTTGGCCTATTGCAGCATGTTCAATTGTATATTGAGCTTGTTTCAAACTGTGGTACATCGCGGTGAATTCTTCAACCAATTCCTCTGCAATCGCCTTTTTCATAAAACCAAGTGCGGCGGCTATTGCATCTACATCAACCGGTTTAAACCAACCCGCTACTTCGTTTTGACTTGGTAGAGTTAGCATTTCTGCAATGAAAGCTGGATCGAGTTTTTCACTGAGCAAAATACCTTTAAACGCATCCAATACAGATTGAGGAAGTGTTAACTCCTCACCATTTTGTGACAACGTAATGTTTTGACGAAGGTATTTAGCAATCAGGTTTTGCCCTGCATCCCATTGAGCAAATTCATTTTTTGCATTAACCATCAAGAACATCAAATCTTCATCAGAATAATCGTATTCTAATTTCACTGGTGCAGAGAATTCACGTAATAAAGAAAGCACAGGTTTTTCATTCACGTTTTCAAACACGAAGTTTTGTTCTGCTTGTGTGAAATCTAATACGTTACCCACTTCTGCACCATCTAGCACCATAGGAATAACATCGCCATTGCGAGCATACAGTTCAACATTCATTGGAATGTGCAAGGCTTGCTTTTCAGGTTGGTCTAGCGTTGGTTCTGTTTTTTGTTGCAAGGTTAAAGTGAACGTTTTTGCTTGCTCATCATAATACGTGCTTGCTGTTACTTTTGGTGTGCCGGATTGGCTGTACCATAAACGGAATTGAGTTAAATCGACACCTGAAGCATCTTCCATCGCTGCCACAAAGTCATCACAAGTTGCCGCTGTACCATCGTGGCGTTCAACATACAGTTTCATGCCTTTTTGGAAACCATCTTCACCGAGTAATGTATGGATCATTCGAATAACTTCGCTGCCCTTTTCATAAACTGTCAAAGTGTAGAAGTTATTCATTTCTATCACTTTTTCAGGGCGAATTGGATGCGACATTGGGCTAGCATCTTCCGCAAATTGTGGACCACGAATAATGCGAACATTGTTAATACGATTTACAGCGCGAGAACCTAGATCCGATGAAAACTCTTGATCACGGAATACCGTTAAGCCTTCTTTCAAACTTAGTTGGAACCAATCACGACAAGTAATGCGGTTGCCCGTCCAGTTGTGGAAATATTCATGGCCAATTACGGATTCAATACCAAGGTAATCAGTATCGGTTGCAGTTTGGTCATTCGCTAAAACGTATTTAGAGTTAAACACGTTCAAGCCTTTGTTTTCCATTGCGCCCATGTTGAAGAAATCCACTGCCACGATCATATAAATGTCGAGGTCATATTCTAGACCAAAGCGTTCTTCATCCCACTTCATCGCATTAATTAGTGAAGTCATTGCATGTGGTGCACGGTCAAGGTTACCTTCGTCAACAAAGATTTCTAATTCCACTTTACGACCAGATTTAGTGGTGAATTGATCACGTAATACATCAAACTGACCTGCTACTAATGCAAAAAGATAAGATGGTTTTGGATGCGGATCAGACCATTTCACCCAATGGCGGCCACCTTCTAATTCACCGGAATCAATGCGGTTACCATTACTCAGCAAATATGGGTTAGATGCTTTATCAGCAATAACTGTTGTAGTGTATTTTGCTAACACATCTGGACGATCTAGAAAGTAAGTAATTCGGCGGAAACCTTCAGCTTCACATTGAGTACAGAATGCACCGCCTGATTTATATAGACCTTCCAATGCGGTATTAGCTGATGGATTGATTTTTGTCTTAATCGATAATTCAAATTGCTCTGGTAAATTGTGAATGATCAATTGAGTTTTAGTTTGTTCGTAATCTTTCCATTCTTGAGCGTTCACCTCTACCGCAGCAAGCGTCATATGCTCGCCTTCTAGCACTAAGGTTGAAGATGTGCCTTGTTTTTTTACTTGAGAAATTGCGGTGACGCTTGTGTCTTCATCAAACAAATCGAAAGTTAAATCGATATCTGTGATGGTAAATTCTGGTGAGGTGTAATCTTTACGGTATTTAGCCTGAGGTTGGTTGTTCATAATTCATCCTTTGAAACGATATAACTTTATATTCACGTACGGATTATATAAAGAATGATAGCGTTTGATTGCTTTTATTTTGAAACAAACTTAGCACGATAGATTTCGTTAAAACACTAAATATTATCAACAAGATAGATATTTGAGATTCATTTTCCTAAAGCTAAGCGGCGGAAGTCAATATACATATCTTCATCTGGGCTCGTTAAGATCAAGTTATTCGTACTAAGTGAATACTGAGACGCCTGTTCACCATCATTGTAAAGAAAAAAGATGTGATTATCTTCCGTGTAATAGACACCATCTCGGTACTTATTGTTTCCATTTTTGTTACTCGATTGAATCGAAAAATAGAAGTTGGGATATAGCACTAAGTCGATATGTGACAAGGAGCTTGAGGCAATATCAGAACCTCTCACTTCAGTGCTGCGCCAGTAACCCGTGAGATTTTTTGGCGATAGTTTTGCGAATGGAACACCATTAACGATTAATTGATTAGCGTTAACACTGTATTGGTATTGTTGCGGATTTTCTGAATCAGAACCGATAACCAATACATCATCCGTCGCATTATATTTTCCAGCCCAAACTAACACGGAATTATCTTTGTTCACTAACTGAATATGGAATGAATAGTCCGAGGCCAATACCAGCGTGATCGAATGAAAATTTTGCGGAAAGAAATGCGGATCAGGGTTTTCAACATACCATTTTCCAATCAAAAATGGCTTTTCAAACAAGAATATATCTTGCCTTTTAGGAGACTCGACAGCTAAAAGATAGTTAGACCAAAAGGCACAACTCAAGCAAGTTAGCATTACCACCAATACTTTAAATTTCGCCATCTAGCCATCCTTTACAACCGACTAAGTTGATAACTTAATAACATTACTTCTGTCTCGTTATTTAATCTTAGTGGTATCAGAACTTTAGAGCAAACAGAAAGTTAAAATATTGTTACTTATGGCATTTTTAAGATTACTTTGTTCATTTTACAAGCATAAAAAAAACGAGACGCAGTGGTCTCGTTTTTGTTTTCATATTCAAGCGAATATCAAAGCATTTTTAAATTAAAGCTTAGTCAAATCAGAGGTAATCGCTACCGCTTCATCTAAGTAAGCATCTGGCGCTTCGTAATCTTTTGGAATGTCATCCAATGTTTTATACGTTTTCTTCTTAGCCAGTTTTTGACGTTGATTAATACGGTCTAAACGTTCTTTATCCGCTTTATCCATTTCATCTTCACGGAATTTCTCGTTCAGTGAAATGGTTTTATCGTCTTTTTCAGCTTGATACTTAGCGATATCTTGTTGGATAAACTTAAACTCCATATCATTTGCAATACGTTGTTTATGTTTTTCTGTTAAGGCTGCTACCTGCTGATCAAGTTTAGATTTAGGCTCAACTTGAGAATAGTCTGCAGCCGGGATTTGATCCCAAGGCAATGCATTATCTTCTACGCTTTCACCAGTATCTTTTGGATCAATTGCCGCCGGGAAAGCCACATCTGGTGCCACACCTTTACGCTGAGTACTGCCACCACTAATACGATAGAATTTCTGAATTGTGTATTGCACAAAACCTAATTCTTTATCAAACGTATCGTAGATATGAGTCAAAGAACGATGCTGTTGGACCGTACCTTTACCGTAAGAGTTTTCACCAAGGATGATTGCGCGATCGTAGTCTTGCATAGCTGCAGCGAAAATTTCAGATGCCGATGCACTGTAGCGGTTAATAAGAACCGTAAGTGGACCTGAATAATTTTCAATGTTATCAGTATCTGCATCGACATTGACTCGGTCATAACTGTCACGTACTTGTACCACTGGACCTTGAGTAATAAACAAGCCAGAAAGTGCAATCGCTTCTGTTAAAGCTCCGCCGCCGTTATTACGCAGGTCGACTACCACACCATCGACTTTATCTTGGTTAAATTCCGCCAATAATTTGCTGGTATCTTCCGCTAGACCAACGTAGAAACTTGGGACTTCAAGTACACCAATTTTCTTACCGCCGCTTTCCATTACTTTAGATTTTACAGCTCGGTCTTCTAGGCGAATTTTATCACGCACAATTGTGACAACGTGACTTTTTGCATTCTTACCTTCTGGTAAAACTTGCAAGTTAACCTTAGTACCTTTTGGACCTTTAATCAGCTGAACCACATCATCAAGACGCATACCGATGATATCAACCATCTTCTTGCCATCTTGACCGACTGCAATGATTTTATCCCCTTCACCCAATTGCTTAGAGGCTGCCGCTGGACCACCTGTCACCAAAGAACGAATAACAGTGTAATCTTCATCAGCTTGAAGAACTGCACCGATACCTTCAAGCGACAAGCTCATTTCTGATTGGAACTCATCCGCAGAACGAGGAGACAAATAGCTAGTATGAGGATCAATTTGACGCGCAAACGCATTCATGTAGAGCTGAAAAACGTCTTCACTGTGCGCTTGAGTAATACGTTTAATCGCATTGTTGTAACGCTTGGTCAATAAATCCTTAATTTCAGGCCACTTTTTACCTGTTAATTTTAGATTTAAAGCATCGTATTTTACTCGTTGACGCCACAACTCATTCACTTCAGTGGTGTTTTTTGGCCATGCTGATTCAGAACGATCAATCACCATACTTTCATCGGTATCAAACTTGATCTCGTGATCTAGCAAAGATAAAGCATAGCTAAAACGTTCATAGCGACGTTTCATCGATAGATTAAACATATCGTATGCTGCACTGGTATCCCCTGATTTCAGTTGATCATCCAGTTCTGATTCATATGATTTAAAGCTATTGATATCACTTTGAGTGAAGATGTTACGATTGTAATCCAGAGTTTCTAGATAACGATCATAGATCCCTTTTGAAAAAGCATCATCAAGATTGAAGTGCTTATAATGGGAACGAGTAAATCGTTTAGCTACTCGTTGGCTTGCAATCGCATGTTGAGATTCAGGAGCCAGCGTTGGAATCGCTGACTCTTTGATCGTAGGCTGAACAGCAAGTGCAGAATTTGCTGCTAGCGCAAGGCTAACAGCAAGCAGTGAAACTTTTAATCGGCAATTCATATGCGTAGGAACATCCTTTTATACGCGTAAGTGCTCCGCTTTCACGACCATTTGTAAGCCGTTAGCAAGACGGACACGCACATCGTCTTTATTAATTTCAACAATCGTTGCTGCCATGTTTCCTTGACCCAAATTCACGTTGATGTCTTTCCCTAAGACAATCTCATCGCGATTTAATTCACGAGTTTCAACAGGTGCAGCTTTTGGTGCTGGTTTTTTAGATTCAGCTTTAGGCTTACGCGGTGCTTTTGGTGTAGCCGCTTTCGCTTTTGCTTTAGCAACTCGTTCTTCACGGTTTTTGTCAGCTTGTTCTTTACGACGCGCTTGAACTTTTGCTTTGCTTTCTGCCAAAGTGGTTTGAGCATGTTCAACGTGTTCAGCTTCTAACTCACCACATCCATTACCATCAAGGTCAACACGGATTGCGCCTAATTTTACGCCATGAAGGTAACGCCAAGAAGATGTGTATTGACGTAAAGCAGCACGCAATTGAGTTTTGCTTACTTTAGGATCATCGCTTAAACGTTCAGCAAGATCTTGAAAAATACCAATTTTTAAAGGCTTCGCTTCACCTTCAAGGGTAAAGCATAGTGGGAAACGTTCAGCAATATAAGCAATTACTTCTTTGCTGTTTTTTAACTTTTCAGTGTTTTCCATGAGGGTTCCTGGTTGATGCAGTCTCATTACGCTGCACGGGTGTTCATATAAATAATTCAAGCCATTATAATCTGATGAAAATGAAAAACCACCAGCACTTATAATTTATCCCACGATATTACACTGAAGCGACCCAAATGGCATTCTTCAATGTTGAAAATACCGCGTTTATCTATGCTAAAACGCCAATTTTTATAGAATTGTTTCTATTTCGCTCATTAATTGAACTAATCCAGCTTCGTCGTGTTCTGAAAAGCGGCCAATATTTGGGCTATCAATATCCAAAACACCCGCTAATTTTCCATTAATAGAAAATGGGATCACCAATTCTGAGTTACTTTGTGCATCACAAGCGATATGCCCTTCAAATTCATGCACATCATAAATACGCTGTACTTTGTTTTCAGCGATTGCCGTTCCACATACACCGCGACCAACAGGAATACGCACGCAAGCTGGTTTTCCTTGAAATGGCCCAAGCACTAACTGATCATCTTTTAATAGGTAAAATCCAACCCAATTAATGTCTTCTAATTCCATATTAAGCAAAGCACTGATATTCGATAAGTTGGCGATTAAATCCGGTTCAGATTCAATTAAAGCTTTAGCTTGTGCTGTGATTCGTGGATACATCTTGCTTGTCATTCCTTTTGATTTGTAACGTTGAAATGAAAGGTAGCAAGTAACCAAATAAGTCACAATACCTATCCACTTCTATTTTTACTTGGTTTTGTGCATAGCCAGCTAGGAACCGGTTTTATGTTCTAGTAACTTCTCGCCCTCATTTTGTGGTGAATATCGGATTTGAGAGAGCAACGGCGAAAATTTCTGTTGCGAGCGTCTATCTTATTTAATAACTTACTCACCTTATTGCGAAAATGCAGTTTTAAAGGAATTCTGTCTAAATAAGATATTGGCCGTTAAAAGGGAAAGGTCAAATAATGGATTAACAAAAGGTATTACAAACGTTGGCACTGAAACCGTTCACATTAAAGCCGAAAAATTCGTCTACCGTTCTCGCACAGCAAGATCCGACGAAGATTAAAGCTATTTATGCAATGCCTGAACAATCATGGGTTATTTGCCCTGTTTGTGATCATAAAATGCCAACCAAGCCGATCCTTAAAGGGACGAATGCACATTGTCCAGTATGCGATACTGAACTTTATCGCAGTAAAGATACCCTTCTTGCAACCAACTTAATGTTGGCAATTACTGGCTTATTCTTTTTTCTTCCTGCTATCTATTTTCCTTTTATTTCTATTCGCTTAATCAATGTTAACTTTTCATCTACCGTAACAACGGGTGCAATTAGTCTGTTTACAGAAGGCTTTTGGACGTTAGGTGTTCTCATCTTTATTTGCAGCACCATATTTCCAATCGCACTTTTTGCGTCTGTGATTACGGCTCATATTGGAATGCATATTAAGCATTTTAACTTGTTCAAATACTCTCTCGTGACTTACCAACATTTAAAACATTGGTGGATGGTAGATGTTTTTTTACTTGGTGTTGCCGTAGCTGCCTTTAAGTTACAAGAATATTCCACTGTTACACCAAAAGCTGGCTTAATCTGTTTGGCCTTTTGCCAAGTGGTTGCAATCAGTTTAATGGTTAGAATGAGCGTGCGTCGCTATTGGAAAGCATGGCAACCTGCGAGCGAATTTAATTTTGAAGACGTTGATGTGCATTGCCATCATTGCCACCTTTGCCAACCCGAAACAAATCAATGTGTGCGATGTCATTCCGAAATCAAAAAACCAGATTTCTCTTCGATTCAGAAAACATGGATCTTTTTATCCTGTGCCACGGTTTTTCTACTTCCGGCTAACTATTTAGATATTTCGATTATTTTTAGTAACGGTGTTCGCTATGTTGACACTATCTTTTCTGGCGTGGTTCAGTTAACTCAAGGGCATATTCCGATCGCGATCATCATTTTCGTTGCCAGTATTCTCGTTCCTATAGCCAAAATTGTAGGGCTTGCGTATATTCTGATTTGCATTCAGCTAAAATCGGTCGAAGAACAGTATCAGCGAATGAAGCTTTATTTATTTGTAAAATGGATTGGTAAATGGTCGATTCTTGATCTCTATGTTATTGCTTCTACTATTGCCTTAGTCGATCGAGATCAAATCCTAGATTTTACTCCTGGCCCTGCGGCAATTGCTTTTGCTGCTGTGGTGGTACTCACCATGTTTGCCGCTGAAAGTTTAGACCCTCGCTTGATTTGGTCTGCTGGCAAAAAGCCAATAATACAAACACCAACGAATTCAGATAAAACGCCACCGATGACTGATTCACTTATTGCTCCATCTTTTGATGCTCACTACTTTGGTGCTGACATTAATAAACCAAGCAATCGCATTGAGAATCCATCGTCTTAAATTTTGGCATAACTCGCCTTGTAAATAACATTAGAACGTAGCCATTTATGAAGAAAGAAATTTCAAAAGATAACGTTATTGAGAAAAAAGCGCACAAGATTTCCCCTCTTTGGTTCTTACCGATCATTGCGCTTTGCCTTGCTGCTTGGCTTGGCTACAAAAGCTATAGCGAAATGGGACAACGCATTCAAATCCATTTCACCAATGCTCAAGGTTTAATTGAGGGGCGCACCACCATTCGCTATCAAGGCTTGGAAGTTGGTATCGTACGGAAAATCAGTTTGGCAGAAAATTTAAAAGATATTTATGTCACAGCCGATATTTACCCTAAAGCGATCCAACTGCTATCTGAAAACACCCGTTTCTGGTTGGTTAAACCTCAAGCCAGTTTAAGTGGTATTACCGGTTTAGATGCCCTTGTCTCAGGAAACTACATTGCCATTCAACCTGGTCATGATGTGATGTCTGGGCACAAAAAAGGTTCAGCAACGAATTTCACGGCGTTGAAAGAAGAACCTATGGACATTCGTAATCAAAACGGGTTTAACTTAACTTTGACGTCCAATGACTTAGGTTCGATTTCGGTCGGCTCCAAAATCATGTTCCGTAAAATTCCGATTGGCGAGGTCACAGACTTCAGCCTAGCGGATGATTCCAGTTCGGTAAAAATTCAAGTTGCTATTCAACAAGAATATGCCCATATCGTAAATGCAGACAGCCGTTTCTGGAATGTTAGTGGAATCAATGCCTCGGTCGGTTTTAGTGGCGTAGATGTTCAGTTAGAAAGTTTGAACTCCCTACTTATGGGTGCAATTGCTGTTGATTCCCCGCCTGACGGTGCGCCAGTAAAACGTAACAGCACATATCAACTTTATCCTGATATTCGCACTGCTGGCCGTGGCATTCGCATTACCATGAATTTGCCAGAAGACAGCAACATATCCAACCATGCTCCGATTATGTATAAAGGGATTGAAGTAGGTCAAATCACTGGTGTAAGTCTTTCCGAAGATCGTAAATCGGTCATAGCCAACGCTGCGATTGAGCCAGCGTTTGTCGATACCTTAAATACTGGCTCACACTTCGTCTTAGAAGAAGCCAAGCTTTCACTAACAGAGATGAAAAACCTTAGCAACTTTATCACTGGTAACTACATAAGTTTAATCCCCGGCAATGGATCAAAAGCCAGAAAATTTGCTGTGGTTAGAAAAAATGACCTCTTACGCACCGCAAAACAAACGACACCGATCACCTTAATTGCGGATGACACATTTGGCATTGAATCTGGTACTCAAATTATCTATCGAGGGATTCCGGTTGGTAGCGTCAATAAAGTGGCATTAAAAGGCGAAAAAATTCATTTCGATGCCCAAATTGACAGTCAATACGTGCATTTAATCAAATCACAAAATCGCTTTTATCTTGCTTCTAGCGTTAATGCGAACTTTACCGGAACTGGCCTTGATATTTCAGCGCCACCGATCAAACGATTACTTGCCGGAGCCATTACTTTTGATAGCTTAGGTGAGAATAAAGTCAATGCGGAATACCCTTTGTATGCGAGCCAATCTTTAGCAGATCTCGCCAAAAATGCATCATCAGGTTTAACAACATTAACCTTATTCGCCAATGAATTGCCGTCGATTTCGGTTGGTAGTCCGATCTTATATCGCAATTTAGAAGTTGGTAGTGTGGCTAAATTTGCTTTAGTTGATGGTGGTGTGAAAATTCAAATTAACATTCAAAATCAATACAAGTATTTGATCACAAACCAAACGGTATTCTGGAATCATTCTGGGGTCGAAGTGAATGCCAATTTAAGTGGAATTAAAGTGACCGCGTCACCTATATCATCCCTTATTAAAGGTGGAATTGCTTTTGATAACCTAGCTGGTGTCGAAAATAAACTTAACGATAACTGGCTGCTTTACGATGATTTTGATAGTGCCCGTCAATTCGGTAAAAAAATCACGCTCATCACCAAGCAAAATGAGAGCGTGACCGAAGGTATGCCGATTAAATATCAAGGCGTAAAAGTGGGTGAAGTCACTTTAGTTCGCCCTGATTTTGTGAAAAAGAATGTCGAAATTTCTGCACGCATTTTCCCTGAATATGTGAAAAATATTGCCAAATTGAATAGCCACTTCTGGGTTGTAACTCCTGAAATCAGCTTAACGGGAGCTAAACACATTGCCTCGTTAATCAGTCCATATATTCAAGTAGCACCCTCGAATTCAAACCAACTTAGTTACCAATTCACATTAGGGCAAGCAAGCTCCAATGCTTCAGGTGCCACTTTCTATTTACAAAGCCCAACACGCGCTTCTGTAAAAGTCGGTGCGCCAGTGTTATATCGTGATTTTGAAGTGGGCCGTGTGAGCAATGTGGAATTAGGTAATCTGGCTGATCGCGTGATCACCACTATCCAGATCAAGCCAGAATATGCTTACCTCATTCGTAAAAACTCAAGATTCTGGAATGTGTCTGGTGTGAATGTCGATATTGGTATTACGGGTGCAAATATTAAATCTGGCACGGTAGATGACATCATCAAAGGCGGTATTGCTTTCTCGACTCCTGATGATGAAAAGCTACAAGCGAAAGCCATTAATAAGTCAACCTTTATTCTGCACAAAGAAGTACAGCCTGATTGGCTAACATGGCAGTTGGCGATCCCGAAAGGTTAAACTGACAGCTTTTAAATGCAGAATATTAAAATGCAGCGGATAGTTTCGCTGCATTTTTGTTTTAATTGGCGATCCACATATCAGATCAAACCCCACGAATATCTACAGAGAATAGCTGCTGATTTTTCTTTGATTTTCGCTTAAACTGCTCCCCTTTGAATTCCCAGCCTTGAGGCCATTCTTTTGCATCCTAACGTTAAAATTCCAGCCGAGTTTTTGGAACTTGTCCAAGCAACCATGCCAAACCATCTTTCTATGGAAGACTTTATTGCCGCATGTCAGCGTCCGTTGCGCCGTAGTATTCGGGTTAATACTCTAAAAGTTAGCGTGGCAGAATTTTTGGATATCGCTAAGGAAAAAGAATGGTCTTTAGAAGCGATCCCTTGGTGTGAACAAGGATTTTGGATTGACCGTGAAGATGAAACCGTTCCTTTAGGCAATACAGCTGAACACCTTGCTGGCTTGTTTTACATTCAAGAAGCCAGTTCAATGCTGCCTGTTACCGCTTTACTTAAAGACAACGAAGACTTGCATCTTGTATTAGATATGGCAGCGGCGCCGGGTTCAAAAACCACGCAAATCGCTGCTGCTATGCAAAATAACGGCGCACTTGTTGCTAATGAATATGCTGCAAGTCGTGTAAAAGTATTAAGTGCCAACATTCAACGTTGTGGCGTCCATAACACTGCGTTAAGTAATTTTGATGCTCGTGTGTTTGGCGCTTGGTTGCCAGAACATTTCGACACTATTTTGCTCGATGCACCTTGTTCAGGCGAAGGTACGATACGTAAAGATGCCGATGCCATGAGCAACTGGGATTTAGCTTCTATCGATGATATTGCTGCAACGCAAAAAGATCTGATTGAAAGTGCTTTTCATGCTTTAAAACCAAATGGCACTTTAGTGTATTCCACCTGCACGCTGAACTTGCAAGAAAACCAAGAAGTCTGCCTACATTTGAAAGAAACATTTGGCGATGCAGTAGAATTTCTACCATTAGGTGATTTGTTCGAGAACGCAGATAAAGCATTAACTGAGCACGGATTTTTGCACATCTATCCGCAAATTTTCGACAGTGAAGGTTTCTTTGTCGCTAAGATCAAAAAGTTAGATTCTGTCACCGCACCGGAAGTGAAAAAACGCTTGGGTAAATTCCCATTCCAACCTGCCGATAAGAAAATGGTTGAGTCTGTTCAACAAGAGCTATCAAAAACTCTTGGCTTAACCTTTCCTCAAACCAGTGAAGTTTGGTTGCGCGATAAAGAAGTATGGCTTTTCCCTACTGCAATGACTCACATGATTGGTGAACTGCGCTTTAGCCGAATCGGTGTAAAGTTGGCGGAAATGCTAAAAGTGTCCAATAAAAAGAATGCACCACTTTATCGCTGGCAACATGAGGCAGTGATGGCATTAGCAAAACCAAACGATTCAACAGAAAAAGCGGTTGAACTGACTATTGATGAAGCTCGAGAATGGTTTATGGGACGTGATGTGAGACCAGATCAAGAGTCTGGCTCTGGTGAAGTGATGGTGACGTTTGCGGGCTCGGTTATCGGCTTAGGGAAATGGGTTGGCAATCGCATTAAAAACGGTTTACCGAGAGAGTTAGTTCGAGATAAAAACCTGTTCTAACTAACCTGAACTATCTAATTCCATTCTGTAACGGCTAATGGTTAGTCGTTACAGAATGCAGAAATATCTAATTTTCTATTTTAGCTTATCTCACCACCATCCACTGTCTCGCAATTTGCATATTGCTGCCGTTAGCAATCCAGTTATTCACTTTGGCGAGTAATTCTTTATCCGCTTTTTTCATCATGTACACTTTATAATTCAGTGTTCCTTCAAGAACAGGTGAAGCAACACAAAGCGTTCCTTTATAGCTATTCTGGTAATGACGCCCTTCGATTAAATCGAGAAACATCACATCAGCAACATTATATTTCAATAATTTAAGTGCATAAGAATGGCTTTTTTGACGATACACCTTGGCTTTTTTGATATGAGAATATGCGTATCTTTCATTAGAACTGCCAGAATCGACCACTATTTTAACATTCGGTTGATCGACTTGTTCTAAACGAGCGAATCCCAATTTTCTACTACAATTAGCTAGGATCACTTTGCCATTTTTCGCTACAGAAGAAGATAATAGAAAATCTTTTTCTCGCTCAACGGTTTTAGTTACGCCCCCTGCTGCAATATCAAACTTATCCGCATTAAAATCCGATTCAATCGTTTTCCAAGTGGTATCGACATAAGAAACTTTTAATCCAAGTGATTTGGCTAAAGATTTCGTCATATCAATATCGTAACCCACAAGTTTATCCAGTTTATTACGAAACGCCATCGGCGAATAATTGGCTGTTACTCCAACACGTAATTCACCACTTTGTTGGATTTGCGCCCAAGTGCGAGCTTGAGCAGTAGAACAGAAAGTAGTTTGAGCAAAAACGCATAGCCCTAAGGTCAAGAAAGAAACGGTTTTACGAGAAGTGAAACCTTTAGGCCTTACTGTTTGTTTATATTGCACTTGCTGATATTTTGCCTGTTGATATTTTGAACAGGGATAACTTGCCACTTGAGAGTTTCGGCTATCGTCATTTGTAATCATCATTATTTTATTATTTCGGGCTACTTTATTGTGATTGATTCGATAAGGTTGTAGCCCATTAATATCCCTCATCTCGACATCCATATTGATTTACCCTTGAACTTAAATCACTTTGGGTAATACCTAGCACTATCCTTTGCTTTAACCATGAAACCAGAAATAACCTTATATAGCCACTATTTTAATTTAAAATCTGAACCTTCGTTTCATAATCTAATAAATCTGTTTAGATTCTATCCAATTTATATTTTTACACGCCTTAAGGTATAAAAAAGCGCATAGGCTTTGCAATGAAACCTATGCGCTTTTATGGAAATCTATATTGAAGATGGATTAAGCTAAATAAATCCCATCTTTTTCGATGCGAATTTTACCTTGTTTATACAGCCCGCCGATGGTCTTTTTAAATGTGCCTTTACTGGTACGGAAAACCGTGAAAATCGCTTCAGGAGAAGATTTATCGCTTAGAGGTAAGAAGCCACCTTTTGCTTCTAAAACCTTCATCACCTTCTCACTTAGATCATCCATTTTTGCCACGCCAATTTTTTGCAGTGACAAGTTGATGCGACCATCTTCACGAATTTCTTTAATGAAACCTTTTAGACGTTTACCCACAAACAATTTACCGAAGATGTCTGATTTAAAAATCACGCCCCAATGTTTCTCATTGATGATGGCTTTAAATCCAAGATCAGTACGTTCTGCAATCAGTAGATCGACTTGTTGGTTGGTGGTGTAGTTCGCTGGCGTTTTATCTAATAGTTTGTTGAATTTGGTTGTACCAACAATGCGGCCTGATGCCGAATCAGAATATACGTAAACTAACACGTTTTGACCTTCAACCAGTGGCACACGTTGGTTACTGAACGGAACAAGTAAGTCTTTCTTATCAATGCCCCAATCGACAAATGCACCAACATTATTCACACCAACAACATGCATCATCGCCCATTCACCCACTTGAGCTAATGGCTGTTCAGTCGTTGCTGAAAGCTGATTATCCGAATCGAAATACAACGTCACTGCAATTTCATTACCTACTTTTGTCCCTTCTGGTACAAATTTATTAGGTAATAGAACTGAACCATAATCTTCCGCATCGAGGAAAACACCAAAATCAGCTTGGCGGGTAACAGTTAGTGTGTTGATTTGTCCGATCTTAATCATAGAAACTCTTATGTTTGTGTTGAGATAATTCGCCAACAAAAAAGCAGGCGTGAGGATTATACGTTATCAATCCAACAGTTGCCTGCTTTATTTATACCCTTCGTACTTGAAGCTGCAACTTTGTTGACTGCGTTCATTCGCCCCAATCATGTAGACAAGCTACACTCATGGGGCCTCATTCACTTGTCGCCTCGCTGCAACTCCAATTACTTTGGGTATATATTTGATTTATTTAAATCCTAGCCTACCGCTTTTACTGATAAGGTTAATTCAAATTCAGCCATAGGTTGATCACCGTTTATCTTTGGACAAAGTGCGGTGATGCGTACCGGATGATTGACTCGCTCGCCCGTTTCAACTGTTTCTGCAAGCATCTTGTCAATCAATTTGCCATCACGACAAACAAACACCACATCATCTTCAGGACGCGCCAAAAATTCTGCTTTTACCGCTTTAAATGCAAGCGAAATTTTCTTGCCCATTTGCTCGGCTTTGGTGATTGCTAAAAAACCACCTGCGGCATCAGCCCCAACCGCCAGCGCACCAAAGTACATACTATTAAGGTGATTTTTGGTTTCTGGCTTTAATGGAATAAGGATCTCAACCACTTCATCAGTCATGGTTAAAATTTCAGGCTGACAAAAGCCAATCATAGGGATCAGCTTTTCGCCAAAGTGTTTTAGGTGTTTGTTGGCAATCTCAAGCGTTGTCATCATCGTTCCTTTTCTGAGTGTGTATACCACATCAGACCAGTTAACATGCTAGCAACAAATTCGTCAATAAGCTCAAATTCAAATGGGCGTTTAAATTTTCTTTTTGTGACTTCTAGGCCGTTATTGAACGACCAAAAGTTACAACGTAGCAGCTACAACGTTGCGAGGACTTGCACCGAATCTAACTCCGCTAACACTTCTTGTACCTTGGGCAATTCAATCAAGTTTTGGCAGTAAACGACACAAGGCTTATTAGCTTGATTAGCCGATTTAGATGCCTGAGTTAACAGCATTAATACCGCATCATTTTCAGGGTTCAACAATGTCAACAAGGCTTCATTTTGTGCATCCACACCAAGAGTTAATTGAGTTAGGTTACCAACGTTAACCACCAAACCATCAAAATATTGCAGCAACTTATCCGCTAATAAAATCGATGCTGGCGTATCACAACAATAAAGCACTTTTAATCCATTTAAGCCTCTTGGCAAACCTTGCACAGCTAAGCGATCGATGATCATAGCGGCATCACTTAATGCACGAACAAATGGGATAACGATTTCGATATCAATCCCTTTCGCACGCAACGATTTCACAACGTCACATTCTAGTTGAAATGAAAACTCATGCTCTGGTGAAGCAAAACGTGAAACACCGCGCAAACCGATCATTGGGTTAATTTCTTCTTGCTCAACTTCGCCACCGATTAAGGCACGATAAGCGTAACTATCGGCATCAGATAAACAAACTCGAACTTGTTGATGATGAGGTTGAATCGCAGCTTCAATCAACTCAACTAAAGTGCCGACGAAATGGGTCGCTAAATCTTGACCATTAAGCAGAGCATCAACACTGTTTTTATCTGTGTCGCTTAAATTCTCAATATGTTGCAAAAGTTCTGGATGATAAAAGATATTCTCTTGAATCAATTCGCTTAAAGAGACAAATAAATGCGTCGCTTGTTCTGTTTGAGGAAGTTTAAAGGAAGGTAACACATCGCCTAGTTGAAGATTAGGCAAACTCATTCCATTTGAAACTTGGGACATATTTACTCCGTTAAATAAACCAATCAATGTAATGCATTCGAAAATACTGACTTAACGGCGACAAAACAAGCTAAATTGCCCCATTTAAAAAGAAAATAGAAAATTTAGGCGAAAAATTGAAAAATTCCCCTATAAAAAAACCGATTAACATTTATTCCCTTGTGTATTTCCGCTATCTTAACCGCGTGTATCGTTAAAGAAGACAATAGAATGCCTCTAGTAAAAACAGATGAGCTTCGAACTCAACCGCTTGGCCCAATGCCAACGCCGATGGAGTTGATGCAAGCTCACCCGCTCCCAGACGATGTTGCGGAGCACATTGAAAGCTCGCGCCGTCAAATTGAAAATATCCTTTCAGGTCAAGATAACCGTTTATTGGTGATCGTTGGCCCTTGCTCTGTGCATGACACAGAAGCTGCGTTGGATTACGCAGCAAGATTAAACGCACTACAAGATCAATATAAAGATCAGCTATTTATTGTGATGCGTACTTATTTCGAAAAACCAAGAACCATTGTTGGCTGGAAAGGTTTAATCAGCGATCCTAACCTAGATGGTACTTATGCTTTAGAAGCTGGCTTGAATAAAGCGCGTAAACTTCTATTGGATATCAATAAATTAGGTTTAGCTACGGCGACTGAATTTTTAGATATGATCACAGGCCAATACATTGCTGATTTGATTTCTTGGGGCGCAATTGGTGCTCGTACAACTGAATCGCAAATTCACCGTGAAATGGCTTCAGCGCTTTCATGCCCTGTTGGTTTCAAAAACGGTACTAACGGCAATGTGAAGATTTCAACAGATGCCATTCGTGCTGCGCAAGCTTCTCACTACTTCTGCTCGCCAGATAAAAATGGTCGTATGACAGTTTACCGCACATCAGGTAACCCTTATGGTCACACGATTTTACGTGGTGGTGATACGGGTCCTAACTTTGATGCGGAATCAGTAAAATCAGCTTGTGACCAATTAAGTGAAGTCGGCCTTACACCACGTTTGGTAGTAGATTTCAGCCACGCTAACTGTGAAAAACAACATCGCAAGCAGCTGGATGTAGCAAAAGATATTTGCCAACAAATTGAAAATGGTTCGACGTTTATTGCCGGTATTATGGCGGAAAGCTTTATTGAAGAAGGCAATCAGCCAATGACGGACCTAAATGCCCTCACCTACGGCAAATCAATTACCGACCCATGCCTAAGCTGGCAAGACACTGCAGACATGCTCGACATGCTTGCAACAACGATTAAAAACGTAACGGAGAATAAGTAATCATGCCTTCATTTGACATTATTTCTGAAGTCGACAGCGTTGAAGTTCGTAACGCATCTGAAAACGCAAGTCGTGAATTAGACACTCGTTTTGATTTCCGTGGTGTAAACGCCAGTTTTGAGTTCAAAAACGACATCGTTAAGCTAACGGCTGAAAACGAATACCAACTTGGCCAAATGATGACGATTCTTCGTGGTCAATTAGCTAAACGTGGTGTTGATGCAAATGCGCTTGATCTTCAAAAAGCAGATCAAACAGGTAAAACTCACACTCAAGATGCAAGCTTCAAGCAAGGCATTGAAACAACTGTTGCTAAGAAGTTAGTTAAGCTGATCAAAGATTCAAAAATCAAAGTTCAAGCTTCTATCCAAGGCGATAAAGTTCGTGTAACAGGTAAAAAGCGTGACGATCTACAACAAGTAATGGCGTTAGTTCGCAATTGCGAGATCGAGCAACCTTTCCAGTTCAATAACTTTAAAGACTGATCGTTTTTTCAAGCAAGCGTTTTTCGAATAAACTTCTTTTAGAGCAAACGTTTTTTAGAGAAAAGAAGGCCGCTGAATTTCACCATTCAGCGGCCTTTGTTTTTGTAGCTGTTTTTAAAAGTCAAAAGGAATAATACCAATCGTACTAATTATCTGATCATCCTTGCTTGTTAAAAGACTCGATAACTACGTTAAAAAATTTGATTGTAGAATAACTACTTATCGAAATTTTTTGCCTTGTTCTCAAGCCTTTTTCCTACGCAATTTCTGACCATCTAATTAGTGTGATTGGTATAAGAATTACGACTGAACACCTAATTTAGAAATCTGCGACTTCACACTGTTCAACTCTTGATTGCGTTTCACCAAAGCTTGATCGATTTTACCAATTTGTTCTGCGGCTAGATCGGCGTTCTTACAAGAATCCGATTTTGCATCCCAACTGGTTCCCTCTTTATAAAGTTTACATTCTTCTTGCAATTTCTTAGTACGAACAACTAACTTATCTCGAGTCGTTGATAATTTACTAATTTGCGCTTCTAACTCATTCTTTTTAGATTGAAGCTGCTGAGATTGAGATGGCCCACTTAATTGAGAGCTTGTTGATTTATTGGGAACGCTATTACTCGATTTCAGAGAAGCTGATTTATCTTGATGATTAGATGCATCAGATTTTTTCTTTGGCGATTTTAATTGAGCAAGTTGCTGATTAAGTTGTTTCACCTGTTCTTCATACTGATGATTAACTTGTTCAATCTCATTACTCTTTTGATCCAGCGACATTTCTAATTCGATATTCTTCGCCGTCAATTCTTCATTTTGTTTGACTAATTGCGCTTGTTGTTCAGCTTGTGTTTGTGCGCCAGAATCTAACGAGGCATAAGTCACCGCAGAGCCAATTGCCAGCCCAGCTACAACAGAGATAATAGTAGACATTTTATTGTTCATTTTGATATGTCGCTTCCTAGGTTATTCAGCTGACGTAATAGGTTTGATTTACCGAAAACAACGACCGCAAACAATGACAAACCTAACTGTTTACGAACTATCTGCTAACGAGCGAGTTCCGCAATCACCACTGCTGCGAAATAGAGAAACAGGATAGAAGATAAAACAATGGCAACCCACTTTTGTATTTTTTCACTGGTTTTATTTCTTATCAGCATATAAGCGATAACAGCAAAAATAGCGATGGCGATCAGTCTTATCATGGTATCCCTTTCGTTATTACTTCAACGAGTTATAACATGTTTCAGAAAAAAATTCTCATGCAAACAAAACTTTTACAGAAGTTGCGCTCTATTACGATGGATTAATTACTACTTAAGGCTAATTTTAGTCCAAGAGTGA
This sequence comes from Vibrio sp., assembly GCA_047975485.1. GTDB lineage: Bacteria > Pseudomonadota > Gammaproteobacteria > Enterobacterales > Vibrionaceae > Vibrio. Next base: position 8,986 of record JBKEDP010000040.1, on the reverse strand, counting down.
CTAAAACCACACCTGTTACCCCTTCCATCCATTTCATTGCCGATGAATTTTGTAACCAGTTTTTAGCCGAATGAACCATGGTCGCTAAACCACATTGCCAAATCATCGCAATCACAAAATGAATCGAAGCCATAAATAGCGACTGCAATAATGGGGAATTTTCTGGGTTAATAAACTGCGGCAAGAATGCTAAATAAAATACCGCCGTTTTTGGATTCAATACATTTGATAACACGCCTTCACGGAATGAACGTTTAGCTGAAAATGTCTTAGCTACTGTTCCACTCGTCAGGTCCAGTTTACCTTGACCTTTATAAATCGAAATTAAGCCTGTAATCCCCAAATACACCAAGTAAGCTGCACCAATTAATTTCATTGCATGGAACAGTTCAGCCGATTGCAATAAAATAGCTGAAATTCCAATCGCAGAAAGCGTTGCATGGACAAACAAGCCACAACAAATACCTAAACTGGTGACACAACCATCAAGGCTACCGCTGCGTGTGGTATTGCGGATAACCAAAGCCGTATCCAGCCCTGGAGTTAAAGTTAGAATGGTAATCGCAACTAAAAACGCACCCATGCTATGAATATAAAAGTCCATGATGTACCTGTTTCGAAAAGAGATGACTAAAAAGATAAAAAAAACATTTTGTAGCTATCTTATATCAGTGAAACCCAATGAAATAAAGCCTTTGTTAGCTCTTTTATTTAGCCATCAAACATTGCTCCATAAGGGCTGCAAACGATTAACCGACTTAATCAAAATACATCACAAACTGATATCCGTTTCCTTCAATACAAAAAACACCGCCCATTGTTTTATCTAATGAACGGCGTCCTATTTTTATTCAGAATTAACAATCAATTTGCTGCATTGAGGGAATCTATGTACGGGAGCCTAACTTCACTGTTCCGTTGGTATTAAACCACAACACTTCCGAACGGCGGCGGCCAATTAAGATCGGGCCATCATCGAAGAATAAAAAGTTCTTCCAATGCTTTTTGAAGATCGACCACTTGGTTTCAATAACGTTGTATTTTTCGTAGCAAAAGTAAACCGTCACATCATCTTGCCAATCTATATGGTCAAGTACGGCTTGCGGCAAATCGGGTTCATCGGCATCCCATGCTTCCGACCAATCAACTTCATCTACCCAGTTACTGGCTTTACTTGGCCAATCACTCGAACTTAAACGTTCAGCATCTGGGCTTTGCTTGCTGATATTTTCTACCCACAAGTGTCCAGCACGTTGCTGGCTGAATGGCTTAATCTGCTCTAAATCTTCTGCTGGCACAGGTAATGACTGATGAGTGAAGATCCATTTTCTTTGGTATTCATCCAAAGGTATGTATGACATAGTTTCTCGCTTACTGCTGTAAAAAATACCCAAGCTCAATAATAAAATAGCTAAATAGGCACTTAAAATTAAAAATTAGATGTCCAATTTGGGTTAACTAACGAAGTTAAATGGTGTGTTTCCCATTTTCCGTTAATCAATAAATAATCTTGCGCTGTCCCTTCATGTTGAAAGTTTAGCGACTTCAGCACTTTTTCACTGGCTAAATTTCTTGGGATATAACAAGCCATGATGCGGTGCAAGTTCATTTGCTCAAACATCCAACCATTTGTTATTGCCAATGCTGAACGCATAATGCCTTTGTGCTGTGCTGATTCTGCCAGTGCATACCCCAGATTACAGGCATAAAGTGGATACCCAGAGACTGAAGTATAATTAATGACACCAAGCACTTGCTGCTCATTTTGATCCAAAATAACAAAGGAAAAAGCGATTTGCCTCTCATGGGCTTGCAGTAAAACAGCGATACGTTCGCACCAATGTTCTACAGAATAAAAGTTGGCTGCTCTTGCTGGTTCCCACGGTGTTAAATGCGCTTTATTTTGACTATAAAAGTCATTTAAAAGCCATTCATCCCCTGCTTGCACCAGTCGGATCTGGTAATCCATAAAGGCACAAGTTGCCCCTTCCAATAATTCGATTAGGGTGAAATTGTTAAAATTCATATTTCTAGAACCTAAGCCTTGCGAATACCGCTAAGACTTTCTAATACCATAATCACGCAACTTATTGGCAATCGAAGTATGCGAAACCTCTAAACGTTTTGCCAATTTTCGACTCGATGGAAACGATTGATACAAACGCTCTAAAATTTGCGCTTCGTGTTTTTTCATCATGTCATCCAATGAACCATCCAAACTCAAAGATTCCGTCGCAGTTTCAAAAGCTGAGCGGTTGGCTTGCAGAGTTGGTAATTGGAAGTGTTCAAACTTCAAAACGTCATCGTCCAATTGCGTCATGGCTCGTAAGACGGAATTTTCTAACTGGCGAATGTTACCCGGCCACGGATATAAGGTTAGTTGCTCAATCAACTGTTCATCATAACGAGGCACTTGCAAGCCAAGTTGTTGGGCATATTTAGCAACAAACATATCCACCAAAGGCAACACATCACTACTGCGTTCACGCAATGCTGGAATGCTTAAATTCAGTACATTCAAACGGTAATACAAATCTTCACGGAATGAACCAGATTGGGTTAACTGAGAAAGCGTTTGTTTGGTCGAAGCAATCACTCGCACATCGACATGCATTTCTTTTTCTTCGCCCACTCGACGGAACGAACCATCTTGCAGAAATCGCAGCAATTTGATTTGTAAATGAGGGCTCATTTCACCGATTTCATCAAGGAAAACCGTGCCATTATTGGCTTGCTCGAAAATCCCTTTATGAGCAACTTCATGATTAAATGCCCCTGCTGCATTACCAAAAAGTTCAGTTTCAGCTGCATCATCTGGCATGGATGCACAACTCAACACCAAGAAAGGTTCATTGGAGCGATGTGAACGGTTGTGACAAGCTCGTGCCAACATTTCTTTCCCCGTCCCCGTTTCACCATCAATCAATAAAGGTTGATCCAACATAGCGAGTTTTTTCGCTTGTGATACCAAACGTTGATGATGATTCGACACGCCAACAAAATGCTCAAAGCCAAGCGGATTGTAATCAGGAATAGCGGTGAGTTTGGTTTCTGAATGCACAATCGGTTTCAGCATGATCACCGCACTAGCAAGGATCGATTCCCCTGCATCACTGCGGATCACAACCGGCATTACATCCATTAAATAATTCAAACCTTCAATGGTGATTTTGTCACGGTAGCGCAGCAAGTTTTCATCAAATGGGCCTCGTTTATCAAATTGGCCTTGCTTTGGTTTAACTTCACCAGAGGCTAAAGCTTTAAACCAAGGAGCTGATTTGAGCTTAGGAATGTAATGAAAAATACTGAATGTTTGAATTTCTTCTACCGTCACTTTAAACAAAGCCAGTGCGCAGAAGTTTGCCATTTCAATATCCCCTTTGAGGTTGATTGAAATGACAGGATCGGGAAGCGTATCCAGAATGGCATTTAGCTCTGTGCTTTCACGTTCGCTTGGCATAAACGGAATTTTACGCACATCGGTGACACCGTGGATCTGACGAATTTGCGCCATTAACGCACTGAAAGTATCAAACTCAACATCTGGGCAGTTAAGGTAAATAACGCCTTCACCCACTTCACGTGCATTTAACTCAATGCCGCGCAAATTAATATTTTTGGAAGCCAGAATATCCAGCAATTCACGAGTCAAACCCGAACGGTCTTGGCAATAGACTTCTAAACGCACAATTTCATCCCTGTAAAGATGTCACGAAAAGTTGACACTAGTGTGTCGGATAGCCGTTGTATCGTCAAGTTAACGACTCACTCTTTATCTTGCGATTTACCAATCACTCGACCAACCACTAATTTGCGGATTTCGCCTAAACGCACCGCTTTATCTTTGCGCCAAGGTAACGGACGTAACAAGGCCATCGCTTTAATGCCTAGTCGCCCAGTCAACAAACCGACACCAATACCTTGTGCCGCTTTGGTAGAAATTTTTCCTGCCAGATTCATCGACATCACATTCGCGCCAACATCGACCACCAATTCACTGGCTCCTGCTGCGGCCATATTGATAAACACCAATTTAAGCAAACGCACTCGCGACCAATAACCTAATTCCACACCGTAGATTTTTCCTAAGTCATCAATCATTTTGAAATTGCGCCACGCCACCAGCAACATATCAGCAATGGCTAACGGGCTTAGAGCCACTAAAACCGCTGATTCAGTAGCGTAGCTGGCGACCACTTTTTTCGCTTGCTTGTCTTGTTGCGCTATCACCATGTCATCGTAAAGTTCGATCACATCGGCATCGTTGTGGTTTTCGTTAACGGTTTTTGTCCAGCGGTCAAATCCTGCATGTTCTAAAGTCACGCCCGCTTCTGAAGCTAAATTCTCACAAAAGGGTTTCGCATTGCCGGTTTGATGAGAATAAATTAAGTCCATCGCTAATTCTTGGCTGCTTAGTTGTTTGCGCAAGCGGTGCAGTTTCCACAATTCTTTTACCGTTGCCACAATGCCAAGGCTTGCGATACCGGCAATAAAACCAGTCCAACCCAGTGATAGCCAATCTTGTTGCTGATAAGCCTGAACAACACTTTCGACACTTTGCCATGCCACTAAGCCTGAAAACGTAACTAAACCTAATGCAAACCATTTACGACGTTTCGATTTTGGTCGAATGATTTCCACCATTTGATCTTCAACGCTTTGTTGCTCAGTTAAGTCCATTTGCGCTTGAGTCATAGGTACAAATTCATTGTCCCCTGCAAACTCAATTTTGGTTTCAAAGCCTTGTTCGTGCGTTGGATTGAACCCTTTAAAGCTTTGCTGATAAGAACGAGATTCAGAACCGTTCTCCACTTGATGTTCTGGTTGTTCTGATTGCGGCTTTTCGCTACTGAAAATCACTTTGTTTTTATAATCGCTCATCGTAATTTATCCCCTAGCAAAAATTGCAAAACTTTATCCATTCGGATGTGTGGTAAGGCTTGATCGTGTGGAATTTTCAACGGTCTAAACTGATAAAACTCAAAGCCATTGTTCTGCCAATATGTCCGCTGTGGCAATTTCGATGGCACTTCACCGGGGAATAAAGTGATGGTTTCTTCATCCATAGTTGTGCCTTTGATTGCCTGCAATGTTGTATTTCCTGTCGAAGCATAACCAGGCATGGTGGCTTGAATGGATGCCAAACTCACACATTCCATATCAATGCCTTCATAAGAAACGTGCTGCCAAGCCTCGTGTACTAATTGTTGCAGCAAAGACACCATATTTGCGTGTTGATCTGGCGTTACGTGATCAGCCTTAGTGGCAGCAAACATGACTTTATCAATCTTGGCGGAGAACAAACGCTTCAAAATCGAATTGCGACCATATTTGAAACTTTGCATCAATTGGCTTATTGCGCCACTCATATCCATAAAAGAATCGTATCCCGCATTCAAAGGCTGCAAACAATCGACCAACACAATTTGACGATCAAAAGTGGCAAAGTGTTCTTGATAAAACGCCTTCACGATTTTCTTTTTGTACTCGTTAAAACGTGAGCGCAACATGGCATAAGCGCTATCTTTTTTGAATGCTTGTGCTGGTTTACCTTGCTCGTCTAGATCAATATCGACAGGGAAAAATTGCAGAACTGGCGCACCTTCTAATTCACCGGGTAAAACAAATCGCCCCGGTTGAACCCAATGCAAACCGGCATCTTTGCATGCATGTAAATACTGAGTATAAGATTTCGACAATTCGGCAATACGGCTTTCATTAGCATGAGCAAGGCAATCAAAATGATTCAATTTCACTAACCATTCTTTTGCCAATTGAGAACGAACTTCACTACCCGCTTTTTCGCCTTTCAGTAATTCCAACTGTGATTTTGACCATTGCTCAAACGTCATATCGAGCAAAGGTAAGTCCAATAACCATTCGCCCGGATAATCGACAATATCGAGATACAGAGTTGAAGTGCTTTTCAGTAATCGACGAGCGCCTTTTTTCGGTTTAAATCGAATCGCTAAACGAATTTCGCTAACATCACGAGTCGGCTCAGGCCATTGAGGCGGCGTAGAATGAAGTTGCTCAATCGCCAGATCGTAATCAAAACGAGGAGCCATCAGATTAGTTTGAGGAATACGTTTTGCCCCAAGCAATTGGTTGTTACGGCTTGGTTCGAATAAAGGTAAATTGTCTTGAGTTGAGCTGTTGAGCAATTGATTAACCAAGGAGGTAATGAAAGCGGTTTTGCCTGCTCGTGAAAGGCCGGTAACAGCTAATCGCAAATGACGATCTAAACTGCGTTTCACTAAATCATTCACTTCTTGTTTTATCTTCATTCATTGCTCCACGGACTGCTTCCTAATTTTTAGGAGATAGGTTTTCAGGATATCGCATATTCGCTCCTAAAAACAAAAAACTCGTATTCTTTTGGGGAATACGAGTTCTTATATTGGGGTTATATTGCTGAATTTAAAGAAGGGCTATCTTGATTTAAGAGCCTTAGTCTTCTTCTATCAGTTTGTAGATCACAAACAGTGAAATTTCTAGCAATACACCTAATACCACAGTCATCACTGCAAAGTAGTTTACAGAAGTGCTAAAGATAGCAATACCGTGGAAAAGCATTTGTACGCCAACATAGCCACCAACAACGATGGCAATAAGGATCTGCAAAATTTGTACAAAACGTGGCATAAAATCTCCTAGCCTGTTTTTCGTTATCATTTTCTTGTAGCGAACTATACTCAATTTTGATTCATTCGTCAGGTACTTCTTGCCGTTATTGATAGATAGCTTGGCAAAAAGCATGTTATAAAAAAGGCGTAACGAATAACGCCACGCCTTTTACCATTTACTCGAATGAATCCTTTTGGTTATAGCTGAACTTATTTGTCCATCTCAGCAATTTTTACTTTCCAAGTATCAGGACCAATTTGGTGAGCGTTCAAGCCAGTTGAATCAACAGCAACTGTTACTGGCATGTCTTCAACTTCGAACTCGTAAATCGCTTCCATTCCCAATTCTTCGAACGCAACTACACGCGCCTTCTTAATCGCTTTTGCTACCAAGTAAGCCGCGCCACCAACTGCCATTAAGTAAACCGCTTTGTGTTTCTTAATGGATTCAACGGTTGCTGCGCCACGTTCTGCTTTACCAATCATGCCCATGATGCCGGTTTTTTCGAGCATCATATCGGTAAATTTATCCATACGAGTGGAAGTTGTTGGACCTGCTGGACCTACGACTTCATCACGCACTTTATCTACTGGGCCAACGTAATAGATAAACTTGCCTTTAAGATCGACACCTTCAGGTAAACCTTCACCGTTATCCAACATGGTTTGTAAACGTTTATGTGCTGCATCACGGCCGGTTAAAATCTTGCCTGAAAGCAGAACCGTTTCACCTGTACGCCATTGCTCTACTTCTTCTTTAGTCACGGTGTCCAAATTCACTCGACGAGTATTTGCGCCCGCTTCCCAAGTGATTTGCGGCCAATCTTCTAGTTTAGGCGGTTTAAGATCCGCAGGGCCAGAACCATCTAGAGTAAAGTGAACATGACGAGTTGCTGCACAGTTTGGAATTAAGCAAACCGGTTTTGAAGCTGCGTGAGTTGGTGCGGTTTTGATTTTTACGTCAACAACCGTTGTTAAGCCACCTAAACCTTGTGCGCCGATACCAAGCTTATTCACTCGGTTAAAGATATCTAAACGCAGTTCTTCTTCGGTATTTTGTGGGCCACGGTCGATCAATTCTTGAATATCAATGTGTTCCATTAGAGATTCTTTTGCCAATACCGCTGCTTTTTCAGCTGTGCCGCCAATACCTATGCCCAACATACCCGGTGGACACCAACCTGCGCCCATGATCGGCAGCATTTTTTCAACCCATTCAGCAACATCATCGGATGGATTCAGCATCGCCATTTTGGTTTTGTTTTCAGAGCCGCCACCTTTTGCCGCAATTTGAATGTCCACTTTATTGCCTGGCACCATGTTAATGTGTACAACGGCAGGCGTGTTGTCTTTAGTATTAATGCGCTTGCCCGCAGGATCAGCAAGAATCGAAGCACGTAGCGGGTTATCTGGATTGGTATAAGCCTGACGAGTCCCTTCATCAATCATTTGTTGAACTGTCATATCTGTAGAGTCCCACTGAACTTCCATACCGATATTAACGAAACAAGTCACGATGCCGGTATCTTGGCAAATTGGACGGTGCCCTTCCGCCGCCATGCGTGAGTTAATTAGGATTTGAGCAATCGCGTCTTTCGCAGCTTGGCTTTCTTCCTTGTTGTAGGCCTTTTCAAGTGCTTGAATAAAATCTAACGGGTGGTAATACGAGATATATTGAAGTGCATCAGCCACACTACTGATCACATCTTGCTTACGAATGATTGTCATAATTGCCTCTAGTTTTTACTTTCCTTGATTGCTGCTTATTAGCTACAGCTTAAATGTTGATTCATGATACTCTTGCTCACCATCTGATGCCATTCACCGATTGAATCTTTGTCACATTTTGAAAATGAAAAAGAAAAATAACTCCGATATGACTTCGAAACTCAAAAATACGCTTCAAAAATCATCAACTCAACCCAACTTTTCTATTGAACATCATCCTGTAAGCTATTCAAAAGATTTAGCAAAACATTACTTTAGCCAGATTCAAAGCAAAGCTTGGGCTATGTTGTTAAGATCTGCAGCCGATGGTCATCCAAACAATCGTTATGACATTTTAGTCGCCAATCCAATCGTAACTATCCAGTCTTATGCTAAACAAAACCACCTTACTTTTTATCAATATTCAGCAGATGGATGCATTCAATCCAATAAGAAAGAAACCATCACAAATGACCCATTTGCTTTATTAGACCAGTTGCTTGATACGCATCTTCCTCAAGTTTCCAACGCTGAGCGCTTTAACGATATTCCCTTTATTGGCGGTGCATTAGGTTACTTTGGCTATGATTTAGGACGTTGTGTGGAAACGATGCCATCACTAGCTGAACATGATATTAAAACAGCAGATATGG
>JBKEDP010000025.1:0-120456 GCA_047975485.1 Vibrio sp. | reverse complement strand
TCACTCAGTTCATTGAAATCATTTTTGATACCGCTCTTTATAAAAAGAGAATATCTAATTGATTATCATCAACGAGTGCCCACACAGATTGATAGGTTTAAATTGTTAAAGAGCTTGTTCTATCCGATTCGCTTAGTGCGTCTCGTTGAACAGGGCGGCCATTCTAGCGATTTAGATTTCAGTGTCAAACACTTTTTGAAATCTTTTTTCGCAAACCTTTTTGATAAGGTTTTGACCTCTGACTCGTTGCTGCAGTTAGCTGCTTGCTCCGTGTCAGTGAGGGCGCATTATAGAGATCGAATTCATCTTGGCAAGAGCTTTTTGTGATTTATTTCACAAAAAGTTTTAATCGATTACATAACAAACAAATCCATCAAAATGCGCCTTAAATATGAACAAAAACCGCAATGATAAGCCTAACTCATTTATCAGTTTTGAATTGAATCCTTAAAGAATAGTCGAGAATATTCGCATAAGCCGAAAATTAAGATAAAAAAATGGCGACTTAAATAAGCCGCCATTTCAAAAATCATCTAATAAAGAGACTATACCAATCGTACTAACTATCTGTTCATCCTTGCTTGTTAAAAGACTCGATAACTGCGTTATAAATTTTGATTGTAGAAAAACTACTTATCGAAAATTTATGCCTTGTTCTCAAGCCTTTTCCCTACGCAATTTCTGACCATCTAATTAGTGTGATTGGTATTAAAACTACACTCTTGGAACAAAACCAACTGCTTTATATGCTTTCGCTAATGTTTCAGCTGCGCGCGCTGATGCTTTTTCTGCGCCCACTTTCATTACTTCATCCATATAAGCGCGATCTGCACGAATACGTTTGTAGTTTTCTTGAATTGGTTCAAGCATTGCAACAATCGCTTCACCCACATCTTTCTTAAATGGGCCGTACATTTCAACACCAGCATATTGCGCTTCGATTTCAGCAAAAGATTTGCCTGTTGCAGCAGAGTACAAGCCCATTAGGTTTGAAATGCCTGCTTTGTTTTCAACATCGTGGGCAATGCGAGGTGGATTCTCAGCATCGGTTTGCGCTTTGTTGATTTTCTTCAAGATAGATTTCGGATCTTCTAAAAGCGTGATTACGTTCTTACGGTTATCATCCGACTTAGACATTTTCTTCGTTGCATCTTGCAAACTCATAACACGCGCATTCACTTGTGGAATGTACGGTTCTGGGATTTGGAAGATTGGTGCTTCTGGGCCATAGATATTGTTAAAACGAGTAGCAATATCACGTGCTAATTCTAAGTGTTGTTTTTGGTCATTACCCACTGGCACTTGATGCGCGCCGTAAAGCAAAATATCTGCCGCCATTAATACAGGGTAAGCAAACAAACCTGCGTTTACGTCATTCGCGTAACGTTGAGATTTGTCTTTAAACTGTGTCATGCGGTTTAGTTCACCCATTTGGGTATAACAGTTTAGAAGCCAACCAAGTTGAGCATGTTCTGGTACGTGCGACTGAACGAATAACGTGCTCTTCTTCGGATCAACACCAACTGCAAGGCAAACTGCTAATGCGTCTAGTGTTGCTTCGTGCAATGCTTGTGGCTCTTGACGAACCGTGATCGCATGAAGGTCAACTACACAATATTGGCAGTCGTAATCGTCTTGCATTTGTTGCCATTGACGTAGAGCACCCAAGTAGTTACCAATACTTAGTTCACCTGAAGGTTGAACACCACTTAATACAATGGGTTTGCTCATGTTGTTTCCTTTATTTAACTGTCACACCCTTACGGGCAAAAAATAATAAATTTTAAGTTCTAGTTTGAACTAGTTCGCTAGTTTACCGAGTAAACGGATTATTTGCCTAGCGATAATTCGGTGTAATTACGAAAGATTCAAAACACCTAGCAATTCTGCAATGTTGTCTGCCACAAAATCCGGTGCGGAATCTAAAATGGGTTCACCGTGGTTGTAACCATAAGTGAGACCAAACGAATGACATTTTGCGTTCTTCGCTGCCAGAATATCGTTTTTAGAATCGCCGACCATCAACATTTGTTCAGCGGTTACTTTGTGTTTTTCTAGTAGCCAGTTGAGTGCCATTGGATCGGGTTTCTTTTTAGGGAAAGCATCACCGCCCAACACATCGACAAAGTAATCTGCAATGCCATGTTGAGCCAGAATATCAGGAACAAATTTAGATGGCTTATTCGTCACAACCGCTAGAATAAAACCTTGTTGATGCAAAGCTTCGATAGTCGATTTCACATTCGAATATAGGTGACTAAGCTTATGACCGGTTTGATGATAGAAGTCGTCAAAACGAATACGAGCGTCTTTTAATAATTCCGCATCCAGCGCTGGATCGACTGTCATACTTTGACTTAACGCACGACCAATCAGAATATCGGCACCGTTACCAACCCAATCACGAACTTGTTCTTCTGTTACCGCAGGATAGCCAAGACTCTGCACTGCCTGATCAACACCTACGGCTAAATCAGGCACACTGTCGAGCAAGGTTCCATCTAAATCAAAAGCAATTAATCGAATGTTTTGTAACGACATGGTACTTCCCTATTCCTACAAATAATTAAAAAGAAAGAGGCTTGAGTCTAACCCAAGCCCCTTATGATTTCGATAAAGAATTTCTTCTTCCTTATATATCCAAAGTAATTGGAGTTGCAGCGAGGCGACAAGTGAATGAGGCCCCATGAGCATAGCTCGCCTATGTGATTGGGGCGAATGAACGCCGTCAACAAAGCTGCAGCTTCAAGTACGAAGGGTATACTGATCGCTTATTTAACTTGTGCCAATTCCGCACGCATTTGATCGATCACTTCTTTGTAATCTGGTTGGTTGAAAATTGCTGAGCCAGCTACAAACATATCTGCGCCTGCTTCTGCGATTTCACGGATGTTATCCACTTTCACGCCACCGTCGATTTCTAAACGAATATCACGACCGCTTGCATCAATGCGTTTACGCACTTCACGCAATTTGTCTAAAGTAGCAGGAATGAAAGATTGGCCACCGAAACCTGGGTTCACTGACATCAACAGAATCATGTCGATTTTGTCCATGATATAATCTAGGTGGTGAAGTGGTGTTGCAGGGTTGAATACCACACCCGCTTTACAGCCGTGTTCTTTGATAAGTTGAAGTGTGCGATCAACGTGTTCAGTTGCTTCGATATGGAAAGTGATCATGCTTGCACCCGCTTTCGCAAATTCAGGCACGATGCTATCAACTGGTTTCACCATTAGGTGTACGTCGATTGGAGCTGTAATTCCGTAATCACGTAATGCTTTACAGATTGGCGCACCGAAAGTTAGGTTCGGCACATAATGGTTATCCATTACATCAAAGTGAACTACATCTGCACCAGCAGCGAGTACTTTTTCTACATCTTCGCCTAAGCGAGCAAAATCCGCAGACAGGATGGATGGGGCGATAAGAAAATCTTTCATGGATAACTCCGAATAGGCAAAATCAATGGGAATGAATTTGCGACAAGTTTACCCAAGCAAACGTTTATATACAAATAGGATTATGTGTTTTGTAGCACGAAAAGTGATATGAACGCTTATTTGTTCTCGCCTTCTACCGCATTAAATAGTGCCAATAACTCGTTCACTTTATTTCGCCCTGAACCATTACGGCTGATGGTACGTTTCACTTTTACCACGTTCAACTCCGCTCCTTTGTATAAACGACGAGTCAGAGTGGTGTCGTGGTTGGAAATCAAAACCGGAATGCCACGATTAACCGCAGTATTTTCTGCCACCGTAGCTAGTTCAGCTTGGTCATCTAAAGAGAAACCATTGCCAGCATAAGAGGTGAAGTTACTCGCCTGTACGATTGGAGCATAAGGAGGATCGCAATACACAACACAGCCTTTACGAGTGCGAGCAAAAGTTTGCTGATAGCCTTCGCAGACAAAAGTGGCTTTTTTCGCTTTTTCCGCAAATGCCAACATTTCGCTTTCTGGGAAATACGGTTTTTTGTATGAACCAAATGGCACATTGAAACCGCCCTTTTTGTTATAACGACATAAGCCATTAAAACCAAAACGGTTCATATATAAGAAAGCCAGTGAGCGGAAAAAAGGATCTGTGCTTTGGTTAAAGTCAGCACGTACGCCAAGGTAAACTTCTTTGCGGTTATATTCAGGTGTGAAGAATCGAGCCGCTTCTTGAATAAATGGCTCAGGATCGTCTTTCAAAAGATTATAAAGATTGATGAGATCAGGATTAATATCGGCCAACAAGTATTGGTCATAATCGGTGTTCAAAAATACAGAACCCGCACCAACGAAAGGTTCTACAAGTTTTCGACCTTCTGGTAAGTGACGCTGAATATCTTCAACTAATCCGTATTTACCGCCCGCCCATTTCAGGAAAGCTCGCTGCTTTTTCATTTATTATTCTACTCACCGACCACATTTCACACCAACCCATTGCCGCTATTTTAGATAGGAAGCGCAATGGGTGGGGAAATGTAACATATTTCAGGGCGATACTCAGCGTTATTTCGCTCGTTGAATCTCTTGATGTACTTGAGCCAGTGATTTTGGCCAAGGTTGGCGTTTCTGTAATTCAGTCGATAAGCCTTTCACCGCTTCACGGGCTTGATTAATGTCAGCAAAATCTTGGTAGGTCACAATATACCAAGTGCTGCCATTTCTGTCCGTATCGTAAGTGCGAACTTTACCTGCTAGATCATAGGTTTGAATGAATTTTTCTACGCCTGCTTTCGTTGTAGAAGCCACTAATTGCAAGGTATATCGGCTATCAGAAACCGCAAGCAACTCTTTGTCATTCAAAGTGAAAGTAGATTGAGTGCTCGTTGTTTTTGGAGAACTTGTTTTTGGAGAGCTAGCTTTTGGAGCATCAGCTTTCGTAGTGGTTGAAGTTGATTCAGTTTTAGCTGGCTCTGTTTTTACAGGATCGGTTTTCGCTGCCGATTCAGATTTCGCAGGTTCTGGTTTCGATTCTTCAATCGTCCATTGTTCTGCTGGTGCAGCTTGAGCGTTATTCTTCGGTGGAGTTTGGTCTAACATCTCATCAGAAGTTGGCGCATGCTCAACCACTAAATCATCAACCATTTTAGATGGAATAACGACACGCTCTTGATCTTCAACGGCAGCCTTATCACCCACGGTTAGCGTTTTATCCGTTACCGCCTCAGGTAAAGAATCGACTTGGCTTTCGTCTGAATTCACACTGCGATTAATCGCATTATCTAACGCAACTTTGCTGCTGTCTTGATTATCGGCACGTTGTTGGCTGTCAGCTTTTTGATCTTCAACACGTGCTTGGTAACTTGTCCACCAAGACCAACCGCCCATAAGAACCAGTAACACTAGCAATGCAATTAAAGAACGCTTCACCCAGCACACCACCGAATGACTTTCACCAGCAACCAAAGACAACAATTTACCCGGTGTTCTTTCGATCACTTCAGCAGCTTGATATAAGGTTTGTTGCTTTTTCTTATTAGTCACTTTAGCGGCCGGAAAAACGATTTGCTCCATGAACAATTCCGTTTCATCATCAGTTAACGCTGGAATAGCCAAAGTTTGAATGTCAGGAATGGTGTATTTACTTTCAATAACGTCGATATATAAAGAATTTGGCTTGGTAAATAAGATAACGCTGATCTGCCAATCTGGATTGCCTTGCGCGGTTGAGACTAATTGACAAAATTCTTCCAGTAGGTTTTTCGCTAACAAATCTGCTCTATCAACAACGATGGTAGCTTTGATTTCTTCATCTTGCAGGTTTTCTTCAATACTTTCTAATAGCGGCTCTTCACCGGTACAAAAACTGTCTGACAATAATTGTCCAAGAATCACACTGCGTTGCTGTTCAGTATCTTGTGAAGGTAAGCAGATCAAAAAAGAATAGAGATGATGATTAGAGTTTGAATGCAGATTTAGAAACTGTTGAGAAAGCCAAGATTTCCCACTTCCCGTTTTACCTTCAACCATCACCATATTCGACGAATCGGCGGTTAAAGATTCTAATTTTTTTAATAAGTCGGTTTGTGATTCTAAACGCACGGCAGGTGCTCCATCATAGCTCATGTTCATTAGCGATCTTTCCTAAAACCAAATTGATATATCCTCATCATAATAAATTTCTAACTAATTGATCAGTAAAGCAGATCAAAGAGAAAAGAATGTGTGAAGAAACGCACTTTATAAAGGTGCGTCTCCAAATATGAGAGAAATTAACGACAGGCTTCTATGGCTTGTCTTATCGTTTCTTCGTCTGTATTGCCAAGCACTTCAGATGAACCAATACCCGTTGGTAAAATTAAACGTAATTGCCCAGCTAGTACTTTTTTATCGCGCATCATGTGTTTAATAAAATGCTCGTATTCCATAGTTTCTGGCGTATTCACTGGAAGATGGGCATTGACCAAAATACGCTGCATACGCGCTACTTGATCTTCAGTGACTAAGCCTCGCAGTAAAGATGTGTGTGCTGCCATCATAATGCCAGCGGCAACAGCTTCACCATGTAACCAATTACCGTAACCCATCTCAGCTTCAATCGCATGACCATAAGTATGACCAAGGTTAAGCAAAGCTCGAACACCATTTTCTTTTTCGTCAGCATTCACCACATCTGCTTTGATTTGGCAGCAACGAGCAATCGCATAACACAAAGCTTTATTGTCTAAGTTAGTCAGCGCTTGCATGTTATCTTCAAGCCAAGTGAAGAATTCAGAATCAATAATGATGCCGTATTTAATGACTTCCGCCATGCCTGCTGCGAATTCACGAGGTGGTAAAGTATCAAGGCAATCGGTATCAATAATGACGGACTTTGGCTGATAAAATGCGCCAATCATGTTTTTACCGAGCGGATGGTTCACCGCTGTTTTTCCGCCAACGGAAGAATCGACTTGAGAAAGTAAAGTGGTTGGCACTTGAATGAAATCCACACCACGTTGGTAGCAAGCGGCTGCAAAACCAACAAGATCACCAATCACACCGCCACCTAACGCGACGAGCACCACATCACGGCTGTAGTTGCCTTCCAGCAAAAAGCTCATAATGGTTTCAAAGGTGTCTAAGGTTTTGTACTTTTCGCCATCAGGCAATTCGAGTACAGAAACTTGGCATTCTAGTGATTCGAGTGTGTTCACCAAACGATCTGCGTACAAAGGCGCAACCGTGGTATTGGTGATCACCACCACTTTTTGTTTGGCTTTTAAAGACGAGAAAAGCGCTGGATCAGTTAATAATCCAGCGCCAATTGAGATAGGGTAGCTTCGCTCAGCAAGGTCGACTGTTATCCTTTCCATTTTCACCATTCCTTGGATGCATTGCTAATACAAAAAATCTATTCGCTTATAAGTTCGATTCTTCCAACATTTTAACGATCATGTTTGCCACAACTTTGGCGCTTTGGTCGTCAGTTCGAACTGTGTAGTCAGCAATTTCTTCGTAAAGTGGGTTACGTTCTTGAGCCAATGCTTCAAGTACTTCACGAGGTTCACCCGTTTGCAATAAAGGACGTTTTTTGTCGCGGTTTGTGCGAGTTAATTGCTTTTCAATCGTAGTTTCAAGGTAAACAACCACACCACGAGCAGAAAGACGGTTGCGGTTTTCTTTGCTCTTAATTGAGCCACCGCCTGTCGCAAGTACGATGCCTTGCTCTTGTGTTAGGTCATCGATCACCGCTTCTTCACGAACACGGAAACCTTCTTCACCTTCTACATCAAATACCCAACCAATATCTGCACCCGTTCTTTGTTCGATCACGGTATCAGAATCTAAAAATTCCATATGCAGTTGTTGTGCAAGATGTCTACCAATTGTACTTTTGCCGGCACCCATTGGGCCAACAAGGAAAATATTGCGTTTTTCGGCCATGTTTAGCAGTAATTCAACGTTAATTTAATGACATTACCGTTTAAAACTGAACTTAATGTTTTGATATTTCAAAACAAATGATGCATTCAGTTATTTAGCGGCACCTTATTCCTCACAATGATTCGTGATAAGACCCGAAATTATCTAAGTTAGGTGGCGTTATTGCAACTTTAATTTTAATTATAATGAATGAATATTGAGCTGAGTTGAGTATTTCTATGTGCCCGGCCTACTGTAGAACCACTTTAGGTGTCACAAAAATCAGTAATTCGCTTTTACCATGATTTTCATAACTACGCCGAAATAACGCCCCTAAATATGGAATGTCACCGAGCAATGGAACTTTATCGACACGAGTTTGTAATGAATGTTGATAAATCCCACCGAGCACCACGGTTTCACCATTATCCACTAATACTTGCGTCCCGATCCTTTGAGTATCAATGGTGACCGCTTCCCCTGCTCCGGTTTTCACTACTTCACCCGGTCGATCTTGGGTGACATTTAAATCCAGCACTAAACGATTATCTGGCGTAATTTGCGGCGTGACTTTCAGACTTAATACTGCTTTTCTAAAACTGACCGAGGCTGCTCCGCTTGATGACGCTTCTAAATAAGGAATTTCGGTTCCTTGCTCAATATAAGCGGGTTGTTTGTTGGTGGTAATTAAACGAGGACTAGAAATGATTTCTGCTTTCGACTCTGCTTGCAAAGCTGACAACTCAAGATCCAATAAAGTACCTGAACCTAATTTGGCGACCTGAAAAGCGATCGTCGAGGCATTACCACTGGTTGCAGGTAAATTCACATTTAGAAAATCATCAATACCGACGGAACTACGGCCGTTACCGGAAAAATAGACACCTCTAGTTTCAGCCCCGAATCCCGCTTGTCCTAAATTGCTTTCGATTGAACCACCGGCTGAAAAATTACCATTGGTTTCCGCAACCCCCCAACGCACGCCGAGTTCTTGTAAATTGCCCTCTTTTATCGTGACTATTCTTGCTTCAATTTGAACTTGTTTTACCGGAACATCTAATGATTTAACAATAGATCTAATGGTTTGAATATTTTTACTAAGATCTCTCACCAGTAAGGAATTAGTGCGCTCATCAATGGTGACATCACCACGACTAGAAAGCATGCTGACATTCCCCTCCCTAACAATTAAGTTGGCAATATCGGAAGCTTTGGCAAAATGGATAGCGATGATTTCAGAATGAAGATCACCAATATCTTCTTCCAATCTCGCCTGTTCTAAATGCTGTTTTTTTCTCGCATCTAATTCAGCTTTCGGTGCAATAAAGACTACGTCACCTTCAATCAGTTTCCCCAACTCTTTGGATTGCAAAATAATGTCCAACACTTGCTGCCAAGGCACTTCATTTAAACGCAAAGTCAGGTTGCCCGTTACCGAATCAGACACGACTAAATTCAACTGGTTATATTCAGCAATAACATATAAAGCATTACGAATTGGAATATCCTGAAAATTCACCGAAATAGCTTGGTTGTCTTGCGCTGACACATTCGCTACCAATGGAGCCGCAAAAACAAACTTTGCTGTAAGCCAATACAGAGCAATGATAAAAGTGAGAACTGAAAACCAATCTATTCTTTGAGCCACCATTTTTTTATCTGACACGGTTCATTCCATCCTTGTTTATTTCACTGATTAATGGATAACGACAGTTTTGTTTCTTGCACTTGCCGACAATCCAAACCGACTTCACGCACAATTAAAAAATCCGAACCGATTTCCACTACTTCGCCTTGTTCTAAACCGAGGAATTGACCTTTAAAAACCGTATCAACCGTACCTGTTGGCGTTTGAATTACCCCGATGACATGCTCACGCCCTGCCATAACCCCAACTAAAGTTAACTCGTCTAAATCAAATCGCTCTAATGGTTGAACCTGGTTGCGTTTATCTAATGGTTTGCAATGCTCAATTTCCCGCACCATTTGAGTCTTCGATGTAAAAGGCAAAGAAAAAGGCGATGGCAAATTTTCCTGAAAGACGGAAATGGGAAACTGATAACGAGAAGATGTGGTAACAGATGATGAATAGAAGGCAACAAATGGCTTAATAAGTTGATAGCTATAAGCTCTGGCCCGAAATCGTAAAAACTCACTGTCGGGTTTTATTCTTTTCCACTCTACTTGAGAAAAATTAATAACATACGACAATTTAGCAATGGCTTCGGAAAAGCGACCAATATCTTGATATGAGCCCATGAGTTCAATATTGAGCGGCAAACGATAAAGAAAATCTTGTGTTTCTTTTTCATCCCAATCCAGTTTCTGCCAGGTTAAATAATTCTGTTTTCCCAGATGGTTAATCGATGAAAGCAAATTCGAAAACTCTTGCTGTTGTGGCAATTGTTGCAATAACACTTGGTAATCAAGTTCGTTTTCTTCTAATTGCTTTTTCATTGCCGGCAAAGCTTGCAAGTTATCTGATTTGGACTGAATACCTTGTTCCAAGCTCATTTGTTGATAGCGGAGATCTTGTAATTCCTCATATTGAGGTAGTAAGAAAAAGATACTGGTGAGCAGCAGCAATAGCAAAACGAATCCACTAATAACTAGCAGTTGCGATTTCAATGACCATTGTGCAATGTCATCTAAATCGAGATGCCTAAGCTCTGCTAATGAGATTCGTGAAAACACCACTTCAATCATGTGCTCAACCTTTCACTAGTGGTGATAATTGAACATTTTGAACAAGCTCAAAAGACAAACGGAATCGGTTCCCCTCAACAATGGAATGCATTTTTATTTCTGTCACCCACGGTGAGCGCTCAACATTAGTTAATAAATCACTAAGGTCTTGGTTATTGTCACTCATTCCTATTATTTCAATTTGCTGATTTTTCATGGTTACTTTTTCAAGGACAACGCCTTGAGGAACCAAGTCTGACAACAGATTCATAAAATCAGTGTTTCGATTACGTTCTTTTTGCAAAGACTCCATTGCTGCAATACGTTCTGCTATCTCTGCTTGTTGTTGCTCAATGCCGTGCATGACAGATAGTTGCTGTTCAAGGGATTCGGCCTCTTTTTGTAGTTGCTGGTTATGGCCTATTTGCACTTGCTTCAATGTATCGAGATAAACATTGCAAACCCAAAACAATAAGTAAGTAACCACTAACCCTAAAAATGAAATTTGCAGAAATCGTTTTTTATTTTGTTGTCGATTCTGCTCTCGCCAAGGCAACAAATTGACACTATGGCACTCAAACTCACCTATCATATTGCCCCCTTAACCAATGCACACCACACAATGCTGCACCTAATGCGAAGGTAAATTGGCTTGATTGAACGAGGTGATTATGTGAGTGCTTACTTTCTGAAATAAGTTGATAAACGGGGTCAACATGCTCCACTTGGATGCTCATAATTTCTGAAAATTGAGCCACAAAATCTCTATCCAATATATTCTTATCACCCGTTAACCAAATACCTTGAATTGGCGGATAACCTAAAGAAAGATACAAATTAATTTGTTGTTCTATTCGCTGAATGAAAAACTGAACATTTGGCGGTGACGCTGAAATGCCTGACAAAGAGGTTCTTGATAAAGGAGCAGTGGAATCACTATAAGAGATCTCTTTGTAATAAATGGGATGCAGCGAAGAGCAAACACAAAGCGATATTTGCCACGACCTAACATCAAGCAACAACCAATGCTGAGATGTGTTTCGATCATGAGATAAAAACTGCCATATACGAGCTAAAGCATGAGATTGCACATCTATAACTGCTAACCGTAAACCCGACTGTCTTATGACTTCTGCATGAATTTGAGCCAAATGCTTATGAGTCGCATACACTTGAAAATGACGTTGTGATTCAGGAAAAGAAGAATCTGGCGTTACAGGAATTTCCACATAATCCAAGTAGAGTTCGGTTATAGCTATAGGTGATTGTTGTGCAAATGCTTGTTCGATAGCAAAAGTAGGTTCATGAACATCTGGGTTATTTTCTATTACCACTTGCTTACGAATAACGAACTTATCGGAGATAAAAGTGGACACTTGATGATACTTTTTAGGTAGTTTTTTCTTCAACTTTTTAAAAACTTTGACCAGTTCGGAGCGATTTTCTTGAATATCTCCTGAAATAAGAGATTCTGTTGTTTCTATTAGGTTACAAGAAATACAATCCCAGGATTCTCCATCGGCACGAACACTAACCGCTTTAATATCATGCTCACCTATTTCGATTCCGGTAACAAAAATCGGCCTCATCCCAAAAACCTCAATTAAAAACAATGAGATAAAAAACAGCTCTAATTTTATTCATTTGAATTTAAAAATACCTGACAACAAAAAAGTTCAAACACTCTAAACTCATCACCCAAAACACCACATTTTGAACCACTTAGTGCGTTAACAATTGGGTAACTTTATGAAAAGTTAAGAACGCATTTTTTGCTCGTTATGTTAATATGTGCAGCTACTGTACAGGTGTTTATATCGACACATCCTTACTTAATCAGGGAATATCCGGTGAAGTTCATAAAGCTATTGCTTATTTTTTCATGCGTTTGCGTGATTCTTGGAGTAACAACAATATTTGGGTTTTATTTTTATCTAAAACCTCAGCTTCCAGACGTAGCTACTTTGAAAGAAGTGCAACTGCAAACTCCAATGCAGGTGTTCAGTGAAGATGGAAAATTGATCGCACAATTTGGTGAGATCCGTCGTATTCCATTAAAATTGGACGAAATTCCAGAAAAAATGCAAGAAGCCTTCATTGCAACGGAAGATAACCGTTTCTATGAGCACTACGGCGTCGATCCAATCGGTATCATGCGTGCCGCAACGGTTGTGGCTTTATCTGGATCTGCTAAACAAGGTGCGAGTACCATTACTCAGCAGCTTGCGCGTAACTTCTTCTTGTCTAATGACAAAAAAATCATGCGAAAAATCAAAGAGATTTTCATCGCATTGCATATTGAAGAAGTACTTAGCAAACAAGAAATTCTTGAGCTTTACCTAAATAAAATCTACCTCGGCCATCGTTCTTATGGTGTTGGTGCGGCATCCTTTACTTACTTTGGTAAACAGCCAAAAGATCTGACTTTAGGTGAAATGGCTATCATTGCTGGCTTGCCAAAAGCGCCATCTACCATGAACCCAATCTACTCTGTTGACCGTGCGAAAACTCGTCGTCACGTTGTATTGAGCCGTTTATTGGAAGAAAACTATATCACTCAAGAAGAATTTGATGCTGCGGATGCTGAACCAATTTCAGGTAAATTCCATGGCACAAAAATGGAGTTAAGTGCGCCTTATGTGGCTGAATTAACTCGTGCTTGGGCGGTAAAACGTTATGGTGCAGAAACGGCGTACAACTCTGGTATGCACATCTACACCACGGTGAACTCTAAGCTACAAGAAGCTGCGAACGAAGCAGCAATTGGTAACCTACTTCGTTACGACGAACGTCATGGTTACCGTGGCCCAGAAGCTGTTGCTTGGCAACCTGGTGCAACTCCTTTCACTCAAGATGAAATGAACGAGTACCTAAGAAAACAACCAACTTTCGGCTTGATTCACCCGGCATTAGTTCTTGCTGTTGGCGACAAAACAGCAACGGTTTACATTAAAAACCGTGGTGAACAAACCATTCAATGGGATGGTTTGAAATGGGCGCGTAAATACATCAACGATTTCCGCCAAGGTTTTGCACCTAAGAAAACCAGCGATATCTTAGCGGTTGGTCAGCAAGTTTGGGTTCGTCCAAGTGGCGTTCTACAAGAAAACCCTGCTGCAGAAGATACTGAAAACACACTTCCAAAAGCACCATCAAAAGAACCTCTTCATAAAGATGAGTTGTTGAATGCAACATGGCAGTTGGCGCAAGTGCCAATCGTTAATACTGCATTCGTAGCGCTAAAACCTACAGACGGTTCAGTGTTAGCTTTAGTTGGTGGTTTCAACTTCGTTCACAGTAAATTTGACCGTGCAACTATGGCTGAGCGTCAAGTGGGTTCAAGTATTAAACCATTTATCTATTCAGCAGCATTAGATAAAGGCATGACACTTGCGACACTAATCAACGATGCACCAATCAACCAATGGGATGTGGGTTCACGTTCTGCATGGCGTCCGAAAAACTCGCCACCGGTTTACCTTGGTCCAACTATGATTCGTCGTGGTTTAGCTCAATCTAAAAACGTAATGGCGGTTCGTACTCTTCGTCGTATCGGCCAAGATTACGCAATTGATTACTTGCCTCGCTTTGGTTTTGATAAATCTAAACTACCTCATTCAGATACAATCGCACTTGGTGCAGGTAGCTTAACGCCAATCAAAATGGCGCAAGGTGTATCGGTATTTGCTAACGGTGGTTACTACGTTGAGCCAAACTTTATCGACCATGCAACCGATCCTTACGGCAACTTGGTTTACCGAGATAATCCGACTCGTGTTTGTGAAGATGAAGCAGTATGTTCTCATGAACCATTTGTGGTAGATAACCAAGGTACTGAAGAATTACCAAAATACGCTGAGAAAGTGATCAGCCCGCAAACCGCTTTCCTTATTCGTGAAATGATGGAAAGTAACATTTGGGGTGGCGGTAACTGGAGTAACGGTACAGGCTGGAATGGTACTGGCTGGCGTGGTCAAGCTCTGAAACGTCACGATGTTGGCGGTAAAACCGGTACAACTAACGAATCGGTTGATACTTGGTATAACGGCTTTGGTCCGAATATCGTAGCAACGACTTGGATTGGTTTTGATACTTCAAGCCGCCCTCTTGGTAAAACAGCACCAAATGCTAACTTTACCGCTAAAGAGCAATTCAACGGTTCTGAATCTGGTGCAACCACAGCTCAACCGGCTTGGGTAGACTTTATGAAGGTAGCGTTGAAAGACGTACCAGAAAAAGAAAAAGTAATCCCAGAAGGCATTGTGAAAATCCGTATTGATGCGGCAACGGGTTTGTTAACCAAGCGTACCGATAGCTCAACAATGGAAGAGTACTTTGCTGAAGGCACAGAGCCAACAGAGTATGTGACTTACGAATCAAACACTGATGATTCTTACTACGAAGATGAAGACGGCGACAGCTTGTTCTAATCATTCGCTTGAGAAACTGAAATAGCAAAATGGCCATCAACTAAAAAAGTGATGGCCATTTTTTTTATTCCAGTCTGCTTGAAGCTTTGGGTTTACGACTTAGACTTTACCGCTTCCGCCATAAACTTAGCTAACACTTCAAAACGCTTTCTTAATGGTGAACCAGGACGATACGCCAATACCACTTTTCGGCTTGGCGTGGGGTTAATCGCTTTCAAATAGCAAACGCCATCTTTGACCTTTTCACTTGGTACGGAAAGCTGCGGTAAAAGCGTCACACCGCCACCAGCTGCCACCATATTGCGTAAAGTTTCAAGACTGGTTGCTTTGAATCTATCGTCATCTCTTGCGCCTGCCGCAAAGCAAAATCCTAAGGCTTGGTCACGCAAGCAATGTCCGTCACCTAAAGATAGAACCGTATGTCCTTTCAATTCGTGCATATCCAATTCTTCCTGCTCCGCCCATTTGTGGCTTTCAGGCACAGCTATAACCAAAGGTTCATCAAACATTTCGAGTTCAATAAAAGGCTCTGTTTCTGCCACTGATGCTAATACGATGCAGTCCAAACGCCCTTCTTCCAGCTGTCGCACAAGCTGATGCGTTTGCGCTTCATGCAAAAAGAGTTCGAGATCAGGAAATTCTTTTTTCAACGGTTGAATGATTTTCGGCAGCAAATAAGGGCCAACAGTGGGAATAAATCCTATATGCAAAGGGCCACTCATCTCCTTGCCTTGCAAACTCGCCATTTCGGTAAACATTTTCACTTCAGCTAAAACCCGTTTAGCTTGAGAAACCAACTGCAAACCTGAATCAGTAAACAGAACACGACGACTACTACGCTCTAACAATGACGTGCCCAATTCGTCTTCCATTTTACGAATTTGACCACTTAAAGTTGGCTGACTAACAAAACACGCCTCCGCCGCTTTTCGGAAATGTTTATGCTCGGCCAGCGCGACCAAATATTCAAAATCTCGGATATTCATCCATTTTCTCCATAGCTAGAAACTATCAAAACGATATCACCTAACGATTAGAACTATCAAAATTTATTTCTATACTTTCGATATTGATTAAAAAATTTAAGAGTAAGTGATCATTATGACGTCATTAATCAAAACCATTCACACCATACAAGATAGCTTTGAAAATGGGTTTCGCACGGCTTTGTATTATTGCGGTGAGATTCACGCCACTAAAAATACAAAAATAGGATGAGGTAAAAAAAGTAATGGGATTAAAAACAAAAAACCCCGAACTAAGAAAAATTCGGGGTCATCTTAAATAAGGATCAGTTGATTCAAATTAAGAAAAAGCAGTGGTATCAGTAGGACACACTATGAAATAGAAAGTTCCATTTCTGCCTCTTTTTTATCAAAATGCATTTGCTGTAATGGCAGTAGAGAACAATGTAATCGCCATACTAAACCTGCTAACTGCACTTCACCTGAACGAGCCAGTTGCTCAGCAAGGGTTTGAATATGAGTTAAAGATTCCGACAAAAATGCTTCATCTTGACGGTAATGAAATTCCCAATCTCGTGAGCGCACATAAGCTTGACGAATACGAATATTTTTAAACACTTGAGTCAGGTTTGTGGTTACTTCTTTTAGCACTTCTCGGCTAGCTGGAGTTGTCGATAAATTCCGTAATCTCGCCACAATGCTATGGCAGTTAAGGATCACAATCCCTAAGCGCAATAAGCCGACTCGGGTATCTCGGTCTTGGCTTTGACTCAAACGGTTGATACCCGCAAAAACCATACTTTCAAATTCTTCACTGCTGACTTTTGTCCGGTCATTCAGCTGATATACCATAGACATGCGCAAGAATTTTGCGATTCTCAACCCTTTACGGCGATCAGAACTCGGTTTAATAATTGCAAAAGCAAATAAGGGAATAACCGAACCCAGCAACATCGCCAAACCACCATTTAAGTAAGATTCAAAATCGTAACTCGGCGGATTGGTAATACTCATAAACGAGCCAAGCATTACCGCCACTAACGCCCAGAATGCTGCGTGTTTCGGATGTTGAACTCGCAACAAATACACTGTCATTAAGAAAGCAAAAGCCACGACAGCAAATTGGATGAATTCGGAAATCTGAACGAAAATGCCAAATTTCAAAAAGAAACAGATCACATACAAGGCAATCAACGCATTTGTTTGCGACATCAAGGCGGGTTTCGCAACAGGATAAGTCGCAAACAACACACAACTTACGCCCGCAATAGTGGCTGCACCCGATCCGGAACTCCAGTTTCCTTCTATCCAAAAGGCACTTAAAAGCATCAAGCAGACAAAGGTTCGCACTGCATTCAGCAAGGCTTCCACACTATCGGTATGACGGCGAGCACGAGAACGTTTTGGCATCACACCTAACTGAATGCGATGTTTGCTCTTAGCATTTTCCAACCCTTGTAGAATTTGCTCAGTACGCAAAAATAATTTACAGAACTCACGCAATCTCAGCCAAAAGGCATGATGCTTATAGTCATGCTCATCCTGTGGTTGGATTTTAGCTAAGATCTGTGCCAGCTTATATTGGTCAAGATCGGAGCCAGCTAGAAATACTTGTAACTCAGCTAAAGTAACTTTTATTTCCTGTGGAGCTTCAGGCCAGTTAACTAACATCCGACGCAAGCTCGACATCGCACTAGTCAGGTTTAATTGCTGCTGTAGAACATGATGCAAATAAGGGTCACGGTCTCGCAATTGTTTATGCGCCCAGAATGCTTGAATGCGCAGTAAGTTCATCGACAAAATTTGGCGGATCATCGAATGGTGAGAAGACGCCATGGTTTCTTGATCGGCTTCTGCATCTTGTCTTAATAAAAGTTTGAAGTGTTCATGGAGTGAAGCTTGAGTTTTACGTAAAGTGGAAATCAGGGTTTCGCCATCAGAGGTACTTGGCAGAATCATCATCATCACACCAGCACAGATGATCCCTAAACTCACTTCGCAAACACGCGCTTGCGCCACATCGAACAGGTTATGAATTTGGGTACTGTTCACCATACCATAAGAAATGATCGCAGCAGTATAACCACTTAACGCAAACGCATAAGCCACGTTATTTTCAAAATGGCTAGCAATATAAGTGCAAGCCGACAACCACAACGCCATATAAAGTGCGAACAACCAAGGTTCGTTAATGGTGTAGCCAACAATGTAGATTGAAGCAACCGCCCCAATACAAGTCCCAATTAAACGCCCCAAGCTTTTACTGATCACGCCACCAAAAGTTGGAAAGCCAACCACCGCAGCCGATGTCATTGCCCAATATGGTTTGTCGAGTTCCAGCTCAAAACCAATATAAAGCGCCATAATGATTGCGATGGAATTTCGCAACGCATAGCGCCATTGTGCAGAGGTGGCTTTACCCCAAGGCGTTTGACGTATATCTAACCATGCAAGCGTCATAAGCCGCTACTCGTAATGAACTGAGATAGTACAAGTCGTACCGGCGATTAAACGTAAATCTTTAGGTAAGTCGGTAAATTTGATGCGAACAGGAACACGTTGTGCGAGACGAATCCAAGGCACATTCGGTTGTACATCCGCTAATAAACTGGATGAAGCCGCTTCACTCTGATCGACAATTCCTCGGCCAATACTTTCCACTTCACCCGTTAATTTTTGTTGAGTGGAATACAAAATGATGTCCGCCTTATTGCCTTCTTTGATGTGTTTTAACTTGGTTTCTTCGAAGTAACCCTGAACATAAAACGAATTAGCATCAATCAATCCAATAAAGGCAGAACCGACAATCGCATAACGACCTTGTTTGGCTTTTAGATTACTAATGTAGCCGCTTACTGGAGCAAAAACCTTAGTTTGAGAAAGCTTCCATTCCGCTTGTTCTAAAGCCGATTGCGCCACTTTTAGTTGTGCTTGAGCAGCATTAGCCACTAAACGAGCATCATCCAACTCTTCTTTTGAAATCACATTGGCACGCATATGACGACGGCGAGTGTATTCATTATTAGCTTTTTCTAAAGTGGATTTAGCCGTTGCAAGGCTAGCTTTCGCCTCATCTAAAGCAATTTGATAAGGCGCAGGATCGATTTCCATCAACAACGCCCCTTTTTCGACAAACTGGTTTTCTTTGATTGGCAGATTAATCACAACACCATCGACGTTCGCAGCAATATCAACAACATCAGCACGGATTTTGCCGTCTCGTGTCCAAGGTGATTGCATGTAGTAATTCCACATCCACCAAGCCGCACAAATCGCGATGGCAAAAATAATTAAGGTGGAGAAATATTTTAACGTTTTCAAATGAGTACCCAATCAGAAAAATTTTTAAAATGTGTTCGAGCAAAGTGGTTTTTATTAGGGTTAGTTTATATGTAGCAAGATCATCAATGCAGCAAAAACAGACAAGATAAATAAAGACAAATTCATTAATGTTGGATGCCAGACTTCGCCAGAATACATCCAGCCTCGTAGCACTTTTTGCACGCCCGCCCAAATCAATAAGCCCAACAAAAAAGCTTTAAACATAGGGGGGAAATAAATGGATGCACCGACAATCAAGTCACCCATCGGTAGCCCAAATTGGAAAAAATCAACGTTCAAACGGTTTACCTTTTCAGCCAGAATTTTCTATAACTATGTTGTAGATTAAAGCTCTTTCGTAAGTAAAAACTCTTTCATAGGTTCAGAAAATTACAGGCAATTAGTTAGCAAGCTAAGTAAGAATTGTAAGTTAAATACCCACAAAAGTTTAGTGATTTTTTCTCATAACATTCAATTTTTTATAACAAAAAAAGCACACGCTTAATGGTGTGCTTTTAAAAATAATAGATTGGAAAAATTGCTTATTCTTATGCCACGCTCATTTTGGCAATCAAATGTTGCGTATCTAAATTGATTTCCAGAGCCACTTCGTCACAAGCGTGTTGGCGAGGACACTGATCACAATCTTTCAATACTTTCTCAGGCAATAAGGTTTTTGAAGTTGGAATGAATTCTTGCTTCATAAAGAATTCCGGCACACGAGTTAGAACAAAGACTTTCTTAATCGCCATTTGTCGTGCTTTCTCAACCAAGTTATTAACGATAGCAGCGCCCTGCCCTTGACCTTGCCAGCCGGCTTCAATACCTAACGAGCGAATTTCCGCTAAGCCTGAATCGTAAACATAAAGCGATGCACACCCCGTTACTTCACCATGATGTTCAGAAACAGCGAACGAGCCAATATCTCGGATAAGTTCGTTACGGCTGCGAGGTAAGTTTTCACCTAAACCTGCCCAGTAAGTAACCATGCCTTCTAGTGCATCAATATCAGTTAAGCGAGCAGAACGAACCGTCACGCCTGAATTATCACGTTCATCCAAACGTTTCTGTGCTTGGTGAACCGCATATGCCACTTGTTTCGGAGAAACACCACCTAATGCTGAGCGTTTTTCTAAGCAAGATTCAATGGTGAGGATTTGATAAACGTCTTCATCAATCACTGGTGAGAACTGTTTCAATTCTTCCAGTGTTAATTCTTCTAATGCACAAGATTTCGCAATTGCACCCACAACCGCCACACCAACAATATGGTGCGCTTCACGGAATGGAATGCCTTTCGCTACAAGGTAATCAGCAAGTTCTGTTGAGTTTGCGTAGCCTTGTTTTGCAGCTTCTAGTGTACGTTCACCATTAACTTTAATGCCTTCGAAACATAACGCTGCCATTTCCATGCAGTCGTTCCAAGTATCGAGCGCATCGAACAAGCCTTCTTTGTCTTCTTGCATATCTTTGTTGTACGCAAGCGGCAAAGCTTTCACTGTCATCATCATTGCCGCTAATGAGCCATAAACACGGCCAGTCTTACCACGGATTAATTCCAACGCATCAGGGTTTTTCTTTTGTGGCATCAAGGATGAACCAGAAGTCACGGTATCCGCCAATTCAATAAAGCCTGATTCGCCAGAGTTGTAGAAGATCATATCTTCAGCAAGGCGAGAAAGGTGCAACATCGAAATAGATGCAATCGACATCAATTCCATCACATGATCGCGGTCGGAAACAGAATCCAAACTGTTGCGAGTCGCGCGTTGGAAACCAAGGTTATGCGCTAGCTTTTCACGATCCATTGGATACGCTGTACCAGCTAGTGCGCCCGAACCAAGGGGACAAGTATCGAGACGTTTAATAGCATCTGAAAGACGAGAATAGTCACGCTCAAACATTTCTACATATGCCAAACACCAGTGAGCAAATGTCACAGGTTGAGCACGTTGTAAGTGAGTGTAACCAGGAAGAACGGTGCCTTGATGTTCACGAGCAACTGACACCATTTGGGATTGCAAACGATCTAAAGCGATCAGTAATTGATGACCTTGTTGACGACACCAGAGTTTAAGGTCAGTCGCTACTTGGTCGTTACGGGAACGGCCAGTATGAAGTTTTTTGCCTAAATCACCCACTCGGTTGATGAGTTGTGATTCGACCCAGCTGTGAATATCTTCCGCATCCGATTGCAAAATTTGCTCAGGATCTTCCATCACAGCGAGTTTTAATTCGTTTAATGCCAGTTCAAGCTTTTGTTGTTCTTCTTCAGTCAGAACGCCAACGCCACATAAGGCTTTTGACCAAGCAATTGAACCCACAATGTCTTGCTCAGCCAATCGGTAATCAAATCGCAATGAATCATTGAATTGTTTGAACCGAATGTCTGCTGCTTGGGTAAATCTTCCGCCCCATAATGCCATTGTTTGTCTCCTGCTTAATCCATTGCTTTATACCCTTCGTACTTGAAGCTGCAGCTTTGTTGACGGCGTTCATTCGCCCGCTCTTTGTTTATTAAGAGATGCATAGGCAAGCTATGCTCATTGGGCTTCATTCGCTTGTCGCCTCACTGCAACTCCAATTACTTTGGGTATATTAATTTTGTTATAAAGCGCCAACCCCAAGCTTCCTCTTGGGTATTATTGGCGCTTTTATTGATGTTATTTTTTTACTTATTATTTCGTCTTTTTACTTAGAGTTTTTAGCTGAATTCAACGCACGAATACGGCTTGCTAGAGAGTACAAACGGATGAAGCCACCAGCATGACTTTGGTCGTATACTTCGTCTGCACCAAAAGTTGCGAACTCTTCTGAATACAAGCTATTGTCTGAACGTTTTTGCGTTACGGTTGCTTGACCTTTGTACAGCTTAACAACTACTTCACCGTTCACATCTTGAGCTAATTCTTCTGTTGCAGCAAGAATAGATTTGCAAAGCGGTGTAAACCAACGACCGTCATAAACTAGGTGCGAAGCTTTCACGCCCAATTCTTCACGGAATTCGAAAGAAGCTTTATCTAAAACAAGTTGTTCAACGGCACGCAAGGCTTCCATCATGATTGTGCCTCCCGGAGTTTCATAGCAACCACGAGACTTCATACCAACAAGACGGTTTTCTACGATGTCGATACGACCGATACCGTGCTTCACACCTTTTTCATTTAGGTAAACTAACGCTTGGTAAGGAGAAAGTTTTTCACCATCAACCGCAACCACTTCACCTTTTTCAACTTTTAGTGAAACGTATTCTGCTTCATTTGGTGCTTTTTCTGGATCAACTGTCCATGCCCAGCAATCGTCGTTTGGTGCGTTCCAAGTGTTTTCTAGCACGCCACCTTCTGTTGAGATGTGCCATGCGTTTGCATCACGAGAGTAGATTTTTGTTAGCGACGCAGTACAAGGAATATTACGCTCTGCAAGGTAATCCAAACATTCTTCACGGCTTACTAGATCCCATTCACGCCAAGGTGCGATCACTTTTAGATCTGGTGCTAGTGCAGCAAATGCACCTTCAAAACGGACTTGGTCGTTACCTTTACCTGTACAACCGTGGCAAAGAGTATCTGCACCAACTTTACGTGCGACTTCCACTTGTGCTTTAGCAATGATTGGACGCGCCATAGATGTGCCAAGTAGATATTTACCTTCGTACAATGCGCCTGTTTTTAGCGTTGGGTAAATGTAATCAGCAACCATTTCTTCTTTTAGGTCTGCGATATAACATTCTGATGCACCTGAAGCTTTTGCTTTCGCTTCAATGCCTTCTAATTCTTCTGCGCCCTGACCTACATCGGCCACAAACGCTACTACTTCACAATCGTAGTTTTCTTTTAGCCACGGAATGATTACCGAGGTATCCAAACCACCAGAATACGCCACGACCACTTTGTTGACGCTTGCTTTATCTACACTCAATTTAGCCATTTTACTTCTCCCAAATGTTTCGACCTTCCTTGGAATGGCTCGCGCAAGCGTTAGCACTCCGTGGATATTTTATTACGTTAATATGTGTTTATTCTTAAGGTAAAAAGCGTGTTCCTATACTTTTTCCTGCAAATAATTCCGTTAATTTTTCTGGATTCTTCCAGCCTGCAACTTCAATTGCTCGGCCTAATTCTTTTGCTGCATCTAGTGCTGCTTGAACTTTGACAATCATGCCATCAGTGATCACTTGTTCTGCAATCAAACGATCTGCTTCACTTTGATCTAGCTGTGCAATCAGTTGTTTATCACCATCAAGCACGCCTGATACATCCGAAAGTAATGCCAGTTCAGCATCAATTGCTGTCGCGACCGCAACCGCTGCTTGGTCGGCATTTACGTTCATCAATTGACCTTGTTCGGTAATGCCAATCGAGCTAATGATAGGCAATGCACCCGTTGCTAAAATGGCATTTAATACTTCGCCATTTCCTGATTTAGCATCGCCGACTGCGCCAAGTTCTTGTGAAAGTTGCGTAACTTTACACAAACCACCATCTGCCAAACTTAAACCAACAGCGGTCAAACCTAGCTTCATCGCTTCGCCTTGTAGCAACTTGTTTGCCGTTCCAGCTAATGCGCCTGCAATGTAATTAATATGCTCAAATGGCGTCACACGTAGACCGTTTTTCTTCACGGTTTCTAGCTGCAATTTCGCCATTAATTCATCAACTAAGTAACCACCACCGTGCACAATCACAATGCCACGTTGGGCTTGCTGCTGATATTGAGAAATCGCGATAAATAATTTAGCCAGTGTTTCTGTATCCGATAACACCGCGCCACCTAATTTAATGACCAAAGGCTTCATTCGTTTTTCCTTCCCTTAATCTCAATACTTAAACCAAGGCTGTCAGCATTGGGTAGCCAAAACGAATATTTAAGCACTGCATTGCTTGGCTGGATGCACCTTTTAATAGGTTATCAATCGCAGAAACCACAATGATGTGCTCGCCTTGTACCTTCCAACCAATATCGCAGAAAGGCGTGTTTTCAACGTTTTGTAAGCGAGGAATATCTTTTAATAGACGGACGATTGGTTGATTCTGATAAGCCAGTTGGAATGCTTTTTCGACATCCGCTTCTGTCACACCTTTCGCCAATTTCATGGTAATGGTCGCTAGAATGCCACGCTTAAAGTTGCCAAGATGCGGAGTAAAAATCACATCGCAACCAAGGTGAGAAGCGATTTCAGGTTGATGACGATGATTGAACACGCCATAAGGTTGCAAACTGACTTCGCAAAAGCTGTTAGTCATCGACGCTTTACGCCCTGCACCTGTCACACCACTGGTGGCATTAATGATTGGCCATTGTTGTAAATCGAGCATTTTCAATTCAACTAATGGTTTGATTGCCAATTGGGAAGTAGTTGGATAGCAACCCGGAACAGCAATCAATTGCGCTTGTTTAATTTGGTCAGCATTCCATTCAGCTAAACCATAAACCGCTTGTTCTAGCCAATGAGAATTAACGTGTTCAAAGCCGTAATATTTTGGATAGAAACCTTCCGCTTGCACACGATATGCGCCAGATAAATCGAAAACCACACAATCATTTTCTAAGAAAGTTGGCGCAAGATCGTGGCTGACTTCGTGTGCAGTTGCGAGAAATACGACGTCGCACTCTTTGGCAACGGCTTCTGGAGAGGTCAAAGCTTGAACAGGTAAATCCACCAAGCCTAATAATTTGCCGTGTAATTGAGAAATCGGCTTTCCAGCATCCACGCTGTTTTCAGATACATAAAGGCCAGATAATTCAAGCTCAGGGTGCTTTTCAACCATTAGAGCTAACTCTGCACCGGTGTAACCACTTGCTCCAATAATTGCTGTTTTTAACATTTCGACCTCATCCCTTTGTCTCAAAATTTTTCTTGAAATTTGATTATCCAGTCTTATAAATTCGCTTTATTTGCGTTTTTATTCACAAATAATGACTTTATATGCTTTTTATCGCTTTCCTTATTACTTGTCAATAGGCAACGAATCAATCACAATGCATTATCTTCTTCTCAAATGAATCGCCGAATGATTGACCGTCTTTCAAGCCGCATTCAATTCAGCCAAATAAATGGAATTATTTATGACCACACCAAAATTTTTAGATATTTATCGGGAGCTGATTGCCACTTCATCCATAAGTGCAACCGACCCTAAATGGGATCAAGGTAATGCAGATGTTATTGCTAAGTTAGCACAATGGTTAAGAGATTTGTCGTTTGATGTCGAAATAATCGAAGTTGAAGCAGGAAAACACAACCTAATTGCCAAGAAAGGAACTGGCGAAGGTGGGCTGTTACTTTCTGGGCACTCAGATACCGTGCCTTTTGATGAAGGGCGTTGGAATTTTAATCCACACGAATTAACCGAGTTCAATAATCGCTTTTATGGTTTAGGCACAGCAGACATGAAAGGCTTTTTCGCTTTCATTATTGAAGCAGTAAAGAAAGTCGATTGGGCGAATCAAACCAAGCCGCTTTATATTTTGGCGACTTGTGACGAGGAAACCAGCATGTTGGGCGCACGCCATTTTACTGAATCTTGTTTGACTAATGATGCACCTTATAAGCCTGATTATTGCATCATCGGTGAACCAACGAGCTTAAAACCTATCCGAGCCCATAAAGGCCATGTGGCAAATGCGATTCGAGTGACGGGTCATTCTGGTCATTCATCTAACCCTGCTTTGGGCGTGAATGCGATTGAGATTATGCATGAGGTTTTATTTGCCTTAATGCAGCTGCGCAACAAACTGATTAAAGAATATCATCATCCCGGTTTTGAAATTCCATCTCCAACCTTAAACCTTGGGCATATACATGGTGGCGATGCAGCAAACCGAATTTGCGGCTGTTGTGAATTGCATTACGACGTGCGCCCACTTCCGGGGATCAGTTTGGACGGATTGAACAACATGCTGAATGATGCTTTAAAAGAAGTGCAAGCCAAATGGCCGAACCGAATCGACATCACGCCACTGCATGAAGCGATTCCGGGTTACGAATGTCAACACGATCACCCTTTCATTAAAAGCATGGAGTCATTAGCTGACACACCATCGGAAACAGTCAACTATTGCACCGAAGCGCCATTCTTACAGCAAGTGTGTCCAACCTTGGTTATGGGTCCGGGATCAATCGATCAAGCACACCAACCTGACGAGTTCCTTGCGTTTGAGTATATTGATCCAACGATCAATATTTTGACCAAAACCATGCGTCACTATTGTTTTAGTTAGGAGCAGTTGTTTTAGCTAGGAGCAGTTGTTTTTAACTCAGAGCTATTGCTTTAGCTAAGAACAGCTGTTTTTAACTCAGACCGTTTTTAACCAAGAAGCACTGCTTTTAACTAAAAAATGTAACCTTTTTAAAATAATATAAACACGCAAAGGTTTGCGTAAGAAAAAACCTCCACACAATTACTGATTTACGTCAATTGTATTGGTATTTTTTTTACACAATGAAAGCAATTGTTTGACGGACTGCAAATATTTTCGCTAGATTGTAGGGACAAAAATTAAATGGATGTAATTAAATTACAAGGTGAAAGACGATGATTCAGAAATATGCCGCTTTAACCAGCAATGTGCGTATGCTCGGTGAAATACTCGGCGCAACAATTCAAGAAGCACATGGGGATGCCATTCTTGAGAAAGTTGAAACCATTCGCAAACTGTCAAAATCAGCACGTTCTGGCAGTCAGCAAGACCGAGAAAACCTCGTAGAAGAAATTAAAAACCTCCCTAACGAACAACTGACTCCTGTTGCTCACGCTTTCAGCCAATTCCTGAACTTAACCAACATTGCAGAGCAATATCACACCATTTCTCGTCACTGCGAAGAATATGTATGTGAACCAGATACCATCAATACGCTATTCAGCAAATTAACTTCAAACAACATCAGCAAAGATGAAGCTGCGAAGGCAATTAAAGAGCTTAATATTGAATTGGTACTGACTGCGCACCCAACTGAAATTGCTCGTCGCACCATGATCAACAAGCTTGTTAAAATTAATAAATGCTTGTCTCGTTTGGAACACAGTGATCTTTCTCCTCGTGAACGCCTAAAAACAGAGCGTCGCCTACAAGGTTTGATTGCTCAGTCTTGGCATTCTGATGTTATTCGCCAACAACGCCCTACTCCACTTGATGAAGCAAAATGGGGCTTTGCGGTTGTTGAAAACTCACTTTGGCAAGCAGTACCTGAATTCCTACGTGAATTTAATGATCGCGTTAAAGATTTCACTGGTGAAGCGTTACCGATTGATGCGCGCCCTGTTCACTTCTCATCTTGGATGGGGGGCGACCGTGACGGTAACCCAAATGTAACTCACCCAATCACAGCAGAAGTGTTACTTCTTTCTCGCTGGAAAGCTGCGGATCTTTACCTAACTGATATTCAAGAATTAATCACTGAATTGTCAATGACAGTTTGTAACGACACAGTTCGTGAATTATCTGGTGAAGAACACGAACCGTATCGTGCAATTCTTAAAGGTCTACGCACTTTGTTGAACAATACTTGCGATGTATTAGATGCACGTATTAATGGTGCTCACGTTCCAAACTTACCAGTGCTTGAGCGTGTTGAGCAGCTTTGGGAACCACTACTAGCTTGTTACCAATCGCTACACGAATGTGGTATGAGCATCATTGCTGAAGGTTCATTGCTTGATACTTTACGCCGCGTTAAAGCGTTTGGTATTCACCTTGTGCAATTGGATATTCGTCAAGAAAGTACTCGTCACTCTGATGTGATCACTGAAATCACTCGCTTCCTAGAACTTGGTGAATATGACCAATGGAGCGAAGATGAAAAAGTGGCGTTCCTAATCAAAGAGTTGAATTCTAAGCGTCCACTATTGCCTCGCAACTGGGAACCTTCACCAGAAGTTCAAGAAGTGTTAGACACTTGTCGTGTAATGGCTGAACACCAACGTCAAGCATTCGGCGCATATGTGATTTCAATGGCACGTACTGCTTCTGACGTATTAGCGGTTCACTTAATCTTGCAAGAATGTGGCTGCAAATTCCGCATGGATGTGTGTCCATTATTCGAAACTCTAGACGATTTGAACAATGCTGAAGCGGTAATGAAGCAACTTTACTCTTTAGAATGGTATCGCAACTTCATCAATAACCATCAGATGGTAATGATCGGCTATTCTGACTCAGCAAAAGATGCTGGTGTAATGGCTGCTGGTTGGGCGCAATACGATGCTATGGACAAGCTAGTTAAAGTCTCTGCAGCAGAAAACGTTGACCTAACTCTATTCCACGGCCGTGGTGGTACTGTGGGTCGTGGTGGTGCGCCTGCTCATGCGGCACTACTTTCTCAGCCTCCGGGTAGCTTGAAAGGTGGTTTGCGTGTAACAGAACAAGGTGAAATGATCCGCTTTAAACTGGGCTTACCAGATGTTGCGGTAAACAGCTTTAACCTTTATACGTCGGCTATTTTGGAAGCAAACCTACTTCCACCACCAGAGCCGAAAAAAGAATGGCGTGACCTGATGCAAAGTATTGCGGATGAGTCTTGTGCTGCATATCGCAAAATTGTACGTGGCGAACCAGATTTCGTTCCATACTTCCGCGCAGCTACCCCTGAACTAGAGCTAGGCAAATTGCCGCTAGGTTCTCGCCCTGCAAAACGTAACCCGAAAGGTGGTGTGGAAAGTTTACGTGCGATCCCTTGGATTTTCTCATGGAGCCAAAACCGTCTTGTATTACCAGCATGGTTAGGCGCAGGTGAAGCAATTCAACACGCTATCGATAACCAATATCAGCCTGTATTGGAAGAAATGTGTCGTGAATGGCCATTCTTCTCAACTCGTCTTGGTATGTTAGAAATGGTTTACTCTAAGTGTAATATCGACATTTCACGTTACTACGACCGTCGCTTAACCGATGAATCTTTATGGCCTCTTGGTGAGCGTCTACGTGAACAGTTGCAGAAAGATATCGCAACGGTTCTAAAGGTAGAAAATAACGAGAACTTGATGCAAAGCGACCCGTGGGGCTTAGAATCCATTCGCTTACGCAACATCTACGTTGAGCCACTAAACATGCTTCAAGCAGAGTTGCTATACCGTACTCGTCAAACGGATCAACCTTCTCCTGAATTGGAAGAAGCGTTAATGCTAACGATTGCAGGTATCGCAGCAGGTATGCGTAACACCGCTTAATCGGCGAATAAATATAGATAAAACAAACCGCACTAGCTTAACAGTTAGTGCGGTTTTCTTTTTGGGTTACCTG
This sequence comes from Vibrio sp., assembly GCA_047975485.1. GTDB lineage: Bacteria > Pseudomonadota > Gammaproteobacteria > Enterobacterales > Vibrionaceae > Vibrio. Next base: position 90,976 of record JBKEDP010000025.1, on the reverse strand, counting down.
CTCTTTTCTTGTTAATTGTCATCAAGAAACGCTTGGTTCAGTCATCATTTCCGTATTCTTTTTTAGCTTTTTCACTTGATACAATTTTCTATCCGCTCGACTCACGACAACGTCATAGTTTTCGCCATCAAATTCGCTATAAGCAATCCCTGACGACATATCCAAAGCAATCAAGCCATTCATAAATGCACTTTGCAGAACTTGCTGAGTTGCCGTTTCAGTTAATTGCTGAGCATCTTGTGGAGAAGCATTGGGTTGTACTACCACGAATTCATCACCGCCAGTACGAATAACAAAATCATTTTGGCTCGCTGCGCCTTTAATGCATTCTGCGAGAACCTTGATCGCATCATCACCGGCTTTGTGACCGAATTTATCATTGATCATTTTGATCTTATCGCCATCAAAACAAATCGCATTGTATTGTCCTGTTGTTGCCGTTTTGAATGCCTCGGTTTCAAACACATTACGGTTATACAAACCGGTTAGCGCATCATTGAGCGAAATCAACTCTATTTTTTTGAATTTATCTTTGTATTCATCATTGAAGTGATAATTCATCATCAGCAAAACAAGCAGCACATATAGGAAAACAAAAGTGCCAATAACATCGTCGTTGATAAAAGAGAAAACCGGAATGTTAAACATCATAACTGTGGTGTTATCCAATCGATGCGGATAGCTAAAAGCCACGTTCTTTAAAATGTATGAATCGAAATCGACCACTAACAATTTCTCACCCGTAGGCAAATATTGAGTTTGAACGTCTGCTAAAGCACTGTCTCGAACCTTGTTTAAAATAATGTCGTAACCCAAAGTTGAGACGATTTCACCTTTATAATAAATAGGGGAAACCAAAGAGATAACGTTACTTTTAGTGATGTAATCGGCATACACGGGGGACACAATAATATCGTCTATTAGGTCCCGTTTACTGGTAAATCGAGGGCATGTTTTGTGCAGCATGCAACGCTCATCAGAAAAGATCCCCGCATCCAGTTCCCAACGATCTTTCGTTATAAAAGTCTTAGACAAATTAGATCGAAAATACCAAAGAGAAAGATCATCATTTAGCACGTCTGGTGAAGACTCTAAAAGGTAAGACATGGCATCTGCAATTTTGATATCAAACTGATTTGGCGCAGTATTTTTTACACTCGAAAAGTGCAAACCATCGTAATTTTTCGCAGAAACTAAGCTTAAATCATCCTCTCGCAATCTGCTCTCAACAAAGCGGGCAATCAAATACACTTTGTTTTTCATATCTTTGACCAATTCAGCTGTCATTTCAGTCTGATATTTTGAGTCAACTTCCATTGTTTTGATTTGAAAGAAAACGTAGGCAGAAAAAACCACAATCAAAATAGACAGTGAATGAAAAAGTGTACGCAACCATTTAGCACATAGCATATTCATCACACCTTCTCCTGTTTAGATTGAGAAGAAGTGCCGTCATCTTGCTGTTCGTTTCGGCTCGCTTTCACATCATATAACTGTTTATCAGCGCGGGAACTGACTTGTTCAAATGACTCACCGTCAAAATTAGAGCCATCCACACCATAAGACATAGACAATGGAATTTCACTGCCCATAAAATCAATATTCTGGACTTTATCTTGAATAATTTTCGCTATCTCTTTTGCCATATAGCCATGACAACTTGGCACAACGACAATAAATTCATCACCACCAGAACGAATAATGATGTCGTTATCACGAACAGAATCCTTAATGCTATCCGCTAACATCTTGATCGCCCTATCTCCGGCTTTATGACCAAACTTGTCATTAATGTCTTTAATGTGGTCACCATCAAAACAAATAACGGAATAAGTCGCTTTTATCGCATCGGTAAATATTTTCGAATCCATGATATTTCGGTTATAAACCCGAGTTAAAGAATCATATAAAGAAATGGCTTCCGCATTTTCATACTTTCTTTTGTAATCAATCACATAAGTTCGAATAAAGAATAAACACGAAAGAATGAAGAATAATGAAGTAAAGACCATGACTAAGATTCGGTCTAAGAAACTAAACAAGGGAACATCAAAAATAATATCGCTACGATTATCAATGGGATAACGATAACTTAATTTATAATCTGGAAATATTAGCGTATCAAAAGTAACAGTGACGATATGTTTACCACTTTTTTCCACGTATGATTTTACGTTATTGAAATGGCGAATTTTTAATTTACGTAAAATGAAGTCATAGCCAAGATCGGCAACGATTTTGTTGTCTTTTTTTATCGGGGTGACAATCGATATTACAGATTCATAAGTGACATAATCGGCATAGACAGGAGAAACGACAACGCCATCTTTTAAATCTTCTTTTGAGGCAAATCGAGCACAACTTCCATGTACATGGCATCGCTCTTCGGTAAATATTGCTTTGACTGTATCAAAATGCTTTTGAGCTGTGATGGTTTCTGAAGTATTAGAGCGTATATACCAATGCGAAAAGTCTTGGGAAAATAATTCCGGTTGGGCATCCAATAAATTAGACATAGATTCAGCAATCAACCAATCTGTATCTGAAGGAGCTTTATTATCTACTGTTGATAATACTAAGCTATTGTTTTTTCTATTAGGAATTTGTTTGATATTAAGTTGGCTTTCGATATAACGTCCGACAATATTGATCTTGTCTTTTACGTTAACCAAGCGGTCAGCCATTAGTTCTGTTTTGCGAGGATAGACAGATTTAAGTTGATAGAATTTAAAAGCACTATAAGCCCCAAAAATAATTATTACTACAATAAACGCTTTAATAAACGATGAAAATACTTTTGAAAGCCACATTTAATATCCCTATCGTTTTCGAGTCATTCAAACCTCAACAATTCGATTTTATTTACACTTAACATGTAAAATTCCTTTTAAATTCATCATCTCTTTCCTAGATATGAGATGACAAAAACAGTGTATTTTCCTGTATATATCAGGTCAATGCAGATGGCTTAATTTTAATATGGTTATTTCATTTGTATCGTGTTGATCACAAATAAATATAAGCCAAGTGAATGACAATAATAAAACCATATTAATTTAAATATAAAAAAGACTGATGAATAAAAACTCATCAGCCTTAAAAATTTTGAATTAAAATATTATGTACTCGAAACTATCGAGGACGTACTCCCAGAGTATGACAAAGTGCGTAAGTCATTTCAGAACGGTTTAGCGTGTAGAAGTGGAAATCTTTCACCCCTTCACGAGTCAGTGTGCGTACAGTATCAATCGCTTGGCTAGCACCCACTAGCTGGCGAGTAACAGGATCATCATCCAAGCCTTCGTATTGTTTCGCCATCCAAGTTGGAATGCGTACGTTGGTCATATCCGCAAAACGTTTCGCTTGTTTGAAGTTGGAAACAGGCAAAATACCTGGAATGATTTCAACTTCAATCCCCGCAGTTACACAGCGGTCACGGAAACGTAAGTAACTTTCTACATCAAAGAAGAATTGAGTAATTGCACGGTTTGCACCTGCATCTACTTTGCGTTTTAAGTTAATTAAATCCGCTTGTGCATTTTTCGCTTCTGGGTGAACTTCAGGGTAAGCAGCGACTGAAATATCAAAATCCGCTACACCTTTTAGTAGCTCAACTAAATCTGCTGCATACATATCAGGTTTGCCGCTGCCTTCAGGTAAATCACCACGTAGAGCTACGATGTCGCGAATACCATTGTTCCAGTAATCTTGTGCGATAGTTTTTAGCTCATCACGAGTGGCATCAATACAAGTTAGGTGAGGCGCAGCAATCAAGCCGGTTTGTGCTTTGATTTCTTTAATGATGGAGTGAGTACGGTCACGCTCACCAGAGTTTGCACCATAAGTTACGGAAACAAATTTTGGTTGAAGTGTTTTTAAGCGATGAACAGAGGCCCAAAGTGTTTCTTCCATTTTCTCCGAACTTGGTGGAAAGAATTCAAAAGAAACATTAATTTTGCCCGCAAGATCCGCCACGTTGTGGTTTAGCGCATCAATATGTCCTGCGTATGAATAGCTCATGTTGTACTCCCTACTTGAGCGCCTGAATAGCCGTAAAATACGATAGCAGTTCCATTGCAAAGGCTTATCTTGCTTATCGGTGGCTTTGGCTTACCTAAAAATGATTCGCCTAAATAATGTATCCGAACTCATTTAGACGTCTATATGTCTACAGAATGTCTTGAAAGAGAAATAAAGTCAATCCTATAAACATGAATTTTATTCATAATGATCGTGACAGGTTTTCATCTAGAAAAAATGCCACTCGATCTTGATCAGAGTGGCATTCTATTTTGGCTTGAATTGTTGGTTTTAGAACAAGCTAGGCAAATTAAAATAAATTAGATAAGCGGTTCAAATCCGATTGCAATGCACCAGCAGTAACTGCTCGACCGGCACCCGGACCTTTGATCACTAGCGGGTTGTCTTTGTACCACTTACTTTCAATCGCAAATACGTTATCGCAAGGCAGCAAGTTCGCTAAAGCGTGGTCAGGATTTAGGGCTTCCACACCAACCGTTGCCTTACCGTCACGAGAAAGACGTGCAATATAACGCAGCACTTTACCTTGCTTCTTGGCTTTTTCTAAACGCTCAAGTAGCAGCTGGTTAAGAATTTCGCCTTGTTCGAAGAAGTCATCCATCGACATATATTTCAATTCATCAGGCACTAAGGATTCGACTTTCACGCTTTGAGGTTCGATTTCTAAACCAGATTCACGAGCCACAATCACAAGTTTGCGCATAACATCTGAGCCATCAAGATCAGAACGTGGATCGGGTTCTGTTAAGCCTTGCTGCCATGCTAAATCGACAAGATCGGTAAATGGAATCGAACCATCAAACTGTTGAAACAACCAAGAAAGCGTACCAGAGAAAATACCCGATACTGCTGTAATTTGGTCGCCACTATTGCGCAAATCACGAATCGCATAGTTAATCGGTAAGCCTGCACCGACTGTTGCGTTATACAGCCAATGACGACCCGTTTTTTCGAATGCATTAACGACACGATTATATTCATTCGTTGACGCGGAACCTGCTAATTTATTCGCACAAATTAAATGCATACCGTGTTCAGCAATATTTTGATATTGACGAGCAAGTTCAGCACTTGCTGTCACATCCATTACCACAACTTCATGGTAATCCGTTTGATGCGCCAAAGTGTTAATCCAAGCTTTGCCATCATTTTCTACTGCTTCATCAGAAAAACGAGTTAGTGCTTCTTTTGGATCAATGCCGTTTAAATCTAACCAATAGGTTTGGCTATCAATCACAGCAACTAAATCAAAACTCATACCGCGACGCTTTTCAATTTCTGATTTTTGTTCTGCAAATAAAGATAACCAGCTTGAACCGATATTACCCTTACCACACAAAGCAATTGCAACTCGTTTTTGTGCTTGGAATAGTTGGCTATGAATACCTACCACCAACTTAGAAACGTCCGTTTTACGCAAGACTGCCACTAAGCTTAAACCGGATTCCGTTTCAGAAATAAACTCAACTGGTGCGTTTTTCAGTTGTTGGTAGAAGCCGTAACAATGGTTCGGGTTAATGGTCACGCCTGCGCCCACCGCCGCTACCATTGAGTAACCTTCTTTAAGTTTGATTTCTGCACCTACCGCCGTATCTTGCAAGTAAGTTAATGCGCCCGCTGCAATTTCAGCAGTATAAGCAAGTAACACACAACCTTGATCCGGTTGAGATTGCACTGCAAGAGGTTGTAGTTGAGCTCGGGTTAATGAACGCAATACTTCATCTTCAAGTCGAGCAAAATCATGTCCTACGCCAAAATTAATTTCGATCAATAAGACATCTTCTAAAGAAGTAATGATTTTCGCACCACGGCCAGACGCTAATACACGCTCAATTCGAGTAGAACCTGATTCAGGTTGGTAACTGCAACGCAAGCTTAAATCCATTGCACTTTGAGCAACAGGTTGAAGCGTACGACTATGAAGAACTGGCGCCGCTAAACGTGCTAGCTCGCTCGCTTCATCTAAACGCAATAACGGCAGCAAACAAGCATCGCTCACTTTACGTGGATCGGCACTGTAAACGCCCGCCACATCACTCCAAATAGTCACGCGACTTGCTTCTGCTAATGCACCAATCACGGTTGCGGAATAGTCAGAACCATTACGACCTAGCAGAACGGTTTCACCGGCATCATTGCGAGCCATAAAGCCAGTAATGACGATGCGATTCTTACCATGCTGCGCCAGTTTCTCTTTCAACAATGGCAGAGAACGACCACGATCTACTTCTGGTTGTGCGCCTCGTTCTGCACGCAAGAAATCACGAGAATCTAATTGCGCCGCTTCCATGCCCATATTAGTCAACAAGGCAGCCAATAAACGAGATGACCACACTTCGCCATGACCTAAAATGCTTGCTCGTAATGCTTCATCGATCGGTGCGGTCAGTTCATTAAACTTTAAAAATTCTTGATTCAGCAGAGTTAATAGTGGCTCTGCTTTTTCTTGTGGCAATAATTCTTCCACTAAACCCACTTGATATTGACGCAATTCTTGCAGTATTTCGTGTGCAATACGGCCATCTTTATCAAGCGCTGAAATCCAATCAATCAAACGGTTAGTCGTGCTGCCTGCTGCTGAAACAACAATTAAATCTGCATCAAATGAGTATTCTTTTAAGATGCCTGCGACACGTTTGTAACACTCTGGATTGGCCAGACTGCTACCACCAAACTTATGTAATTGACGAGCAGATGTCATTTACGCTACCTCTTGTGCTTTTTTGAAGGCTTGCTCTAAATCAGCAATCAAATCCTGACTATCTTCTAATCCAACAGAAACACGAAGAAGCAATGGTGAAATGCCCGCTTCTGCTTGTGCTTCATCTGACATTGCTCGATGTGTCATAGATGAAGGATGACAAATCAAGCTCTCTACTCCACCTAATGACTCAGCTAGAGAGAATAATTTTAATTGACCAACAAAGGCCTTAAGTTGTTCCAAGCTACCGTCAATCTCAAAGCTGAGCATTGAACCAAAACCGCTTTGTTGGGCTTTCGCTATGTCATGTCCCGGATGAGTTGGCAAACTTGGATGATAAATCGTGCCCACTAATGGCTGAGTTTGTAAAAATGCCAATAGTTGCTGCGAACTTTCTTCGTGAACACGCATGCGCGCTGCCAGCGTACGTAACCCACGCAATGTCATGTAGCTATCGAAAGGTGTTCCCGTTGCACCAATGCAATTTCCCCACCATGACAATAGCTCGGCATGTTCTTCGTTTTTGGAGATGATCACACCGCCAATCACATCAGAATGTCCGTTAATGTATTTGGTGGTGGAGTGAATCACAAAATCCGCCCCTAAGGTTAACGGTTTTTGATAGACGGGCGTCAGAAAAGTGTTATCAACAGCAACAAGTGCGCCTACTTGCTTAGCTTTTGCACAAGTTTTGGCAATATCAACCACTCGCACTAATGGATTCGATGGTGTTTCCAATAAAATCAGCTTTGGCTTTTTAGCAATCGCAGCATCAAATTCTTCTTGATTGGATTGATCGACAAACTGAACTTTGAAATCACCTTTTTGAGCACGAGTGTTGAATAAACGATAAGTACCGCCGTAGCAATCATGTGGTGCGACAATTAAATCTTCTGGTCCAATAAAAGCTGAAACCCATAAGTTTAGTGCTGATGTGCCACAGTTGGTGATCACCGCCCCTACACCTTCTTCGAGTTCAGATAAGGCTTGCTCTAATAAACCACGATTCGGGTTACCTGAACGTGTGTAGTCGTATTGTGGAACTTCACCAAAAGCAGGAAAACCGTAATTGGTTGAAAGATAAATTGGTGGGACAACGGCGTGATATTGAGTATCCGATTCAATACCAGTACGAACAGCAACAGTGGCAGGTTTTCTTGAAGTCATGGCGCATTCCTTTCCTTAACTTATGGCTCTAACTTAATTAACAGCTCTGAACAGAACTGAAAAGGCAAATTAGAATATCATTTCTGGTGATACTTTATTCCTTTAAAATTAAGACGTCAAGAAATCTAGACGGCTAAATGTCTTTACTTTTGGCAGTCAATGCATCTAAAATCTGTTTTTTGTTACTAACGATAAGATTTGAACGAAGGTATGTGATGGCGGACTGGAACGGCGACTATATTAGCCCTTATGCTGAACACGGTAAAAAGAGTGAATTGGTAAAGAAAATTACCGTTTCTATTCCATTAAAAGTGCTAAAGATTTTAACGGATGAGCGTACTCGTCGCCAAGTAAATAACCTACGCCACGCAACAAATAGTGAATTACTTTGCGAGGCTTTCCTACACGCTTATACCGGTCAACCATTACCGACTGATGAAGATTTGCGTAAAGACCGCCCAGATGATATTCCTGCAGAATTAAAAAAAATGATGGTAGAAATGGGAATTGAGTTTGAAGCTTTTGATGATGAATCACATAACTAAGCGTTACTGATTCACTAATCTTTTCGCTGTAGAACAGATTTGAATGAATAAAGCCCGATCAGATGATCGGGCTTTTTCGTGTTTGCATTTTTAGCTTTTAGTAGCAATTTGCCTTTTAATAGCAATTTAGCTTTTCATAACGAAAGCTAACTAAAAGAATTACGCTCGGTATTTTGCAGGCAATTCAATACGAGCCACACCCGATTCCACTGCCGCACGAGCTACTGCCCCTGCTACTTCTGATAACAAGCGTGGATCCATTGGTTTTGGAATAATGTAGTCTGCACCAAATTCTAAGTGCTCTACACCTGCGGCTTTTAGCACTTCGGCTGGTACTTCTTTCTTCGCTAATTGACGAATAGCCTCTACTGCAGCCAGTTTCATCTCAACATTTATTTCGCTCGCACGCACATCCAATGCGCCACGGAAAATGAACGGGAAACAAATCACATTATTCACTTGGTTTGGATAATCACTGCGCCCTGTACCCATGATCAAATCATTACGAACTTTAGCAGCAATTTCTGGTTTGATTTCTGGATCTGGATTTGAACAAGCAAACACGACTGGTTTATCCGCCATTAATGCTAATGCTTCTGGTGGCAATAAATTCGGGCCAGATACGCCGAGGAATAAATCCGCACCAGCAATCACATCTTCCAAGGTACGCATATCGGTGTTGTTAGCAAAAAGCTGTTTGTATTCGTTTAGATCATCACGACGCGTATGGATCACACCTTTACGATCCAACATGTAGATCTTCTCTCTCAGTGCGCCACATTTGATCAATAACTCCATACAAGCCACAGCAGCCGCACCTGCACCTAAACAAACTATCTTACATTCACTGAGTTTTTTGCCTTGCAGTTCAATAGCATTCAACATACCTGCCGCAGTCACAATTGCCGTGCCGTGTTGATCGTCGTGGAATACAGGCACATCACAACGCTCAATCAATTGGCGTTCAATCTCAAAACAATCTGGTGCTTTGATGTCTTCTAAGTTAATGCCGCCAAAGGTATCTGCAATGTTCGCAACCGTATCGATGAACTCATCAATGGTGCGGTGTTTCACTTCAATATCAATTGAATCCAACCCCGCAAAACGTTTGAACAATAACGCCTTACCTTCCATTACTGGCTTAGAAGCTAATGGACCTAAGTTACCTAAACCTAAGATAGCCGTACCGTTTGAGATGACTGCAACCGTGTTGCCTTTCGCTGTGTATTTATAAGCATTATCTGGATTTAATGCGATTTCACGCACAGGCTCTGCTACACCAGGACTATAAGCCAAAGAAAGATCATCGGCAGTATTAGCTGGAGTGGTAATTTCAATACCAATTTTTCCCGGAGTCGGGTTTGCATGGTATTCCAAAGCACGTTGGCGGAAATCGCGTTGTTGGTCATCTGACATAGTCATGGTTTCCTAAAGTTCGGTTCAGGTAGAACAAGATCGATAAAACATCAATCCAAAAGGTGTTAATTGGCTAATGTTAATGGATTGCAAAAAAACATGATAGCCAGCAGAAGGGAATTTAAGAGAAATGAAAGGAGTTGTGGATAATTGTTGTGGATAATTAATGAGAAATAGCAGGTAATAAAAAAGGACGCCGAAGCATCCTCTTTTATTTGTCTTGCAGGAGAAGAATTACTTCTTGCTGCTAAGAGCACCGAAACGCTTGTTGAAGCGATCAACACGGCCGCCTGTATCTACGATACGTTGCTTACCAGTGTAGAATGGGTGACATTTGTCACATACGTCTAGGTGGATAGAATCTTTTTCTAGAGTAGTGTTGAACTCGAAAGAGTTACCGCAAGAACAAGTTGCGTTTACAGCTTTGTATTCTGGGTGGATACCAGTTTTCATAGGACAAACCTTATTTGGTCCGTATCGCTATCTGAATCTATCTTCAGCTTTCATCAAAACGAATTTCGATATAAAAGCTAAAAGAGGCCAGACACCATACGTTGTTACTAAAAAATGATGCAATATTATGCATCGTTAGAGGCGCAGTATAATAGTGAATACTTGTCTATCGATCAACCAAAATTGTTGCCTTTTTCGACAAAATTTCATCACCCGAGTTATCTTTTCGGTTTTATATCCATTACTGCTGTTTTATTATGGTTTTCTTTTTCCCATTCCTACAGATTTAAAGGACGATTTTTTCACTTATGCAGCCGAATATTGCTCAAGTTGCCTTACCTGTTCCTTTAGATAAATGCTTTGATTACCTAATTCCAAACTACCTTTTTCCTGTTATTGGTGGTCGTGTTTCCGTGCCTTTTGGCCGACAAACCTTAATCGGAGTTGTGGTTAGAATTGTTGATCATTCTGATTTTCCTATCGATCAACTCAAGCCGATTAAAGCCTGTTTGGATGCCAAGCCGGTTTGGCCAACACCTTTATATAAGTTACTGCAGTGGTGCAGCCAATTTTATCAATATCCACTTGGCGACACATTAGCACTCGCTTTACCGGCTTTATTGAAAAAAGGGAAAGCAGCGGACTTTACTCAGCAAAAAGAATGGCACATTACCGAAGCAGGTAAGAATCAGCTTATGGTTAGTTTTGGGCGTGCGCATCAACAAGAAAAAGTCGTTAAAATGCTCGACAATCAACCTTTGTTGCATCAAGCCATGATTGAGGAAGAAGTCAGCTCAACCACACTAAAAACCTTGCAAGAAAAAGGCTGGATCGAAACACGTTATTCTCAACCGCCTAAAGTGACGTGGGAAAAAGAACTCGAAAACACCGAACACAAACCACAACTGAATGAAGAACAGGCGATTGCGATTGCGACCGTTAATAATCATTCTGGTTTTGGCTGCTTTTTATTAGATGGTGTAACTGGTTCGGGCAAAACAGAAGTTTACTTAAACCTGATTAAACCGGTGTTAGAAAAAGGCAAACAGGCATTAGTGCTTGTGCCTGAAATTGGTTTAACCCCACAAACCATTAACCGTTTTAAACGCCGCTTTAATGTGCCAGTGGAAGTAATGCATTCAGGGTTAAATGACACTGAACGCCTCAACGCTTGGCTTGCCGCAAGAGATAAACAAGCGGGAATTGTGATTGGTACGCGCTCAGCCCTACTCACCCCTTTTGCACAGCTTGGCATTATTATTGTTGATGAAGAACATGATGCGTCTTATAAGCAGCAAGATTCATTGAGATACCATGCTCGTGATGTGGCGGTAATGCGTGGCCATAAAGAAAAAATCCCAGTGGTACTAGGTTCTGCTACTCCCGCTTTAGAAACCTTACACAATGCACAAACGGGTAAATATCATCACCTCACATTAAGTAAGCGTGCAGGTAATGCCCAAGCAGCAAAACATCATATTCTCGATATTAAAGGCTTGTATTTAGAAGGCGGATTGTCTGCGCCATTAATTGCACAAATGCGTCGTCACTTAAATGATGGCAACCAAGTGATGTTGTTTTTGAACCGTCGTGGCTTTTCGCCAGCCTTAATGTGTCACGAATGTGGCTGGATTGCGGAATGTAAACGCTGTGATGCTTTTTATACATATCATCAAGGCAGCCAAGAAATTCGCTGTCACCATTGTGGTTCGCAGCGACCAGTCATTTCGCAATGTCATGGTTGTGGCTCAACGCAATTGGTGTCTGTTGGCGTAGGAACAGAGCAACTCGAAAAGCAACTTGAAACCCTTTTCCCTGAATTTAAAACCATTCGTATCGACCGTGACAGCACTCGCCGCAAAGGCAGCTTAGAAAGTGCATTAAAATCCATTCGCTCTGGTGAATATCAAATTCTGATCGGCACGCAAATGTTGGCAAAAGGACACCACTTCCCAGACGTAACTTTAGTGGCGTTATTGGATGTCGATGGCTCGCTTTATAGCAGTGATTTCCGTGCCTCTGAACGTTTAGCACAATTGTTTATTCAGGTGGCAGGACGCTCAGGTCGAGCTAGTAAACCCGGTGAAGTGTTATTGCAAACGCATCACCCTGAACACACGCTGGTTCAATCTCTGCTGCATAAAGATTACAAACACTTTGCTCAAACAGCTTTGGCAGAAAGAAAGTTAGCGCAACTTCCACCTTTTAGTTTTTTGACTTTGTTCCGAGCAGAAAGCAATAAAACTGAAGATACCGAAAACTTTTTGCGCCAAGTTCGCCACACCTTAGAAGCCCATCCTTTGTTTGATGAGCAATGCTTGGTGCTTGGTCCAATGCCAGCTCCACTTGCGAAACGCGCGGGTAAATTCCGTTGGCAATTGATGCTTCAAGTCAGCACTCGCAGCCAAATGCAACGATTATTGAATTCTGCCAAGCCAGTTATTCAGCTTTTACCTTTGGCGAAGAAAGTCCGTTGGAATATGGATATTGAGCCGCAAGACTTGAGCTAAACCCAACAATTCAGGCGGTGAATCAATTAAAACATTTGTATGTGACAGATATCACTCATAAGTTGTAGTATTTGTTAATTTCAAACTATCACCCAACCCATTAAGCACATAAAATGCTCAAATAACATAAAGAATTCGTTATATCCCTTGTGGCTCTGCTGCTTTATTTTGCTTGTGTCTCGTTTTAAACAAGCTTTTTTGTTCCCGATTTGGGTAAATCAAGAGGAAAATTTATGGCGACAATGAAGGAGGTTGCCCAACTAGCCGGAGTCTCCACGGCAACTGTTTCACGGGCATTAATGAATCCAGAAAAGGTTTCTAATTCGACTAGAATAAAAGTGGAAGAAGCTGTGATCGAATCTGGCTATGCTCCAAATACTTTGGCTCGAAATTTAAGACGCAATGAATCGAAAACCATCATTGTTATCGTGCCTGATATTTGCGATCCCTATTTTACAGAAATTATTCGTGGCATTGAAGACACTGCATCTGAACATAACTATTTAATTCTTCTGGGTGATAGTCGACAACAAGCTCAACGCGAGAATAATTTTGTTAATCTTGTCTTTACTAAGCAAGCCGATGGTATTTTGCTGCTGAGCTCGGATATTCCTTTTGATATCAGCAAAGAAGAACAAAGAAATCTTCCTCCTCTTGTTATGGCTTGTGAATATGCTCCTGAATTAGAGTTACCCACCGTTCATATTGATAACTTAACTTCGGCTTTTGAGGTGGTGAATTACCTCACCCAAATGGGACATATACGCATTGCTGAAATGTCTGGGCCTGTCGATGCACAACTTTGCCAATTCCGTCATCAAGGGTATCAACAAGCCCTGCGTCGTGCGGGTATATCTATGGAGCCAAGATATCAAATGGATGGTGATTTTAGTTTTGAATCCGGTGCACTGGTTATAACCAAGCTCCTCGCACTACCAGAACCTCCAACAGCTGTTTTCTGTCATAACGACTGCATGGCGATAGGAGCTATTCAACAGGCAAAACTTCTCGGTTATCGAGTGCCTGAAGATATTTCTATTGTCGGATTTGATGATATTCAATTTTCTCAATTTAGCGATCCGCCACTAACAACTGTTTCTCAGCCTCGCTATGAAATTGGCAAGCAATCTATGCTGATGCTATTGGATATATTAAAAGGCAGAGAAGTGAGTGCCGGTTCTCGTTTATTGGAAGCCAATCTTGTTGTGAGAAAGAGTGCCGCACCGCCAAAAAATATAGAGGCATAAAATAGCAATCGTTTAGCTATGAATGTGTGATTATTCGTGGTATCAACCGCCGTTCTGAATTAACATGTATGCCCGATTAATTTTAAAGCGTTTAAAAGTTAATCGGGTATTCTTTTAATTTTTTATATCTAACGAGAGCAGATAGCTTGCGGTAGGTATTATTTTATTGAGTTATTTAAAGACCGTGGCCAGAGATTACGTAAGAAAAACCCCCGCTCAAAATAAAAAAACAAACAGTCGCAATCAACGCAGACCTGCTTCGAAAAAGAAAGCGCCTGCTCGCCCTATCCCATGGAAAGCGGCGATTATTGCTGTTGTTTTGCTTGGTGGGTTAATCACTTTACTATCAAAACTACATAACGACCCAGAACCAGAAGTGGCGAAAGTAGAAGAAACGGTTGCCGCTACGCCTAAGCCGAAAGAAGTTCTGCCGCCGCCACCGGAAGAAAAGTGGGATTACATGAAAAGCTTGCCGAAGAAAGAAATCGAAGTGCAAGCGAAAGAAGTTCAAGTATCAAAAATTCCATTCATCATGCAATGTGGCGCATATAAAGCTAAAGCCCCAGCAGATGAACGTAAAGCTAACATTGCTTTCCAAGGTTTAAAAAGCAGCGTAGTGAAATTGGAAGGCAGTAGTTGGTATCGACTTATTCTTGGCCCATACAAATTCCGTCGTGATGCGGTAGTTGATCAACACGTTCTTCAGCGTGTGAAGATCGAGCCTTGTATGATCATGTATGAGACATTGCTTTTCCCTAAAGGTTTTAAACAGCAATAAGCCAAGAGCTATCGTTTTTAAAACTAATACTTCACTTTAAAAACGAATTGTTCACTTTAAAAACGAATAGTTCACCAAAGATCGATTACAAAAACAGAGCTACCTCATTGGCTCTGTTTTTTTATACCTACAATTCCCCCTTGAATTCTTTTTCACCTAACCTCATATCTGAAAACAGCAAAATAATTAAATAGAACATAACCAAGGGGCTTCTCGTGACCACTATCGTATCTGTACGCCGCAACAACAAAGTTGTTATCGCAGGTGACGGCCAAGTTTCATTAGGCAACACCGTAATGAAAGGCAATGCAAAAAAAGTTCGCCGTTTATATAACGACAAAGTATTAGCAGGATTTGCAGGCGGCACGGCTGATGCCTTTACTCTGTTCGAACGTTTTGAGCGTAAATTAGAAATGCACCAAGGTCATTTAACCAAAGCAGCAGTTGAATTAGCTAAAGACTGGCGCAGCGACCGTGCATTACGCAAACTTGAAGCTTTGTTAGCAGTAGCTGATGAAACAGCTTCTTTAATCATTACCGGTAATGGTGATGTGGTTCAGCCAGAAAACGACCTAATTGCGATTGGTTCTGGTGGTAACTTTGCTCAAGCGGCTGCGATTGCTCTGCTTGAAAATACTGATTTAGAAGCACGTGAAATTGCTGAAAAAGCATTAACGATTGCGGGCGATATTTGTGTGTTCACTAACCATCATCACACTATCGAAGAATTATAATTGTTGAACGTTTTGCATTGAGTCTCCGTTTTATTTGTCGAGATAAAAATGTTCAAGCAGCTAAGAAGTAAAGCATAAATTATGTCTGAAATGACACCTCGTGAAATTGTTCATGAACTCAACAAACACATTATTGGTCAAGACAAAGCGAAACGTGCGGTTGCGATTGCACTGCGTAATCGCTGGCGTCGTATGCAACTTGACGAAAGCCTACGTGTTGAAGTGACACCAAAGAACATTCTGATGATTGGCCCAACGGGTGTGGGTAAAACCGAAATAGCACGCCGTTTGGCAAAACTAGCTCACGCACCTTTCATTAAGGTTGAAGCGACTAAGTTCACTGAAGTGGGTTATGTGGGTAAAGAAGTGGAATCTATCATTCGTGATTTAACGGATGTGTCGATTAAACTGACTCACCAAACTGAAATGGAAAAAGTGAAATTCCGCGCTGAAGAACAAGCGGAAGAACGCATTCTTGATGCCCTACTTCCACCACCTCGCGAAGGTTGGGGACAAGACGAGCATACTCAAGAAAGCACAGCCAATACTCGCCAAGTTTTCCGTAAGAAATTACGCGAAGGTAAACTAGACGACAAAGAAATCCAAATTGATATTGCGGCACCACAAATGGGTGTTGAAATCATGGCGCCTCCGGGCATGGAAGAAATGACTAACCAACTGCAAGGCATGTTCCAAAATCTTGCGGGCGACACTAAAAAATCTCGCAAGCTGAAAATCAAAGATGCATTTAAAGCATTAACCGAAGAAGAAGCTGCGAAACTGGTGAATCAAGAAGACATTAAAGAACAAGCGATCTTCAACGTTGAAAACAACGGTATCGTGTTCATTGATGAAATCGACAAAATCTGTAAGCGTGCCGATCAAACTGGCGGCGGCGATGTGTCTCGTGAAGGTGTGCAACGTGACTTGCTACCATTAGTAGAAGGCAGCACGGTTTCAACTAAGCACGGCATGGTTCGCACTGACCACATTCTGTTTGTGGCATCTGGCGCATTCCAAGTAGCTCGCCCTTCTGATTTGATCCCTGAATTGCAAGGTCGTTTACCAATCCGTGTTGAACTAGAAGCACTGAGCAGCAACGATTTCAAACGTATTCTAACTGAACCAAATGCGTCTCTTACAGAGCAATACCGTGCGTTAATGGCTACGGAAGAAGTAGAAATCGAATTTACTGAAGACGGAATTACGCAAATTGCTGAAGCGGCATGGCAAGTAAATGAAACCACTGAAAATATCGGTGCTCGTCGTTTGCATACTGTTATGGAACGTCTAATGGATGAAATTTCATTTGATGCTACCGACAATCCAGGCATGAAAGTAGCGATTGATGGTGAGTATGTAAAACAACGTTTAGGTGAATTTGTTGCTGATGAAGATTTAAGCCGTTTTATCCTGTAGAATGTGCTTCTAATTTTCATTGGACGAAAAGCTCGCAATCTGCGGGCTTTTTGTTTTTTCGTGTATACTTCACACTCAATTAACACCATGAACAAAGTACGTTCGGTGAAAAACCTGTGTTGTGTAGTCCGCACATTCATTTAGCTTTGGTTAACGATTTAATTTCTATGAAATCATCATTTTCTATCTGGCTTGATGCCGCAAGACCAAAAACTTTATTGCTCGCCATTGCTGCTATTGCAACAGGTAGTAGTTTAGCTTACGCCGATCACCATTTTTCTCTCGCAATCTCTTTATTGGCTTTGCTCACTGCAACCTTATTGCAAATTCTGTCTAACCTTGCGAATGATTATGGTGACGCAGCACAAGGCACGGATAACGATAATCGCATTGGCCCAATTCGTGGTATGCAGCAAGGCATGATCACCCAATCTGGCATGAAAAAAGCGATTGCTATCAATATTGCTTTCACCATTGTCAGTGGCTTGGCGTTAATTTTTTATGCACTGCAAAGCCCAACCAGCATCATGGCGTTCATTGTGCTTGGTTTGCTTTCTATCGTCAGTTCTATCGCTTACACCATGGGTAGCAAACCTTATGGCTATATTGGCTTAGGGGATATTTCGGTATTTATCTTCTTCGGTTTACTGGCGATTTTAGGTACTTACTTCCTACACACGGGTACGGTAAAAGCGGCACTACTTCTTCCTGCAATTGGTTCGGGTTTGTTTTCAATGGGCGTATTAAATATCAATAACATGCGTGATGTAGAAAACGACACAGTTAGCAACAAACGCACGTTAGTAGTTCGCATTGGTATTGAGAAAGCAAAACGCTACCACTTGGGATTGCTGACTTTCGGTTGGTTAACTATGGCTTTGTATTTGGTGCAACATGTTGAAACCTTATGGATCAGCCTATTTATGTTGTTACCGTTAGTTCTGATCGTGAAACACGGCAAAACCATTTGGCAAGTTCAACATTCTAAAGAGTTTGTACCAATGCTGCCTGATATGGTGAAGTGTGCTTTCATCACTAATATTGTCTTTTCTGTGTTATTGGTTTTAGGACAGTAATTGGTTTTAGAGCAATAATAGACCTTAGCCAGTTGCGATTTTAGGACAAGCGTTTTAAATCAGCCTCCGAGCTATTTTCCTTTCTTCGGATATTTTCCTAGAAGTGTTTAAGTTTAATCTTCTAGGAAAAATCCTGATAAGATCAAAGTCTTTTGAAGAATTCGTGGTTTGTCATTGCAAAGCAATACTGACCAGATATACTCGAAATCATCCCCTGCAAGCAAAGAGAGTTACCGCTATGGAATATAATACGTCTGCACTGTGTGATATTTACCAAGATCAAGTTGATGTAGTTGAACCTATGTTCAGCAACTTTGGCGGATTGACATCATTTGCCGGTCAGTTGACCACGGTAAAATGCTTTGAAGACAACGGCATTATCCGCAATGTCTTACAAGAAGATGGAACTGATCGTGTTCTGCTGATTGATGGAGGTGGCTCTCTACGCCGCGCATTAATCGATGCAGAAATCGCTGCGCTTGCAGAAGAAAATAACTGGGAAGGCTTGGTCGTTTACGGCTGTGTGCGTGAAGTTGATGTTCTCGATGAAATGGAAATCGGCATTCAAGCAATCGCTTCTATTCCAGTTGGTGCTGTACAAAATGGCATTGGCGAAATCGACGTTCCTGTTAACTTCGGTGGCGTGACTTTCTTACCTGAAGATTACCTATACGCTGACAGCACAGGCATCATCATCTCTCAAGAACCACTTGATGTGGAATTTGAAATCCTTGATGAAGATGAAGAGCTGGACGAAATCGAGCGCTAATCCGGTTTATAAAGATAAGTCAGCAAGACATAAAATTTGAATCAAAAAAAACAGAGCACATAATTGGCTCTGTTTTTTTGTTTACTCTTAAAGAAGAGCTAGTTTCAAACAAGACCGAAATCTTATTCTACTTCATCCATTTTACCTAGAAGGCTACGGATGCGCTCTTGCCATGCTTGTTGCTCTTGACGCATAGCTTGAGTTTGTTGTTCTAGCTCTGCACGGCCTTCACGAAGTTGACCCGCTTCAGAAGCAAGCTGCTCGTTCTTTTCTTTTAATTCGTCTACTTCCATTTGCAACAATGCAATGGTGTCTACTGCTGTTTGGATTTTAGCTTCTAGCTGCTCTAATACTTCGAAAGACATCGTTATTACCCATTTAATGTTCGTGATGAGTGATAGAACTAAACAACTTATGCCTCTATCACGTTTGTTTCCCACATTCTACTCAGCTTAAATTTCCGCGCCACTGTCTTATTCAAGTATTTAGAACTATATGCTTAAAAAAACAGCAAACCTCACTCAATTATGACATTTGTCCATTCATGACTTTGGAGCACGCTTTCACTGGGTAATGAATTGCCTAAAAAAGTACCGTTCTGTCTAGCTTGGGTCAAGAGCTAAATGACAAGATGATTTAAAAAAGCAAACGTTACCGTAACGACTGTGCTAGAATATGCGGCACAAATTTTCTCTCTTTGATCTATTTTGGAGTCAGTATGAAACGCGATTTAGCATTAGCATTTTCTCGAGTAACAGAAGGTGCTGCCCTTGCTGGATATAAATGGTTAGGCCGTGGTGACAAAAATGCAGCCGATGGTGCTGCGGTTGCCGTAATGCGTACTTTACTGAATAAAACCGAAATCAGCGGTGAAATCGTTATCGGTGAAGGTGAAATTGATGAAGCGCCAATGCTATATATCGGCGAGCAAGTTGGCCTTGGTGGCGATGCGGTAGATATCGCAGTTGACCCAATCGAAGGCACTCGCATGACAGCAATGGGCCAATCAAATGCACTTGCTGTTCTTGCTGCTGGTGAGAAAGGTAGCTTCCTAAAAGCTCCAGATATGTACATGGAAAAATTGGTTGTTGGCCCTGGTGCAAAAGGTTGCCTAGACCTAACTAAATCAGTTGAAGAAAACATTCAAAACGTTGCTAAAGCACTGAACAAGCCTTTAAACGAATTAACGGTTATCACTCTAGCAAAACCTCGTCACGATGAAGTAATCGCGAAAATCCAACAAATGGGCGCTCGCGTGTTTGCTGTGCCAGATGGCGACGTAGCAGCTTCAATCCTAACTTGTATGCCAGACAGTGAAGTAGACATGATGTACTGCATCGGTGGCGCACCAGAAGGTGTGGTTTCTGCTGCAGTTATCCGTGCTTTAGATGGTGACATGCAAGGTCGCTTACTGCCTCGTCACGAAGTTAAAGGCGATACAGAAGAAAACCGTGTTCATGGTGAATTAGAACTTAAACGCTGCGCAGAAATGGGCGTTAAAGCGAACGTAGTTCTGAAAATGGACGACATGGCTCGTAGCGACAACGTAGTATTTGCTGCAACTGGTATCACTAAAGGTGATTTGCTAGAAGGCATCACTCGTTCAGGTAACATCGCAACAACTGAAACGCTAGTAATTCGTGGTAAGAGCCGCACTATTCGTCGCATTAAATCAATCCACTACTTAGAGCGTAAAGACGACGAAGTGAAGCAACATATTTTATAAGAGCCAATCATCTTATAAGCTGCCTTAGCACTTATTTCAAAATCAAAAATGCTGCATTGAAGTTCATTCCAATGCAGCATTTTTTTATTCAGCTAATGACAAAAACTTAGGATATATAGCCAAAGTAATTGGAGTTGCAGCGAGGCAACAAGTGAGTGAGACCCCATGAGCATAGCTTGCCTATGTGATTGGGGCGAGTGAACACAGTTAACAAAGCTGCAGCTTCAAGTACGAAGGATATATTTATTTCGGTTCTGGGCCGTATTGATTCTCGCCTTCTGTTCCTTTCATAAATCCGCACTCCACCAGCATCCAAACACCACAAACCAAAGCAACAGCAGAAATTAAGGTTTGCGACATGGTTGGAGCTACAGATTCCATACCCGGTGCCGGCATGGTGACTCGCCCTAAAATAAGCGGAACATGCATCAGCAACCACCAACTTGATTTATTGCGATCATGCCAACGTTTTGCCGTTACCGCTAAATCAGGAATAAGCATGGCGGCACTAAAAATGAAGATCGCAAAACTGCTAAATTCACCAAATAATTTTTGCGATGATGCGGCAATAAAACCAAGCATGACTAGGTAATAAAACAGATTCCACAGCCAAAATCGTTGGCGGCCAATTCTTCCTTGAAAAGAAAATAACCACTGCTTTAAAGTCATGTTGTTCATGCTTGTTCTCTGTTTTTTCTGAAAATACAAAATAAGAAATTAGTCTGAAATATTGGTTACTTTTTGGAAGCAATTTCTATCCATATCACGAATATTCACTGTTAAACTTGCTACAAAAGAAGCTTTTTCGAGCAAGGCTGCCATCAAGGCTTCTGACAACGCTTTTTTCTGTTCATCAGTTCGTCCAGCCAGCAATTCAAAATCTATATGGATAAAGCCCACGCTATCTTCCAAATTACCAATCAACCAATGATGGGTTCTCAAGGTGCGAGATTTTACATCGTTAACTTCAAACAAACCGCTTTGAATCGTGACTTGATGTAAATCTTCTAACAAAGCTTGAACGTTCACACGCTCCTCGATTGAATTTGAGTATTCCATAACTAAATTGGGCATGGTTAATCCTTTATGTTGAATAAAAAAATCGCTTAATTATCCCTGATAAGTTCTCATAGAAAAGAGACATAAGCTAGACTAGCGATATTGATGCGATCTGACATGATGAGAATCATGATCTCATCACATTATTCTGTTATATTCTGTGGCAGTTCAATTAGGCCAACTGGTCTTTTCTTTTAAATCGAATTGGAGAATATCCTATGCGTCATCCTGTAGTTATGGGTAACTGGAAGCTAAACGGTAGCAAAGCTTTCGCTCACGAATTAATCGAAGCTCTAAATGCTGAAATTCAAGGTGTTGAAGGTGTTGATGTTGTAATCGCACCAACTATGCTGCACATCGCTCCATCTAGCTGCAAACTTAAAAAGCTAGAAAGCAAAATCATCCTAGGTGCTCAAAACACTGACCTAAACAACAGCGGTGCTTTCACTGGTGATATCTCTCCAGAAATGTTGAAAGAATTCGGTGTTTCTCACGTAATCATCGGTCACTCTGAGCGTCGTGATTACCACAACGAATCTGATGAGTTTGTTGCTAAGAAATTCGCTTTCCTAAAAGAAAACGGTCTAACTCCTGTTCTTTGCATCGGTGAGTCTGAAGCACAAAACGAAGCTGGCGAAACTGTTGCTGTATGTTCTCGTCAAATCGATGCAGTAATCAACACTCAAGGCGTTGACGCTCTTAACGGCGCAATCATCGCTTACGAACCAATCTGGGCTATCGGTACTGGTAAAGCAGCAACTGCTGAAGATGCACAACGCATCCACGCTGCAATCCGTGCTCACATCGCTGAGAAATCTGAAGAAGTTGCTAAAAACGTTGTTATCCAATACGGCGGTTCTGTTAAACCAGAAAACGCAGCAGCTTACTTCGCACAACCAGACATCGATGGTGCTCTAGTTGGCGGCGCAGCTCTTGACGCGAAAAGCTTTGCAGCTATCGCTAAAGCAGCAGCTGAAGCAAAAGCTTAATTTTTATTAAGAGCTTTAAGTTCTTATAAAAAACAAATAGCAAAAAGGTTGGCCACTGTGCCAACCTTTTTTTGTTTCTAACAATCCTACAAATCATAAATTTCAGACGAAAAAAAAACCGCTGACTCTCATCAACGGTTTCATGTCATTTAAGCTTTTAGCCGATACTTAGAACAACTTATGGCTTAGAACAACTCTTCTGCTACTGTGTACAAATCGTTACGCAGTGGACGCTTCATATTCTCAATAGCGTCGATGATGTCGTGGTGAACCAATTCTTCTTTTTGGATACCAACACAACGACCACCGTGACCTTCCATTAGAAGATGTACAGCGTAGTGACCCATGCGAGAAGCAAGGATACGGTCAAATGCAGTTGGGCAACCACCACGTTGGATGTGACCAAGAACAGTTGCACGAGTTTCACGACCCGTTTCTTTCTCGATGTCTTTTGCTAGAGCATTAGCATCCATCATCAATTCAGATAGAGCGATGATTGCGTGTTTCTTACCTTTCTCGATACCCGCTTTAATGCTTTCGATTAGCTCTTCTTTGTTTAAGCCACGCTCTGGAGTAATGATGTACTCACAACCACCAGCAATTGCAGACATAAGAGTCAAATCACCACAGTGACGGCCCATGATCTCAACGATAGAAATACGTTGGTGAGAAGAAGAAGTGTCACGCAGACGGTCGATTGCATCAATAACAGTGTTTAGTGCAGTGAAGTAACCGATAGTGTAATCAGTACCAGCGATATCGTTATCGATAGTGCCTGGAAGACCGATACATGGGTAACCCATTTCAGTTAGTTTTTTCGCACCCATGTAAGAACCGTCACCGCCGATAACAACAAGTGCTTCAATGCCGTGTGCCTTTAGGTTTTCGATCGCTTTTTCACGAACAGCTACTTCTTTAAACTCAGGGAAACGAGCTGAACCTAGGAAAGTACCACCACGGTTGATTACGTCAGAAACGCTTGAACGATCAAGAGTTTCGATACGGCCTTCGTAAAGACCTAGGTAACCGTCGTAAATACCACAAACTTCGATGCCTTTAGTTAATGCTGTACGCACTACACCACGGATCGCTGCGTTCATACCCGGTGCATCACCACCACTTGTTAAAACACCAATTTTCTTAATCATGGTCACCCTCTAAAGTTTTAAATTTCAAAATCTTAATAACTAAACTTGATGATATGGCCTTATTATTTTGGCCTCTACTTCGGTTCACCAAGTTATAAAACTGCTGACTAGGGATAGCAAACTCACATCGGGTTTTGCTGCTTTCTAGCCAATTTATTATCTATAAAAAAGTTACACCCTAAGAACAACTAGGATACAAATCGCAAAATTCAGTCAAATATACAATTTTGCGATGAAAGGATGTTGATTCACATCACTTTCAATTGAGTTTTTATTTGCGCCATAAGATAGTCAATTCTGCTTAACTTGTCTTCAATTGAATGACACAAGTCACATAATTTTACTCTATCAATGGGATTTCAGCCAACTTAGATAAGGTTAGTTCACAATATTTTCTTCGGTAACCACAGATATCGGGTCCTGGTGGATAAGAATGTCTGAATGTGGAAACAGTTGCTCTAACGTTTCTTCAACTTTATCTGTAATGCGATGCGCTTCTACCAAAGGTAAATGGTCATCTAATTCAATATGCGCCTGAATAAAACGAGTCGGGCCAGACATGCGGGTGCGTAAATCGTGAACACCCAAAACACCGTCAACTGAAACACAAGCCGACTGAATGGCTGCCACTTCTTCTTCAGGTAATTGGCGATCCAACAATGATTGCACCGCCTCTTTTGCCATTTGATATGCGCTATATAAGATGAACAAGCCAATGCCAACAGCGAATACGGCATCCGCTTGCTTAAAGCCAAACCAGCTCAACACCAAGGCAATCATAATCGCAATATTCATAAATAAGTCGGTTTGATAATGCAGTGAATCCGCAGCAATTGCTTGGCTGCCAGTTTTTTTGACGACTTGTTTTTGAAATAACACCAAGCCAGATGTCATTAAGATGGCAAATGCACTCACCCACACACCGATTTCAGGAGAAACCAGTTCTTGCGGGCGGAAAAAGCGTTCCACACCATTAAGCAATAGAAAGAATGCCGAACCAGAGATAAACATCGACTGTGCTAATGCAGCAAGTGATTCAGCTTTTCCGTGACCAAATTGATGATCATCATCTGCCGGTTGAGTCGCATAACGCACCACTAATAAGTTGGTCAGCGATGCCGCCATATCAATTAAAGAATCCACTAATGAAGCCAGTAAACTGACCGAGTTAGTTTGCCACCAAGCAGCCAGTTTCACTAACAATAAAACCGTTGCGATGATCATGGCAGCCCAAGCGGCAGCATTCACTAATTTAGAATAACTCTTGTCCATTAGTAGACCTTTCTAGTGCATAATTTTTAAGTTGATAAGTTACAATTTTTCTAAACGAGCAAATTCAGTGACTAGCCACTTAATACCCTCACCATTGAACGCAACTTGAACTCGGCTTTGTGCGCCACTGCCTTCGAAGTTAATAATGGTTCCTTCACCAAACTTGGCGTGTTTTACTCGTTGACCCAGTGAATAGCCTGTGCTGTTGAAGTTTTCCTTCACTGCTGTTGCACCAAAACGACCAGAGGTTGCAGGACGGCTTACTTGCGCTTTCATGCGAACTTCTTCGACGCAAGATTCTGGGATTTCACGAATAAAGCGCGACGGTTTGTGGTATTTGTCCTGCCCGTATA
Source organism: Vibrio sp. (assembly GCA_047975485.1). GTDB lineage: Bacteria > Pseudomonadota > Gammaproteobacteria > Enterobacterales > Vibrionaceae > Vibrio. Next base: position 65,573 of record JBKEDP010000025.1, on the reverse strand, counting down.
CTCGACGCATTTCCGCATAAGTGATGTAGAGTTTTTCCATCGCACGGGTCATACCGACATAACACAAGCGACGTTCTTCTTCTAAACGAGCAGCATCTTCCGCTGACATTTGATTCGGGAACATGCCTTCCTCTACGCCAACCATAAAGACAAGTGGGAACTCCAAACCTTTCGCACTGTGCAATGTCATTAGCTGAACGGCATCGGTAAATTCATCAGCTTGCCCTTCTCCGGCTTCTAAAGCCGCATGAGATAAGAACGCAGACAACATGCTCATGTCATCCGCTTCTTCTGGCTTTTCAAACTGGCGAGCCGCGGTAACTAATTCTTCCAAGTTCTCAATACGTGCTTTGGACTTTTCGCCTTTTTCCATTTCGTACATAGCGAATAAACCAGATGATTTGATCACATGGTCAAATTGCTCATGCAAGGCTAAATCAAAAGTGTCATCTTCAAGTGCATTAATCAGTTCAACAAAACGACTAAAAGCAGTAGCCGCTCGGCCCGACAACACTTTTTCTTCAAGCAATTGTGTGCCTGCTTGCCATAAGGTTGCACCACGATCACGGGCAGTCATGCGAATGGTTTCAAGGGTTTTATCGCCCAAACCACGAGTTGGAGTGTTAACAATGCGCTCAAATGCTGCGTCATCGTTACGGTTGTTCATTAAGCGCAAATAGCCAAGAGCATCTTTGATTTCTTGACGTTCGAAGAAGCGCATTCCGCCATAAATTCGATACGGCAAACGAGCTTGAATTAGGGCTTCTTCCAACACACGAGATTGGGCGTTATTACGATACAACATGGCGCAATTGGATAACGGTGTACCTTTATCGTGCCACTCTTTGATTTTGTTAACGGTAAAACGAGCTTCGTCCAAATCGTTGTAAGCAGAATAAAGCGAGATTAACTCCCCTTCATTGCCATCTGTCCACAAGTCTTTACCCATACGCTCGGTGTTATTGCTGATCAGCTCATTGGCTGCGTTCAGAATATTCTTAGTTGAGCGATAGTTTTGTTCCAAACGAATGGTGCGAGCTTGAGGATATTCGCGCAGGAATTTTTGAATGTTTTCGATTTGCGCACCACGCCAACCGTAGATTGACTGGTCATCATCACCCACGATCATCACATGCGCATCAGGGCCAGACATCATGCGCAGCCAAGCGTATTGGATGTTGTTGGTATCTTGGAATTCGTCGACCAAAATGTGTTTGAATCGAGCTTGGTAATGCTCACGAATATGCACTTTATCACGCAGCAATTCATGGCAACGCAATAAGATTTCGGCAAAATCGACTAAGCCAGCACGGTCACAAGCTTCTTGATACGCCTGATAGATTTGCAGATAAGTTTTGGCTACTGGATCTTGGTAAGTATCAATATGACTTGGGCGCAAACCTTCGTCTTTCTTACCATTAATCCACCAGCTTGCTTGTTTGGCAGGCCATTGTTTTTCATCAAGATTCTGCGCTTTGATCAAGCGACGCAACAATCGAAGTTGGTCTTCTGAATCGAGAATCTGGAAATCTTCCGGCAGTTTTGCATCCATATAATGAGCGCGCAAAATTCGGTGGCAAATACCGTGGAAAGTACCATTCCACATGCCCGATGCGGTTCCCATCATCAATTCTTCAATACGGCCACGCATTTCTGCTGCTGCTTTATTGGTAAAGGTTACCGACATAATCGAAAACGGCGATGCTCGCTCAACCGATAATAACCAAGCAATTCGATGTACCAGCACACGAGTTTTACCACTGCCTGCGCCAGCTAAGACAAGTAAGTTTTCTAAAGGTGCGGCTACGGCTTCACGTTGTTTATCGTTCAAACCGTCAAGTAATAAAGAAGGATCCATGCGGGGTACTCGGTTAGCTACTGGTTATTTATACATAAGGACGAAGTATACACTAAGTTCGTTCGATATATACCCAAACATATCCCCAAACAAACACAGCGAAGTTTCTCGATATGCACGAAAAACACCTGTGTAAAGCTCACAAACGAGACTTTGCGAGTCACACGATAAATATTGATTCAAAAACAAAAATTTGAGTGTTATCTAACAATCCTGACTTTGTCACTGAAATTTTATATGTAGCGCTTTGTTCTTATTCCATACATCGGAAATGCCTTAATCGAAATGCATTAATGAATGACTTTTTCATTTAATTGGTTGTGTGTATGGATCCCTATCTAACTTTATTACAAGAAAATATGTGGCTTGCTTTCATTGGTATCGTGCTGCTTTCTTATCTGTTAGAAGACCTCGCCATTATTACTGCAGCATTATTATCAGCTCAGCAAACCTTGTCTTCAGAATTAGCATTAATCGCCATTTTTATTGGGATTGCGAGCGGTGATGCTTTGCTTTATGGGCTAGGCATTTGGGCAAGACGTTGGCGTGGTTTGCGCTATAGGTTATTAACCATTTCTCTATTTAAGGAAGCCCGACGACGCCTTAAATCTCACACCATAATTAATATTTTTATTATTCGATTTATCCCCGGTTTACGCAGCATCAGCTTTACCTTGAGCGGTTATTTCCAAGTTCCTTTTGTGCCATTTTTAATTGCTGTTTTACTCGCTACCGCAGCGTGGACAGCCTTTGTATTTAGCGTGATTTACACCATTGGCACTGCTGAGTGGTTACAGCAACAAACTTGGAAGTGGCTATTAGCACCTGTCGCTTTATTGGTTCTATGGCTGTTCAACCGCTTATCTAAAAACAGCTTAAAAAAGTCCGTTAATCGCCATGCTCTTTCCCATCATCAGTCTGTATCTAAAGGATGATTGAATGTATATAACGCCAAAACCTCAACCACATTTCATTGACGATGACCTCACTGAAAGGCTACCCAATCAAGGCATGCCTGAAATGGACATGTCTGGTAAGGCGGTTTCTCGTTTTGAATTTTGGCCAACGTGGTTTTTCTATACTCCGGTCGTACTTCAAAGCCTTTGGCATGGCGTTAAATATCGAGATTTTCGTTTACCTTTAGTGGCAAATCCAAGCATTAAACTCAGTGGCATGGTTGGGGAATCAAAACATGACATTTTGTCGTTAGCTGGTGATTATGCGAAACAGTGGATCCCGCCTTTTGTCACCATAACTAAACTGTCGGAATCTCAATCTCGCACCATTTCAAAACAATGGATTCAAGCGAAGAAGTCCATGCTCGATGCGGGTTTAAATTACCCAGTAGTCGCTAAACCCGATCAGGGCTGCCGAGGTGTCGGTGTTCAACTGATTGAATCCGATCAAGACCTCCAAGAATATGTAGCCTCTTACCCTGATGGCGCACGTTTCTTATTGCAGAAGAAATCTCGATACCAAGCTGAAGCTGGTGTGTTTTATATCCGCTATCCAAACCAATCCAAAGGCAAAGTGATTTCCATTACTTTGAAATATTCTCCTGTAGTTAAAGGAACAGGAAAGCACACTCTTCAACAACTGATTGAAAATGATCTGCGAGCCAGTCAATTGGCCCACTTATATCTGCCTCGTCATACCGAGTTGCTCGATAAAATTATTCCTAAAGATAACCCCTTTCAATTGGCTTTTGCCGGTAGTCACAGCCGAGGTTGTATTTTCAAGAATGGTAATCGTTTTATTACAGATGAGCTCGCTGCATGTCTTGATCATATTTTTGATGATTATCCTGGTTACCACTTTGGCCGCCTCGATGTGAAATTCAAAGATATTGAATCTTTTATGCAAGGTCGTAATTTTGAGATTTTAGAAATGAATGGTGCGAGCAGTGAAGCCGGTCATATATGGGACAGTAATACACCATTGAAAGAGATTTTTTCAACCTTGCTCTTTCAATATAAATGCTTATACGAAATCGGTGCACTACAGAAAAAAGCTGGGCATAGAGTACCGACTTTACGTGAACTTTTTCAGGCTCATAAAGAAGAAAAAGAGTTAGCCAAGCATTATCCAGCAACAGATTGATTCTCTGCTGAAGAAAAAATGAACCCCGCATTTTCATCAACAAGAAGGTTAGAAATTTTGGATTCTGTTAAAGCACTCAAACCCAATGAAAAGACAAATACTCAAGCACACTCATTTGTGACCGGTAATATCGAAGGTATCGATCAGGGGCTGTATTTATTAGAAAAACTCAATGATGAGCAATACCAATATGCTGCAAAGCCTTATGTAGAAAGCAGCACAGGGGCACATTTACGCCATATTAATGATTTGTATTTTGCTTTAATGGCACAAGAGCAAAATATGGGATTGATTAACTACGACCAGCGCCGCCGTGGTGCATTGGTCGAAACTGACCGTGCAACCGGTATTCAAGAGCTTTTGCAAATCCGAAATTGGCTTGAGTCTCTGGATCAGAATGATCTTTTCAGATCGGTACGCATCCAAAGTGAAACATCGATTTATCAGCAACAGATCTTCCAAATGGAATCGACTCTGCAACGGGAGTTATTGTTTGTCTCTAGCCATACCACGCACCATTTTTCGGTGATCCGCGTTAATGCTCAAGCTTGCGGCATTAAAACCGATAATATTTTTTCTTACGCCCCAGCGACTGCAAGTTATTTGAGGAGTTTGAAGTAATGTGCACCTTAACATGGCGAATCACACCTGGTGGCTATCAAGTCCTATTTAATCGAGATGAATTAAAAACCCGCTCTTTAGCGTTAAATCCTGATTCATTTGATAGGCAAAAAAACGGGCAAAGAGTGACTGCTTTTATGCCTATCGATCCTGATGGTAACGGTACTTGGATCTGTTGTAATAATTACGGATTAAGCCTTTGTTTGTTAAATAACTATCAAGGCATTACACCTAAAACCGCTATTCGCAGCCGAGGTTTGTTGGTTAAAGAATTGGCCTTTTGTCAAAGCTACATACAAGTACTTTCACAAATCCAAAACATAAATTTGAGCACGTTTGCCCCGTTTACTTTAGTTATTTTTGCACAAGAAAATATCGCTCAGGATCAGGCCGTTCCAGCAATCAGGTGGGACGGCATAAAATTGCATCATATTAAAAAAATTGGCCCAGTAACTTCATCTTCATTTGAGTTTAAAACGGTTCAGGCCAATCGCTTAGCGCAATACCATTACAACTACTCTCAATATCAATACAACCGCACTCAAGATTCTTTGCATAAACAGCCGAGTTTTTGCCAATTGATGAGTTATCACATGAGTCATCAGCCAACCTCTAGCGCTTATTCGGTCTGCATGCATAGAAATGACGCTCAAACCGTCAGCCTCACCATCATCAATGTTGAACCTAACACTGTTTCGATGGATTACCATGCTGGCTCTCCCTGCCAGTCTAACCCGTTACACGCTCTCACCCAGCCAAGGGTAATCAATACAGAAATGGAGATCGAAATATGACTCGATACTGGAAATATCTGACTTTAATTTTCCTTTTTGCTTCTCAGGCATTTTTTAGCTCTCAAGCTTTAGCTAAAAGTGATCCCATCTATACAGGCACTTTTAGTAATAAAGCAGTTGATGGTTATGACACCGTAGCTTACTTCACAGAAGGAAAACCAGTTGAAGGAAAAAAAGAGTTTACTACTAGCTACAAAGGTGCTGATTGGTTATTTGCAAGCCAAGAACACCTAGACATGTTTAAAGCTGATCCTGAAAAATACGCACCTCAATACGGTGGTTACTGTGCATGGGCAGTAGCAGCGAAAAATGAATTGTACTCTGGTGATCCTGAGCGTTGGGCGGTTTACAACGACAAACTATATCTAAACTACGACAAGAGTGTTCAAGATATGTGGGTTAAAGACAAAGATGGATTCATTGCAACAGCCAATAAAAACTGGCCTGCAATCTTAGATAAATAAGGCTAACACTCTAAATAGAAGCTCCTGAGTTGAGCTTCTATTTAGCTTGTACATTCAAGGAAGGAATATGAAATCTTACTTAACTCTCAAAAATATTCTCAGCGTTGTTATTGCGTTTATTTTTATTCAATCCATGTTCTTTAAATTTTCCAATGCGCCAGAAACCATCTATATCTTTAGTACGCTAGGGAAATGGTCAGGCCTTGATTGGTTTGGGGAATATGGCGGCTACATGGTTGGCATTGCGGAGTTGATTGCCAGTATTTTACTGTTTGGTCGTTTACATGGTTTTGGTGCGGTGATGTCTTTAGGTGTGATCAGTGGTGCCATTGTGTTCCACCTATTCACTCCACTTGGTGTTGAAATGCCAGCTTATGGTGAATCTTTCCTGGTGGGAAGTGAAGCTGCAATGCAAGCGGTTGCCGCGAGTGCAGCGGATGCAAAATACAATGTTATTAAAGGCGATCAGATTTTTGTTCCTGTTGAGTTCGATTCAGGCACGTTATTTATCATGGCATGTGTCGTTTGGCTTTCGGCTTTATTCTTGATTGTAAAACAATTGAAAGATCCACAAAGTATGCTGCGACAAGTGCTAAAGAACTAATCATTAATTTGGCGATTAAGATTCATTGGAGCTATCTTTTTACTGATTGCTCCAAATGAAGTTTGACGATGTTTGATTTCATTCAAGGAACTTGTTATGCAAACCAGCCCATTTCGATTACCAAAGCGAACGCCGTTTGGATTATTAGAGCGAGCAGCCGAAAGAATGACCGGCCTGCATACGCTAGACACCTATTATCACCAAATCCCTCAGCCTATTGATACTCAAGCCTTCTTGCGACAAACGCTCGAAAAACTGGGAATTCAATATCAAATTAGCTCAGGGCAACTCAGTGGTATTCCTGCTGAAGGCCCTTTGGTTGTGGTTGCCAATCATCCCCTTGGTGCAGTAGAGGGTGTGATTTTGGCAGAAGTACTGCTGCAAGTGCGCCCAGACGTAAAAATTCTCGCCAACCAACTCCTAAAGCGCTTACCCGAATTGGCTCCGTTGTTTATCAGTGTAGATGTGTTCGAAGGAAAAAATGCCGTTGCTGCGAATATGAAAGCTTTGCGTGAAGGCTTACAACACTTAAATGATGGTGGTTTACTGCTCGTTTTTCCAGCGGGCGAAGTCTCGACTTTTGATGAACAAGGTCAAATTAATGATAAACCTTGGAGTCGCTCTGTCGCTAAGCTAATCAAGCGTAGTGAAGCTGACGCTATTGCCATGCATATCAATGGGCACAACAGCAAAACCTTCTATTGGGCAGGCAAGGTTCACCCATTATTACGCACAGCCATGCTTGGTCGCGAAATGCTCAACAAAGGCAAGCAACGCATTGATATTTCTATCGGTGAAGTAATTGAGCGCTCAGAGCTTTTAAACTTATCAAGCGATCAACAATTAGTGGATTACTTACGCCTTAACACTTATTTATTAGCACCAAGAGCGGAGCATCAACCTCCACTGCTGCAACAACAAGATCCTATGATCGCGCCGATCGCACAAGATCGATTGATCGCTGAAGTCGATCAACTGGCCGATCATGATCATCTTCTGACATTTAAAAATTTCGATGTCTATTGCACCCAGTCCGATAAAATTCCATCGCTATTACAAGAAATTGGCCGCATTCGAGAAGCCAACTTCCGCTTAGTTAATGAAGGAACAGGTAAAGAATGCGATCTCGATGAGTTCGATGATTACTATCAACATTTATTCATTTGGGATAACCAAGCTCAACGCTTAGTCGGCGCATATCGTTTAGGGTTAACCGATCAGATTTTGCAAGCAAAAGGCGTGAAAGGTTTATATTCTCGCACTCTATTCCGCTACGATGAAAAGCTGATTAAGCAATTTGGTCATGCGATAGAAATGGGACGTTCTGTGATTGATTTGCCTTATCAACGTAGCCTCACCGCTTTGCTCTTATTGTGGAAAGGTATTGCGACTTACGCTTATCGCCACCCTCACTATACGCACTTGTTTGGACCAGTAAGTATTAGCAGCGAATACAGCCCAACAGCCCGAGAGTTAATGGTTTCTACGCTTGAACTGCATCATTTCGATCAACAAAGTGCTGATCTCGTTAAAGCCACTAACCCACTCAAAAAGAACAATAAAAACTTTTGGCGTTCCGACATGCTAACCTCTTTGGCTGACATTCAATTGCTATCCAAAGTGCTGACTCGTTTAGGCCAGAAAAGCATTCCGATCTTGTTGAAGCAATACCTAAATCTAAACGGTAAATTGATCAGCTTTAATGTCGATAAAGATTTTAACGATGCACTCGATGGCTTGATTGTGGTGGATTTACGCAAAGTGCCGCAACGTACTTTAGCTAAGTACATGGGCAAAGATGAAAGTGGCGAGTATTTAGCGAAACACCAGAAATAGCTCTATACCGATTCTAAAATACAATATCTGTTCATATTAAGTACTCCGTAGAACCGCTGTCCTATCCTAGGCGCTTTAAAAAAGACAATGAAAAAAGCGAGTTCGTGATGACCACAAACTCGCTTTTGTTTTTATTTACTGGTACCCAAAGTTGTTGGATTTGCAGTGAGGCGACAAGTGAATGAGGCCCCATGAGCTTAACTTGCCTAAGTGATTGGGGCGAATGAACGCCGTCAACAAAGCTGCAAGTTCAAATACGAAGGGTATTACATACCAAACACCCAAGCCGCTAATGTATAGCTAATTGCGGTGATAATTATGATACCTGCCACGTTCAAGGCAAATCCCGCTGCAATCATCTCTTTAATTTTTAGCTGACCAGAAGCAAATACGATACTGTTTGGCGGTGTTGCTACCGGCATCATAAACGCACAACTCGCTGCAAGTGCCGCTGGAATCGCAAGCATGGCAGGATGAGCGCCCATCGCCACAGCAATCGGACCAAGAAGCGGTAAGAAACCTGCCGCTGTTGCCGTATTACTGGTCACTTCAGTTAGGAAGATAATGGCTGCAGTTACAATAACCATTACAGTTAGAACCGACATGCCACTGGTTGCACCTAGGCTATCACCAATAAAGTCAGCTAAGCCTGAAGATTGAATTTGTGCCGCCAAGCTCAAACCACCACCGAACAATAGCAATACGCCCCACGGTAAGCCTTTTGTGCTTTCCCAATCTAAAACGAATTCTTGTTTCTTGATGTCGACAGGAATAACGAACAATAGCAAGGCTGCCGCAATCGCAATGCCTGTATCGTCAATTGGTAAGCCAGTCCATTTCGCTAATAGTGGACGGAAGATCCAACACAAAGCTGCGCCAACAAATAGAATCGCAACCCACTTCTCACCTTTGCTTAAACTGCCGAGTTCATGCAATTGAGATTTAAGTACCGCTCTTGCATCACCCTCTTGAGTATCTGGCAATTTGTAAGAGAACTTAGTTAACCATAGCCAAGTTAAGCCAAGCATCACAATCGTTAGCGGTAAGCCAACAATCATCCATTGACCGAAACCAATGTGAATTTGATAAGTGCTAGAAAGGTAAGCAGCCAATAGAGCATTTGGCGGTGTACCGATTAAAGTAGCCAAACCACCTATACTTGCTGCATAAGCGATACCTAAAAGTAACGCGCTCGCAAATTGTGGGTTTCGGCTGCGATCTTCACCACACACCATGCCGATAATCGACATACCAATCGGCAGCATCATTACCGCTGTAGCAGTGTTACTCATCCACATAGAAAGGAAAGCGGTAACCAACATCAAACCACCAACTTGGTGACCGGGTTTATTACCAACCGCCAACATGGCAATCAAGGCAACACGTTTGTGCAAGTTCCACTTTTCCATAGCAATTGACAGCATAAAGCCACCAAGGAATAGGAAAATTAATGGATTGGCATAAGGTGCAGTTGCGGCCTTAATTGAAGCTGTTCCAAGTAAAGGTGCCAAAATGATCGGCAAGAATGAAGTCACCGGAATAGGTGCAGCTTCGGTTACCCACCAAATTGCCATAAAGGTAGCCAAACCAATCATTCGCCAAGCTGGATCACTTAATCCTTCAAATGGCGCTGGCAAAATTAAGGTAAGAATTAACACTAAAGGACCGAGAATAAGTCCCCAATAACGAGAATTCCCCGGAATAACTGACTCTTTTTCTAACATCGACATAGTATGAACCTACTTGATACGTCTAACATAGGTCATTTTTAAACCGATTTTAATTAAAGATAAATCAATAAGTTGTAAGTTCGTGATCGATGTGTAAGTTTTTGTTTCAAACATGTGACCGAAATAACCTTATCGAACGAATGGAATTAAAATCTGTTCATACCCTCCATTTTTTCATTTTAATCAGCAGATTAGGATCAACATCCAATAACCTAACCAAGAACTCCCAGTTAGAATGCTAACGCTGTTGTAACATTGCACACACAACGGAATCAATCAGAGTAAAATATCCCAATAAACTCAATAACTAGCACATTAAACTTGCACCTCAATATCTAACTTGCTTAGTCTTAACTTTCAGATCTCTTTCTAATTTTTCACGAAGATACAGCTCACAATTTTACTTTTTATTTTTTGCGTTAAAAATCCAGCTATTTGAATAAATTTCCCAACTATTTCTCTAAGTATTGAGAGAGTCCCACCTTTAGCCAAGAAATAAATTTTCAATAGAATATTTTTCCAATTTAAATGATATTTTATAATTAACAACAAAATAACATTTAAACACAAAATTAACCTCTGCTTTTTTTGTGAAGAGAAGCCAACTTTAAAATTAAAACGACCATTAGACTGCTTTTGAAATATATCTATTGATTTATAAAAGCATCATTTTCAAATCAACTTATCGTTATTTAAATAAATAAGATTACATTTAAATAATAAGCTAAGGAGTTCCCTATGGCAGAGCAAACCTCCCCTCAAGAGCATATACATGAAGAAAAGAAAGGCGGATTTAAGTTTCCATCTGCCTATACGATTTTGTTTGTTTTAATTGCACTGGTTGCAGCTTTAACTTGGATTATTCCTGCAGGTCAATACGACCGTGTGATGAATGATGACCTAGGTAAAGAAGTCCCTGTCGCTGGCACTTATCATGCAACGGATAGCACACCGCAAGGGGTTATTGATGTACTAATGGCACCAATTAACGGTTTCTATAACAGCAGCAGCTATGAAGCCAACGCAATTGATGTGTCTCTATTCATTTTGATCATCGGTGGCTTTTTGGGCTTGGTAAATAAAACAGGCTCAATTGATGCCGGTATCGAAAGAGTAACGGCACGCTTAAAAGGGAGAGAAGAACTGATGATCCCCATCCTCATGTTTTTATTTGCGATGGGCGGTACAGTTTATGGCATGGCGGAAGAATCCCTACCCTTCTACACCTTATTAGTGCCTGTTATGATGGCCGCTCGATTCGACCCAGTTGTTGCAGCTGCGACGGTTTTACTAGGCGCAGGCATGGGTACACTTGGTTCAACCATTAACCCATTTGCGACTGTTATTGCTTCAGATGCAGCTGGTATCGCCTTTACTGACGGCATTTTATTGCGTGCTGCTATCTTAGTTATTGGCTGGTTAATCTGTGTTTTCTATGTGATGCGCTATGCGAAAATCGTTCGCGAAGATCCAACTAAATCCGTGGTTTATGACAAGCTTGAAGAAAATAAACGCTTCTTCTTAGGCAACAAAAGTGAAGAACTTTTAGAATTCACCCCACGCCGTAAGCTGATTCTAACCATCTTTGCACTTGCATTTGCTGTAATGATTTATGGTGTAGCCGTTATCGGATGGTGGATGGCGGAATTGTCAGCCATGTTCCTTGGTGCTTCAATCATCATCGGCTTGGTTGCTCGTTTAAGCGAAGAAGAATTCACCACCAGCTTTATTGATGGTGCTCGTGACTTACTCGGTGTTGCGTTAATCATTGGTATTGCGCGCGGTATCGTAGTGGTAATGGATGCCGGTAGTATTACCGATACCATTTTGAATGCCGCTGAACATGCCGTTACTGGACTTTCTTCAATTATCTTCGTTAATGTGGTGTATTTCCTTGAGATCTTATTGTCATTCCTTGTGCCATCATCTTCAGGCTTAGCGGTAATGACCATGCCAATCATGGCGCCACTAGCAGACTTTGCCGGCGTAGGTCGTGACCTTGTTGTAACGGCTTATCAATCGGCTTCTGGTATCGTGAACTTCATTACTCCGACTTCAGCGGTTGTAATGGGTGGATTGGCAATTGCTCGAATTCCGTATGTTCGTTGGATTAAATGGATTACACCATTGCTAGGTATGATTTGTGCAATGATCGTTATTCTATTGAGTGTCGGTTCAATAATGTAATAGCTACATCTTTCATCATTTAATAAACCTTGGTGAAAAATATTAAGTGGATAATCCTATCTGCATAATATCCAGCATTAGATATTTAAACATACCCTCAAAAGCCAGACTTTAACCTCTGGCTTTTATTTTATCTGGAAAACACTATGCATAATATTCAACAGCAATGAATAATATGCATAGAAAATTTAATCTTTCATCAGGCAAACCATCATCTACTTTCAAATAAAAACAACCAATCAATTGCAAATGTTTCCATTTAATTAAAGTTTGTAAATATGTGCATTAAATCAAATTTATAACATTTATTTTTTTAACATTTTCAAAAAATAATGAAAAAATCATATATGCACCCTTTTAATCCGCATAGTTATTTAATGTCAAAAAAACACCCTTAAGAATAAAATTTCACAGATTTTAAATTTATCGCTTGCGAAAGCCAATACATGGATAAAAGAGTGCATAAACTTCCCTAAAAATCCCTTATTTATAAAATCAACACCCTTTCATAAAACGCATAAATTTTGTTAATAAACAATAAGATACATCAATGTTAGCACCTATTTTTTTGTGATAACGATCTTAGTAAGACTTGGGCTAATCACTAATATTGACAGCAGAACAATAAAGACCACAAATGCAAACTACCCTACGGAAATAATTACGACCATTAATTCAAACTTTGGCGTAATAATAAAAAAGAGAGAAACGAAATATGAGTAATTTATATGTAGGTTCTGAAATCGGGCAGCTACGTCGCGTATTGATTCATCGTCCTCGTCGCGCTCTAACCCATCTAACCCCATCTAACTGCCAAGACTTGCTATTCGATGACGTATTAGCGGTTGAAAGCGCAGGCAAAGAACATGATGTTTTTGCTAAAACTCTGCAAGACCAAGGGGTAGAAGTGTTGCTGTTAACTAACTTGTTGGCAGAAACATTAGCGGTACCAGAAGCCAAGGAATGGTTACTCTCAAACCAAATTTCTAAGTATCGTTTTGGTGAAACCTTCGCGAACGATGTGCGCTGCTTCTTGGGTGATTTACCGAACTTAGAACTCGCTAAAATCTTAACTGGCGGTCTAGCTTTTGGTGAGATGCCAATGAAATCATCTTCTATGCTTCAAAGCATTTATGCTCCAACCGATTTCATTATCGAACCACTTCCAAACCACCTATTTACACGTGACACATCTTGCTGGGTTTACGGTGGGGTTTCAATTAACCCAATGGCGAAAGTAGCTCGTCAACGTGAAACCAACCATTTACGTGCGATTTACCGTTGGCACCCAACCTTCGCTGGCCAAGACTTTATTAAATACTATGGCGACGAAAACAAAAACTATGACCGCTCAACCATTGAAGGTGGTGACGTATTAGTTATCGGTCGCGGCGCGGTATTAATTGGTATGTCTGAACGAACCACTGCACAAGGTGTGGAACACTTAGCGTCAAGCCTATTCAAACATAATCAAGCAAAACAAGTGATTGCAATTGAACTTCCAAAAGATCGCTCTTGCATGCACTTAGATACCGTAATGACTCACATGCGTGAAGATACTTTCTCTGTTTATCCAAACGTAATTCCAAACGACGTGAACTGCTGGAGCCTAACTGGCGATGAATCTGGCAAAGTCGTGGCGAAACAACAAGAAAGCTACATTCGCAGTATCGAAAAAGCGTTACACATCGACAAACTCAACATGATCACAACAGGTGGCGACACTTTCGAAGCAGAACGTGAACAATGGAACGATGCGAATAACGTTCTAACTATCCGCCCAGGTGTGGTTGTGGGCTATGAACGCAACACTTACACCAATGAGAAATACGACAAAGCAGGCATTACTGTTCTGCCAATTCCTGGAGATGAGTTGGGTCGTGGTCGTGGTGGTGCTCGCTGCATGAGCTGCCCAATCGAACGTGACGGTATTTAATTCTAATTAAAAATGACGGTGCTTTTTACATGCACAAAGCACCGTCAAATAAGAGAGATAACACTATGGTGAAAAAAACTGTTGTTGTGGCTTTAGGTGGCAATGCGTTATTGCGCCGAGGTGAACCACTTGAAGCGGATATCCAACGTGAAAACATCAAAACTGCAGTGGAATCCATTGCTGAAATCGCACAGGAATACAACGTTGTTTTAGTTCATGGTAATGGCCCACAAGTGGGATTGCTTGCGCTTCAAGGATTAGAATATACAAAAGTAAACCCATATCCGCTGGATGTTTTAGGTAGCGAAACCCAAGGCATGATCGGCTATATGTTGATGCAAGAATTCAAAAACCGTCTGCCTGAATTAGACGTATCTTGCATGCTGACGCAAATGACCGTAGACCCAAAAGACCCAGCATTTTCTAATCCAACCAAGCCAATTGGCCCAGTTTACCAAGAAGCAGAAGCCCGTGAATTGGCAGAAAAATATCACTGGATCGTAAAACCTGATGGCCAATATTTCCGTCGCGTTGTGCCAAGCCCAGAGCCAACAGGCATTGTTGAAAAATCAGCGATCATGAAACTGATCGAAGCTGGTCACTTAGTCATTTGTACTGGTGGTGGCGGCATTCCTGTTATGGAAAAAGACGGCAAACTTGTCGGTGTTGAAGCAGTGATTGATAAAGACATGTCAGCAGCTTACTTGGCTCATCAACTTAAAGCTGATGCCTTGCTGATCTTAACTGATGCTGATGCGGTTTATACCAATTGGGGTAAACCTGAACAGCAAGCATTACATGCAACTACACCAAAACATCTGGCTAATTTCCAATTTGATGAAGGTTCAATGGGCCCGAAAATTGCCGCTTCATGCGAATTCATCAAACAAGGTGGCAAGATTGTTGGCATCGGTGCGCTACAAGATGGCTTACGCATTTTAGAAGGCCAAGCAGGCACTTGCATTACTGAAGACTAAGCGTTGCACCAAAAACTAACTGGTGCAGCACAATTCAAAAGTTTAGAAAAAGACAAGAGGAAAACATCATGGCTTTTAACCTACGCAACCGTAACTTCCTAAAATTATTAGACTTCACTCCACGCGAAATCCAACACTTATTGGATCTGTCTTTAGAATTGAAAAAAGCCAAATATAACGGTTATGAACAACCTCGCCTAACAGGCAAAAACATTGCTCTAATTTTCGAAAAAACATCAACTCGTACTCGCTGCGCATTTGAAGTAGCAGCGTTCGATCAAGGCGCACAAGTTTCTTACTTAGGCCCTTCTGGTTCTCAAATTGGTCACAAAGAATCCATGAAAGACACAGCTCGTGTTCTTGGCCGCATGTACGATGGCATTGAGTATCGCGGTTTTGGTCAAGACATTGTTGAAGAACTAGGTCAATACGCTGGCGTACCAGTTTGGAACGGTTTAACTAACGAATTCCACCCAACTCAAATCCTAGCTGACTTCCTAACCATGATTGAGCATGGTCGTGGCAAACGTCTACATGAAATGAAATTTGCTTACTTAGGTGATGCTCGTAACAACATGGGTAACTCTTTGATGGTCGGTGCAGCGAAAATGGGTATGGAAATCAGCCTAGTTGCACCAAAACAATTCTGGCCTGAAGAAGAATTACTTGCAGAGTGTCGTGCTATTGCTGAAGAAACTGGCGCAAAAATCAACCTAACTGAGCATGTTGAAGAAGGCGTGAAAGGTTGTGACTTCCTATACACAGACGTTTGGGTTTCTATGGGTGAAGCAAAAGAAGCATGGGATGAGCGTGTGAAATTAATGACACCATACCAAGTGAATATGGATGTGATTAAAGCAACTGGTAACCCACATGTGAAATTCATGCACTGCTTACCTGCATTCCACAATGAAGAAACAACAGTCGGTAAAGAAGTTGCTGAAAAATACGGCATGTCTGGCTTAGAAGTAACAGAAGATGTTTTTGAATCTGATTACTCTATCGTATTCGATGAAGCAGAAAACCGTATGCACACAATCAAAGCGGTAATGGTTGCAACACTCGGCCACTAAGCTGCACTTAACACTCGTTCAAATCATCACTCCGATTGCCACTTTGACCTCGGAGTGATTTTTTATTTCTCACAAATCTACAGCATAACTTCTGCATAAAATTCCAGGCAAAAAACCAATCAATCTTCCAGTCAATTAGTTTAGAAACTGAACTAAAGCCAAGTAAAAGAAATTAAAGAAGTTTTCTTCAATACCAGCAGTAATTGCATTTTGCATGAAAAATAAAAATAGAATAATAATCCACCTACAATGATATATATTTCACAATAAACACATTCACACCAATTATTAATTTTACTATCAATGTGATACAAATCTCATACCAACATAAATATTATCCGCATAATCAAGCACATAAAAACAAGAAGATAGTCGAGCAAGTTAAAAAATATTTAATATTTCGATGTAATCTCTGGCCAAAAATGCAATCACAAGGCAATGGAAGGCAATACCCCATTTGGGAAGTATGGACACAAGAGCAATTATTCTCGCACTTGCGAACATGAAAAGAATCACTCTGTGAATAAACTTTCTTTACATTCATGCGAACAACACGATGAAAAATCACTGGCGGAAAGCTGTAAACAATTACTGAAAAAACAAAGTTTTGCCAATCAAAATGAAATACGACAAAAGCTGATTGAAATGGGTTACACCGGCATTAGTCAGTCAACAGTTTCCCGTTTATTGTCCCAATTGGGTGTCGTAAAAGTACAAAATACCTGCGGTAAAAAAATGTACTGCATCACGCTTGAAAATGCACCAGTACGAGTGGAATCTTCCATTTTGTCGCAAATAGAATTTATTTCGCATAATCAGCATAATGTAGTGATCAAAACCCATCCCGGCAGTGCTCAATTGGTGGCTCGTTTACTCGATAGTGACCCGCACCACGACATTCTTGGCACTGTAGCTGGTAACGATACCGTGTTAGTCATTCCTACGGATGTCAGTAATATCGAGCGATGTGAACGCTTAATCCGTGCAAATCTTGGGATGATGAAATAGCCCAACGCCCCAAACATAGAAAAACGCCCAAGCAACTTATCTCTTTAAGTCAACCTGGGCGTTACGATTCAATCTGAACTGATTAAGCAAATCTATTTCTTAAAACTACTGGTTAAGGGCTGCTGCTTAAAAACTATTGTAAGTAAGCGTTCAGCATCCAGCATTCTTTCTCTTGTTGGCTAATGTAATCTGTTAGTAGAGTTAGCGTACCTTCATCATCCACTTCTGCAGCAGTTTTCACGATCAAACGTTGTTTTTTCAATAGCACTTGGTAAGCAGAAAGAATATTCGCAACCGCTTCTGTGCCTTGTGTTACGTTCAAGGTTTCTTCTAAATCAGACACTTCAAGATAACGAGAAAAACCGTGTAATGGCGTTGAGCCTAGAGTCAAAATACGCTCGGCAATTTCATCAACTTTCAGCACAAGATCGTTATAGATTTCTTCAAATTTCACATGTAATTCAAAGAAGTCACGGCCTTTAATGTTCCAATGATAACCACGCACATTGGTGTAGAGAATTTGGTAATCCGCGAGCAGTTTGTTGAGGTCTTCCGCCAGTGCCGCAGTTTTCTCTTTACTCAAACCAATCATATTCTTTTCCATCATTGCTTCTCCGTATTCAAACTTTAATATTAATTAAATTGGTGTCAGCCTGTTGATGCAGAGATATACCCAAAGTAATTGAAGTTGCAGCGAGGCGACAAGTGAATGAGGCCCCATGAGTTTAGCTTGCCTAAATGATTGGGGCGAATGAACGCCGTCAACAAAGCTGCAGCTTCAAGTACGAAGGGTATAAACACCACTTTTGTTATGGATAAGAATAGCCCTCACACTTAGTAAGGTGAAATGGATTAAAACAATTGATTTGATAGGTTGTGGCTATTGGAAAATATAAAAAGTTTAGTAACAGTTCATCACCTACTTAAGAACGAATATAAAAAATTATCTGACCCCAGAAAGTTTAGAATCTGTCACTATTTGATTGGATAAACATTAATTTAACATTTTTAACAAGTTAGTCTCATTTACAATCAAAGGAGAGAGAGATGGGTAAGAACTTGTGGACACCACTATCTATAGCGACCTTATTAACTTTAGCGGGTTGTAATGATGATTCATCAGATAGCGACTCTAAAGTTGAAGCTGATACTGTTTTTTATAATGGTAATGTTCTGACAATGGATGATGAAGCAAGCAAAGCGACCTCTGTTGCAGTAAAAGATGGAAAAATTGTTGCTTTAAATGTTCCAATTGATGATTACTCAGCACAAGATACTGAACTAATTAATTTAAACTCAAAAACACTTATACCAGGTTTTATTGATGCTCACGGACATATGTCAATGGTGGCTCAATATGTAAATTACGCCAATTTATCGCCGTCCCCAATAGGTACGAGTGATAGCATTCCTCAGTTAATACAAGTCATGCAAGATTTCTGGCAAGACAAAGAACTAGCCGATGGACAATGGATTGTTGGTACAGGGTATGACGACTCTTTGTTGGCAGAAAAAACACACCCAACTCGTTATGATCTAGACCAAATAAGCACTGAAACGCCAATTGTTATTCTTCATGTATCTGCACACTTAGCAGTGGTTAACAGCAAAGGGCTTGAGTTGTTAGGAATAGATGACACAACTCCAGATCCCGATGGCGGTAAAATTGTTCGAGTTATAGGAACAAACACACCTAATGGCGTTCTAGAAGAATCCGCAATGTACCCTGCAATGGCAGGCTTTAGCTCTGGACCTAGCGATACAGCAACAATGATTGAAACCTACAAAGCAGCACAAAAATATTATGCCAGCTTCGGGATAACAACGGTTCAAGAAGGTGCAGCAGCTATTTCAGCGGTTAGAACCTATGATTATCTTGCTGATAATGGTGAATTATTCTTAGATATCGTTGCGTACCCAACATGGGATAACTTCAAAATGCTCGATCTTGAAGGTTATAAAGTAAGTAAAAACTATGAAAGTAACTTTCGAATTGGTGGAGTCAAATTCATTCTTGATGGTTCACCACAAGGCAAAACGGCATATATGACCCAGCCTTATCTAAATCCTCCTGCAGGACAAGCCGCTAGTTACGTTGGTTATCCCTCTTTAACCCAAGAGGACTTACAAACCAAACTCAGAGAATTACTTGATAAAAAAGTACAATTTATCGCTCATGCTAATGGTGATGCGGCTGCGGATATGTACTTAGATGCATTAGGCACTATTGTTACTGAGCAAGATAACATGGTAGAGATTCGTCCTGTTGCAATTCACTCTCAAACAATTCGTGACGACCAACTAGAGCGCATGATTAAGTTTTCTATGATCCCATCATTTTTCTCTGCACATACTTTTTTCTGGGGTGATTGGCATCGTGATGAAGTATTTGGTGAAGAACGAGCTCAACGAATTAGCCCTACTCGCTCTGCATCTAACCTAAACATAAAATACACAACTCACAATGATGCTCCTGTGGTTGACCCAGATATCATTCGCTTAATGTATAACACTGTAAACCGTGTCACTCGCTCAGGCCAAACATTAGGAGAAGAACAAAAGGCAACACCATACGAAGCTTTAGAATCCGTCACCAGAAATGCTGCTTATCAATACTTTGAAGAAGATAGCAAAGGCTCAATTGAGATAGGTAAATTAGCTGATTTAGTTATTTTATCTGATGACCCACTAACTATAGATCCAACCAAAATCAATACGATCTCAGTCTTAGAAACATTTAAGAATGGCGTTAGTGTATATAAACAATAACAACAGCTAGCCGTTATCACCTCAGCCACATTTACACTTGTGGCTGAGTGTAATTCCAGTCTAAAGGGATGATCATAATGAAAAATATTATTTGTGGCTTTCTGCTTATTTTCCTTTCACTTTTCAGTCTTACAGCCCAAGCAAATGAAGAAGTCCTAACATTAAAATGGATTGATTTAATTCCTGAAGGCGATCGCCATAAGATGGATTTTCAAGCGATTCCGGTAGTCAACCACAGTGCCAATATACCAATCAAGCAATCCATGTTAGGTGCAGTGAGAAATGATCTAAATGGGCATACAGTTAAAATACCTGGTTTTATCATACCGCTAGAAGGGGACGAAAATACGGTTACTGAATTTTTATTAGTGCCTTATTTTGGAGCCTGTATTCATGTACCGCCACCACCACCAAATCAAATCATTTATGTGAAGTCACCTAAAGGAACTCAAATGAAAAAATTATGGGACGTTGTTTATGTGGTCGGTACACTTAAAACAGAATCGGTCAGTGTTGACTTAGCGAGTACTGGCTATGTCATTGAAAACGGCCAAATGCTCGAATTTGATGATAAAGACTAAGTGTAGTGTTTTTTGTGCAATCAAATAACAGGCATAGCGTGTGAGCATGACATCATCAATTTCACGCTGACTGCAGGAGCCCAATTCGACCATTTTCCCGACGTCGGCAAAATGGTCTAGAACATGACTGATATATCAGCCATTGGAGGCATTACCGTTACAATAGGTATTATTTTTTGGTTATTACAAATATTAAGCCCACTGCCCTGCAACGAAGCCAGAAGCCCATGCCCATTGGAAGTTGTAGCCCCCGAGCCAGCCGCTGACATCCATGACTTCACCGACAAAGTATAAGCCTTTTACGGTTTTGCATTCCATTGTTTTCGATGACAGATGATCGGTATCAACGCCACCTAAAGTTACTTCAGCGGTGCGATAGCCTTCTGTACCGTTTGGTAAGATTGACCAGTTTTGCAGTTGGTGATCTATTGCTTCTAATTGCTTGGTGTTGAACTGTTTTAGCGGTTTATCTTCTAGTGTTTTACGGTCAATTAAGACTTCAACCAAACGTTTTGGAAGCACTTTGGCTAAGGTGTTTTTTAGACTTTGATTTGGGTGTTTTTCTTGGGAATTCACCAATAGCTCTAAAACATCGACTTCTGGCACAAGGTTAATAGTGACACTTTGCCCTGCTTGCCAGTAAGAAGAAATTTGCAGAATAGATGGGCCAGACAAACCACGATGAGTAAACAGCAAGGCTTCTTTGAACGTTGTGCCATTTTGAGCGGTGATTTCAGCAGGAATCGCAATGCCAGATAGCTCAGCAAACATTTCTTTGTCTTCTTTGTGCAAAGTAAAAGGCACTAAACCTGCGGTAGTTGGCACAATAGATAAACCAAACTGTTCTGCGATTTTATAACCAAATGGCGTTGCGCCTAGTTTTGGCATTGAAAGACCGCCCGTTGCCACTACTAAAGATTCGCAAGTGATTTCATCGGTATCTGCTTTGAATGTGAATCCCGTTTCTGTTTTTTCAATGTTGTGAATATCGCAACGGTAACGTTGCTGTACATTTGGCATATCGCATTCTGTTAACAACATATCGACGATTGGCTTGGCGGAATCTACACAAAACAATTGCCCGTGCTCACGCTCTTCAAATTCAATGCCGTATTTAGAAATTAGGCTAATGAAATCCCAGTTGGTGTATTGAGATAAAGCAGATTTAACAAAGTGCGGGTTTTGGCAAACGTAGTTATTCGCGCTGACATCATAGTTAGTAAAGTTACAGCGGCCACCGCCTGAAATAAGAATTTTTCGACCCGGCTTTTTAGCGTGATCGATCACTAAAACACTGCGTCCTCGTTTACCGGCTTCTGCGGCACACATTAACCCTGCCGCACCTGCACCGATGATCACAACGTCATAATGATTCATATTTTTTACTCTGCTTGGTTGCCTAACTATTTCTTTTTAATTAACAAAGAAAAAAACATTAGACAAAATAAAAGGACGGGCGATTTTAACGCACATCCTTTGATTTATCATTATTAACTCGTCGTCAGATTCGAGGTATTAAGCAATAAAAGCCATAAACAAAGTGAGTAATGCTAAACCCGAGGTGAGGACAAAAAGATCACGCACTTTATCGCATTTATGAATAAACACTTCTTCGTGATGATGAAGGTACTCTTTCGATTTCAAATAATGATAGAGGCGAACTTGTTTAGGAAAGTTGCTGTGAGTGCTGAAAAATCCACGCCCGTCAACTTGCTGATACAGCAATGGATGCGCTTCCCGCATAATGAAGATGAGTGAACGCAGCGCTGTAATATAACGTGCGAAATTAATAAAAGTGACGATCGCTAATGCGGTCAATAAAGTCTCAGCACTAATCATCTTTCCCTCCTAACTCTGTTAGTTGGCCAAAAGACAATCAGTGCGAGCTATAGACCTTACACTGCTGCCGGTCCTGCCATAACAGAGGATGTACCTTGTTTTGCTAAGTCTGATAAATCTTTATCGATAAAGAACAGCGCTTTGCCATCCTCACCAACAAGATCAATCTTGTCTAAAATCCCTTTAAACAATTTTTCTTCTTCGTGTTGCTCTGCCACGTACCACTGCAAAAAGTTAAAGGTTGAATAGTCTTGGCTGGTGAATGCCACATGAGCAAGCTTATTGATGCACTGCGTGATCATTTTTTCATGCTCATAGGTTTCTCGGAACACTTCACCTAGGCTTTTAAATTGATGTTTTGGCGCTTCAATCGCACCTAAAATTGGCAAACCACCTGTTTCACTTACATAAGTAAACAAGCGGTGCATGTGTTCCATTTCTTCAGTTGCATGCTTACGTAAAAATTCTGCTGCACCTTCAAAACCTTTATCTTCACACCAAGCACTCATCTGTAAGTATAGATTAGATGAGAAAAACTCTAGGTTTATTTGTTCATTCAAATGTTCAATCATTGCTTCTGACAACATGCCGTACTCCTTTGCATTATGTTAGGACATAGAAAAATTCTCTTTTAGTAACTATACATTCATTAGCCACAAAAAGCGTCCGCGTTTACGGGTCATGTTAAAAAAAAGAATAATTTAAGTTTAAAGACCAAGATTTAAACAACTTAATAACAATTTACACCTAATTAACTCAATATTCGATAGGTTGAAGATGAAAGTTTGAGAGATAACAGACACTTTTTAAGCAAAGCTAATGATAATCTTAGTACATGATTTCAAAGGAGACCGTATATGACCTATAAACATATTCTAGTAGCTGTTGATTTGTCGGACGACAGCGAGATTCTTGTCAATAAAGCAGCTTGTCTTGCAAAGGCGTGCGATGCAAAGCTTTCTCTTATCCATATTGACGTTAACTTTACCGACATGTACACAGGTTTCATGGAAATCAACTTTGCTGAAACGCAAAACGCCATGATGGAATCAGCTCAGAAAAAAATTCTTAACTTGGTAAAAGGCATTGAATATCCAATCACTGAAACCATTGTTTCTAGCGGCGATCTTTGTAACGAAATCACGAATGCAATTGAAAACTTAAATGTCGATTTAGTACTTTGCGGCCACCATAAAGATTTCTGGAGTAAGCTACTTTCTACATCTCGCCAACTTATCAACGATAGCTCTGTTGATATGCTAATTGTTCCTTTGGAAGATTAATCTGCGACCATTCTCAATGAAACACACTTATAACACCATTTGTTAATACTTTTTAACAAATGGTGCGGTTATTTGTGTTTTTCTTTCTACATAACAATTGAATTCATTTTGCATAGATGTAAACTTGCCTAATATATTTAAGTTTACATGGTGCTTTATGTTTTATCTTTCTTTTGTCACTTTATTGTGGGCATTTTCGTTTAGCTTGATTGGTGTTTACCTTTCTGGGCAAGTCGATGCATGGTTTTCTGTGTGGATGCGCATTGCTCTTGCCAGTGTTCTATTTCTCCCTTTTATCAAATTTAAAGGCATTCCAGCTCACCTGATCGCCAAATTAATGACAATTGGCGGCTTTCAGCTAGGTTTAATGTACTGCTTTTACTATCAATCCTTTTTGCTGTTATCTGTTCCTGAAGTGTTGTTATTCACGGTATTCACTCCAATTTATGTCACCTTGATTTATGACCTACTCAAAGGACGGTTTTCTCCTTGGTATCTGGTGACAGCACTGATCGCTGTCGCTGGAGCAGCCATTATTAAATTCTCAAGTGTTAATGATAATTTCCTCAACGGATTCTTAGTGGTTCAAGGCTCGAACCTTTGCTTTGCACTTGGACAAGTTGGCTATAAATATGTCATGGAAAAAAATGATGTGCAGATTTCTCAACGTACCATTTTTGGTTACTTCTACCTTGGCGCTTTGGTTGTCGCATCAGTTGCTTTCGCTTTAATGGGTAACACCGATAAATTACCAACCACCAACCTACAATGGGGCATTTTGACTTACCTTGGCTTGATTGCCTCGGGCTTAGGTTACTTCTTGTGGAATAAAGGCGCATGCATGGTCAATGCTGGCGCACTTGCTGTAATGAATAACGCATTAGTGCCAGCCGGTTTGATTGTAAATATTTTGATTTGGAATCGAGATGTGGATTTACCACGCCTACTGATTGGTGGCGCAGTGATCATGCTGTCTCTATGGGTAAATGAAACTTGGGTAAAATCCAAAGCTAAGCCCGAGTTGTCAGCAGCGTAAGTATTGTTATTGAGCCTGATGACTCAATCGACTGAATAAAGCAAAACGGCGTTGAAGTGTTTTCTCCATCACTTCAATGCCGTTTTTATTTTGCCGCCAACTAATACCTTAAAAGCCTTAATGTAACGCTTTCAATTTGTTTTCATTCATTACAGTTAAAGGCATTAAACCAAACGTCATAGTGTTTGATTTTATGGATGATAAACGTTTTTCTATCTTCGCTTCTTTTTTACCTAATTTCGCTTCTTTTGAATGCAGTTTCGCATCACGCTTATGCAACTTGGAAGATAGCTTCAGGAGCTTTTGGTGTTTTTTCGCAATTTTACGCTGTTTCTTTAGCAGTTTTTTCATTTCTTTCTGCTGCTTTTTGAGGCGCTTTAATTCTTTCTTCATCTTCGCTTTTTTCGGCGTAGGAGTAACCAGAGTCAAATCCACTGAAGAAGACGCTTGAGGAATTTTGATTGAATTAGACTGAAATGGAACAGCCTCGGCTTGAGCTGTTGCTAATTCGCCTTGCTCTAATTTGCTGTTTTCCAAACTCAAAGAAGTCTCCATTTCCAAAACCGAAGAATTCTCTAGAACTAAAGAAGGCACGACTAAATTCACACCATTTTCTTTAGGTTGGATTTGTACACTTCTCGCTAATTCTCGCTGAGCTTTTAACGCTTTCGCTTTGGCAACTACATCCACAACGTTCGATGCAGGTTTCATTTTTGCCACAGGGAGATCAGTAGGATGAGATAAAGGTCTAGCTTGAACAAGCTGTTTATTCGAGCGTGCATTCTTTGACAAAGCCACTGGCTTACACAGCGCACTCTTTTGATTTGAAGAACGAGCGCAAGATCCACAAAAAAATTGCGACTCTATAAGAAGTTTAGCGACCTTTCCAGCTCGAATATCTTTACGAGAAACTTTGCACAAAGCTTTTGCCATAACAACGCACCAACCAGTGAATGACGAAAAAATAAGAATAGAAATGATTCGTATTGAATATTCCTATTCTTATAGTTTGATAACCAGTTTAATGCAAGTGCAAATTACTCGTATTTGCAACACTTCATGTTTTAGATAAAAACATCAACGTGGAATTTTCAGGTTTCTTTAACTTTTTTTATTGATGTATTTCTTATCAACGTCAACTAAAGCGACATCATCTAAGAATGAGCGACCAATCAAAATCGGTGTCGTCATATGGTCACGATCCACCAAATTAAACGGCGTGGTATAAGTTCTATCACCAAGTTTAATTTTTAAATCCACAATCGGGCGGCGTGAGAGCTTCATCGTTGAAGATTGCTTAATCTTAACCCAACGCTTAACAGGCAGCGTTACTTCTTCGCTCACATCATCTTTGATTTTAATTTTGAAAGACACCATGTCTTTACCATCTTTTTCAAAGTCGTGAATATCTGCGGCATTTATCGAAGACGTAGTTGCGCCAGTATCGATTTTTGCAATTGAGCGCTGATCAGTTTCAAGAATACGAACCCATTCTTTTTGACCAACAAGAATGCGATCTTCCAATAATTCCGCGATTTGTTGTTGAGAATCGGTGAGTTCGGTTGTTTGTGAATGCTTAGGTTGAGGATCGATTTGTTTGGTTTCAGCAGCGTTCACAGCCATAACACAAACAGCGGTTGAAGATAGAATTGCGACAGCAGAAAATAAGCGAGAAAATTTCATAAACACCCTTCTTTATTTAAGTATCACTTTTAAGACAGCATACTTTCTCGCTAATTCCCTGTAAACATGTCAATTTTTTGTAATCTACTTTTATAAGGATGTTATATCTCTTTTGTCATGCTGTTTAATACATACACATCAAAGCGATTTTTCTTGGTTTCGATTGCCATACTCGGCTTCTGATTATCAAGCCAAGGGGCGTAGTCAGGGCGTTTTACGATAACTCGTTTGGTTGCCAATTTGAGAGCCGGTTGAAGTAAGGCATCTGCGTCGTTATCTGCTCCAACTAAAGACTGAAATACACGCATTTCTTTTTTCACTAATGCGGATTTCTTTTTGTTTTCAGGGTGTGGATACATGGGATCGAGATACACCACATCTGGTTGAACAAAGTCTGCTTGCTCAAACAGTTGCGACAAAGCATCGTGACTGGAAGCGTGCAATAGGCTCATGCGTTCTGTTACCCACCCACCAATTTCAGGATCGGCTTTTGCTCGCGCTAATCCATCATCCAATAATGCAGCTACAACTGGGTTACGTTCCACCATTTGCACTTTGCAACCAAGTGAGGCCAATACAAACGCATCACGACCTAGGCCTGCGGTTCCATCTAAAACCGTTGGTGTAGCACCTTTATTTAAACCTGCAGCTTTGGCTATGGCTTGACCTTTACCGCCACCAAACTTTCTTCGATGCGCCACTGCTCCACCAGCAAGATCAACGAAAATTGCGCCCAGTTTAGGTTCATCTAATTTGCGCAATTCCAATCTTTCATCCGTTAAAACGAGAGAAAAAATGCTGTCAGGTTGATGGACGAGCTTCCAACGTTCCGCAATCGCATCAAGTTCTGATTGGCGGTTTGGATTCTCGCAACATAAGTTCAGTTGCACGCAAGATCTCCGAATTTCATAAAAAAGGAATAAGAAACCCGATTATGATGGATTCAACCATTTTATTCACTCATAAAGTCATCAACGAGCGAAGATAAAGGCCGAGGAGCACTAATTAAGTAACCCTGTGCGTAATCAACTTCTAAGGATTTAAGCTTTTCAAGTATTTCATTATTCTCAACAAATTCAGCAACCGTCTGTTTTCCAAGTTGTTTGCTCAATTCGTTAATCGATTTCACCAAAATAAAATCCATTTCATTGCAATGCATATCACGCACGAAGCAACCGTCTATTTTCACAATATCCAGCGGTAGGGTTTTGAGATAAGCAAAAGAGGATAAGCCCGAACCGAAATCGTCCAACGCAATCATGCAGCCGAGCTCTTTCAACTGAGTAAATAAATTCATGGCTTTTTGCATATTGCCAACCGCTGCGGTTTCGGTGATTTCTATACAAATTTTATTGCGTGGAATGGTGGTGTTCTGCAGTAAGTCTAAAAGGAAATCGACAAAGTCATTATCGCCCATCGATTGCCCTGATAAGTTAATAGAACAACGCCCAAGCTGTTCAACCACGTTTGGCCTTTGCTCTAACCAAGTCAATGTTTGTTGGAATACTTCACGGTCAATTAAATGAGATAAGTTATAGCGTTCAACCGCAGGCATAAAGATCCCAGGCGACATTAAGGCGTTTTCTTTATCTCTCAGTCGCACCAAGATTTCAAAGTGCATTTTCGTTGAAGGTGTAGGGCTAATATCTGTGATGGGTTGTGCATAAAGGTCGACTCGGCCATGCGCC
Source organism: Vibrio sp. (assembly GCA_047975485.1). Classification (GTDB taxonomy): domain Bacteria; phylum Pseudomonadota; class Gammaproteobacteria; order Enterobacterales; family Vibrionaceae; genus Vibrio. Next base: position 37,506 of record JBKEDP010000025.1, on the reverse strand, counting down.
AAGGCATCATAAACCTGATTTACACATTCCATTTCCATTTCACGGCGACGGAAACTCTCATCATCCAAGCTGTAAATATGAGCTCGGTTGCGTCCTTCTTCTTTTGCCATATTACAAGCCGTATCCGCTTGGGCATGCACCATTTGAGGAGATTTGGTTGAAGCGTCGATCTTACGGATACCAATAGAACAATTGAGATTGAGATGAATGCCCTGCCAAATAAATTTTCCCTGACTGAAGGCTTTTAATATTTCCTTGGCAAAATCTCGAATACAATCTTCTTCACAATCACGCAGCAGAATTGCAAATTCATCACCACCAATTCGAGCTAGAGTCCCTGTTGGCGGTGTGATTTTAGAAAGAAGATGAGCACTGTAGACAATGGCGGAGTCTCCTGCTTCATGTCCAACGGTATCGTTAATTAATTTGAATTGATCCAAATCCAGATAAAACAAGGCATGAGCTCGGATATTTTCTTTAACCTCATGTATTGCTTGAATTAATTCTTGTTCAAAGTGATGACGACTATATAGATTGGTGAGAGTATCGTGGTGAGCTTGGTATTCTAATTTTTCTGATAGCAAATAAGTCTCTGTAATATCTTCCGCAACAATTAATAATTGGTTAGTTTCAACAACTTGGCGAATATTCTCTCGAATCCATAACTTTTGTTGATCAGCTGCAAAATACTGCACTTCTCGCCTCTCAACCACCACACGTTTATTCGAATTTTTCTTTCTTTGTGGCTGAAGTAGTCGTTCTCTAGCCGTTAATTCAGATGGATTTACATAAAAATCTTGTAACTTACGACCAAGCAGTTGATTTTGGTTGTAACCCAATAACTCCGATGTGAATTGGTTTACCGCTTGGATGCGATCAAATTCATCCAAAGTAATCATAACTACGGGTTGCAATTCATAGTAACTGCGGAAGTTCGCTTCATTTTCAATTAAACGGCGTTCTGTTAACTTTCTTGCGGTAATATCTCGAGCTTCTAACAGGTATTGCTCATCCATAGTATTATTTTCAGGCAACTTTCTTATCGTTAAATCAAAAATTGCCGGGCCAATATTGCTATGAATTAATTCAGCTTCAAATCGCACCACACCTTTGTGTTTTGCCTCAATAAAAGACTGTTCAACTTTTATCTTGCTAGGATTCGCCCAACCAGGAAAAACCCAAATAGGTTCGTTTTGATCGAAATTTGGATCATAGACAAGTTCTTGCAAGGTTAAATTACTCGAGCGAATACATCCCTGTGCATCAAGAATGCTAATGCTTTGATGACTCAAATCATAGATGGTTTCAAGCAAATACTGGCTCCGAGCTACTTGTAACTCATTTTTCTTTAGTCGCTTTAAATGCTTGAATAAAGCGAAAAAAATAACCAACAATACCACTGAATAAATTGCGATCACATTTATGCCTGTCTATATATTTCCATGAACAAAGTGATTCAAAAACACAAACCACAGTAAGATTACAACAATGTTTTTTGTTCTGTTTTTACTGAAAAATTCCTTACAGAAATCATTCAGTTAGTCCTAATAAATAACGACAAAAAACACAGTTTCATTACACAAATAAGTCAACGTTTTAAATCAACATCACAAATAAACACAAAAGAAACAACTGTTAAACAATCATTCCTATAATTACCCAAGTCTCAGTATGTTGACCAACATTTTTGCTAAATTTGTTTTAATTTTGTGTCATCATTCTTGAAATAAGACAAACGTTACAAATTAAAACAAAAATACTCATTTTTAATTCAAGGAAAGAATATGCCAGATCAAAATATTCGTCTCGACCAACTAGATAAAGCGATTCTTAAAACATTAATGACAGACGCCAAAACCCCTTATGCGGAAATGGCAAAACGGTTTGATGTCAGTCCAGCTACTGTGCATGTGCGTGTTGAAAAGATGCGAGCTTCCAAAGTGATTGAAGGTACGGAAGTAGTGGTGAATGAGAAAAAACTCGGCTACGACGTGTGTTGTTTTATCGGGATTAATTTGAATGCAGCGCGCGATTACCACTCTGCTATTGAAAAACTCAATGCGTTAGATGAAGTGGTCGAAGCCTATTACACCACTGGCGCTTACAATATCTTTGTGAAATTGATGTGTAAGAGTATCGAAGAGTTACAATTTGTTTTGATTGATAAACTCCAAGCAATTGATGAAGTGCAATCCACAGAGACTTTGATTTCATTACAAAATCCAATTAATCGCAGTGTGAATCCAGAGCGTTGAGATCAGATTCATTCGTCTTACCCTCAAGAAATCCAATTATTGATGCCAACAACTTCTTTGTTTGTCACATTTCTTTTACATTTATATTTTAGTCTCTTGCTCAAGTCGATAACGCAACCATTCTGACAATAAAAAAGGAAGTCACTATGAGCAAGGCAACTTCAACAATCCAATTCACAAAGCATGATCGTGCTGATCTTGGTGGATCGAACCCTAATCAATCAGAATTTACTGCTTTGATTGAAAAAGGTTTTTCACGTCGTCGATTCTTGCAAACCGCAGCGGTAGGCAGTTCTGCTGCTTTCTTTGCTACTTCACCTTTGGCGAATGCAATCAATAGCAAAACAGCCAAAGCCACTGAAATAGGTTTTGTGCCAATTCCGTCCTCTACTTCTGATACGGTTGTCGTGCCAAAAGGCTACAAAGCAGAATCACTTATTGCTTGGGGTGATGCTATCAAACCAAATGCAGCAGCTTTCTCGCCAAACAATTCAGCTAAAGATCAAGAAAACCAATTTGGTGACAACAACGACGGCATGACATTCTTGCAACTGGATGCCAACCGAGCCGTTCTCGCGGTAAACAATGAAAGTACCGACTATGTAACGTTATTTGCTGACCAAGGAAAGACCCTAACGGCAGAAAAAGTAAAACGTGCACAAGCTGCTGTTGGTGTTTCGATTGTTGAACTGAAAAAAGCCAACAATTCATGGGTTGTGAATGTTGATGGCAGACTCAACCGTCGCATCACAGCGTATACCGAAATGGAACTAACTGGCCCAGCGGCAGGAAATGAAAACCTAAAAACCAAAGCTGATCCAACAGGCACAAAAGTTTTAGGTACATTTAATAACTGTGCAAACGGTTCGACACCTTGGGGAACCTACCTAACTTGCGAAGAAAATATTGACGGATTCTTTGGTAGCAAAGAGGAAGTTAAAGTTTCGAAAAACGATAAACGCTACGGAATTGCTTTTGATTCTGGCGATTTCAATTGGTATGAGTTTGATGAACGTTTTGATATCGCCAAAGAGCCAAACGAAAATCATCGTCACGGCTGGGTGGTTGAAATCGACCCAATGAACCCGAATTCTAAACCGAAAAAACGTACTGCTCTTGGCCGCTTTAAGCATGAAAATGCAGCTCTAACTGTCAATGATGATGGCCATGTCGTTGTCTATTTAGGCGATGATGAACGTGGCGAGCACCTTTATAAGTTCGTTTCGAAAAACAAATACCAAGCTAACAACCTTGAAGCTAACCGAGATTTATTAGAAGAAGGTACGCTTTATGTTGCCCGCTTCTCTGCTAAAAATGGAGAAACAACTGTTGGTGAAAACATGGGCACTGGCGAATGGCTAGAACTGACGCATGGTAAGAATGGCTTAACCGCTGAAAATGGCTTTAAAAACCAAGCGGAAGTGCTGATTTATGCTCGCCTTGCTGCAACTCAAGTTGGCGCAACGACAATGGATCGCCCTGAATGGGTAGCGATTAATCCTCACTCTAACCAAGTTTTCTGTACGCTCACCAACAACAAAAACCGTGGCGTAAAAGAAAACCAACCAGTGAATGTCGCGAACCCACGTGAAAATAACATTTATGGTCACATCATTCGCTGGACACCAAAAAACGGCAACCACACATCAAATACTTTCGATTGGGATGTATATGTTTTTGCCGGTAACCCTGAAAAATATGCGAGCGATAACCCTCGTTCTGGCAGCAGCAATGTCAACAAAGACAATATGTTCAACAGCCCAGACGGTTTAGGTTTTGATGGTGCGGGTCGTTTATGGATTCAAACCGATGGCGACTTCTCTAACCAAGGTGATTTTGCAGGCATGGGAAACAACCAAATGTTATGCGGTGATCCAAATACAGGTGAAATCAAACGCTTCTTAACTGGGCCAATTGGTTGTGAAATTACTGGATTAACCTTTAGCGCAGATTACAAAGCGTTATTTGTTGGTATTCAGCATCCAACTGAAAAATTCTCTGAATTAGCAGGTGTTCCTCGTTCAACGGTATTACGAATTACTCGTGAAGATGGTGGCGTGATCGGTGCTTAAAGATAGCTTGTAAGTACAATCAAATTGGCGTTGAGATAAACATAAAATCTCAACGCCATTTTCTTTTCAACAATCTAAATCAGTAATTCTGAAGGCTTTTCATTCTTCTCATTTAATCGACCAATATGGCATTTGGGTTGTCGTGGGCACATTCCTCCCCGAACACAAATCACCCTTGCATCATTTTCCACACCACGCTCAATCCAATGAATATTCAAAATTCGAGCGACAGTTAATAACTGCTGTTTAATTTTGTATGGGATCTGGCACTGGCCGCCCTTTCTCACACATTCTTTTTGCAAAGCTGCAGCGATTTCAACCGCATTTTCCCCTTGCGCTTCCAGAGCTGGATTCAAATCTACCCCAGAACACAGCACGTGATAGTTACCTGCCATGTCTTTCACTTTGACAGATTCACAACAATAAATGTGCGGCTCACCATCTTGATTTAAAACAGAAATTTGCGCCACAGGTGTATTACCCGGAATGCCAATCATGCGGAAAACCGACCAATGCTGACAAGGGTCTTCCACCATTCGCATGTTTCCCCAAGGCAGCGGAATACCATTGCCACGATACACCGCTTTTAATTTGCCCGGATTGTAAGCATCGAAATAATGCCAATGAGGATAAGATGAAACCGCAGTCATTCGGCGCATTACCACCGACTCCGATACACCAATTTGTTTACACACACTGATTTCGTAACCGTGACGATCAAGTAACTGGCGGAATGGCACTCTTGGGCACAACAAAGCTCCAGCAAAGAAGGAACATTCAAAATCTCGCCATGCTTGCAAAATATGGGTGGAATCCAAACTATTCACATCTCGAGAATAGTCTGGTTTTAAGCTCGATAAATTTCGATTATCCGAAGCAATGACATTCTTTTCACCATCACTGTTATGCAGAACTTTGTGCCCTATATGCACCGCTAAATCATATTTGAGTTTTTCAGGCGTAGCTTTTAAGGCTCGATTGATGCGAACAACACTTGGTGCTTCTGAATACGAACGCACAATGTGTTTTGATTTAATACCGCTTGCATCAATAACATCTTGCGATGGCTCATCAAACCATTTCACTTTCACGCCCACTTCTTTACAGATATCGAGCAAGTCCTCTACCGAAAGTGGCATGCGTTTTTGACCAACTTTTTCTGCAGCCTTTTCAAGATCAGGGAAATGATTTTGATGATGTTCTTGGTGAGCCCGAATCAAGAGATGAGCAAATTGATGCCCTGTCGTTCCGGTCTGCGACAACATTTCAGGAATAGCAATTTGAAGAATATCATTTGAAAACAAGAAGCTAGGCTCAAGCACCATGCCATTAATGCCGCCGCGACTTCCTTTTTCTGGTGTAATTTCTTGTTCTTCACTCGCATCATCCAAAAACCAGTTCATAGGCTTTTGAAAAACTTGAGCTATCACATCCAACATGGCTTCACTTGGCACTCGCTTGCCACGTTCGATCATCGACAGGTAAGAAACCGAAGGCGCATCTTCAGGATCAATTTTAATACAACGAGAAGATAAATCTTCCAGCGTTAAACCGTTGCGTTTCCTAAGGTTACGCACCTTTGTACCTAGAAAATGTGATTGCCTATTTAGCGAATTTGACGACTTCATCCCTGACCTCGTTTTTGTAAAATTTACACTGTGTAATTTTCTTTGTGAAATTTTAGTTAAATTATCGCTATTCTTTTACTCGAGGGAACAAAAAAGCAGCATTTGATGTTCCGTTTTAAGACTGTCGTCACTGATTAGTCAAAATAAAATCAAAAACGAAGATCAAATTAACGCTCATTTCCAAGTAAAAAATGGAATACATGGAATGGCAACACGAGGGAATAATTATGAACGCAGCTCAAACAACACTAGATAACCCAATGCAAACCACCAACACAGCACAAACTGTTGCTGTGGCAGGTTTTCAATTTAATGCGGCTCTCGTTCAGTTCGTCAATCAAGACGTGTTGCCACTAACAGGATTAAATCCAACGCAATTTTGGAAGCAATTCGCTCAATTATTAAATGAGTTGAGCCCTAAAAACCAAGCGTTGTTAAAAAAACGTGACACATTGCAACAACAAATTGATGCTTACCACAAATCTCAGTCTCAATTTGATGAAGCACAATACCAAGCATTTTTACAAGAAATTGGTTACTTGGTTCCACAAGGTGACGACTTCCAAATCAGCACCAGTAATGTGGATGAAGAAATCGCAAGCATCGCTGGCCCACAATTAGTTGTTCCAGTGAAAAATGCTCGCTTTGCTTTGAATGCAGCAAATGCTCGTTGGGGTAGCTTGTACGATGCGATTTATGGCAGCGACATCATTCCACAATGTGATGGTTTGAAAGCAGGCAAAAAATACAACCCAGCTCGCGGTAAGCAAGTGATCGAGTATGCGAAGAAATTCTTGGATGAAAACTTCCCACTAAAAGAAGGTTCGCATCAAAACGTTCAAAGCTACAACGTTTACTTCCATCATCTATTGGCGACTTTCCCAGACGGTAGCCAATCGGGTTTAGCGCAACCTTGCCAGTTTGTAGCATCAAGCAACCCAGATGTAGAGCCAACCTCTATCGTTCTGAAAAACAACGGTTTGCATATTGAACTGATCATCAATCGTAAAGGCAACATTGGTCAAAATGACTTTGCTGGCTTAGATGATATTCAAGTGGAATCTGCACTAACAACCATTATGGATTTCGAAGATTCCATCGCAGCAGTCGATAGTGAAGACAAAATCGAAGCGTACCGTAACTGGTTTGGTTTGATCACAGGCAGCTTAACAGCGCAGATCGACAAAGGTAATCAAACTCATATTCGTCGCCTAAATTGTGATCGCACTTATACACACAAAAATGGCGAAGATTACAACCTACATGGCCGCTCACTATTACTTGTTCGTAATGTTGGGCACTTGATGACAAGCGATTTGGTTCAAACCGAAGATGGACAAAACGCGCCTGAAGGTCTGATTGATGCAGTGATCACATCACTTATTGCAGCGATTGAAATTAAAAATCCAAAAGCGTGTCGTCGTACCAACAGTCGCACAGGCAGCATTTACATTGTGAAGCCAAAAATGCACGGTCCTGAAGAAGTCGCATTCAGCAATGAAATCTTTGCTCGTGTAGAGAACATGCTAGAACTGGCTCCGAACACAATCAAAATGGGCATCATGGATGAAGAACGTCGCACAACCGTGAACCTAAAAGAATGTATTCGTGCAGCACAAACGCGTGTGGTTTTCATTAATACCGGCTTCTTAGACCGCACTGGTGATGAAATTCATACCAGCATGCAAGCAGGTGCTTTCCAACCAAAAGGCAGCATCAAAAACCAAGCATGGATTCAAGCTTACGAAAATAACAACGTAGAAGTTGGCCTAGCGTGCGGGTTCAGTGGCGAAGCGCAGATCGGTAAAGGTATGTGGGCAATGCCAGATGAAATGAAAGCCATGATGGATGCAAAAATTGCTCACCCGAAAGCTGGTGCAAATACCGCATGGGTTCCATCACCAACCGCTGCGACTTTGCATGCGCTTCATTACCACATGGTTAACGTTTTTGAAGAACAAAAGCAGATCACAATGCGTCAGCCCGCACAATTAAGTGACTTGCTAAAAATTGAACTACTTGAAAACGGGTCACTCACTCAAGAGCAAGTAGAAAATGAACTCGACAACAATATCCAAGGCATTCTTGGCTATGTAGTTCGCTGGGTTGAAATGGGTATCGGTTGTTCAAAAGTGCCTGATATCAACAACATCGAACTCATGGAAGACCGTGCAACATTACGAATTTCGAGCCAACACATTGCTAACTGGTTGCTACACGGCGTATGTCGCCCAGAGCAAGTCATGGAAAGCATGAACAAAATGGCACAAGTGGTCGATGCACAGAATGCAGGCTCAGAAGGTTACAAACCAATGATGCCGAATACGGAACAAAGTTTAGCGTTCCAAGCAGCACGAGAGTTGATTTTCCAAGGTCGTAATCAACCAAGTGGCTACACAGAACCTTTACTACACCAATATCGCCAATGGGCAAAAGCTGCGAACTAACTATTCATTGCGAACTAACCATTCAGCAGTGATTGATTAAGCAACGATTTAACCAAGATAAATTTACCAAGATAACAATAGAAACTAACCAATACGTGAAACAAAAATCTCTAAATATTAAAGAAGGGAATCATTATGCCAAACACTACTACTCAAAATAGCTACAAGCACCAATTGACTGAAGCTCAAAATGCTGTAGAAAAACAAGCAACATGGAATGCGATCACTCCTGAATACGTAGCTCGCATGCGTCTACAAAACCGCTTCCGCACAGGTCTAGACATTGCTCGCTTCACTGCAAAAATCATGCGTGAAGACATGGAAGCTTATGACAAAGACTCAGCGAACTACACTCAGTCTCTAGGTTGCTGGCATGGATTCATCGGCCAACAAAAAATGATCTCAGTGAAAAAACACTTTGATACCACTCGTGGCCGTTACCTATATCTTTCTGGTTGGATGGTTGCAGCAATGCGTTCTGAATTCGGCCCATTGCCAGACCAATCAATGCACGAGAAAACATCAGTTCCAATGCTAATCGAAGAACTTTACACCTTCTTGAAGCAAGCTGATGCACGTGAACTGAACCACCTATTTAAAGATCTAGATGCAGCTCAAGCATCTGGCGACCAAGTGAAAGTTCAAGCGATTCAAAAACAAATCGACAACTTTGAAACGCACGTTGTGCCAATCATTGCTGACATCGATGCAGGCTTTGGTAATGAAGAAGCAACTTACCTTCTAGCGAAGAAAATGATCGAAGCTGGCGCATGTTGTATCCAGATCGAAAACCAAGTATCTGACGCAAAACAATGTGGTCACCAAGACGGTAAAGTAACGGTTCCACACGAAGATTTCTTAGCAAAAATCAACGCGGTTCGTTACGCATTCCTAGAGCTAGGTGTTGAAGATGGCGTTATCGTGGCGCGTACTGACTCACTAGGTGCTGGTTTGACGCAAAAAATCCCAGTGTCTCAAACTCCGGGCGACCTTGCGGATCAATACAACGCTTACATTGATGGCGTAGAAATTAAATCGCTTTCTGAAATGCAATCTGGCGACATGGTAATCAAACAAGGTGATGCAGTAATTAAACCAACTCGTCTACCAAACGGCCTAATTCGCTTCAAGCCAGAAACAGGTGAAGATCGCGTAGTTCTAGACTGTATTACATCTCTACAAAACGGCGCAGATCTACTATGGATTGAAACGGAAAAACCACACATTGGTCAAATCGCAGGCATGGTTAACCGTATCCGTGAAGTGATTCCAAATGCGAAATTGGTTTACAACAACAGCCCATCGTTCAACTGGACACTGAACTTCCGTCAACAAGTGTTTGATGCATGGTCTGAAGAAGGTAAAGACGTTTCTGCATACGACCGTGATCAGCTAATGAAGCAAGTTTACGATGGTTCAGAACTAGCATTGGAAGCAGATGAGAAAATCCAAAACTTCCAACGTGACGCAGCAGCTCAAGCAGGTATTTTCCACCACTTGATCACGCTACCAACGTACCACACAGCAGCGCTTTCAACTGATAACTTGGCGAAAGACTACTTCGGTGAGCAAGGCATGTTGGCTTATGTTGCAGGCGTTCAACGTAAAGAGATCCGTCAAGGTCTAGCTTCTGTTAAGCACCAAGACATGTCTGGTTCAAACATCGGTGATGATCACAAAGAATACTTCTCAGGCGAGCAAGCTCTGAAAGCATCTGGTGAAAACAATACCATGAATCAGTTCTCGTAATTAATTGAACGTAAAAAGTTTCCCTTAACTAAAAGACTTCCGATTTCTCAGTTGGCGAGAATGAAGGAAGTCTTTTTTTGTTTTGAACTATTGTTTAAGCAAAATCCACCAGCAAAGTCCTCACCAATCCAAACGCAATTGAGAACATAATGATGGCAATAATTGAATCTAAAATTCGCCATGTTTTAGGGCTAGCGAATAAAGGGATCAGTTTTTTGGCAATATAAGCGACACCGTAAAACCAAATAGCTGATGCGGTCAGTGCACCCGCAAGGAACCAATGTTTTTCATCGAAACTTAAAGATGAGGTAATGCCGCCTAGAACAACAATGGTATCTAAATAAACGTGTGGATTAAGGAAAGTCATCGCCAAAGTCATTAAGGCAACTTTAACCCAATTACGGCTCACTTCGGCATTATCAATATCTAAGTGACTTTGCCCTTTCCATGCGGATTTTGCGGAAAGAAAACCATACCAAAGCAAAAATAGCACGCCACAGATGGTAAGAATTTGCGTCATCAAAGGCGAACTTTTTAATAATGCACCGACACCTAACACGCCTGTGCTGATCAGTAATACATCCCCTAAAAAGCAAATGGTCGCCACCAGCATTGGATGATTATTTTTCAAACCAGACTTCAACAAGAACGCATTTTGGCTGCCTATTGCAACAATCAAACTCCCCGAAACAAACGCGCCTTTGAGGGCCATCAATAACATTATTCAAACCTTATGTTTTTACATATTTATAGCTGAATTCTGCACGTTTTCAGCGGTGAATAAAATGAAAAAAGCGAGAAACACAATCTGCATTTCTCGCTTCGATTTATTAATGATTAATAGTCAAAGTTATTGGACTTACAGTGAGCGCCGTCAACAAAGCTGTAAGTTCAAGAACGAAGACTATTCTGCTCCAATTCCTGCGTGACGCAATAACGCATCAATTTGTGGTTCACGGCCACGGAAGCGTTTGAATAGCTCCATTGGTTCTTCACTGCCGCCCATTTCCAAAATGTTATTTAGGAAGCTTTGACCAGTTTCTTTGTTGAAAATGCCCTCTTCTTCAAAGCGAGAATACGCATCACTTGAAAGCACTTCTGCCCATAAGTAACTGTAGTAACCAGCGCTGTAACCACCAGCAAAAATATGGCTGAATGCGTGCGAGAAACGGCTCCATTCTAAAGCAGGCAATACGCTGACTTTTGATTTCACGTCCGCCAAAGTTTCTAGCACTTTTGCACCAATCTCAGGATCGTATTGCGAGTGTAGCGTGAAATCGAACAATCCGAATTCAAGCTGGCGCAAAATAAACATCGCAGATTGGAAGTTTTTCGCTGCTAGCATTTTATCTAACATTGCTTTTGGAAGCGGTTCGCCTGTTTCGTAGTGACCAGAAATGAACGCCAACGCCTCTTCTTCCCAACACCAGTTTTCTAAGAATTGGCTTGGTAGCTCAACGGCATCCCAAGGCACACCGTTGATACCAGAAACCGCAGCCACTTCAACTTGAGTCAGCATGTGGTGAATACCGTGACCAAATTCGTGGAATAAAGTCACTACTTCATCGTGAGTAAATAGCGCAGGCTTATCACCCACTGGTTTGTTGAAGTTACAAGTTAGGTAAGCAACTGGCGATTGAATTTCACCATTTTCTAGCGTGCGACGAACGCGACATTCATCCATCCATGCACCGCCACGTTTGTGTTCACGGGCGTATAAATCAAGGTAGAAACTGCCACGCAAATTGCCTTGAGCATCAGTAATTTCAAAGAATTTCACTGACTCATGCCAAGTTTCAACACCTTGCTTTTCTGTTACCGACATACCAAACACACGGTTCAGCACTTCAAATAAACCCGCTACCACTTTTTGCTCTGGGAAATATGGGCGCAGTTCTTCGTCAGAAATTTGGAATAACTTCTGCTTTTGTTTTTCGCTGTAGTAAGAAATATCCCATAAGTTGAGATCGGTAATACCGTATTCTTGCTCAGTAAATTGGCGAAGTTCTTCTACTTCTTTCTCGCCTTGTGGTTTTGCTTTGGCAGCCAGATCGTTCAAGAAAGTTAATACTTGGCTTGGCGATTCTGCCATTTTGGTTGAAAGGGATTTTTCAGCATAAGAATTGAAACCCAACAAACGTGCGATTTCGTGGCGCAGTTTTAATTCTTCCGCAATGATCTCTGTGTTATCCCATTTACCTGCATTTGGTCCACGGTCAGAAGCACGAGTTACAAAGGCTTCATACATTTCTTGGCGCAGTGCTTGGTTGTCACAATAGGTCATCACTGGAATGTAAGATGGCATTTCTAGCGTTAATAACCAGCCATCTAATTCTTTTGCTTCTGCATTCGCTTTTGCTGCCGCCATTGCAGATTCTGGCATGCCTGCTAATTCTTTTTCATCGGTGATGTGCTTTGTCCAACCCATAGTCGCATCAAGCACGTTATTTGAGAATGTTGAACCTAGTTCAGACAAACGCTTGCTGATTTCACCATAACGTTTTTGCTGATCAAGCGGCAAACCAATACCCGATAGTTCAAAATCACGAAGTGCATCAGTGATAGATTTTTGCTGTGCTGCAGTTAGGGTTGCAAATTCATCACTCGCTTTAATCGCTTTATAGGCTTCATACAAACCTTTGTGCTGACCAACCCAAGTGCCGTATTCAGAAAGAAGCGGCAAACATGCTTCATACACTTCACGCAATTCAGCGCTGTTTTTCACAGAGTTCAAATGACTGATTGGTGACCAAATGCGGCTTAGTCGATCATCAGTTTCTGTTAATGGCTCGCAAATCGTTGCCCAGTTATATGAATCGCTTTCTAGCACTTTCTCAACTTGAGCGCGGCAATCTGCAATCGCTTGTTCAATCGCTGGCTGAACATGTTCTGGTTTGATTTGTGAAAAAGGAGGTAAATCGGTAAATGTAAGCAATGGATTAGACATCATTCTTCCTTAAATTTAGGTAAAGGATCGCTTTAATACTTTATAAATAATAAATAGTAGATGAAGTTCAAAGTGTCATATTTCAATGGTGAGATAAGTAATAAATGATTAACTGACTACTTTTCTTACGCATCCGCTCTAACTTAGGTATCATGTGCGCCAGTTCGTTCCCTTTTTTACGAGATAAGTCATGTTAAGTTATCGCCATAGTTTTCATGCTGGCAACCATGCTGATGTGGTTAAACATATTGTTCAAAGCCTGATTTTGAATGCGCTTCAACAAAAAGAAAAACCTTTCGTTTACCACGATACGCATTCAGGTGTTGGCCGTTACGATTTGACCCATGAATGGTCAGAAAAAACGGGCGAATACAAACAAGGCATTGCGCGTATCTGGGGTAAAGATTTACCAGAAGAAGTTCAAAGCTATATTTCTGCGATTCAACAACTTAATGGTGATGATGAACTTCGTTACTATCCGGGTTCTCCACGCGTAGCACGTGCTCACTTACGTCCGCAAGATCGCATGGTGTTAACAGAATTGCACCCAAGTGACTTCCCGCTTTTGCAGCAAGAATTTCATCGTGATCGCCAAGTAAGCATTCATCAGAAAGATGGCTTCGAGCATTTGAAAGCCTGTTTGCCACCAAAAGAACGCCGAGGTTTGGTGCTGATTGATCCTCCTTATGAGCTAGCTCACGAATATCAGGATGTAGTGAAATCTATCGCACAAAGTTATAAGCGTTGGTCTACCGGTGTGTACGCAATTTGGTATCCTGTCGTGTATCGTCAAACTATCGACGACATGATTAAGGGCTTGGAAAATCTCGATATTCGTAAAATTCTACAGATTGAACTTGGTGTTTCGCCCGACAGTAACGAGCGAGGCATGACAGCTTCAGGCATGATTGTGATTAACCCACCGTGGAAATTAGAAAGCCAAATGAACACAATTCTGCCTTTGCTAAAAGAAGCAATTGCACCGTCAACGGGTCATTATAAAGTTGAGTGGATTGTTCCTGAGTAAATAGTTCCTGAATAAAAAATTGTTCCAGAGTAATGAATCAATAGCATCGAGATAAATCATCGGTGCAAAACCAAATCAGTGATGGAGAACAGAATGGCAAAGCATTTTGATTATATTTGTATTGGTGGCGGCAGTGGCGGCATTGCTTCTGCTAACCGTGCGGCAATGTACGGCGCGAAAGTTGCGCTAATTGAAGCAAAAGATCTGGGCGGAACTTGCGTGAACGTTGGCTGTGTGCCGAAAAAAGTCATGTGGCACGGTGCGCAAATTGCTGAAGCTATTCACCTTTACGCGAAAGATTATGGTTTTGATGTTGAAGCGAAAGGCTTGAACTGGAGCAAGTTAGTTGAAAGTCGCCAAGCCTACATTGGCCGAATCCATGAGTCTTATGACCGTGTTTTAGGTAACAACAAGGTTGAAGTGATCCGTGGTTTTGCCCGCTTTGTTTCTGCAAACACAGTAGAAGTAAACGGTGAGCAATACACAGCTGATCATATTCTGATTGCTACTGGCGGTCGCCCAACCATTCCTAATGTTCCGGGTTCAGAATACGGTATTGATTCAAACGGCTTCTTTGATTTAACTGAACAACCAAAACGTGTTGCGATTGTTGGCGCAGGTTACATTGCGGTGGAAATTGCTGGCGTTCTACACGCACTAGGCAGCGAAACGCATTTATTTGTACGTAAAGAGTCACCACTGCGCTCTTTCGATCCAATGATCATCGATACCTTAGTTGAAGTGATGAACACTGAAGGTCCAACGCTTCATACTCATTCAATTCCAAAAGAAGTAGTGAAAGAGGCAGACGGCAGCTTAACGCTTCATTTAGAAAACGGTCAAAGTCAAAACGTTGATACGTTGATTTGGGCAATTGGTCGTCATCCTGCAACAGATGCAATTAACCTAAGCGCAACGGGTGTAGAAACCAACGAACGCGGCTATATCAAGGTTAATGAATACCAAGAAACCAATGTTAGCGGCATTTACTGTGTTGGCGATATCATGGAAGGCGGTATTGAATTAACGCCAGTTGCGGTTAAAGCGGGTCGTCAATTATCAGAGCGTTTATTCAATAATAAGACTGACGCTAAGATGGATTACAACCTAGTTCCAACCGTTGTGTTTAGCCATCCACCGATTGGTACTATTGGTTTGACTGAGCAACAAGCGATCGACCAATACGGCGCTGACAACGTGAAAGTTTATAAGTCTGGTTTTACCGCAATGTATACGGCCGTGACACAACACCGTCAACCGTGTAAAATGAAGCTCGTTTGTGCAGGATCTGATGAAAAAGTCGTCGGTTTGCACGGTATCGGCTTTGCGGTCGATGAAATGATTCAAGGCTTTGGTGTGGCGATGAAGATGGGCGCAACCAAGGCTGATTTCGATGCTGTTGTTGCGATTCACCCTACAGGCTCCGAGGAGTTTGTAACCATGAGATAAGCGATTTGCTTATTTTTCGAACGCACTCCATAACCTCAAGTATTGATGTACTTGGGGTTATTTGTTTTTTGGAACTTTGTCGTTTTTCTAATGAAACGAATGTCGAAATTTTATACTGTTTTCAGATATATACCTAAGTGATTTCAAGTCATTTATAAATTCAGAGAATCTTGAGATTACTTTTGTATATAACCGAATAATTTAGATATACATGCTCTATAACAACTTATGAATAGGATGATTCATTGCTTTTACGAGCGAATGGCTAATACCTTGCGTATGGAATTCAACCAGCCGTTTGTTCATCAACTTTTATAAAACAATCATCAAATGAAATTTAATTTTGCTACAAAAACAATGTGCGCTCTTTTTTCGATACTGTCTCTTTTGACATTAAGCGCAACGACTCACGCTGAAGTTAAAGAAGTTAAAAGCGTACTGCTTTCTCAACCAAGCGATTCATCCCGTTCAGACGTTCCAACCCAAGAGCCATTAGATTCTTCTGTCGAACCTCAACAAAGCAAATACGAAAAAAAGAATAAAGAAGTCTGGAATCACATCCTCCCTTTTGGCGGTCAACAAGCAGTTTACAATGGCTATGACTTACCTTTGCCTTTTGGTATCAGTTTTTTATATAGCCAAGTTCGTCAACACCAAAAAATTAGTGATATTCGTGTAGGAGCTAATAAGCTTTTAAATAAAGATAAGCTTAGCATTCCAATGCAGGATATTGACTACGACCTATTCCATTTTGATAACTTCTACACCGAAAGCAAAACTCCACAGCTAAAAATTGATGCTTGGGTTTTACCTTTTCTAAATGTCTTCGGTACTGTCGGTAAACTAAACGGTGAAGCCGATCTTGATATGACGGTTGGCGGCCAAAGAATTATGAACGGCATACACCAAACCGCATTTTGTCAAAAACATAGATTTATTTGTCGGAATAAACATCCAGGTGATGATATTTCTATACATGCATCGCCAGAGATTGATGGCTATACCTATACCTTTGGTGCCTTAATTGCAGGCGGTTACAACGACTGGTTTTACACCATTCCTGTGACTTACACTCAAACGCACATGCACAAAACCACCATCGACGGTCAAACCATTAATGTTCAACCACGTGTTGGGTATCGCTTTGACATGGATTATGGCACACGTCTGATGCTATACACTGGTGCTGCTTACATGAAAATCGACCAAGATATTTCAGGTAGTTTTAGCCTAGATGAGATGAAAGCTGTTCCTGATAATCCAGATAATGGTGTTCCTTTCAGTGTTCACCAAGAAAACCAAGATTATTGGTCTGGCATTGTTGGTGTTTCGCTTGATGTGACCAAATACTTCTCATCAACGATTGAATATACCGGTATCGGTGGCGACCGCGAAGCCTTCCTATTCATTTTTAATGTTCGTTTCTAATATTGAGAATCGAAACTGGTGAGTTAAACCTTCACCAGTTTTTTCAATTTATAAACATTTTAATTTATTCACGTTTCTATTTATTAGCTGTTTTTTTGGAGCGAACACCTTCATGTTCATTTTGCTTTTTTCTTTAATTTCGTACTGGACAGGGACGCCGATCACCAGTTTAACCAACCCAGATTATCGCGCTTATAACACGCCTTATAACTACAACAATTTACAAATTGGCGCAGGTATTCAAGAAGATGGTTTAGACATCAAACTCGGCGGCAGTTATATGCTGAACGAGAAAGTGATTATTACCGGTCACTACCGAAATCAGTTTTTGAGCGATGGTGATTTCCCGAATGGCGATGATGGCTATGGCACTAAATTCAACCAAAGTGATTTTACTTTAGGTAGTTTGTACCGCATTCCTGTTAATCCTGACCTGGACTTTGTGATCGGCGGAGACATGAGCTTTGACTGGTATAAAGACCGTGACAAAAGCGATGAAGCTGAAAACATTGGACATCATGTTGATTATGAAGATCAAAGCCTTGGTCTAGCAGCTTCTACAGGATTACGTTATTCATTAGCTAAAAATGTAGATACTGGCTTCGATATAGGCGCGAAATACGCTTACGACCGCACTTACTTACAAACGGGTGCAGAGCTTAATTACTATTTCACCGAAAATATCGCATTAGGCAGTCGAGCGAGTTTTGAAGATAAAGAAAGCATGCTGGGCTTTTATATTCGTATCAGTAACTAAGCCAATTGTCGCTAAAGTTACTATCACATAACACCTTATAAAAACGGTACTGACTTAATTGAATCAGTACCGTTTTTTCATTTAAGAGATCTGAGAAAAATTATTTATCCGCAGGGAAAACCACGCCTGTCTGTTTTCTCACTTCTGTTGAAATCGCAGAAACAGCTAACGCACGCTGTTTGGCTTTTTCACACAATTTGCCTTGTTTGATTTGCTCAGCAAAGTAGCTCGCTTCATACGTCATGGTGTTTTCAACTTGTGGCACTTTGAAAGTTTGAGGCTCTTCACCACGTAATTTCAACACGATATGATCGCACTCAGAAATGTGCTCCATGATGATAGAACCAGCTTCACCTTGGATTTCGCTTGGGATATTTGAATCCGACACTTTTGAGTGAGAAAGCACTACATCGTGATCTTTATATTCCAAAACCACAGTACCGTGTGCATCTACACCTGAATCAAGTAAGTAAGCACTCGCTTTTACTGTTTCACCATTAATTACAGCTGGTTTACCAAACAAAGCAACCGCACTGGATACACAGTAAAAACCGATATCCATAATCGAGCCATTTGAGAACTCTGGATTAAAGGTGTTTGGATTCTCACCATCTAAATAACGCTGATAACGAGATGAATATTGGCAGTAATTAATAAAGGCTTTATGGATTCGGCCAAGCTTAGGTAGATGCTCATGAATCAATTTGAAGTTTGGTAGATATTCCGTCTTAAAGGCTTCAAACAATACGACATTGTTTTCATCTGCCACTTGGAACATATGCTCGGCTTGAGTAATGTTCGATGCGATTGGCTTCTCACAAATCACATGTTTACCATGCTGTAGCATCAAAACACTTTGCTCATAATGCAATGAGTTCGGGCTAGCGATATACACAGCATCAAATGCGTCACTTTTTGCCATTTCTTGTAAGTCGGTAAAGCACACCGCTTGAGAATTAAATGGCGCAGCAAACTCTTGCGCTTTTTGTTGCGTGCGAGAATACACTGCCGTCAATTCAAACTCTTTTACTTCTAATGCAGCTTGAACAAAGCGCTCTGTAATCCAGTTAGTTCCAATAATCGCCAAACGCAACATAGCTTTTCCTTTTGTTTTGATCTGATGTTATGAGACAAAAAAACCGCATAACCATAAAACAGTTATGCGGTTTCATCATACGGAAATTGTCACTAATAAAACAATCACTTTATCGACATTTGCCAACAAAGCTGCAGCCCCAATTACGAAGAGGATTAGCCCTTGTACAGTTTAGGGTTGAACACATCACGCAACCAGTCACCTAGTAGGTTAATCACCAAAACGATAGTCACTAGCACAATGCCTGGGAACACGGTAATCCACCATGAACCAGAGAAGATGTAGTTAAAGCCGATGCTAATCAAAGAACCTAGAGACGGTTGATCCACTGGCAAGCC
The DNA here is from genome assembly GCA_047975485.1 of Vibrio sp. Taxonomy (GTDB): domain Bacteria; phylum Pseudomonadota; class Gammaproteobacteria; order Enterobacterales; family Vibrionaceae; genus Vibrio. Next base: position 18,313 of record JBKEDP010000025.1, on the reverse strand, counting down.
TAAACCTAGGAATGAAAGTGCTGCTTCTGACATGATCGCATTCGCAATTTGAACCGTTGAGATAACCAAGATTGGCGATAAACAGTTTGGCAGAATGTGGCGGAACATGATGCGTGGAGAACGAAAACCCATTACTCGTGCCGCTTCTACATATTCTTTCTTCTTCTCAGCCAAAACCGATGCACGAATAGTACGTGCATATTGTGGCCATTCAGCAATACCGATAATTACAATCAGCATGACTACCGCATATTGGCTAAAGAATTCACCACCAAAACTGGCTTTGAAAATTGCCGATACAATAATTGCTACCATCATGGTTGAGAAAGATAACTGCACATCTGCAAAACGCATCAAGAAGCTATCAATGCGACCACCGAAGTAACCCGCTGATAAGCCGATAATGATACCCAACATAAGTTGCACCGCTACCGCACAGAAACCAATCATCAGCGATAAACGAGAACCGTATAAAATGGTTGAGAAAATATCACGACCTTGGTCATCCGTACCTAACCAGAATGACGGCACACCACCATCCATCCACGATGGCGGTAGTTCTGAATCCATAATATCAATAGAAGTCAGATCATATGGGTTTGTTGGCGCAATCCAAGGTGACAACAGTGCTGCGATAACAAAAAACACAAATACTGCAAAGCTCACCATGGCGACTTTATCGCGCTTAAAATAGTAAATAAGGTCTGATTGCTTGAATCGCTCCCAACGACTAGGAGCAACAGATGAAATTGAAGTACTCATGATTACGCTCCTTTTCCAGTAATGTTCACGGTTGGGTTAACCAGTCCGTAAAGTAGATCCACGATGGTGTTAGTCACAACGAAAATTAAGCCTACAAAAATAACGTATGCGGTAATTAGCGGTGTATCTACACGGTTAATCGCTTCAAGGAAAAGGAAACCAGTACCCGGCCACTGGAATACAGTTTCAGTCAAAATGGTGTACGCCACCATAGTACCGATTTGCACACCGCCCACTGTTAATACTGGCAGCATGGTGTTTTTCAGTGCGTGTTGGTAATAGATTTTGTTCATTGCCAAGCCTTTTGCTCGACAGAACTTGATGTATTCCGAACCCAGTACTTCCAACATTTCAGAACGAACAAGGCGAATGAACAACGGCAACATAATAGAAGCCAAAGAAATACAAGGCAGAACTAAATGCGCTAGACCATCTAAAGTGAAGAAGCCAGAATCCCAAATACCGATAACGTGTACAGTGTCGCCTCGCCCATAAGACGGCAGCCAACCGAGTTCTATCGAGAAGATATACATCAAAATAATAGCGGTTAAGAACACCGGAATCGAAATACCGATACTACTTAAACTCATGATCACTTTAGTAAAAATACTTTTCGGGTGAATTGCCGAATACACGCCAAGAGGAATAGAGGCGAAAACAATAATTAACGAGGCACCAAACACAAGTTCTAATGTCGCCACCAGCTTGTTCAAAATAATATCAACAACTGGTTTCTTGAAAAAATAAGATGTCCCTAAATCGCCATGCAAAGCATTCACGATAAAACGATGGTATTTCACTACAAACGGATCATTCAGCCCCATTTCATCACGCATAGCATCACGCTCTGCTTGAGAAACCGACTGGCCGACCAATTCACGCAACGGGTCACCTAGGTTATCTTGTATGGAAAATGCAACCAAACTGATCACAAACATCACTATCAGTGCCTGAAACAGGCGCTTGACCAGAAACGTAAACATTCCTTGCCCCTTAAAAAAATCCATATATCGCTGAACAAAACGGCGTCAGCTTTTCCAAATAGTTATTTACGTCTTTTTTAACTGTTTTATTTATAAAGAGGATAAAAAGAAGAAATAACCGTTATTGCTTTAATAATTTTTGTACCTTAGCTAGGCCCCTAATCTGCAAAACCACAAACAAAATTACAGAAAAGAGGCATAGATATTAAGGTTAACGAGCTAAATAAACTCAGCGAAATCGCTCAGATTATTTTTCATCAACAACAAGGTCACCAAAGTATGGGAAGTTCATTGCGTTCACGATAGGCTCGATGTGAACGTTAGATTTCGCTGCCCAAGATAGGTTTTCCCAGTGTAGAGGAACAAACGCTGCGTCTTTGTACAAAATCGCTTCAACTTCTTGTAGTTGCTTAGCACGAGCTGCAGGATCTGTATTCACGTTAGCTTCGTTCACTAGTTTGTCTACTTCTGGGTTTGAGTAGTAACCGCAGTTGTATTGACCTTTACCTGTATCCGCATTACGCGTCATAGTTAGGTATTCAGTGAAGTTAGCTGAATCTTCTGTATCTGCATGCCAACCCATCATCAAGATATCTGCCGCACATTTATCAAACTCAGGCCAGTATTGCGCTTTAGGTAGAGTTTTTAGATCAACCTTGATACCGATTTTTGAAAGCATTGCTGATGTTGCTTGAGCAATTTTCGCATCGTTAACATAACGGTTGTTCGGTGCAATCATTGTCGCAGTGAAACCTTTCTCGTAACCCGCTTCTTTCATTAGCTCTTGAGCTTTTTTCAAGTCATAGCGAGGTTTTAGATCTGGGTTGTAACCAGCGTAACCTTCTGGGCTTTGTTGACCAGCAGTAGTTGCAAAACCTTGCATGATACGTTTTGCGATACCTTCGTTATTGATTGCATAAACAATCGCTTGGCGAACGCGAGGATCTTTAAACGCAGGGTTGCTGTTTTGGTTTAGTTGGAAAGAAATTAGACGAGTACCCGGTAGAGTCACAAGGTCGAAGCCTTCAGAATCTTTCACACGTTGCTGATCGTTAGGCGCAACTGGAGCAATCATATCTACACCACCAGAAAGAAGTGCCGCTACGCGAGTTGCATTTTCTTTGATTGGTTTCAGTGTTAGGTGATCAACGTTGCCTTTTGTATCTTTATCCCAGTAATCATTGAAACGAGTGAATTCTACTTTTACGCCTTGTTCACGAGAAGATACGATGAACGGGCCAGTACCAGATTCATTTGTAGACGCAAAAGAGTTACCGTTTTTCACGATAGCGCCTTTATCTGGAGACTCTGAATAGAACTTGCTATCCATTGGGAAGATGTAGGTAGCCGTTTGAAGAACAAGCGGGTAACCCTTATCAGTTTTGATATCAATGGTATTGTCATCCACTTTTACCATATCAGTAAATGGTGTGAAAATACCTTTGAAATCAGGAGACTTTTTCAGACGTTGGAAAGTCCAGATCACATCGTCTGCAGTCATGGTATTACCAGAGTGGAATTTCACACCCTGACGTAAGTGGAAACGCATAGTTTGATCATCAATTCGCTCCCATTTGGTTGCTAGGCGAGGTTCAAAGTCTAGCTTTTGGGTATAACGAACTAGTGGATCAAAAGTCATATGAGAAAGTTGAAGCGTACCACCAGACAATTGCTCTTGTGGGTCAAGGGATACTGGATCCGCATCGTAAGCCACAGTGATATCAGCCGCTAAAGCACTAAAACTTAAACCTGCTGCCATCAAAGCAAGCGCCAACTTGGTCTTCATCATTTTCATTTGCATAACTCCTTCATGCGGGATTTATCCCTTGTTTTTATGAGTGTAATGTTGTGTTGTTTTTGTATATTTGTGTGAAAATCAACTAAGCGATTTTCAAGTCATCTCTCAAGCCCGTAAATTCAGGCATTAGAGAAATCAATTGCTTACTGTATTCATGTTGAGGGTCAGTAAACAGTTGTTCTGTTGGGGATACTTCCAGTAATTGCCCCATTTTCATCACCCCAATTCGGTCACACATTTGACGAATTACAGGTAAATCATGGCTGATAAATAACATGGTTAAGTTCAGCTCATCTTGTAAGTCTTTAAGAAGATTCAAGATTTGTGCCTGAACCGATACATCCAGTGCAGAAGTTGGTTCATCACAAATCAATAAACGTGGACGAGTCGCTAATGCACGAGCAATCGAGATACGTTGACGCTGGCCACCAGAAAACTCATGAGGATATTTCACACCCGCCATACGGCCCAAACCTACGTGATCTAAAAGATCATTCACGATCTGGCGTGTTTCATTTTCATCTTTGGTTAATTTATGAAAACGAATTGGCTCAGCGATGATGTCAAAGATCTTCATGCGAGGGTTCATTGACGTATATGGGTTTTGGAACACCATTTGCATTTGACGACGGAACGGACGACGCTCACTTTCAGATTTAATTGCCGTTAAATCCATCCCTTCAAAGGTCACTCTTCCTTCGTTTGGTGCATATAAACCGGCAATAACACGAGCAATCGTTGATTTACCTGAACCTGATTCACCCACTAAGCCAAATGTTTCACCTTCATGCACTTCAAAGCTCACATTATTTGAAGCTTGAACGTATTCACGGCGAGACTCGAAGAAAGAATCTTTAGTGGTAAAACGCAGACTCACATTTTCCACACTCAGTAATGGGCCTGTGTATTCACGCTGATCTTGGCTTTGACCTAACCAGTGTGTTTTCACATCTAACGGCTCAAGTTCATGCGCTTCTTCGATGTAACTCACCAATGGGAAACGGTCGAATTTACGATCTGAACGAGGCACGGCTGAAATCAAGCTGCGAGTGTATTTGTGCTCTGGTGTACCCAATACTTTTGCAGTTGGGCCAAATTCCACTAAATCACCGCGGTACATTACAGCTACTCTATCGGTAACATTCGATACCACGCCCATGTCATGCGTTACCAACATACAACCCACGTTATTTTTGACACATAACTCACGGATAAGATTAAGAATTTGATCTTGGATAGATACATCCAGTGCCGTTGTTGGTTCATCGGCAATAATCAAATCGGGTTCACCCGCCAAAGCAATCGCAATAACCACACGCTGTCTCATACCACCAGAAAATTGGTGAGGATATTGCTTTAAGCGGTTTTCAGGTTGAGGAATGCCCACCTGTTTCATTAAATTCAAAGCACGCTCATAAGCCTCTTTTTCTGACACCTTCATATTGGCATGGATGGTTTCAGTCAATTGGTGTTCTACGGTGAAAAGAGGATTAAGAGATGTCATTGGATCTTGGAAAATAAATCCAATTTTTGAGCCACGAACCACGCGCATTTTTTCTGGAGTCAAACCTGAAATTTTCTCACCATCAAGAAAAACTTCACCACCAGCAATACGGCCAGGAGGGCTCAATAGATCAATAACAGCATTACCAACGGTTGATTTACCTGCACCAGATTCACCAACAACGCCAACAATTTCGCCGCGCTCGATATTAAATGAAAGGGATTTTACTGCTGCATGAACACCGTGACGTGACGGATATTCAATGCGCAGATCTTTAACTTCTAAAAGTGGCATTGCCAGACCTCTACTGCTATGACAGCTTTCTGCCTTGTCTGTAAAAACGAATCCATTCGCTGCAATTCCCTCAGTTTTGTGAGAGGAAACTCGAATTGTGTAACTGAATTTGACAAAGATTTAATTAAATTGCAATCGCATAAAAGATTAAATCTTAAAAAAAGCGAATAAAAGCGCACACCTTAACAAAAATTCAACAGATAATAGATAATATTGCTAAGAAAACAACAATCCGCACAAACTATGCTTCAAAAATAAACAGCCGATCACAGATGAGAATAAAATTTGGGACGGGTATGGCAGATAAATTGCAATAAGTTAACAAGATAACAATAAAAATCACTGCCAAGATGCGGTTTTAAATGCAGGAAATCCGCATTTTTATTAATGTGTTTTTGGTGAAGGGCCAAGATTCTAATATCAAGCAAACTCACGACTCGTCGGGGCTTAAAATGCAAAAATGCCGCATCAAATGATGCGGCCTTTTTAAGGTGGTCGGTGAAGAGCCAGATTCTAACATCAAGCGAACCCCCGACTCGTCGGGGTTTAAAACGAAAAAAGGTTCAGTACGAATACTGAACCTTTTTCAAAAGTGGTCGGTGAAGAGCCAAGATTCTAACATCAGGCGAACCCCCGACTCTCGGGGCTTAAAATGCAAAAAAGCCTCATCATTTCTGATGAGGCTTTTTTAATGTGGTCGGTGAAGAGCCAGATTCAAACATCAGGCGAACCCACGACCCGTCGGGGCTTAAAACGAAAAAAGGTTCAGTACGAATACTGAACCTTTTTCAAAAGTGGTCGGTGAAGAGGGATTCGAACCCCCGACCCTCTGGTCCCAAACCAGATGCGCTACCAAGCTGCGCTATTCACCGAGTTTTGTTTTCGCTTTTAGGATACTTTCCGAGGGTCAACCCTCTGGTCCGCTTATTCCCAAGAGCCGGAGATGCGCTACCAAGCTGCGCTATTCACCGAATTCTTTTGCTTAACTAAAAGCGTTTCGCTTTAGAAGCAGGAAGTTTGAAACTACCTAAATAATGGGGTGGCTAACGAGGCTTGAACTCGCGACAACCGGAATCACAATCCGGGACTCTACCAACTGAGCTATAGCCACCATAAATTTTTAAAGCCCTGAATCATCAGGGCTTTATAAAGTGGTCGGTGAAGAGGGATTCGAACCCCCGACCCTCTGGTCCCAAACCAGATGCGCTACCAAGCTGCGCTATTCACCGAACTGAGTTTCGCCTCGACGTTAATCAAAGCAGGAAGCTCTAGGCTACCTTAATATGGGGTGGCTAACGAGGCTTGAACTCGCGACAACCGGAATCACAATCCGGGACTCTACCAACTGAGCTATAGCCACCAATGTTTTTTACCGATGCTTCCAGAGCTGCGAATGGCACGCCCGAAAGGATTCGAACCTTCGACCTTTGCCTCCGGAGGGCAACGCTCTATCCAGCTGAGCTACGGGCGCATGCCCTATCGGCGGAGTGGAATAATACGTATATCACCCTTGGTCGTCTAGCTTTTTTTGAATTTTTTTTACTGTTTGGCGTGTTTTTCAGCAATTCATAGAAAAATAAACAAGTTTAGGATGTGACGCAAACCATGTCGCAGTGATCTTAGGGTTTATGGCAACATATTTACAGGATACAATTACCTTCTATTTACAAAATGATAACTATAAGACAAACCATCTGATAAATAGGTAATCTTTTACCACTGTTTTTGATCAACCAAGGTCTTAGATTTACCAGAATATCAGATTTATCAAAGTCGCAGACCTAAGCATAGAGTGAGTTTATGGATATGATTCGCCCAACCTTAATATTAGTTACCGCTACCCTAGCTTTTTCATCTTTTTCTTTTGCCTCTACAGTTAGCGATAGTGAACGTGCGGCGATAGCTGAACGCATTCAACCTGTCGGTGATGTTTACCTTGCAGGAAGCGAACCAGCAGCCGCACCATCAGGCCCTCGTGATGGTGCAACCGTGTACGGCACTTTCTGTGTTGCTTGTCATGGTACAGGCGTGAGTGGCGCACCGAAAAAAGGAGATGCAGCAGATTGGGCTCCGCGTGTTGCTCAAGGTGAAGAAACTCTAATTAAGCATGCATTAGAGGGTTTGAACGCCATGCCACCAAAAGGAACCTGTATGGATTGTTCGGATGATGAAATCAAAGCGGCCATCGAACACATGGCGGCAGGTTTATAAGCCGAATAAAATTAGCACCTAAAAATCACAAAGCCTAGCTGTTCGGTGAGCAGCTAGGCTTTTTCGTCTATCGTTTTTAAGCACTTCTTTTAAGAATGCGGTTGTTTTAATGAAACAGGTTACTTCTTATTAAACATGGCTCTTAAGTTCGCAATATGAGCTTGGCCTTTTTCCATACGTTCTTCTTGGCTTTGCGGTTTCTTCTGCAACTCCCATTCCACATCATCAAACGGCAATTCATCTAAAAAACGACTTTGTGTCGGTTTAATCAATTCACCAAACTGACGACGTTCGCGACACATGGTAAAAGTCAGTTCCTTTTGCGCCCTTGTGATACCTACATACATCAAGCGACGCTCTTCATCGACATTGTCTTCATCAATACTGGTTTGATGCGGCAAAATCCCTTCTTCAGCACCAATCAGGTAAACATAAGGGAATTCCAAACCTTTTGATGCATGGAGAGTCATTAACTGAACTTGGTCGGCATCATCATCACCCTCACCACGTTCCATCATGTCTCGCAAAGTTAAACGCTGAACGACTTCTTTTAGCGTTTTGACTTCTTGATCGTAGTTATCGCCTTCTAAATCAGACGTTATCCAAGAATACAAATCCGACACGTTTTTCATGCGCATTTCAGCGGCTTTCGGACTGGCAGAGGTTTCGTACAACCAATCTTCGTAGTTAATGTCACGCACCAGCGAACGAACAGCTTCAACGGCATCACCACGCTCAATGTTGTCGGCTATTTTCACAATCCAAGTGGTAAAGCGTCTTAGCGATTCCAATCCTCGGCCAGATAAATGTTGTTCTAAGCCCAATTCAAAACTGGATTCAAACAAACTCTTACCACGCATGTTGGCGTAACTACCCAATTTCTCTAATGTCACAGGGCCTATTTCGCGCTTCGGTGTATTCACTATGCGTAAAAAAGCGTTATCGTCATCAGGGTTAACTAACACACGTAAGTAAGCCATGATGTCTTTGATTTCTGCACGAGCAAAAAACGACGTGCCACCAGAAATTTTATACGGTACACGGTTTTGCATTAACGATTTTTCAATCAAGCGAGATTGATGATTACCACGATACAAAATCGCATAATCTTTATATTCAGTACGATTTAAGAATTTATGCGCAATGATTTCACCCGTTACTCTTTCCGCCTCATGTTCTTCATTTTTTGCGGTTAAAAGTTTAAGTTTTTCACCATCAGGAATTTCAGAAAACAAAGTCTTTTCGAAAACGTGCGGGTTATTGGCAATCAAGATATTGGCGCAACGTAGAATACGACTGGTTGAGCGATAATTTTGTTCAAGCTTAATCACTTTTAACTGCGGAAAATCTTGATTCAACAACACTAAGTTTTGTGGACGCGCACCACGCCATGAGTAAATTGACTGGTCATCATCACCAACCACGGTTAAACGCGCTCGCTCACCAACAATTAATCGCACCAATTCATATTGGCTGGTGTTGGTATCTTGATATTCATCCACCAGCAAATAACGAATGCGAGACTGCCAACGTTCACGCACTTCTTGATTGGTTTTTAGAAGTAATACTGGCATTGCGATCAGATCATCAAAATCCAATGCGTTATAGGCTCGCATTTGATTCACATACATTTCAAAACAAAATGCAAATAACTGCTCTTGTTCCGATCTCGCTTGCCCTTTTGCTTGTTCAGGCGTGAGCATGTCGTTCTTCCAGTTGGAAATGCAGCTCATTAACTGGCGCAACAGATCTTTATCACCATCAATTTGCTGTTCGGTGAGTTCTTTTAGTAAGGCCAACTGATCTTGGTCATCGAACAGAGAAAATCCCGCCTTCAAACCAAGTGCTTTGTATTCTCGACGAATAATATTCAAACCCAAAGTATGAAAAGTAGAGACCATCAAACCACGGGATTCTTTCTTACCTAAGGTTTGCCCAACACGCTCTTTCATTTCACGAGCGGCTTTATTGGTAAAAGTTACCGCAGCGATATGTCTCGCTTGATAACCACACTGCTGAACAAGATAAGCAATTTTATTGGTGATCACGCGCGTCTTACCTGAACCAGCGCCAGCTAACACTAAACACGGCCCTGAAACAAATTTCACTGCTTCATCTTGTCTTGGGTTTAATCTCATCTTTTTCTCAACTGTTTGAAAATTCGTCAGCAGACATTCAGTTTGTAACAAAACAATTCAAACTGGCAATATCATTAGCTAAATGTTAACTAAAATCTATAATGAACGAACGTTCACTCGCTACATTAAATACGGAATAATTTTTAAATATGGATTCTACTCATCATTCTTCTGTAGATAAACGCCAGCTTATTTTAAATACCGCTGAGCATATGATCGCAAAAAATGGCTTTCAAGGGCTTTCAATGCATAAATTAGCCAAGGAAGCAGGAGTAGCAACCGGTACGATTTATCGCTATTTCCAAGATAAAGAAGACTTGGTAGAAGCGGTTCGCATTCACGTTTTAGAGCGTGTGGCGATCATAGTACAAGACGGGGTTGAAGATCATATGAGTTTGAAAGAAAGATTCCGCTTAATTTGGAAGAACATTACCTTCATTGCGACAACTCAAAATGAAGTGGATGTGATTTTAAACCGAATTCAGTACGAATCTTTACCCACTAATTCAACCCGAGATTCAGAGTTTGAACGCAAACTGTTTCATAAAATTGAATCACTGTTTAACGAAGGAAAATCGCAAGGTGTCTTTAAACCTTTAGATAACCACCTGCTTGCCTGTTTAAGCCTTGATGTCAGTTTATCCATAGCAAGAAAGAATGCGTTGGGATGTTATGCGGCTTCCGAAGCAGATTTAGAAGCAGCTATGGAAGCCAGTTGGGATGCGGTGATTCTACATTAAACCTGAGCCTAAAAACGAATCAGATACAAAAAGTAATAATGAAATAGCAACAAGATTGCCTCTAAGTAACTAGATGATGTGTCACTAGGAAATATGACAGAAACTTAAAGCGATGCTTGTTCCCTTTGTCAATTAAAGTCGGAGTTAAAACGGAATGAAAAAGTGGACTTTGGTTATGTTGATTGTCGCCTTACTACTCTTTGGTAGTGTGATCGGCTTTAACATGTTTAAACAACAGAAAATTGCAGAGTATATGGCTAACTTGCCAGAGCCCGAATTCCCAGTAACGATTGAAAAAATCACCAAGGATGATTGGGTTCCAACCATTAATGCGATTGGCTTTATTGAACCGATCCAAGGGGTGACTTTAACGGCTCAAGCTAGTGGCCAAATTGACAAAATTAATTTTGATTCTGGCTTAAATGTCAAAGCTGGCGATAGCTTAGTTGAAGTAGATTCAAAAGTAGAAAAAGCACAGCTCGAAAGTACCCGCGCTAAATTGCCTGCGGCACAAGCTAAATTCAATCGTTATAAAGAGCTTTATCAAAAAGGTTCGGTTTCCAAAGAAGCATACGATGAAGCTCGTGCAACTTACCTTTCTCTTTCAGCTGACATCTCAAGCTTACAAGCTTCTATTGAGCGCCGTACTGTTAGCGCTCCTTTTGATGGCACGGTCGGCTTGCGTAACGTGTTCCTCGGTCAATTCCTTGAAACGGGTATGGATGTGGCTCGCTTAGAAGATGTAAGCACCATGCGTTTACGTTTCACTATTCCGCAAACTGATATCAGCCTGATTCATGTCGATCAAAAGGTAAATATTGTTGTCGATGCTTATGCCGACAAAACCTTTGAAGGTACGATTACCGCTATTGATCCGGCGGTTGATGCTCAAAGTGGTTTGATTCAAGTTCAAGCGAATATTCCAAACAACAACGGTGAACTACGCTCTGGTATGTTTGCCCGTGCGAGCATTGTATTGCCAACCATTCACGACCAAATCATCGTTCCTCAAACAGCGATTACTTACACCCTTTACGGTGACAGTATTTATGTATTGGAAGAAAAAGATGACGTGAAACGTGTCGTGCAAGCAGTGGTAACTGTTGGTGAACGTAAAGGCAGTGTCGCACATATCACTAAAGGTCTAAAAGATGGACAAACCATTGTGACGTCTGGGCAAGTTCGTTTAAGTAACGGCTCAAAAGTGAAGATTGTGGAAAGTGATGCTACTACGCCACCAGCTGAAACCCCAATGCTGTAATCGGAGGCTAAATTTATGCGCTTTACTGATGTTTTTATAAAACGTCCAGTTCTGGCAGTATCGATCAGTCTTTTGATTGCATTGCTTGGTTTTCAAGCCATCTTCAAAATGTCAGTTCGTGAATACCCAGAAATGACTAACACTGTGGTGACAGTAACCACCAGCTATTACGGTGCGGATGCTAACCTGATCCAAGGCTTTATTACTCAGCCTCTGGAACAGGCGATTGCTCAAGCCGATAATATTGATTACATGACCTCGTCGTCGGTACTCGGTTCATCCACCATTACGGTTACGATGAAACTAAATACCGATCCGAACGGTGCGCTAGCCGATATTTTGGCGCAAACCAACTCAGTACGATCTCAATTACCAAAAGAAGCGGAAGATCCGACTGTAACCATGTCGACCGGTTCAACCACTTCTGTTCTATATATTGGTTTTACTTCTGATGAATTGGTTTCAAGCCAGATCACCGATTACTTGCAACGTGTAATCAACCCGCAGCTATTTACAGTTAACGGTGTATCGAAAGTAAACTTATACGGCGGCCAACAATACGCTCTTCGTATCTGGCTCGATCCTGAAAAAATGGCAGCATTTGATTTAACTGCCACGGAAGTAATGGGTATTTTAGATGCCAATAACTACCAATCAGCAACAGGTCAAGCGACTGGTGAATACGTTCTGTATAACGGTAGCGCCAATACTCAAGTAGAAAACACAGAAGAACTTGAAAGCCTTGTAGTTAAAGCGGATAAAGGCAAAGTGGTTCGTTTAAGCGATATTGCCAAAGTGAGCCTAGCAAAAAGCCACGACACTTATCGCGCAACCTCCAATGGTGATGAAGCAGTAGTAGCGGCGATTGATGCTGCACCAACCGCAAACCCGATCAACATTGCACACGATATTTTGGCCTTATTACCTGAGTTAGAGAAAAACTTACCAAGTAATATCCAAATGCGTGTGCTTTACGATTCAACGGTAGCAATTAACGAATCAATCAATGAAGTTATTCACACCATTGCGGAAGCGGCTCTAATCGTTTTGGTGGTAATTACTTTATTCTTGGGTTCATTCCGTGCTGTTCTCATTCCAATCATTACCATTCCACTTTCATTAGTTGGTGTGGCCGTAGTGATGCAAGCGATGGGATTCTCTTGGAACTTGATGACACTACTCGCCATGGTTCTCGCCATCGGACTGGTGGTGGATGATGCCATCGTGGTACTGGAAAACGTCGACCGGCACATAAAACTCGGGGAAACACCATTCCGTGCAGCAATTATTGGTACACGTGAAATTGCGGTTCCTGTTATTGCGATGACCTTAACGCTCGGCGCTGTATATGCTCCGATTGCCTTAATGGGTGGTATTACAGGTTCCTTGTTTAAAGAGTTTGCCTTAACGCTAGCGGGTTCGGTATTTGTTTCCGGTATCATCGCATTAACGCTTTCGCCAATGATGTGTTCGAAAATGCTGAAAGAACACTCTCAGCCAAGTCGTTTTGAAATGACGGTGCATAGCGTGCTTGATCGCATGACCAAACGTTATGAACGAATGCTCGGTGCGGTTATGCAACATCGTCCGGTATTTATCGCTTTTGGTGTGATTGTTATGTTGAGCTTGCCCGTCTTGTTCAAATTCATTCCTTCAGAATTGGCACCATCAGAAGATAAAGGCGTAGTAGTATTGATCGGTACTGGTCCTTCAAATGCTAACTTAGACTATCTGCAAAATACCATGAACGATGTGAACGATATTTTGCTCGATCAACCTGAAGTTGAATATGCACAAGCGTTCACCGGTGTTCCTGCTACCAACCAAGCGTTTGGTATTGCATCAATGAAGCCATGGAGTCAGCGTGAAGCAAGCCAGTCGGAAGTGACAGACCGAGTTGGTCAGTTAATGAAAGATATTCCAGGTATGAACATTTCTGCGTTCCAGTTACCAGAATTGCCAGGCGCAGGTTCAGGCTTACCAATGCAGTTTGTTATCACGACACCAAATAGCTTTGAGAGCTTATTCCAGATTGCGAGTGAAATCTTGGTCGAAGTTGGTAAGAGCCCGCTCTTTGTTTATTCGACACTGGATTTAAACTTTGACTCGGCAACGATGAAAATCAACATCGATAAAGATAAAGCCGGTGCGTATGGTGTCACTATGCAAGATATTGCTATCGCTATAGGTACCATGATGTCGGATGGTTATATTAACCGCATCGACTTAAATGGACGTTCTTATGAAGTTATTCCTCAAGTAGAACGTAAATACCGTCTAAATCCTGAATCGATGAATGGTTACTATGTTCGTTCTGCAAATGGCAAATCGGTCGCTTTAAGTGGATTAGTGAATATTGAAGTTGTGGCTCAACCTCTGTCATTACCTCACTTAAACCAGCTGAACTCAGCCAATATCAGTGCGGTTCCAGCACCAACAGCATCAATGGGACAAGCTGTAGATTGGTTTGAAAGCATTGCTCAAACACACCTTCCTCTAGGTTATGCCCACGAGTATTTAGGTGAAGCTAGACAATATGTAACGGAAGGTAGCGCACTGTATGCAACCTTTGGTTTAGCACTGGCGATCATCTTCTTGGTATTGGCGATTCAGTTTGAGTCGGTTCGAGACCCACTGGTTATCATGGTATCGGTACCACTTGCTATTTGTGGTGCGTTAATCGCTCTGGCTTGGGGCGCAGCAACTATGAACATATACTCGCAGGTTGGTTTGATTACCTTGGTTGGTCTGATCACCAAGCACGGTATCTTGATTTGTGAGGTAGCGAAAGAAGAACAGCTTCATCATGGTAAATCGAAAATTGAAGCAGTTATGGAATCAGCTAAAGTGCGTTTACGTCCGATTCTGATGACAACAGCTGCGATGATTGCAGGTTTGATTCCGCTACTTTACGCAACGGGTGCCGGTGCAGAACAACGCTTTAGTATTGGTATCGTAATCGTGGCTGGCTTAGCAATTGGTACAATATTTACCTTGTTTGTATTGCCAGTAATTTATAGCTACCTAGCAAGTGAGCACAAACCATTACCAGAGTTTGAGGAAAACGTTTCAGCTCCTGCAATAGAGCAACCGAAACACTAATTCGCTTTCAGCTAAACATAAGCTTTAAGCTAAACATAAAAGGTCACCCAATGTGGTGGCCTTTATTTTTTGCATGCTTTTAGGATTCTCTTTTGCCATTAGTCCAAGAGCAACTTTGTGAGTTAGACATTAAGTTTGTGCTAATGAAGCCAAGACATTTTGACTATATTTACTTAAAATACGGCTATTACTTTTAGGAGCCAGTTATGTTTGACGCAAAGAAAATTGAACAAATCGCAAAACAAATTCACGAATCCATGCCTCAACCTGTAAAAGATTTAGGTGCAGATGTTGATCAAAAAGTTCGCCAAGTTATCCAAGGTCAACTGAATAAATTAGATGTGGTTTCACGAGAAGAATTTGACGTTCAAACTCAGGTGCTTCTTCGCACTCGTCAAAAACTGAATGAACTAGAAAGCAAATTAGCAGAACTAGAAGCAAAACTAGCTGAAAAATAAGTTCAGAGTCTAAAATCCAGTTCCAACAAAAAAGGCTTACCACATACGGTAAGCCTTTCTTTTTATTTATAAATTCAATTACGCAGGAATATCTTTGAATTTCTAGGAGTTGGCGCGGAGTTGACGATAGTCAATGAGCACCAACGACAACGAAATTCGATGATATAACAAGTAATTATCCGCCAACGGCGATACGTTTCATATCCTTCATATACCCACGCAGCTCTTGACCAATCCATTCAACTGGGTGGTTACGTAGCGCATCGTTGATTTCGATAAGCTGAGCATTATCTACTTGGTTGCTTTCTTCGTTTAGACCTTTACCAATTACATCTGTTGATACGCTTGGCATAAATTTCTCACGAAGTA
This sequence comes from Vibrio sp., assembly GCA_047975485.1. GTDB lineage: Bacteria > Pseudomonadota > Gammaproteobacteria > Enterobacterales > Vibrionaceae > Vibrio. The sequence continues at coordinate 2,693 of JBKEDP010000025.1, read as the reverse complement.
GTGGCGTTGCTACGTTAGCAAATAGGTAGTTACCGTATTCTGCTGTATCTGAAATTACTACGTTCATTTCATATAGACGCTTACGAGCAACCGTATTCGCAATTAGCGGTAATTCATGTAGTGATTCATAGTATGCTGACTCATCGATGATGCCTGATGCAGTCATTGCTTCAAACGCAAGTTCAACCCCAGCACGAACCATAGCGATCATTAGGATGCCTTTGTCGAAGTATTCTTGCTCAGTGATTTCTACATCAGACTCTGGGTAGTTTTCAAAAGCCGTTTGACCTGTTTCTTCACGCCAGCCGAATAGGTTTTTATCATCATTCGCCCAGTCAGCCATCATGGTACGAGAGAATTCACCGCTGATGATGTCATCCATGTGCTTGTTGTAAAGCGGACGCATTAGGTCTTTTAATTCTTCAGACAATTCAAACGCTTTTACTTTTGCAGGGTTTGATAGGCGATCCATCATGTGAGTGATGCCACCAAACTTCAATGCTTCAGTAATGGTTTCCCAACCGTATTGCAGTAGTTTACCTGCGTAGCTTGGGTCTAGACCTTCTGCGATCATTTTTTCATAGCATACGATAGAACCTGCTTGAAGCATGCCACAAAGAATCGTTTGTTCGCCCATCAAATCTGATTTCACTTCAGCAACGAAAGAAGACTCTAGTACACCTGCACGATGACCACCTGTAGCTGCAGCCCATGCTTTTGCGATTTCTAGACCGTCACCTTGTGGATCATTTTCTGGGTGAACCGCGATAAGCGTTGGAACACCAAAACCACGTTTGTATTCTTCACGAACTTCTGTGCCCGGACATTTTGGCGCAACCATAACGACTGTGATGTCTTTACGGATTTGCATGCCTTCTTCAACGATATTGAAACCATGTGAATAGCCTAGCGCTGAACCTTGTTTCATTAGTGGCATGACAGTTTCAACCACGTTTGTGTGTTGTTTGTCTGGAGTAAGGTTAACCACTAGATCAGCTTGAGGAATAAGATCTTCGTAACTACCCACATTGAAACCGTTGTCTTTAGCGTTTTTGTAAGATTGACGTTTTTCATCAATCGCCGCCTGCCGTAGCGCATAAGACACATCCAAACCAGAGTCACGCATGTTCAGACCTTGGTTTAGACCCTGTGCACCACAACCAACAATCACGACTTTCTTGCCTTTTAGGTAATCTGCTTCTTGAGCAAATTCTTCACGATCCATAAAACGGCAGCGACCCAATTGGTCAAGTTGTTCACGTAGATTCAAAGTGTTGAAGTAGTTAGCCATATCTCAAATATCCTATTTATTATTTATCCGTTAAGAGTTTGTAACTCATTAAGCTCATACTAAAACAGTGAACAAGTTGCGAAAAGTGATATATTCACAATTATTTATTGCAAAATATGCAACAACACAACAAATAGCGATTTGATCCTATGAATATCAAAACATTGCAGTTATTTCTTCACATTTGCAGTAGCCAGAATTTTTCTCAATCTGCCAATGCGATGCATATTAGTCCATCGGCATTAAGTCGACAGATCCAGAAGTTAGAGCAACAAGTTGGCAAGCCTTTATTTGTGCGGGATAACCGACGTGTAGAGTTAACCGAAACAGGTAAGAAGCTATTAGATGTGGCGAGTAATATTTCAACTCAGTGGCAGCAGTTTTGTATCGATATACAAGATGATAGCCAAGAACTGAGTGGCGAAATTCGATTATTTTGTTCAGTAACAGCTAGCTTTAGTCACTTACCTCAATTGCTACGAGATTTTCGATTAACCTATCCGAAAGTGGAATTAAAGCTATCTACTGGCGATCCAGCCAAAGCAATAGAGCGATTAATTGAGAATGAAGCGGATATTGTTTTGTGTGCGATGCCAACCAGTTTGCCTGCGAGACTCTGCTTTCAACCGATAGGGGAAATTCCGTTATCAGTTATTGCTCCGACTCAAGCAAGCAGTTTTAGTGCTGAATTACAAAAAGAAACACCAGACTGGGCTCAAATTCCTTTTATTATTCCTATCACTGGCACAGCAAGAGAAAGAAGCAATACATGGTTTAAGAAGATGAAGTTTAAACCGACAATTTATAGCCAGACATCAGGCGGACACGAAGCCATTGTCAGTATGGTGGCATTAGGTTTAGGGGTAGGAATTGCACCAGATGTGGTGATCAATAACAGCCCAGTAAAAGAGAAAGTACAACGCCTAAACGTCGCTTCGATTGAGCCGTTTAGATTAGGTATGTGCTGCCATGAAACTCAACTCAACAACCCTTTGATTAAAGCACTCTGGCAAATAGCCCAGACGAAATTCATCAAGGCATAGTTTTCAGCAAGGCCATCAAGATATGGCTTTTTTGGGAATCGATTTTTGAAAGCCAAAAACGAAAAAAGCCTTCCAACAAGTGGAAGGCTTTCGAAAAAGAACCTAGCGATGTCCTACTCTCACATGGGGAAACCCCACACTACCATCGGCGCTACTTCGTTTCACTTCTGAGTTCGGAATGGAATCAGGTGGCTCCAAAGTGCTATGGTCGCCAAACAAATTTTTTGACCGCGTATCGCGTGTCGAATAAATGGTGCTGATACCCAGAATCGAACTGGGGACCTCATCCTTACCAAGGATGCGCTCTACCGACTGAGCCATATCAGCACACGAAATCTTTTGTCCGTGGACTAAAAAAG
>JBKEDP010000020.1:0-21105 GCA_047975485.1 Vibrio sp. | reverse complement strand
TCACTCAGTTCATTGAAATCATTTTTGATACCGCTCTTTATAAAAAGAGAATATCTAATTGATTATCATCAACGAGTGCCCACACAGATTGATAGGTTTAAATTGTTAAAGAGCTTGTTCTTATCCGAATCGCTTAGTGCGTCTCGTTGAACAGGGCGGCCATTCTAGCGATTTAGATTTCAGTGTCAAACACTTTTTGAAATCTTTTTTCGCAAACCTTTTTGAGAAGGTTTTGGCCTCTGACCCTTGCTGCAGCTAGGCTGCGTGCTCCGTGTCAGTGAGGGCGCATTATAGAGATCGAATTCATCTTGGCAAGGCTTTTTTGTGATTTATTTCACAAAAAAGCTCAAACGAACAAACACCAAGCAAATCGAGCAAAATACAAACAAATATTAGCTAAAATCAGGATGATTTGTGCTTCTTTATTATAGAAGGATTCCATTAACCGTCGATTTAGCATCAGGAATACAGCAACCTTTCTATTAATTATTCCTCAATAGAAAAAATTCAGGCTGAAAATTTGTCAATATTCAGCCTGAATAATGACAAATTTTGATCGGGATACTTAACTATTTATAGGTTAGAAACAGGCTATACTTTTCTACTATTTATCACAGTGTTGTTAACAAAGGATTTTTGATTAATTCATTTCATGGGCATCAATGATAGAATGACTATCAACTCTTTTTGAATACTTTTGGATAGTATATGGAACTCAAGGACATTGATAATGATGTAATTTTAAAGTCGATAATAAAATATGCATCAACAAATCTTGATATTGAAGTTATGTGGCTCTATGGGTCCAGAGCGACAGGTGCATCCCAAGCTCATAGTGATTACGACCTTGCTATCGCTTTTAAAGATTTTTCACTATCTGATTTTGAAAAAAGAATAAGACCAAATCAACTAGCATTAGAGTTAAGTAGTAGCTTAGGTATTCCATCAGAGAAACTCAGTATCGTTGATATAAATCAGGTACCAATTTATCTTTCCTATAGCATAGTTGAACATGGAAAGATCATTTACCAATTACCAAGCTCAAGAGCACATAAAGAGTTTGTACGAATCAGTGCCATTTTTGAACATCAAAAAAGAGATTTATCGAATGAGAGATGAAGGGCTAAGACTCTATCTAAATGAGATAGGTAAACACAAACAAAACTATAAATTTGAACTCGATGAATTACACCATGATTTATTAGCAAGCCAACTAACTTCACGAGATTATCGAGCTGCAGAACGCTTACTACAGGTATTCACTGAACTATGCATTGGTTTATCGAAGCATTGGGTTAAACAAATCCAAGGCCACAGTTCTAGTGATGCATACCAAGCTTTTGTTATTCTAAAAGAACACGGAAAAATAGATAGTGAACGCCTTTCGACTTGGAAAAAGATCATTGGAATGCGTAACGGCCTTGTTCACGATTATTTGAATATTGATTTACTAATTATTGAAAAGGTAATTAAAGAACAACATTATCTAGAGCTTGAAGCATTTTCAACTTTAGCCATCCAAACTCTTGAACAAGAGTATTGAGATTTCTCATGTATGTAGCCAAAAAAGTTGTCAATATTCAGCCTGAATAATGACAACTTTTTTAGTTTATTGCGTTTCAACTAAACCAAAGCAGGCACTTGTTGAGTGATACAGTGAATGTTGCCACCACCAAGAAGGATTTCACGAGCGGGAACACCAATGATCCGGTAGTTTGGAAATGCCTCTTGCAGTACCAACTTAGCTTCAGCGTCTTTTTGATCGTCTAATAACGGAAAAATAATACTACTATTAGTGATCAAAAAATTAGCATACGATGCAGCTAAACGTTCACCTTCTTCTCTTTCCATTCCTTCACTAGCATCAATACCAAATGCTTCTTCTTTCGTAATATAAAGAGGCCCAGGTAATGGCAATTTGAATACTTGAATTTGTCGACCTTGAGCATCCGTCGTTTGAGTTAATGCTCGAAATGCATCCTGACTTATTTTGTACTGTGGATCGTCAGGATTATCACACCAGGTTAGAGCCACTTTACCTGGAGCAATCACATGCATAATATTATCTACATGACCGTTTGTTTCATCATTATATAAACCCTGTGGAAGCCAAATAACTTTTTGAGCGCCTAAGTACTTACATAATAGATGTTCAATTTCAGCTTTGGTTAGATCTGGGTTGCGACTTGGGTGCAGTAAACATTCTTCAGTTGTATAAATCGTACCTTCACCATCAGAATGAATTGAACCACCTTCTAAAACGAAAGGAGCTTGGTAAAAATCGTCTTCGGTAATATTTGCCATTTTATCTGAAACTAAGTCGTCAAGATCCCATGGGAAATATAAGCCATCCACTAAGCCGCCCCACGCATTAAACTTCCAGCTAACTGCTCTGCGTTGCCCATTACTATTGACTAGATAAGTCGCACCGATATCACGCATCCAGCAATCGTTATATGACATCTCAATCACTTTAATATGATCAGGAAGATGCTGTCTTGCATTTGAATATTGCGATTGTTCAACCAACATTACTACAGGAGTCGATTGAGCTATTGCAGTGGCTACATCGGTAAATGCTTGTTGCGCTAACTTGCCACTAAAACGCCAATTGTCACTTCTTGTTGGCCACGCCATCCAAATTTCTTGATGAGACTCATGCTCACCAGGCATCTTAAAACCATCATCAATAGGAAAGCTATCTAATTTGGTACTCATGCGAATTCTCCTAACACTAAACTCTTTTTAGCTCTCGCTAATAAAACTTCACCTATCAATATGGTTAAACAAACACCCGTCAATACCGGAAATGAGTATGACCAATCTACTTTAAAGAAAACTAAATCAGGGAAGATAAACAATAAAATGGCTTGAACAATTACTAAGAAACACACAATTGAAATCGTCCATTGCAGTTTCATACCGCCAGGTACTTTGAATGGTCGAGGAGATTGGTTATCCGTTAATCGTAATTTCAAATATGCTGGGAACATGAAGATGTAAGGCATCAAGAATATGCAGCTTGAGAAAGCAAACATTGACCAAAATAGTTCATTGTTTGTGTTTGAAAAGACGGCATAAATTAAGATAACTGCTGTAGAAATAAGCCCAGTAATAACGTTAGCTCCGACAGGGGTGTCATACTTCTTCGACGTCACGCCAACAAAACTTGGAAGTTCACCACTTTGTGCGGCCTCCGATGCTGCACGGCTCGACCCCATGGTCCAGCTCACCATGTTTCCGATAAAGGTAATAAGGGTAACAATACCAAGTGCTGTAGTGATAAATTGTCCAGTTGGACCGTTACCAAATAGCACTTTTAATGTATCGATAATACCTGCGACTAAACCTACATTTTCAACAGGTAAAGCCATTAAAATACCAAGTGTTCCAAAGATATATAGGAAAGCGGTAATCCCCATCGCTAAAAACACAACTTTCGGCATTTGTTTCACGTCTTTCATTTCTTTGGTCATGGTTGATACAAGCTCAAATCCCATTAAATTAAAAACAAGTGCAGGTAGAAATTCCACACCAGAATCAAAAGAAGGGAGCATCAAAGAAAAGCTAAAATCATTAGCAACACCATTTTTTGCTGCATATATAAAACCGCCGATCCCTAGAACAGAAATGATCAACACTTTTAATATGGCGCAAAAGTTAGTGATCATAACGCCAATATCAACAGAAACGTTACAGACCCAAACCGTAAACCAGGTTAAAGCAATACAAATGATGACTTGGTAAGTTAGAGACAAATCTGGGATAAATATTTCTGAAAACATGCCAGCAAATAGGATATATACCGCAGGCATCCACAAACCTACGTTCACCCAATAATACCAAGTGGTTCGAATTGCCCAGTTTGCACCAAATGCCTTTTTCACCCAATCGTAAATACCACCTTCGCCTGGGTAGGTTGAGCTGAGTTCAGAAGTGATCAATCCATAAGGAATGACAAATACAACCAATGTTAATACCCACCAACCAATAGAGCTTACGCCTATGGAAGCTGAAGCAGTTAGGGTATCGATAACAAGAACAGCACATAAGCTAAATAAAGCTAAAGGTGCTATCCCCAATTTTTTATCTGTCATGGGATTAGCCTTTTAGTTTTCCATCTAAAGTTAATAGCGTTTTATAGTGTTCAGGGCGACGATCACGGAAGAGTCCCCAAGAGCTGCGTTGAAACTCAATGACATCTAAATCAAATTCTTGCACCAAAATACTTTCAGATGTCTTATCAGCTTTTTGAAGAATTTCGCCATTAAAGTTTGCAATAAAAGAAGAACCAAAGAAGGTCATAGATAGGTCCCGGTATTGTGCTTGCTCTGTACCAATTCGGTTTGAAGCGATCACTGGAATTTGGTTAGCTGCTGCATGACCTTGCATCACACATTGCCAATGAGGTTGAGAGTCTAATTCCGGTTGACTTGGCTCACTTCCAATAGCCGTTGGGAAAAATAGTAATTCTGCACCTTGAAGCGCCATTGAACGAGCGGTTTCAGGAAACCATTGATCCCAACAAATACCGATGCCAATTTTTGCGTATTGTGTATCCCAGACTTTAAAACCGGTATCACCAGGGCTGAAATAGTATTTTTCTAAGTAACCATCACTATCCGGAATGTGTGTTTTACGATATGTACCAAGCAATGAGCCATCGGCATCAATAACAGCCATTGAGTTAAAGCGAACGTTACCAGCTTTTTCAAACCAGCTGAAAGGTAGCACCACTTTTAACTCTTTAGCTAGTTCTGATAAACGTTTGAAAGTTGCATTTTCTTCTAATGTCGTTGCTAGGCTATGGTAGCTTTCTGATATTTCGATGCAAAAGTAAGGTGTTTCAAACAATTCTTGCAGTAAGATGATTTGAGCTCCTTTTGCCGCTGCTTCTCGTACTAGCTTTTCAGATTTATTAACGTTATTTTCCACATCCCAACTACACGACATTTGTGTTGCTGCTACGGTTACTTTTCTCATTTGATATCCTTATAAATCATAATTTTGGCTTGTTATTATTTGTAATCCCAATTAGGTTATGATGGAAATGCAATATTTTTGTTTTTGTATGAAGGATTTCGATAACTATGGATATAGACATTAATCAGCTAAGGCTTTTGGTCGTTTTAGAGAGAGAGCAAAATCTATCAAAAGCAGCACAAAAACTCTTTATGAGTCAATCAGCTGCAAGCCATGTGTTGTCTAAACTTCGTAATAGATTTGATGATCCACTGTTTATTAAAACTCGCACCGGAATGGAACCGACACCATTAGCAAAAACATTAATTCCAGGGATCCGTAAAGGGTTAGGATCTATAGATATGGCTTTGGATAAGATGAAACCTTTTAATCCAAAATTAGATGCTAAAACTTTTTATATTGGGGCTATCGACTATTTTGAATTTTACGCACTGCCTAAACTAGGAAAGCGGTTGGAAAAGGCTGCTCCAAATGTTCGAATTGCCATTGATATATTGTCAGAAAATATGCAAATGGAATGTATAGAGCAGGGGAGGATAGACCTCATTTTAGGGGTAGATGAATTGCAATCAATGCCAAGATATTACCATCGCTACCATTGGCTTACTGATCCTTATGTGGGGATTGTTGCTGCTGATAATAAGTTGAAAGGAAAGTTATCACTCAAGCAATATTTAGCGACACCACAGATACATTTACCATTGATTAACTCGGGTGCCGATCCCATAGATCGTTGGTTATTAGGGAAACATAATGCTCGCCAAATTTCGATGATTGTTCAAAGTTATGCTGTTGGCGGTATGGTTACAGCTCAAACCAATAATTTAATGAGTGTTCCACTTAGAATTGCCAAAGAGCTAGAAACAATGTTACCAGTTCGGATTGTTGAACTGCCTTATGGTATCCCTGATTTGTCACTAAGTATCTTTACTCATCAACTATATGATAGCCAAGATGGTGTGCAGTGGCTTATCAAACAAATCCAAAATTGTGTATAAAAGTTGTCAATATTCAGCCTGAATAATGACAACTTTTATTAAATGAAAATTTTAATCTGCTAATTGCAAATAGTATTACCAAAGCTATCTTTTGAACATCTTGTCGCCTTACCTTCATCATCTCGCCAAGTGGTATTTCCGAATGAGTCCGTAGAACTGCGGACGGTACTTCCATCATCACCTCTAATTGTGGTATTCCCAAAACTGTCGGTTGTACTGCGATATGTTGAACCATCACTTTTTCGGTAAGTTTTATTACCGAAAGAATCAGTAGTAACTTTAGTGGTATTTCCATTGTTATCACGCCATGTGGTGTTGCCAAATGAGTCAGTTGTACCTCTAACTGTTTTACCGTTATTGTCTTGGCATGTTTGATTTCCAAAGGAATCGGTTGAACATTTTAATTGTGCGTAAGATGTAGCTGAAGTAACAAGTAAAATTGTACTTAGGAGCATAAGCTTAAAATTCATAACTATACCCGGTATATTGAAGTAGAAGTGATTATAACTTAAATATTATGTGGTTATTTTATACAGTGAAATTGGTTAAGTATTATTGGTGTTCATCACTTTATAGATGAAAATGTTGCGAAGGACCGATAAAAATTAAAAGTGGCAGTGTCACTTTTGATTTTAGACATTTAAGAGAGATTCTAGAGTTTTAAGACTGACAATTTTTGTTTGAGACTCATTGTGATCAAAAAAGTTTGCTTTTACTTAAGTAAGCAAACTTTTTTGTAGAGTTATTAGCTTATTTGGTGAGTTTCTATTTAAAACAAACGAAAGCTACTAACGTATTGATTAATAGTGGATTTATTTAAAATTCATTTTTTACCAACTTATACACATTGCCTATAAGTATCTATTTAAACTTAAAAGATCTATTTAACTATTGGATCTATGGATCTAAAAGATCTATAGCGCTTATAACCATTTGTTTTAAATGACTTTTTAGGAAAATAACAGACATATTCGTTTGCTTTTCGATCTTATTTGTTTGCACTTAGATCATTTAAATTTGCTTTGTGATCTAAATTGTTTGCTTACCTGACAAAATAATTTGCTTGCCGATCATATTTATTTGCTAGGTGATCATTTATAGGGTTAATGTCATACAGAAAAGTTTGCTTTTGCTCTGATATGCATCATTTTTGTGTCATAAGTCTCATTGAAGCAAATAAATCTGTAATTTTGAGCCTTATATTACACGTTTGTTTGCTTTTGACTGTGTAAGTGCGTATATTTCATCCATGCGAACAAAAAAGTTTGCTTGGTGCAAACTATTATGTAGGTTTACGATGAATCCCAAGAAATTACCCACCCATATAAAGAAAGGCCATCAGCTGGTTTTTTCTCAACAAGATCTTACTGCGCGTGAAGCCAATCTGTTCGGATTGATGATAGCAAACATGCGCCCTGATGATTGGGATAATAATACACCTGAGTATCGTTTTACTGCTGCACAACTCTCAGAGTGGCTTGGATTAAATAATCGAGCGATAGGATCACAATTGAAAGATGTTGTGAGCCGCTTGTCATCTCGCAAAATTGGCATCATTCATGAAGTGAAAGGGGAGACGGAATTTGAATTTACTCCTCTATTCAAAAAAGCGAAGTATAAAGATCGCATTTTAACTTTAGTGCCGAATGATGCACTTTCTAAAGAGTATGTTGAATACAACAAAGGTTTTTCGTTGATTAATACCAAAACTTATCTGGGATTAAAGCGCGAATACACAAAGCGGTTGTATGAAATGCTTTCTCGATTCAAAGGCGACAAAAAACTGCACTCTATGGAAATTGAGGCCCTAAAAGCGTTTATGGGGGTTCTTGACGAACAGGGTAACGTAAAAGATAACAAGCAATCATTTTCGAGTAATAGTGTGTTTATCACTCGTTGTATTAAAGATAGCATCGTTGAATTGAGTGAAGATCCAAAAACCCGTAAAGAGATCTTATTCCATGAGTCTGCTGATGGTCTTGGGATCAAACTACATAAGCACGGTCGTAACGTTCATTCTATTGAGTTTTTATACTCTTGGATTAACGTACAAAATCCAGTTGAGCAGCTGAACTTTGATGATGCAAAAAATATCATCACCAAATTGGAAACCAAACGTTTAACGACTCAAGAACCTCTTAGCATTGAGGAATTAAAATCGCTTGCTGCTGCCTATCGAGTTATTGAAGAACCGGAACAAGCAGAGAAGATAGAAACGGCCATAGCGAAGCGTGGTGGCTTAGAAACCGGAAATCTAGAGGAAGACCAAGATAAATCCTTCCTGGATAAGATACGCATGCTACAGGGGCTAAATGGGGAAGTGGATTATTGATTTCCCCTTCGGGAGCTTCATCCAACTCTTTAGAAAATATAGATTTACGTAGATGTGCCAACCTTTCAATTAAATCTAATACAGCTTAAAGGCTTGGATGATAGCTCTGAATTCTGCATTTTGAAGTCATTTACGTAAATACCCACTTCAATACATACCTACTTTTATTAAACACCTTCTCGAACGACTATCCTATCTGAGACTATATTTTCATCTTTTCGTTTTATTAGAACCAGAGTTGTTAAATCATGAAATTGGTATAACAGGACCTTGTCTGTTTTTTGATAAGGTTCACTATTTTAATCTAAAAAAACGAATCTGTCATATCGGTTTCTGTCAAGATTTTTTTATATTGGTTACTTTATTAAATTGACACTCAGATTTAAGTGCATTTAGCAAGAATATTTATCTGTTTTTTAGATTTAATTATGCACCTATCCATAAATCTATCTATTAAATAATAGGATTTGTCATACAACATTATCCAGATTGTATGCAATCACTCTGCATTGATACGACATATATTTTATGATTAAGCGTGAAGTTGCTTGCTTATCAAAGTTAATCAGCTGTAACGTGGTTGTACCAACCGTAGTAATACCATTGCTATTTTCTATAAATGTATTCTCCCAATAATTTGTGCAATAGATCTACTTTTTGCAACTTAATTTGACTTGACAGTAACATTAAAATTTGAACTTTATGCTTATTGGTAATTTAACAAAACTACATACAAACATTAAATTTATCTTAAAAAGAATATTAATAAGGTTCTTAAAGTCTCCCCATAAGCTTTGAATCCATGTGTTTTTAGCTGTATTCACTTTTGTCAAATGAATTTTCTGACTTTTTGCTAAGTAATTTTCTTCTGGTTTTCTGGTTTGTTTTTTAATTTTCGTTAGTTATTTCAGTGATTTATCTTGGGTTGGAGTGATTTTTTAACAAAAATGTAAACATTTTAAGGTTCTAAATAATGTTGTTGAAATGATTTTCAAATTAATGTGATTTTTTTCTTGTTTTTTTATTATTTTTAATAATTTAAATTTAATATGTTTTTTGTTAATAATTTTGATAAGAAAAAAAGAATTTGATGTGGATCTAAAAAAATGATTTATGGTATTTGTGTATTTTTTATGCATGAATATACTACTAAGAACACCAAGTAGTTATCACATTGAATGAACTCTATCATTTTTTTAGCTGGTTTTAGCATTTGAATAATGCCCTGATTTATATTTAATTAGTTTTTTTTATAAAATTTTAGTGTTTATTCTATTTGATATAGGTTTATATATAACGAAGCACGGTTTACATCTTTATATTTGAGTGTGACTATTAATCAATAGTCATTGGCTACACTGTCATCTAGTGGGGCTCTCTAATTCTATTTTTATTTTTTATGTATTCATTTGTAAGTAATGAAGTTTTCTGTGATGTACAGCCATGTTTTTATTTACCTTTGCTAGTTTTTTTAGCATTCAATATTTTTTAGCATAAGAAGAGGAAGAAGCGTGTCTAATTCATTCCAAAAGGAAATTCCAAAAGCGCGTGTAAATATTTCACTCGATTTACATACAGGTGGAGCTCAAAAGAAAGTGGAGCTTCCATTAAAATTATTAAGTGTTGGTGATTTTAGTAATGGTAAAGCCGAAGGTGTGCTTTCCGAACGAGAAAAAATAAACCTAAATAAAAATAATTTTAACAGTGTACTGGCCGACCTGAACCCTGAGGTCAACCTTACGGTTAAAAACACATTAGCTGATGATAATAGCGAAGAAAATATCCGTTTAAATTTTAAAGACATGAAAGATTTTGAGCCGGAACAAATTGCTCGCCAAATCCCTCAGTTAAAAGCCATGTTGGCTATGCGTAATCTATTGCGAGACCTTAAATCCAACCTTTTAGATAACGTTACTTTCCGTAAAGAGCTTGAAAAAGTGTTGCTTGACCCTTCGCTAAGCGAGGAACTGCGTAAAGAACTCAATGCGTTAGTTCCTACTCAAGGTTAATACCTGAGCAACGGACCTATATAAAACTTTAACGGAATAGAATCGAGAACAATGCTTATGTCAGTAAATAATTCATCCCAATCGTCTAACGATGCACAAGTTACTACTGTTGAGAAAGAACCGTCAAAAGGAGGAGTATATGCATCCTTATTTGACAAAATTAACCTAACGCCAGTGGCTGAAATTAAAGATCTCAATGGCTTTGATGACAACATTGTTATGGCGGAAACCTCTGCGGATGCTCGCGTGACTGCGGCGGTTCAAGTTTTTATGCAGTGTTTGCAACAGTCTGGTCAGAAAGTTGAAAAACTAGATAAAACATTACTTGATCACCACATTGCGGAGTTGGACTTTCAAATTAGCCGTCAGCTTGATGAGGTGATGCACAATGAAGAGTTCCAAAAAGTAGAATCCATTTGGCGTGGTTTAAAATCTTTGGTGGATAAAACCGATTTTAGACAAAACGTGAAGCTTGAAATCTTGGATTTACCAAAAGAAGAACTTCGTCAAGATTTTGAAGACAGCCCTGAAATCGTTCAAAGCGGATTGTATCGCCAAACTTATATCGCGGAATACGACACTCCGGGGGGCGAGCCAATTGCCGCTATCATCTCAGCTTATGAGTTTGACGCTTCCGCACAAGACGTTGCTTTAATGCGTAATATTTCCAAAGTTTCAGCTGCAGCCCACATGCCATTTATTGCATCGGCTGGGGCTCAATTCTTCTTAAAAGATAATATGGAAGAAGTGGCGGCAATTAAAGACATTGGTAACTACTTTGATCGCGCTGAATATATCAAATGGAAGAGTTTTAGAGAAACCGATGACAGCCGTTATCTTGGATTGGTGATGCCTCGCGTATTAGGTCGTTTACCTTATGGTCCTGATACCGTGCCAGTTCGCAGCTTTAACTACACAGAAGAAGTGAAAGGCCCTGATCACGATAAATACCTCTGGACAAATGCGACCTTTGCGTTTGCTGGCAATATGGTGAAAAGCTTTATCGACAATGGTTGGTGCGTTCAAATTCGTGGCCCTCAAGCAGGTGGTGCCGTGCAAGATTTGCCAATCCACCTTTATGATTTGGGCACTGGCAACCAAGTGAAAATTCCATCAGAAGTCATGATTTCTGAAACCCGTGAATTTGAATTTGCTAATCTTGGTTTCATTCCACTGTCTTATTACAAAAACCGTGATTACGCATGTTTCTTCTCAGCAAACTCCACTCAAAAACCGGCTCTATATGATACCGCTGATGCGACCGCAAACAGCCGCATCAATGCACGCTTGCCATACATCTTCTTGCTCTCGCGTATTGCGCATTACTTGAAGTTAATTCAGCGTGAAAACATTGGTACGACGAAAGATCGCCGCCTGTTAGAGCTTGAACTCAATACTTGGATCCGTGGTCTGGTGACTGAAATGACCGATCCGGGTGATGAACTGCAAGCATCGCACCCATTGCGTGATGCCAAAGTGGTGGTGGAAGACATTGAAGATAATCCGGGTTTCTTCCAAGTTCGATTATTTGCTGTGCCGCACTTTCAAGTGGAAGGAATGGATGTGAACCTATCCTTGGTTTCTCAAATGCCTAAGGCGAAATCCTAACAGGGCAGCAAACAATGAAATCAGAGCAACCTCTATGGGGCAACGGGATCCAACTCGTTGCTCAATATTTCCAGCAACAAAACGCTCGGGATGCATGGACAGATCAAAGTATTGCTCAAATGGGGCTCAATCATCCTTGGGGGGTGATTGAGGCCAGTTTTGAATCTGATGCTTTATCGTTAGGTCGGCTGCAAGCGCGTCGATTACACATCCGTTTTCAAGACGGATGTTTAATCGATACGAATAACGCCGATCCTATGCCTCCGGTATTGTCACTTGATCCTGCTGTTTTAGCTGGACATGAAACCGATCTTATCGTCGTATTAGCTTTGCCTTTGCTGCATGCTAATGGCGGTAACTGTTTAAAACCGGAAGAAGTCGCAGAGCGTCCGGTGCGTTTTCGTCAGCGTTGGCACCATGTCCGCAATACTTATGGCGAGGACACCCAACAAATTGCTGTGATGCAACCAGAGCTGACACTACGATTTGCACATCAAGACAACAGTGATTATCTCACCTGTCCCGTTGCTCGTTTATATCAAGACTCTCAAGGCGCTTGGAACATTGATGAGCAATTTTTGCCGCCAATACTGACCATTCAAAGCAGTCAATGGCTGACTTCTCAGCTTGATCAGCTTATGACACAACTGCGCGCACGTCTTACGCGGTTAATGTCGATGCGTCGTGAAAGTAATGAACGCATGGCAGATTTTGCCGTGGCGGATGTGTCACTTTTTTGGTTACTCAATGCTCTAAACAGTGCTGAGCCTGTACTCGGACAATTTTTGCAATACCGCCAAAGCCCAGTGGAACGTTTGTATCCAGAGCTCGCTCGGTTAGCCGGCAGTTTGCTGACTTTTTCACTCGACCATCAAGTGACGGCCATTCCTGCCTATCAACATGATGCATTAAACAGTGTCTTTCCGCCCTTGTTTGATTTGCTCAGTGATTTACTCGAAGCCAGTCTACCGTCAAGAGTGGTGGCGATTGATCTTGAAAAAGATGAGCGCCTTCATATGTGGCAAGCGCGTTTGCAAGATCCTCGTTTGCGAGAAGGGGCGGATTACTATCTTTCAGTTCGTTCACCTATGCCGGTAGCGCAACTTCAAGAGCAATTCCCACGTCAATGTAAAGTGGGCAGTCCTGATCACGTCCGTAGCATAGTGAACTCGTCGAAATTGGGGATCCCAATTAACCCACTTCGTCATGTTCCAGCCGCGATCCCACTGCGTTTAGAAAATCAATATTTCAGTCTTGATCTCTCTCATCCTCTTGCTCTCGACATGCTTGAAAGCGGTCGTTGCATGTTCTATGTCCCGGGAATGCTTGGTGAGCCTGAACTGGAATTGTTTGCAGTATTAAGAACTTAATAAGCGAAATAAATCTATGACAAAATCGATAGATATCGATATTGATGCCTTATTGCAAAATACTTGGCTTCAAATCATTAGCCTAAAGCACACGCCTAAGTTTGAAGAAGGGGAAGGAAAAGTCCTTTGGGATCGTTGTGTTGCAGACATCGAGCGAGTTCAACAAGTTTTACAAAAAAATGCGTTGGATGAGCAAAGTTGTCAAAACATCTTAATGGCGCAATGTGCGCTGTTAGATGAAACGGTGAAAAGCCGAGATAAATACGATGATGCTTGTATTCAATGGTACAAGATCCCATTACAAGGGCATTTTTTTGGCACGATGGAAGCGGGCGAAAGCCTGTGCGATCGCATGCGTGAGGTTTTACATGAACCTGCGCCTAATACAGCAGTGGTGACATGCTTTCAGCGTGTCATGATGTTGGATTTTTTAGGCGGCTTTGACTCTATTCACGATCCTGAGCGTCAAAAATTGGTGGATGAGCTTAATGCGCATGCCGAGCCTTTTTCGCCACCGCAAATTACTGGGGTTATCGCCAAACATCGCTCAGGTACGTCCATTGGCGGATTTCTCTCTTCTTGGCCGATGCGTATTGCTTTTAGTGCTCTTGTGTTGGCTGTGGTTTGGTTTGGGTTAAGTGTTTGGCTTGATCACACGCTGGTGACACAACTGCCTGAGGTCGTGAAATGAGCGGGTCGCAACATCGATGGTTAGCGTTGTGGGCGGCTTTGCTTACTGCGCTGATCTGCTTTTTATTTCTTCCTGTGTCTTTGATGGCCGCAAGTCTGTGCTTTGTTTTTGGCGTGCTTGTGATTGGCTGCATCTGGTATTTCGTGAGTAATCAGCGAAGTTCAGAAAGGAGCCAACATATAGACGGATTACCTGAAGCGACTTATCGTCAGCCTGTCGTATTAGTGTGCGGCGATTTGGCGCAAAACTGGCCAGAAAACGCAGCAGTGCTTACGGTGACACAAGGATGTTGGATCCGAGTTGAGCCCAACCAAGATCTAGAACAAATCGCATTACAAATTTTGCGTCAAAGACCAAACTGGGGGCGTCAGCTTTCGGTCATGGTGAATGTGTGCCCGCAACAGCATAGTGATACAGAAACCTTATCCAGCTATTTGCTTGTTTTAAGATGGCAATTAAGCCAGTTAAGAAAAAGCGTTGGTTATCAGGTGCCATTTGTACTCTCAGGGCAAATTGGCAGTGCGATTTTCCCTGAAATGCTTTGGCAAGCCAGTATGCCAGAGGAAGGCATTCGTGTATGGAAAGAAGACAGCGCACCATTTTCTCTTGCATCGTGGCAGCAACAAGAAGGACGATCTGCGCAGCAGCAACAAATCTTGATCCAACGGTTTATCGAATGGTTTGAGCTGCATGTGACTTCTTCTTTTACCCAGTCGCACCCAGACATTCCAACCATGATCCCGACCGCCATGCTGTGGGGATTTGCCCCGCATCTAAATGGGGATATCCAAGCTTCAATTTGGAAAGCGTGGCTATCAAGGCACACCAGTCTTCAGCACGTTGCTGGTTGGCATCCTGTAAATGACACTCAAACCGCCATTTCTTTATTTCCAAATTTTGTGTTGCCACTGTTACCTGAAGGCGGTGGTTTAACACCATCACAACGCGCTTCACGATGCGGTTTTAGCCTTTTTACTTTAGCGGGTATGGTCGCGTTATTGTGTAGTGGTTGGAATAACTTCCACTTAATGCAGCGTGTTAGCTTTGATATTAAGCAATATCAGCAAATCCCCATGACCGACTACGTGCCAAAAGCAAAAGCGGTAAATGTCTTGCGTGATGATGCGTCACAGCTTGATGACTGGGCGCGTAATGGTGAGCCTTTGCAGTTGGGGTTAGGGCTGTATGTAGGTGAGCGTCTGCGTCTGCCTGTTCTTGAACAAATCAAAGGCTACGTTCCACCGCCTCCGCCACCAAAGCCCAAGCCAAAACCTAAGCCAATTCCCAAAACGGTGCGCTTAAACAGCATGTCATTGTTTAATTCTGGAAAGGCTGAGCTTAAAGAAGGTTCAACCAAAATGCTGGTGACATCACTGGTTGGCATAAAAGCCAAGCCGGGTTGGTTGATTGTGGTTGCGGGGCACACTGATGACACGGGTGATGAAACACTCAATCAAACGCTTTCTTTAAAACGTGCTGAAGCGGTACGCGATTGGATGCGTGACACTGGCGATGTGCCAGAAAGTTGTTTTGCAGTACAGGGTTATGGTGAAACTCGCCCTGTTGCAACCAATGACACACCGGAGGGGCGAGCGCTCAACCGTCGTGTTGAAATTACTCTGGTGCCACAGGCCAATGCTTGCGTTATGCCAGAATCAACCGCGTCATCGGGACACCATGACGCATTACAACAAAATGGAGAATAATTCATGGCAATTCCAGTTTATCTTTGGCTAAAAGACGACGGCGGCGCTGATATTAAAGGATCGGTAGACGTACAAGATCGCGAAGGCAGCATCGAAATCGTTGCTCAAGAGCATGATCTATACATCCCAACGGATAACAACACCGGCAAACTAACCGGTACACGTATCCATACGCCGTTTAAATTTACCAAAGAAATCGACTCATCAAGCCCGTACCTTTACAAGGCGGTAACGACAGGTCAAACACTGAAATCAGCAGAATTCAAGTGGTACAAAATTGATGATGCTGGTCAAGAAGTCGAGTATTTCAACACCAAACTTGAAAATGTAAAAGTGGTAAAAGTGAATCCAGTGATGCACGACATCAAAGATCCAGCTTTTGAAAAACACAACCACCTTGAACAAATCGAGTTGCGTTACGAAAAAATTACTTGGACTTACAAAGACGGCAACATCATTCATTCTGATTCTTGGAATGAGCGCGCGACAGCGTAATAGACGAATGGCGGATAGGACAACCTGTCCGCCTTTTTTGCTAAGTATCTGAACGGATTGAAAGCGGGTATTTAGCAAAAATGCACTAAATGGTACAAAAAATTAGGCCCACCAAACCTTAATGCGCTTGAGGCTCCGGAAAGACGGAAAACAGCGATGGGCGGTAGCGTGCCTGAACACCTAAACCTAAAAAACTAAGTCTAAAAATCTAGCCGTAACGAAACCAATTAAGAGAGCATCTCATGGAAAATCCAGCCATTCTTCTTCGTCGTTTAAATCCATATTGCGCCCAAGCACTAGAGGGGGCAGCATCCTTGTGCCAAACTCGCGCTCACGCCAATATTTTACCGGAGCATTGGTTATTAAAATTATTGGAGCAAGGCGAAGGCGACTTAACCGTATTGGCTCGCCGTTATGAGTGGGATATGGATACCTTATGGCAAGATTTATTGGCATGGTTAGATGCTTTACCTCGCTCTGTGCGTCAGCGTCCACAGCTTTCCGATAATATTCACAGCTTAATGCAAGAAGCGTGGCTCATTGCCTCACTTGGCGGTGAAGAGCAAATTCGCAGTGTGCATTTATTGATGGCGATTGTGAGCAAACAAAACCTCATTCGTTGTGAAAGCCTGTGGCCACTTTTAACTTTGGGTCAAAGTCAGTTAGAGCGTTTGCGCCTATTGCTTGATGCACAATCCGATGAACGATTAGAGCTGCAACAAGAAGCGGAACTGGCGCAAGAGTCTCATGCTGAAAGTGAAAACATGGCGGAAATCAAAGCTGATTCTTTAGGTTCAAAAGAAGGCGAACTGAACCCTGCTTTGCAAAACGCTTTAGATAAATTCACGCTCGATGTCACCGCTAAAGCCAAAGAAGGCAAAATTGACCCAGTGTTTGGCCGTGATACAGAAATTCGCCAAATGGTGGACATTCTTTCTCGTCGTCGTAAAAATAACCCAATTTTAGTGGGTGAGCCGGGTGTGGGTAAAACGGCGTTAGTGGAAGGCTTAGCTTTGCGCATCAGCGAAGGAAATGTACCAGAGTCATTAAAAACCGTAACATTAAGAACTTTAGATTTAGGTTTACTGCAAGCTGGTGCTGGCGTGAAAGGGGAATTTGAGCAGCGTTTGAAAAATGTGATTGAAGCGGTGCAACAATCACCAAAACCGATTTTACTTTTTATCGATGAAGCGCACACCATTATTGGAGTAGGTAATCAAGCTGGCGGTGGCGATGCTGCCAACTTATTAAAGCCAGCTCTAGCTCGTGGAGAATTGCGCACCATTGCCGCAACCACTTGGAGCGAATACAAACAGTACTTTGAAAAAGATGCCGCATTAGAGCGACGCTTCCAAATGGTCAAGGTTGATGAGCCAGATGATGACACCGCTTGTTTAATGCTTCGCGGCTTAAAAGGGCGTTATGCCGAGCACCACAATGTGCACATTACCGATGATGCAGTAAAAGCGGCGGTCACCTTATCTCGTCGTTATCTTACCGGTCGTCAATTGCCGGATAAAGCAGTAGATTTACTCGATACCGCGGCAGCGCGTGTGCGTATGAGCCTAGATACTTTGCCAGAAGAAATGGTGCAGCTGAAAGCTAAGTTAACAGCCTTGGTGTTAGAAGAAGATGCCATTCAAGAAGATGTATTGGCCGGACGTGAAATCGATACTTCACGCCTTGCAGACATTAAAGCGCACCATCAAGAACTGACCGAGCAACTGGCAGATTTAGAGCTGCGTTTTCATCAAGAAAAAGAACAAGCATTGCAATGGCAAGGACAGCGTCAGCAAAATCAACAAGATGATGGCGATAAAACTTCTAAAAGTGATAAATCGGCATTATCAGACTACCTACATCAAACTGATACGCTGATTCAGTTAGATGTAGATGCACGCACCGTGGCGAATGTGATTGCTGATTGGACAGGTGTACCTTTGTCTTCCTTGATGAAAGATGAACAAACGGAATTGCTGACTCTTGAAGGGGACATTGGCAAGCGTGTTGTTGGACAAGATGTGGCATTAGAAGCCATTGCCCAACGTCTGCGTGCAGCTAAAACAGGGTTAACTTCTGAAAATGGTCCTCAAGGTGTGTTCTTATTAGTCGGTCCAAGTGGGGTCGGTAAAACAGAAACCGCTTTGGCATTGGCAGATTGTTTGTATGGCGGTGAAAAATCGCTTATCACCATTAATCTGTCGGAATACCAAGAAGCGCACACCGTATCACAATTAAAAGGCTCACCTCCGGGTTATGTCGGTTATGGTCAAGGCGGTATTTTAACCGAAGCGGTTCGTAAACGTCCGTATAGCATTGTGCTGCTTGATGAAGTAGAAAAAGCGCATCGTGATGTGATGAACTTATTCTACCAAGTCTTTGACCGTGGCTTCATGCGAGACGGTGAAGGTCGTGAAATTGATTTTCGTAATACCGTAATTTTGATGACTTCAAATCTTGGCAGCGATCATTTAATGCAACTTTTAGATGAACAACCCCAAGCAACCGAAGCCGATTTGCACGAATTGCTGCGTCCTATCTTGCGCGACCATTTTCAACCTGCATTACTGGCTCGTTTCCAAACCGTGATTTATAGACCGCTAGCACAAGCGGCCATGCGCACCATTGTCGAAATGAAACTGGCACAAGTCAGCCAACGTTTGCAGCGTCATTATGGTTTAACTACCCACATTACCGAAGGTTTATACGACGTCTTAACCTCGGCGTGTTTACTGCCAGATACCGGCGCGCGCAATGTCGATAGCTTGTTGAACCAGCAAATCTTACCCGTGCTTAGTCAGCAGTTATTAACCTTTATGGCGCAAAAACAAAAGCCAAGCACACTGACTCTCAGCTGGAGTGAAGAAGAGGGCATTGGTTTGGAGTTTGATGCCAAACCAGAAAAAGCAGTGAAAGCCAAACGTGCGACAACAAAAAAGGCGGCATCAACCAAATCAGCATCAACAAAACCAGCCCCTAAAAGTGGCGTTACGAAAGCCACTCAAAAACGCACAACCAAGAAGAAAACCGAAGCACCCAAAGCAACCAACGATGTGCAAATGGAAAGTGAGGGAGACGCCGTATGAGCATGAACCTGTCGAATTTTATCTTCAGCCACAGCCACCATTTACTTAGCGTAAAAGGCTGTGATGATGTTTTGGATGTACTGGCCTTTGAAGGGCAAGAAAGTTTAAGTCAGCCTTTTTCTTATCGTATCGAGTTTACTTGTGCCAACCACAATATTACTCGTGAAATGATGTTAAGAAAGCCAACCTCACTGACTTTGCAAGCACCAGTAGACCACGGTTTTGGTCGTATTTACAAAGAACCAGTGCGAGTGATTCAAGGTGTGGTGACACGCTTTGAGCGGTTAAATACATCTAAAGATGAAACTCATTATGCGCTCACTCTTGAACCACGTTTAGCGTTGCTGTCTCGCTCACATCAAAACGCCATTTATCAAGACATGTCTGTACCACAAATTGTTGAAAGCATTTTGCGTGAACGTCATGAGATGCGTGGTCAAGATTTCTTGTTCGACTTAACCAACGAATACCCTCGTCGTGAACAAGTGATGCAATACGGTGAAACGGACTTACAATTCATTTCAAGGTTATTGGCCGAAGTGGGGATCTGGTTTCGCTTTACCGCCGATACGCGTTTGAACATTGATGTAGTGGAGTTTTACGACAGCCGACAAGGGTATGAACTTGGTGACAAAGCCTTAACGCTGCCGTCAGTGCCATTATCTGGTATGCATTCGCAAGGCGTGGATTCCGTATGGGGCATGACCTCACACAACAACGTGGTTGAAAAGTCCGTCACGCTCAATGATTACAACTATCGTCAAGCGGATGAAGAGCTCATTACTTCAAAAGACATCACCATTGATGACCAAACCACTTACGGTGAAGCGTATCACTATGCGGATAACTACCTCACACAAGGCAGTCATTACGACCGCTTCCCAGAAGTAGAATCGGGTGCGTTTTATGCTCGTTTGCGCCATGAACGTTATCTGAATAATCAAAGCCAATACACCGGCATGACTTCTTGCCCGACATTAACGCTGGGTAAAGTATTAAAAGTCACAGGTGGAATGGGGCTTGAACCTGCGTTTGCCAAAGGGGTGCTCATTACTGGCATGAGTGCATCCGCTCGTCGTGATAAAGATTTTGAAGTGAGTTTTCAAGCCATAGCAGATAACACCGAAGTGTGTTTTCGTGCGCCACTCATTGCGCGCCCAATCATGGCTGGTACGCTTCCTGCTCGAATTTCCAGCACCAAACGCAATGATGAATACGGCCACATAGACCGAGATGGTCGTTATCGCGTCAATATGATGTTTGATAGACACACATGGGAACAAGGCTATGAAAGCCTACTTGTGCGTCAATCTCGCCCATACGGTGGTGATACCTTTGGTTTGCACTTACCGCTTATTGTCGGCACAGAGGTGGCGATAGCTTTTGAAAATGGCAACCCAGACAGACCTTACATTGCAGGCGTCTTGCACGACTCATCACGCCCAGACCACGTTACGATACGCAACTACAAACGCAACGTACTGCGCACCCCAAGCAATAACAAAATTCGTCTTGATGATACGCGCGGCCAAGAGCACGTTAAAATCTCGACCGAATATGGCGGCAAAAGCCAGCTTAACCTTGGTCACTTAGTGGATAACCAAAAACACAAGCGTGGTGAAGGTTTTGAACTGCGCACCGATGACTGGGGCGCAATTCGAGCTAACAAAGGCATATTCATTTCTGCAGACGGCCAAGCCAAAGCACAAGGTCAAGTATTGGACATGAAAGCCGCTTTAAATGAATTACAACAAGCGAGCGCTTTGGTTGAGAGTTTGAACTCAGCGGTGGAGGCTGCTAAAGCAGAATTGGCAGATATACAAGAAC
>JBKEDP010000027.1:0-38829 GCA_047975485.1 Vibrio sp. | reverse complement strand
CCTGCCGATCTGAGCAGGCTTTTTTATAACGAATATAATACCAATCGTACTAATTATCTGCTCATCCTTGCTTGTTAAAAGCCTCGATAACTGCGTTAAAAAATTTGATTGTAGAATAACTGCTTATCGAAATTTTTTGCCTTGTTCTCAAGTCTTTTTCCTACGCAATTTCTGACCATTTAATTAGTGTGATTGGTATTAATCATATTCACATATTTATAAGGATCGAATTGTGGGATTTTTATCAGCACTTTTTGGCGGCAAAAAAGAATCAAAGAAAAAAGAAATTGAACCGGTCGAGTATCAAGGATTTTTGATTTATCCCGATCCTATTTCAGAGGGCGGGCAATTTCGCATTGCAGGACAAATCACCAAGGAAATTGATGGTGAAGTGAAATCTCACCGCTTTATTCGTTCAGATGTGGTGCATTCTCAAGGTGATGCTTGTGAATTGATGATCAAAAAATCTCAAATGTTTATTGATCAATCTAGAGGAAAGATTTTTTAACGTTTATTTTTTTGAGGTTATTGATGAGTTAAACGATTGATGGTGTTTGTTCTTAGTTTTCACTTTTAAGAATCATTTTTTTTCGTAACTGTGCGCTTTGTAAACAAAAAACAAGGCTGTATGCAGTAATTTTATACAAACAACCGAATTAGAGGCAGGTAAGACCTGTTTTTCACGGAGTTTTGTTGTTTTTTTACTTCTTAAAGGTGAAAATCGTTAACTAATCGTTATATGCCATAATTATTTGTTTTTTTATTACACTTCACAGACGGTTAGACTGGCGGTGAATCTACCGAAAACTAACCATTAATTTATCGTGCCAATGTTCAAGGAATAGCTATGCAGATTGGTGTACCAAAAGAAATACTCGCCGGTGAAACGCGAGTGGCTGCCACGCCGAAAACGGTTGAGCAGTTATTGAAACTGGGATTTACCGTCTCAGTGGAATCAGGAGCGGGCGCTCTTGCAAGTTTTGATGATGCTGCTTTCGAAGCGGCGGGGGCTTCAGTTGTTTCAACCGAAGATGTTTGGAAATCGGATATTATTCTTAAAGTGAATGCGCCTCGTATCAATGATGCAACTGGTGTTGACGAATTCGAGCTTATCCAAGACGGTGCAAGTTTAGTTAGCTTTATTTGGCCTGCGCAAAACGAAGAACTTCTAAATAAACTGGCAACAAAAAACATCAATGTGCTAGCGATGGATTCTGTTCCTCGTATTTCTCGAGCGCAAGCATTGGACGCATTAAGCTCAATGGCGAACATTGCTGGTTACCGTGCTGTGGTTGAAGCTGCGCATGAATTTGGTCGTTTCTTTACTGGTCAAATTACCGCTGCAGGTAAAGTGCCGCCAGCGAAAGTATTGGTTGCAGGTGCCGGTGTTGCTGGTCTTGCGGCAATCGGTGCTGCGGGTAGCTTAGGTGCGATTGTTCGTGCTTTTGACGTTCGTCCTGAAGTAAAAGAACAAGTGCAATCAATGGGCGCAGAATTCTTAGAAGTTGATTTCCAAGAAGATACAGGCGCAGGTGATGGTTACGCGAAAGAAATGTCTGATGCATTCAATAAGAAAGCGGAAGAACTTTACGCAGCGCAAGCAAAAGATGTAGACATCATTATCACAACCGCATTGATCCCAGGCCGTCCAGCGCCAAAACTGATCACCAAAGAAATGGTCGACAGCATGAAAGCGGGCAGCGTGATCGTTGACTTAGCTGCAGCTAACGGTGGTAACTGTGCTTACACTGAAGCAGATAAAGTTATCACTACGCCAAACGGTGTTCGTGTGATTGGTTACACCGATATGGTTGGTCGTTTGCCGACTCAATCATCTCAACTTTACGGTACAAACTTAGTTAACCTGCTAAAACTGCTTTGCAAAGAAAAAGACGGCAACATCGACATTGATTTTGAAGATGTGGTTCTGCGTGGCGTTACCGTAGTTAAAGAAGGTGAAATCACTTGGCCAGCTCCACCGATTCAAGTGTCTGCTCAACCGCAAGCAAAACCAAAGGCGCAGCCAAAAGCTGAACCTAAGGTAGAAGAGCCTAAATCACCAACGAAGAAAATTGTTGGTATGGCTGCGGCAGCTTGTGTCTTTGCTTGGATTGCAAGTGTTGCTCCAGCGGCATTCCTTTCTCACTTCACCGTATTTGTTCTTGCGTGTGTGGTGGGTTACTACGTGGTATGGAATGTTTCACACTCGCTACATACTCCATTGATGTCAGTAACGAATGCGATTTCAGGCATTATCGTTGTTGGTGCATTACTGCAAATTGGTCAAGGCAATGGTTGGGTTTCCTTCTTGTCTTTCATCGCTATTTTAATTGCAAGCATTAACATTTTTGGTGGCTTTACCGTGACCAAACGTATGCTTGAAATGTTCCGTAAGAAATAGGAGTAACATATGTCTGCAGGATTAGTACAAGCGGCATACATTGTTGCTGCTGTTCTTTTTATCATGAGCCTTGCGGGTCTTTCTAAACAAGATTCTGCTCGTGCGGGTAACTATTACGGTATCGCAGGTATGACGATCGCATTAATTGCGACCATCTTTGGCCCTGAAACCAGTGGCATTATCTGGGTTATCATCGCAATGGCAATTGGTGGCGCAATCGGTATGTTCTACGCTAAGAAAGTAGAAATGACCGAAATGCCTGAATTAGTTGCGATTCTACATAGCTTTGTAGGTATGGCCGCAGTTCTAGTTGGTTACAACAGCTACCTAGATATGGGTTCAATCCAACTAAGTCACGCTGAACACGTTATTCACTTAGTGGAAGTGTTCTTAGGCGTGTTCATCGGTGCTGTGACTTTCAGTGGTTCAATCGTTGCGTTCTGTAAGCTGCGCGGTATTGTTTCATCATCAGCAATGAACATTCCTCACAAACACAAGTGGAACTTGCTTGCGATTGTGGTTTCATTCCTATTGATGCTTCAATTTGTTAACAACGACGGCAGCATGTTTGCCTTGATTGTGATGACGCTTATTGCAATGGTATTCGGCTACCACCTAGTATCGTCAATCGGCGGTGCGGATATGCCAGTTGTAGTTTCAATGCTGAACTCATATTCAGGTTGGGCAGCAGCAGCAGCAGGGTTCATGCTAGCAAACGACTTGTTGATCGTAACTGGTGCATTGGTTGGTTCTTCAGGTGCGATTCTTTCTTACATCATGTGTAAAGCAATGAACCGCTCTTTCATCAGTGTAATTGCAGGTGGTTTTGGTAACGAAACTTCAAGCGCATCATCTTCTGATGAAGAACAAGGTGAGCACCGTGAAATTTCAGCAGAAGATGTAGCTGAAATGCTGAAAGATTCAAAATCTGTGATCATCACTCCGGGATACGGCATGGCGGTAGCTCAAGCTCAATACCCAGTGTTTGAAATTACTGAAAAACTTCGTGCTCAAGGTGTAGAAGTGCGCTTTGGTATTCACCCTGTTGCGGGTCGTCTACCAGGTCACATGAACGTATTGCTAGCGGAAGCGAAAGTGCCTTACGACATTGTATTGGAAATGGACGAGATCAACGATGATTTCTCTGAAACAGATACGGTTCTAGTAATCGGTGCAAACGATACGGTAAACCCAGCAGCACAAGACGATCCAAACAGTCCAATCGCAGGTATGCCTGTATTAGAAGTTTGGAATGCGAAAAATGTTATCGTGTTTAAACGTTCAATGAATACTGGCTATGCTGGTGTACAAAACCCATTGTTCTTCAAAGAAAACACTTACATGCTATTTGGTGATGCAAAAGCGAGCGTTGATGCAATTGCTAAATCGCTGTAGTAAGGTCATTGTTTAACCGAAATAAAGCGTTAAACATCAATAACTCGAAACCAGTCGCAATTTTTGTGGCTGGTTTTTCTTTTTGGGTTAGAAAAAGTTAATTTCGAGTTAATTCATAACGGAAAACTGACATCAGAGCTAGTGAGTTGAAATTTTTATGTAGTATCATGTGTGCCATTCAGGAGATACATCTAAATAAAAGGTATCTTCAATAAATTCATAAGTCAGGGAAGGTTGATTTGAGATTCACGCGCATATTCATTACAGCATCAGCTTTTATCGCGTGTACGGTTTCAGCGGCTACGCTTCCTGATCGTATTGAGTCGTTTAAAAAATCATTTGATAGTTCTACAGCTATAGCATCTTATGACCTACGTGTTATTCAGACCGACTTCCCAACCAATTTATTAACACCTGTGACCTTACTGCCTCAAACGGAAAAATACCCGTTAAAAGATATGCAGATCCTTTACCAGTTAGCGACGACCTGTAAAGGCAAATATCCTTTAAGTCCGGCAGTAACAGAGCCTTTAGTCTTCTCAAGAGCCATGTGTCAGGGAACGGCCTTACCCATTAAATGGTTTATTCGCTCAGGCATGATTCATCCCGGTGGTGGTACGTATGCTTCACGTTATGCCAAGCAGCATCCTGATCAATATAAAGAATTACTACCATTCATGCATATTCAGGAAAGACCGAAAGCAAGCGTAAATAGTTTGCTTGGACGCTTGCAAACTATGCCATTCGATGCAATAACCGCATTAATTTCTGGATCAGAAACAATTATTTCACATCAGGAATTTTGGCTAAGAAGAGGGATGCAGTACTATGTATTTGATCAAAACACGCTTAACAATCAACTAACAAAAGCAGAATTATTTGCGATCCCGATTGAACAAAGTGAACACTGCTATGTCAAAAGCGGTAATGTATGTTGGGATATGAAGAACAATTCCGACACCTTGTTCTACAGCATTCTTGGTTTGGGACTTTTCAACGTCATTCTGATTTGTGGCTGGGGTTATTCGCGTTGGAATAACAAACGCAAAGAATTACGCAGCCGCATGTTGGTTTTACAAATTTTGACGCATGAGCTACGAACACCCATTGCCAGTCTATCATTAACGGTAGAAGGGTTTCGTCGAGAATTCGAACATTTACCAGACACCGTCTATGACGAATTTAGACGCTTATGTGAAGATACTCGGCGTTTACGTCAGCTTGCTGAGGCGAGTAAAGATTATTTGCAATCAGATACACAAACGCTGGCCACAGAATGGATTCCATCTGTTGATGAATGGTTGGAATACAGATACACACAAGGCGAGTTTGATATTGGTATCGAACTGAACCAAGACTTAGCGGTAAAAGTAAACATTTATTGGCTTGGCACTTGTGTCGATAACTTAGTTAGAAATGCGTGTAAATATGGCGTTGCTCCTGTGAAGTTAAAAGCAACGACATATTCAAATAAGTTAGTTTTGGAAATTATTGACCAAGGCGAACTAACAAAAAAAGATTGGGCAAAATTACGGAAACCTTTCGTAAGTAAGAGCGGATTAGGCCTAGGGCTGACTATTGTAGAATCAATGGTCGCACGGATGGGTGGGTCTATGAGCTTAAGTGGCCCGCCAACAACATTTAAATTGGAGATTCCCTGTGAAACAGACACTGCTACTCGTTGAAGATGATCGCAACCTTGCTGATGGCTTATTAGTTAGCTTAGAACAAGCTGGCTACGAGTGCTTGCATGTAGAGCGAGCTGCTGATGTTGCATCCGTTTGGGATAAAGCAGATTTGGTTATTTTAGACCGCCAATTACCTGATGGTGATTCAGTGACTTTCTTAGAAGATTGGAAAGCCATTAAAGCCATTCCCGTCATTTTATTAACTGCTTTGGTTTCAGTGAAAGATAAAGTATCTGGCTTAGATGCCGGTGCGAATGATTACTTAACAAAACCATTTGCTGAAGCGGAATTGTTTGCGCGAATTCGTGCACAGTTACGCTCACCAGATGGCGATGATGATGCGAGCAAGGTGATTGTAGGTGATATCTTTATCGACAAAACGACTCGTGAAGTAAAGGTCAATGAAGAAGTTATCGTGATGACTCGTACAGAGTTTGATCTATTGGTTTTCCTTGCAACTAACCTTGGCCGCGTGTTTACTCGTGATGAATTGTTAGATCATGTTTGGGGTTACAACCATTTCCCAACCACACGTACCGTGGATACTCATATCTTGCAGTTGCGCCAGAAAATTCCTTCGATCAAAATCGAAACCTTGCGTGGCGTAGGCTATAAGATGAAAGCCTAATACAGGCAGTATTGATGAAGTATAAAGTCAGTAAATGTTGCTTGGTCACACTGTCACTTTTTGCTGCTCATTCTTGGGCAGCAAATGACTGGTTTTTGCAACAAAACTCATTAACCAATGCACACAAGTATTTACTAGAAGGCGAACTGAATCAAAGCTTCTCTGCGATGGTTCAAACTTGGCAACAAGAGCCACCTGAACATCTTCAATCCCACTTAGATAAACTATTAATCAAAGGTTTAGATAAAGACTGTGGGCGTTCGTATAATGACGCTGAATTTCCTACTTGGTTGCATAATTTAACCATTCAAAGACAAACGATACAAAGTCCGGGGAGGTTGAGTTACCGTTTAAAGATTGATGCACAATCCAGTTCTCAGCTAAAAGACGTCAAATTTATTAAATGGCCAGAGCAAGTGCTG
The DNA here is from genome assembly GCA_047975485.1 of Vibrio sp. Lineage (GTDB taxonomy): Bacteria > Pseudomonadota > Gammaproteobacteria > Enterobacterales > Vibrionaceae > Vibrio. Next base: position 32,295 of record JBKEDP010000027.1, on the reverse strand, counting down.
CTTTCAAATTCAACCAACCTTGATGAGAAAGGGAATCCAATTCTTAAATCATCAGAAGAAATTGCACCAGTAAGCACTGATCCTGTAGGTAATGCGACAACGGTTGGCCTAGATCCTAGCCGAGTTATTACAACTCAAAAAGACTCATCAACATCTAACCAAAACATTGATGAGAAAGAATGGGATTTTAACCAACGAATCGATCTAAACTCACAACTAAGCAGCGGATTATATCAAGCTAAATTGACAACGACAGATGGTAAGACTTGGGAAACATGGATTTTGATTGCCAATCCTATCAATAAACAAACGGTACGTTGGCAATCTAAAGATGAATGGACGGTCGATAAAAACGGATTACTGAATCGCTTTTGCCCATTACCTATACTGGATATTGGCTTATATGGTAATGTGAACGACGATTATAAAGAAGTTTGGCAACAATCTTATGAAAGTGATTACCCTAATGCCTTACCTGAAACGGATTTACCTGCGAGCCGTTATTTATTGAGTGTTTCAATCACACATAAACGCTGGCAAGGTGCTATCACCATTGAAGATAAACAAATTATCAATAAGGCTTATGACATTTCTTATTAAGCCAAAACAGAAGAAATTACGAGAGAAGTATGTTTGACGATTTACCACCACTGAGCCATCAAGAACAACAAGCGGCCGTTGAAGAAATTCAAAAATTAATGCAGCAAGGGATCAGTACCGCAGAAGCGATTAAAATTATTGCGGATAAAATTCGTAAAGAAAAAACGGAACAGAACAACGAAGAATAAATATTAAGAAGTGCATAAAAACTGGAGGGTACATATAGCCCTCCATTTTTGTATCTGGTTTTTAATCAGTTTTGTGTGATTTCAAATATTAGTACAATCTGTCTTCGAAATCCTCTTGGCGAGTAGAATGTTTGCTTCTGTGAGATTTTCGTTTTGATTTACTTTTTTCAATCATCTCACCGTCATAGTCATCAAAATCTCGTCTGTGTTTCTTACCCATACGAGAGCCATCATTCTTTAACCACTTATCCCAGTTACTCATTTTCCTTTCCAATATGTAATTGTCATAAGACATAACAGAGATTATGAAATAAAAATGTTACAGTAAAACGAACTTTTTTTGCCTTCAAGATGAAAGTTATTAATCGTCAGAAAGGGTTCTTAATTCAAATGGGACATCGATCAATTGGTTAATGTAATCGAGTTTTTCATTGTCTTCGTTCCAACACAAATACAAAGATTGTTCCATCACTGGAGCATCTTGAACTACAAACAATTTCCCATTGTCTATGCTCTTTGAAGCAACCGGCTCTGGCAAATAAGCCATTCCAGAATTCGAGATTAAGAAATTGACCACCACATTACTTGATGAAGCATGTAACAACGGCGTGCGCTGTAATTCAGCTATACGAGCATGCTCAATAGAAAAACGCGTACTCCAATCTAAATAAGCTAAAGGAATGTTGGGTAAATCGTTAAAGGTAACGTTAGGCAGTGTTGAAATAAGTTTGAATTCAAAACTCGCAACTTGCTTTAGTTTAAAGCCTTCTACTTTTGGCGGATCGCCTATCAAGGCAACATCAACGGTCTTTTCAAGCAAAGCTCTAACAATGTCTTGGCGACTGATGGATTCCATTCTAAAAGCAATTTCAGGGATAACCTGATGCGCTTGATTGATCCAATCAGAAATGCCACTTAATTCCCAAACACTGGATGAAGCACCAATCGCAATTTGTTCCATGTAGTTTTCGCTTAATAGAACATCCTGACGAGCACGCCCCCATGTTTGAAGGATTGATTCAGCGTAAGGCAATAAACGCTCACCAGCTGGAGTTAAATGCACATTGCCACGCTGACGAGAAAATAGGGGGCTTCCCAGTTGAGATTCAAGCTGGCGAATGCGAAAACTCACTGCGGATTGCGTTAAGTACAAACTTTCCGCTGCACGTCCGAAATGGCGAGTTTTACCCACTTCTAAAAAGGTTTTTAATAGCTCAGTATCCAAGCGCACCTCAAAGGATTCTAACAAAGGTTAAAAGTGTCATAAGATAATGTTATACAGCAATAAAATGATAAAAATTTTTTATTGAGTCAAACAAAATCTTTTGTTGTACAGATAGACAATAAACACCTATTTTCGCAGAAATACAAGTAACACAGTAAAAGAGTTAGAGAACATGAGAAATCTAGGAAAGTTTTTTGATAATAAACATTTTGCCAGAGGCTTTAGTCGTTCTGGAGAATTCACTATTAACGAAGCACAAGTACTTGAAAACTACGGCAAGACAATGCAAGCGTTATTTGACGGCCAGATCACTCCTGAAGATGAAGACGAACAAAACTTCATTGCGGCATTTCAAGAGGGCGGTGAGGGCATTTCAAGTAAATACGCTCAATGTTGGAAGAAGTACTTAAGCAAAACTCAACGTAAGAGAACTTACACACTTTGCAGTACAGTGAAATCGAACTCATCTTCTTATGATGAAGAAGACAGTACAGATACAGATGACATCTTAATCGAAGACTAATTTGAAACTTTTCTAAAAAGCCTACCCAAGCGGTAGGCTTTTTTTTGCCTAAAATTCAACAAGCGTAATGCGACAGTGTCATTAAGTGGACTTTTGTAGCCTATTTGTAAGTGATTGATTATTATCGAGTTAAATGAAGTTCGTATTTGGCTTTTACTGAGAAATTATAGTTACAAACAAATTGTCCACATTTTGAAAATAAATTACACAAGAAAAGCAATGCGAATTTTTAAGTTGTACTTTTATTACAGCTACTGTTTTGGGCCTTAAGACAGATTCAAACGTGAGAAATAGCAGTAATAAAAAGAGTGTACTTAAATATGATAATTACAGTGTCACTTCTACAGTGTCCTGCAAGTTGCACTGTAACGTTTATATTGGTTGTTCATTTAAATAAATGACGACGATTATTAATTGAGTTCAATATCAACAGCAAAACTAAAAAATATGCTTAAACCCTACAGTTTGTGTAACAAAAGATTGAGGTCGATTAATTTTTCAACTAAAATCCGCAGTTCGAAAATCAGGTTTAGCTCATTGAATCCGTCATCGATTCGCATGTGGGTCAAAAATAAGATAAAAACATAAAGGTTATTTATGAAACGTCGTAATATTTCAGCATTGCTACTTGCATCTCTAGTGGTTCTTCCAACAACAACTTTTGCTGCGAAACTGCTTCATACAGAACGTGCAGAACGTCGTGAAGAAGCTCGTGATATTCGTCAAGACGCGCGAATTGAAGCTCGCGAAGACATGCGTGACTGCATGAAAAATGATAAGCAAGATAACTTTGCATGCCGCGTAGATAAAGCTGATGCTAAAAGCCACGCACGCAAACAAGCACGCAAGGCAAAATGGGATTAATCCTTAATTCCTAATAACTAGTCTTTATAAACGGCAGCGGATTCAGATTCACTGCCTTTTTTTATGACGAGCTTTGTTGATGCATCGAAAGTAAAGGATGCTAATAGATTTTAGTGCTTATAAATGCGTATTATATGTTTTGATTTTATGCTGTCAGGGTAGTTATTTTCTAAATTTTTGCTGTATGGCTACTTTTCTTAGGTCGAAAACGTTAATTGTTTTTTCGAATCTATTTACCTGCTTTTTATCAATATTCTTTATCAACTCGCCATCTGGTTTATTAAATACCCCTAAGCCGGTAAACAGTTTGATCAAAGATTCATTGTTGTCTCTAGTTAAAGCTTGCTTTAAATCTGCAGCATCTTGGCCCCAACACTGATACATTTTGAGTTGGTATAGGTACAAGGTAACTTGCTGTTTATCTTTTATAGGTAAAGCGTCATACCATTTGTCAGTAGGGAATAAAAAAGTGCTATCTGTAGATTGTTCAAAGCACTCATTGTACGTTTTGTCCCACGCATTCAATGCCTGCAAGCTATTTTCATTAGTAAAATTAGCACAGCCGGTAAGGACAAATAAAATAGCAAATAGAGACAATTTAATATGTTGCATCGTTTACGCATCTCCAAAAATTACCTTCATCACCATAAGTATGCCAAGTCATAGGTTCTGATACTTGTCTAATCTGAGAATATATCAACTTGCCGTATGTTTATTGTTAAATAGACCGGTATAAATGAGGTGTTCTATTTTTGAAAGAAATATGATAAATTACGCATTATGTCTTGACATTATGTTGAAAGCGTGCTTGTCAGTATCATTGCGCTAGCACTGACAAGTTGCGAAGCAACTTTTAGCATAATGCTCATAATGCGTATTATGGCGAAGCCATCCAAGCCCACCCACAAAAATCACTGCATTCACCGAGCGTCAATGGGCGGAAACCTGCATAACTAACGCATCTGAGAAACATCCTTTTTCACTCAAGAATCAGCCTCCCAGAGGCTCACAGCGAAAGAGGCGGTTCATGCCACAGCAACCCGCCGAATCTCACCGTTCAGTTCCTTTTCTTTAAATCTTTTTATTGTGCTTTCGCATGTTGGGGGTGCGCAGCTGCCCCCGACATGTGGAGGCACAATACTGCTTTTTATTGATTGGATCAGATAGGGGATTTCGGGATTCATTGGCAAGGTACACTATCTTTAATAGTGTACCTTTGTTTCATTTTGAAACGCTCAGCTGTTTTTAATCCTTTCCCATGCAGCTAAACAGTATTTTTTTTCTTCATCACTATCAAAGGTTAAAGACCCATTTTCATATAACTCAATGAAGTGTTCAGCTTGCTCTTTTGCTTCTAGTTCAGGTGTCATTGGTTCTAAATTAGCCTTTAAAGATAAAGCATCCATAAAGTCTTTTGTATTTTCAATTTCTTCATACATTGTTATCAATAAATCTATTTCTGGTAAGTTATGAATACATCGACTTACATTCTTGATAAAGTCAGAAGCTGCAATACTTTCGTTATTATTTCGCTTTCCTTGGCATATTTCTTTTTCATTTAACTTCAATTCAATAGCTAGATTAGCAACTTGACTTGCTTTTGGCTCTGTAAATCCTCTTTCCCATTTACTAACGGTTTGTACTGTTACATTCATACGCTCCGCTAGGTCTTCCTGCTTTATCGATAGTTCAATTCGACGTTCTTTTAATACTTCACCAATACTCATATTTATATCGTCCATACCAAAACCTTACTTTAGTTTAAGTTTACACCCATTTTTATGTTGATAACTTTCCACCTATACATTAATGTAAGTTTGGTAATATTAAAATGTATTAAATAAAAATTGACAGGGTTTTGTATTGATAGATCTACTCAAGATATCCATTCCTTTTAAAGAGGAGTTTACGTTTCATGCTCACCAGAATTCTTCTGGCGAGTGTGTTTCGTATGTCGATATTAAAGAGTGTTCTAGACGAGGAATTGAATTAGAGGCTCGGTCACTTTTTTGTACAGGAGGCAAGGGGAATGAACAATATGAAGTATCTGATTTACGTCATCCATTTGAGCAAGTCCCAACGCATTTTACTGGGCTAGCAATCAAAATTTACCAAGGAACAAAGAACCGTTATCCCTGTATTGAATTGAAATGTTCTCCTGCCAAGATAATTCAAGGTCATAACGTTTATGGCTCAACATCTATTGAGCTAGGCTCAATGGAAATGATCATGGCTCTTTATAATGTTTATCCAGATTTCTTTGATATGTTGGATGTGCAGAATACAAAACTTGACCTTATTGACTGTACCTTTTCAGCTCGTGTTTCAACTCAATTGCAATGCAATCAGGTAATGCAACAACTTAAAAATGTTTCTAACAGGCATTTGGGTAAACCAATGAAACAAGACCATGAAACTACTTGTTATTTTAATCGTGGTTCTCGTCATATAGATAGAAAGGTTTATTTAAAAGGGGCTGAATTTGACTATCAATTCAATAAGTTACTTGAACGACAAAAGAAAGGTGATCATAGCCAAGATAGAGTTATAGACGTAATGTCTGATCCTACATTAAAGAATTTTGCTCGTAATTTAGTGAGATTTGAAGCATCAGCACACCGACGATATTTAAACGATATGGGTATCCCAAACAACTTATTTGACGTCATTCGATACCAAAAAGATTATGAAAAAAGCGGTGCATGTTTAATTACAGATATTTGGAAAAGGGCATTTAAGCCATTGTTAGAAGCGTTAGAGGGTCAAGAAATGAAAGTCTTTAGTGATGAACATGTTCATGAAAAATTGAAATCACAGTATTTTTCAATGACACCGAAAGGAAATGTAAGTTATTCAAAAGCAGATAGAATTTTTCGGTTTTATCGTTCTTTGGTTTCGGATGGTTATAACGCTGTTTATGGTTCTTTTTCTTCACGAGCGACTTTTTCAAGACATCTTAATGATTTAATGGCCATCGGCTTTTCTAAAGCACAATTACAAAATTTACAAGGTCAGGGGAATGACAATGTCATTCCATTATTGCAAGTGATCAATATCGATTTTAATCAACAAAGACCCGTTGATTATGTTGAGCCAGCAGCCGGACACATATCAAATCTATACGGTTTTACTCGTGATGATGTAAACAATATCTACACCAAACCAAGGCTAATAGCATAAGGATAAAGCATGTTAAAAATTGAAATTTTTCCAGAGAATGAACGTGTCGAAATACGACAAACAGCACCTAAAGACGATAAACCAAGCAGAACCATTTACGAGCAAATAGCATACGCTCATTTAGGTGGTAAATTTCCCGTAGAGATGAAAATCCCACTAGAAAAAGACCAAGCTCCACATGGCGCAGGTTTTTATACCATTCATAGCCAAAGTTATTTTATCAATAACTTTGGTGGTCTGGAGCTAAAACGTTTTGGATTGATATTAGATCCAATTTCAAAATGATTTAACCGTGTAGATGATTGAAGTTTATTACTCCTGTTTAACTTTGATTGTCTGCACGGTTATTTTTTATAGGTGATAGCATGGATAGCAAAGAACCGAGTATCCCGAGAGATTCACTTCCTTATAGAATGGTAAAACGGATTGCCATTCTAGAGCGTGATTGTCCACAATCAAAAACTGTTGTCGAAGATTCAGTGATCATTTTCTATGATAAGCTTGGCGCAGCTGCGCCAATAATAGCGATGCACGCAGATGATTTACTGAAAGCTTTAGAAAACCACTTTAAATAAGCAAGCCAATACTTCGCATTATGTATCTTATGTTAAATAAGATGCGTTAAATTTTAAAATCAACAATCATTACTCTCCAAATCCCCCCTCTATTCAGCTTGGTTAGATCTCTATAAAGTTTGACCATACTGAAAAATTGGCACACGGTTATTTTCAGCAAAATAAGCACCAATTAAATCAACTTCAATCTCATGTCTAATGTGTGATTCAGATAGCTCTATACTTTGTGAGAATGAAAATAGTATTTTCGCTTCAGTCCATGATCTTTGTGAATGGGATTTTAATCGGCTTTGTAAGTCTTTTGTTTCTCCGATATAAATGACTTCATTGTTTGAATAAACCAATTAGACCAATTTAACTTGTTCAAACTCAATATGTTAACTAAGGTTTAAGCAAATCTGATTATTAGGAGGCCCAGTTATAAAGATCAAACCTTACTTATTCTAACTTGTTAGGCTTGGTTTGATGTCACATTGAAACTCTACAGCAATCAACTTTCGAAGCTGAAAATTTTGAGCTGTTACAGCTTCATTTATATTTTGCAACAAATAACTTGGCGAGCTTCTTACTTTTGTGCTTCTAACTTTACTTGCACCTGATTTCCTTGGTTATCCACAATTTTCCATTTTGATTCTTTAGATAAATCGATGCCAGAAACTATCCAACTATTCGGTTTATCAGAAGAAATGTTTATACCTTTATTTAGGGGCTCAACTTTTAGATTTAAGTTGCTTTTTGTTGGTTGTTTCTTTTTATTATCAATGGGATAAGACTGGATTGATAATGTGTTGTTTTTTGTTATTCCAAAATTAATGACACTGTTTTTATCTAAGAGTTTGAATGTACATTCGTGTCCAATCTGACAAATCACAGGCTCTGTTATATTTGTTTTGTGGTTAAAAGTTCGCCAGGCAAATGCACTGATCAGGATGATAAAAATGACGAGTATCTGAGCAAGTCTTGCCCTTGTAAGTTTTTCTGCTGCCATTAGTTTTTTATCCTATGTAACTAACTTCAAATTTTTGTGAATTTGCCTATATAACCTATTGGTATGTCAGGTATAGTATGAAAAGAAAATGTTACTTTTACTTAAAGCCGTTGTTATCAACTTTTAGTGGTGTTGGTAATGTGTGTTTGGGTGACATTACAACACTATTCTTGTGTTGATGCTATGTAGTTAAATAATAATATTGGAAGCATTCAAGATGAGCCATGAACATCAGCTTGAGCAAAATTATAACTACACAGTCGTTCGTCAGTTCGCTTTAGCTACTGTGCTTTGGGGAATTGTCGGTATGAGTGTGGGTGTATTAATTGCCGCTCAATTAGTTTGGCCACAGCTTAACTTTGATACGCCGTGGTTGACGTATAGCCGTTTACGTCCATTACATACTAACGCAGTGATCTTCGCATTTGGTACCAGTGCCTTATTCGCCGCATCTTATTACGTCGTTCAGCGAACCTGTAAGACTCGCTTATTTGGAGGATTGTTAGTTCCGTTCACATTTTGGGGATGGCAAGCCATTATTTTAGCTGCTGCTATTTCTCTACCTTTGGGCTACACAACCAGTAAAGAATACGCCGAACTTGAGTGGCCAATCGACATTGCAATTGCAGTCGTCTGGGTAGCTTATGCAATTGTCTTCTTTGGGACTCTTGTCAAACGCACGACTTCTCATATTTATGTAGCAAACTGGTTCTTTGGTGGCTTCATCTTGACGGTAGCCGTATTACACATAGTAAATAGCTTAGCGATTCCTGTTTCATTAGGTAAATCTTACTCTGTGTATTCAGGAGCTGTCGATGCAATGGTTCAATGGTGGTATGGACATAATGCGGTAGGCTTCCTATTAACAGCAGGCTTCTTAGGAATGATGTATTACTTCGTACCTAAACAAGCTGAACGTCCAGTTTATTCTTACCGCCTATCTATTGTGCACTTTTGGGGTTTGATCTCACTCTATATTTGGGCTGGCCCACACCACTTGCACTACACCGCACTTCCTGACTGGACTCAGTCTCTGGGTATGGTGATGTCTGTGATCTTATTCGTGCCATCTTGGGGCGGTATGATCAACGGTATTATGACTCTATCTGGCGCATGGCATAAATTACGTTACGACCCAATTCTACGTTTCCTAATTGTTTCTCTTTCTTTCTACGGCATGTCGACGTTTGAAGGTCCGATGATGGCAATTAAAACGGTGAATGCCCTTTCTCATTACACAGATTGGACAATTGGACACGTTCATTCTGGTGCTTTAGGTTGGGTTGCAATGGTGACTGTTGGTTCTATGTACCACTTGATCCCTAAATTATTTGGTCAAGAACGTATGTATTCCATCAAGCTAATTAACGTGCACTTCTGGTTAGCAACAATTGGTACGGTACTGTATATCGTTGCGATGTGGATTTCAGGCGTAATGCAAGGCTTGATGTGGCGAGCAGTTAATGCTGATGGCACATTAACTTATAGTTTTGTTGAAAGTGTTGAAGCGTCTCACCCATTCTATTTAGTTCGCTTTATTGGTGGTGTGATTATCGTTGCTGGCATGTTGTTAATGGCTTTCAACGTTTACAAAACCATTACTGCACCAAAAGCTAGCTTGAAAGCTATTGCACAACCGGCACTTTAGGAGGCTATTGTTATGAGTTCAAATGATAAGAACCGCCATTCCATAGTCGAAAAAAATGTCGGTTTATTGGCAGTTTTAATGGCATTTGGTATCAGCTTAGGTGCATTAGTGGAAATCACTCCACTTATGTTCCAAAAGCAAACGACTGAACCTGTTGAAGATCTGAAACCTTACACGGCTTTGGAAATGGAAGGTCGAGATATTTATATTCGTGAAGGCTGTAGTGTTTGTCACAGCCAGATGATCCGTCCTTTCCGTTCAGAAACAGAACGTTACGGACATTACTCTGTTGCGGGCGAATCGGTATGGGAGCATCCGTTCCTATGGGGTTCTAAACGTACAGGGCCTGATTTAGCACGAGTTGGCGGCCGTTATTCTGATGAATGGCACCGTGTACACTTAATTGATCCACGAGAAGTGGTACCTGAATCTATCATGCCGGGCTATCCGTGGCTGGCAGAAAACACGTTAACAGGTGAATTAACTCAAGATAAGTTAACCCTTTTCCGTGACAAATTTGGGGTACCTTACACTGATGAACAAATTGCAAACGCTAAGAAAGATGTTGAAGGCAAAACTGAGCTTGATGCTTTGGTTGCCTATCTTCAATCGCTTGGTCATGCGATGAAGTAAGGAGGAAGATATGGATATTATTACTGTTCATAGTCTTTGGACCGTGCTTATTTTCGTCAGTTTTTGTGGTGTTGTGTGGTGGGCTTATGGCAAAAAGCGTAAGTCCCAATTTGAGGAAGCGGCGAATCTGATTTTTGATGATGAGCCCACTGACTCAAATAAAGATCAGGGAGGAATGAAGTAATGTCTACATTCTGGAGTGTTTGGATTACCGTAATTACGATAGGCACTATTCTTGGTATTGCGACTATTTTGATCTGGTGTTTAAAAGACAAAATGGGCGTAGAAGAAGGTGCGGATATGGGACATGAATACGATGGTATTCGTGAACTTAATAACCCACTACCAAAATGGTGGACCTATTTATTCTTCTCAACTTTTGCTTTTTCTGCGATTTATTTAGCGTTATTCCCTGGTTTAGGTAACTTTCCAGGTTTACTTGGCTGGACGAGTTCAGCGCAACAAGTGAAATCAGTAACGGAATTGGAAGCGTCGATTAAAAATGCGCAAGAAAACAAACAGCTCGACCAATATGCAAAAGAATTGGATGATGCTGAACAGTTTTATGGTGCGTCTTTTAAACGCCTAGCCTATAACGCAGAAGGAACGGATTACCGCCCGCTTCCTGAAATTGCAGCAGACCCAGACGCATTGCGTGTTGGACAAAACTTGTTTATCCAAAACTGTTCGCAATGTCATGGCTCCGATGCTCGCGGCTTTAAAGGCTTCCCTAACCTAACTGATAAAGCTTGGTTATACGGCGGTGAGCCAGAAGCGATCTTGACCACCATTAAACACGGTCGTGTTGGTGCGATGCCAGCTTGGGGTGAAACCTTTGGTAAAGATGGCGTCGAAGAAGTTGTGAGTTATGTGTTGAGCTTATCTGGCCGTCAAGTTAATGCTCGTGATGCTGCTGCCGGTAAAACACGCTTTGCTGCTTGTGCTGCTTGTCATGGTACAGATGGTAAAGGTAACCCAGCATTTGGTGCGCCAGACTTAACTGATAAAGATTGGTTATTTGGTAGCTCTCGTGCTGACGTGACAGAAAGTGTTAATTACGGTCGCCAAGGTGTGATGCCTGCATGGATTAACATCTTAGGCGAAGATAAAGTTCATCTTGTTGGTGCTTATGTTTGGAGTTTGAGTAATCAAGCGACAGCTGAGCAAACTGAACAAGCAAACTGATCATCTTATCTAATCAAACAGCCCCACCGATTTGGGGCTGTTTTTAGTCTTAACTAACCTTATTTATTCAACTTTTTTACATCTATTTGTTTTATTTGTGAGAACCCTAATTATGCAAACACCTTGGTATAAACAGTTTTGGCCGTGGTTCCTAATTTTTCTACCAATGTGTGCAGTTGTAGGAAGCTTTGTTACGCTCGGCATTTTCACAAAAAACAGTATCGATCTGGTTTCAGAAGATTACTACAAAGAAGGCAAAGGCATTAATGTCGATTTAACCCGAATCCATGTTGCCAAAGGCTTCAAACTCAATGCCACGGTTGCTTCAAGCGAGCAAGGCGTTGTGATCCACTTAGATAAAGGCAAACTGGATTTATACCCAGCTTTAAGTGTGTCTTTTACTCACCGAACCTTACCTGATCGTGATTTCACTCAAACCGTTTCATCCGATGCAAACGGTAATTACCGCATTCGTTTAGATTCAGAATTACAAGGTCCTTGGTTCATTAAACTTGAGCCACACAATAAAGAGTGGCAAATCCAAGGCAAAGTCTCTTTCCCAACGACAACACCGACTGTTTTATTAGATTAAGGGGCGATTATGTCTCAATTGTCTATGTCGCAACACTTGAAAGCTCAGGACTCGACAGATCAAAGCTCGACAGATCAAAGTTCGAAAGAAAGCTCTGAGCCTCAACATCCTGACGCTCAAACAGCGGCATCAAAAAATAACTCTACCGATGCCGTTCATTCATCTTGCTACCACTGTGGAGATGATGTCCCTTTCAACTGCGACTTTATTGTTGAAATCCTAGGTGAGCCGCGTGAAATGTGCTGCCCTGGTTGCCAGTCGGTTGCTCAAACCATTGTTGCAAGTGGCTTGGTTTCTTATTATCAATACCGCACCGCCCCCGCTGAAAAAGCCGATCTTGTTCCTGAGCAACTTCAGAAACTTATTCATTATGATAACGTTGAAGTTCAAAGGGAATTTGTTCGTAATAACAATGAATTAAATGAAGTGACATTGTCACTTGAAAATGTATCTTGCGCTGCTTGTGCATGGTTAATTGAAAAGCAATTAGTCGCTTGTGATGGCGTTGCCAATATTCGAGTCAACATCACTACTAATCGAGCTTTGTTGCGTTGGGACCCTAAACAGAATCAACTCAGTGAATTGCTAAAAGTGATTCATCAGCTAGGTTATAAAGCGGCTCCATTCGAGCCTAATCAACAAGAAGAAAGTTATCATCAAATGATGAAGCAATACCTGTATCGTTTAGGTATTGCGGGCCTTGCGACCATGCAAGTAATGATGCTTGCCGTCGCTCTGTATTTTGAAGTGTTTTCCGATCTCGATGATGAATTTAAACAATATTTCCGAATCGTAAGCCTGATATTCGCCACGCCTGTGCTTTTATATTCAGCCCAGCCCTTTTATATCAATGCTTGGCGTAGTTTAAAAGCGAAGACATTGGGCATGGATGTGCCAGTTTCTATCGCCTTAATTTTTGCTTATGTATCGAGTTTATGGGCAACGGTTGCCGGTAAAGGTGAAGTGTTTTTTGAATCCATTTCCATGTTCACGTTCTTCTTACTCGTTGGCCGTTTTTTGGAAATGCGCGCCCGTCGTAAAGCTGCAGCGGCTAGTGCCAATCTATTGAAACTGATCCCTGCTATGGCGAGAAAGTTAAGTTCGGATTCAAAATCTACAGAACAAATTCCGGTGCGCAGTTTATCCATTGGTGATCATTTGCGAGTTTTACCCGGTGAACATATTCCTGCCGATGGGAAAATAATTACCGGAACAACGCAAGTCGATGAATCCATGTTAACGGGTGAATCCATTCCTCTTACCAAACAGACTCAAGATTTTGTCTACGCTGGTACGATCAATGTTGGAGAATCCTTTGATTTAGAAGTGACGCATCACAAAGCCGATTCCGTGATTTCAAGCATTGTACGTTTGCAAGATGAAGCGCAGTTATCTAAGCCGAAAATTGCGGAAGTGGCCGATCACGTTGCTAAATACTTTGTGGCTATTTTACTTGTGATCGCTGTCAGCACTTGGCTTTACTGGCATCAACACGATCCTGACTCGGCGTTTTGGATCATGTTATCTGTTTTGGTAGCGACTTGTCCGTGCGCCCTTTCTTTAGCGACCCCCACGGCTGTAACTTGTTCGACATCGAAATTAGGCAGTTTAGGTATTTTGCTGCGCAAAGGTCATGTATTTGAAACCTTGTGCAAAGTGAACCATATCGTATTGGATAAAACGGGTACTTTAACCGAAGGCAATATTCATATTAGCCAAACCGATGTTTACGATTCCAAGTTCGATAAAGAAGACGTTCTGTCCATTGCTGCAACTTTAGAGCAACATGCAAACCACCCGATTGCCCATGCTTTCCAGATGTATTTACATTCTTCAATCGATGCAAAAAGCTTAATCGATGTTAAGAACGTAATTGGCTCAGGGGTTTCTGGCATTATTGATGGCAAAGTATGGCGCATTGGTACGCCAGAGTTTGTTTTAAATGAACAAGGTTTAGCAAACTTTAGCCCTGAACCGTCTTCTATTTATTTAAGTTGCGAACACAAATTGATTGCTCGATTTGAGTATACAGACCCAATTCGTAAAGAAAGCCGTGAGTTTATTGAGCAATTGAAACAAGCCAATCTCAAAGTGACCATTCTGAGTGGTGACTCCGAACCCAACACGGCAAAGGTTGCTCAAGCATTAGGTATTGAACAATATCATTGTGAAGCTAAGCCTACCGACAAACTTGCTTATTTAAATGAGCTTAACCAAACCGATGTGACGTTAATGGTTGGTGATGGGATCAACGATGCGCCGACTTTAGCGGGTGCGCACCTTTCAGTTGCAATGGGAAGCGGCTCCGATGTGGCGAAATCGTCAGCAGATATGGTTTTACTTGGCGATAAATTAAATAAAATACTTGATGCGAGAGATCTCGCCATGCAAACTCGACGTATTATCTGGCAAAATTTAGCTTGGGCGTTAGGTTATAATGCCTTTATTTTGCCACTGGCTGTTATGGGTTTTATTGCACCGTACTTCGCTGTGATTGGTATGTCGGCAAGTTCTATTATTGTCGTTTCAAACTCCTTGAAACTACTAAAGTAATTGTACGTTTTAGCCGCTGCTAATTTCTACGTCAGATATTTCTGCTCTATACATTTCGAGCCATGCATTTTTGCTATGAGGAAGACATTACATGGAAAGTTTATATTTATTGATCCCCATAGCGATTATCTTTGTGTGCATTGCTGTTGCGGTGTTTATTTGGGCTGTCAAAACCGATCAGTTTGATGATTTAGATCGACAAGGCCACGACATTCTTTTTGAAGATAATGACAAACCTGCTGCAAAGCCTAATCTGAAAAAGGAAAAACATTAAATATGAACCCAGACTGGTTAGCCGCCTTTTTTATTGGTGTATTAGGCGCAGGTCATTGCATGGGAATGTGTGGCGGCATTGCTTCACTAATGAATCTCGGAAATGTTCCGTCTCAACAATCATGGTTAAACCCCCTATTTTATAACTTTGGCCGCATCGCAAGTTATACCTTAATTGGTGCTATTGTAGGTGGTTCGATATCAAGCATTGCTAGTTATGCTGAACTTAATGCTTCACTCGCTTGGCTACGAATTCTCTCTTCCATTTTCATGGTGGTTTTAGCGCTTTATATCGGAAAATGGTGGCAAGGATTGTTAGCTATCGAAAAACTTGGTCAGCATGTTTGGCAATACATTTCACCTTTCGGTCATAAGTTACTTCCAATCAAACATCCTCTTTATGCCATCCCATTTGGTTTTATTTGGGGTTGGTTGCCATGTGGAATGGTGTATTCCATGCTCACTTGGTCTGCAGCCGCAGGTAATGCCATAAATGGTGCCGCTGCCATGTTCTTCTTTGGTTTAGGAACATTACCTGTTATGTTTGCGGTTGGTTTTGGTGCAACAAAATTCAATGAAATTGTAAAATCAGTCACGTTCAGAAGAATTGGTGCCATTATTCTGCTTTTTTATGCACTATTTCAGTTATATCAAGGGATTGTCCGAATTTTGTAACATATCTGGAAGGAATCTGATTTTTTCTGTTGTCCTTTCGAGGCCTGGAGTGCTAAAATCTTGATGTATATCAATTTAAACAACCTGGTATTTTATGATTTCTGACAACGCAAAAACCAAACGTGTTCAATCTGGCGGTTGTGCAATCCATTGCCAAGACTGTAGCATCAGCCAATTGTGCATTCCTTTTACATTGAATGATTCAGAATTGGATCAACTTGATGAAATCATAGAACGCAAAAAACCAGTACAAAAAGGTCAAGAAATCTTTAAAGCTGGTGATGAATTAAAATCTCTTTATGCGATTCGTTCAGGCACAATCAAAAGTTACACCATCACAGAACAAGGCGATGAGCAAATTACTGCTTTCCACCTTGCGGGTGATTTGATTGGCTTTGATGCGATTAATAGCAATGCGCACCCTAGTTTCGCTCAAGCGCTTGAAACTTCTATGGTTTGTGAAATTCCATATGAAACATTAGACGACCTTTCAGGCAAAATGCCTAAGTTACGTCAACAAATCATGCGTTTAATGAGTAGCGAAATCAAAGGTGACCAAGACATGATCTTGTTGCTTTCGAAGAAAAATGCCGAAGAACGTTTAGCCGCTTTCCTATATAGCTTGTCGACTCGTTTTTCTCAACGTGGTTTCTCACCTCGTGAATTCCGTTTAACCATGACTCGTGGTGATATCGGTAACTACCTTGGTTTAACCGTTGAAACGATTAGCCGTTTACTTGGTCGTTTCCAAAAAAGTGATATTTTAAGCGTAAAAGGTAAATATATTACGATTACTGATCACGCTGCTTTGCAACAACTTGCTGGTTTTGCAGAAGAATAAATTTGCTTTAGGTTCTAAAAGATTTTAAAAACAACCGCTTACTCACACTAAGCGGTTTTTTATTGCCAAAAAGATCGACTATGTCACTAATAATTCTCGTCAATTTCAGCTAAAGTTAAAGGGCAATAGGATGTTGTTGTCACTTTAGCGTGATTTTTTGAAAGGGAGAATTATTATGGATTCATATAAAAGTATTTTAGTCGTTGCTGATGTGAATAATGTCGAGCAATCCGCCCTAGCGCGTGCATTTCAGATTGTTCGAGATCTCGAAAACCCAGCCCCTATCACTTTCTTTCTTTCTATCTATGATTTTTCTTACGATATGACCTCAATGTTATCGTCGGATGAACGTGATGCGATGCGCCGCGGTGTTATCCATCAAAGAGAACAATGGATGAAAGAAGTTGCGGCACCATACTTAAAAGAAGGTGTTACGTTTAATATCAAGGTTGTGTGGCATCATCGACCTTATGAAGCCATTATTGGTGAAGTTTTCGAAGGCCAACATGACATTCTTTTAAAAGCCACTCGTCAGCACGATATGTTAGAGTCGGTTTTCTTTACTCCAACCGATTGGCATTTAATCCGCAAATGTCCGTGCCCTGTCTTACTGGTTAAAAATCATGATTGGCCAATTGACGGTCATATTATTGCTTCAGTGCATGTCGGCTCAGAGCACACATCTCATGTTGCTTTAAATGAAAGCATGGTTGAGCAAGGATTGAAATTCTCGAAACAACTCAATGCCGATCTGTATCTCGTGAATTCATATCCAATTACGCCAGCTAATGTCACGATTGAACTGCCGGAATTTGATCCAACTTCATATACGGATGCGGTACGTGGTTTCCATCTCACAGCGATGAAAGCTTTGCGCCAAAAATACGGTATTGATGAAGAACACACCATTGTGAAAGAAGGTTTGCCAGAAGAAGTGATCCCGAAAACTTCCAAAGAGTTGGATGCAGGTCTTGTGATCCTCGGTACTACTGGACGCACCGGTTTATCTGCTGTGTTTATTGGTAATACGGCGGAAAACGTGATCGATAAAATTAATTGTGATGTGTTGGCATTGAAACCAGAAGGTTATATTAGCCCGTTAGATCCCAACTAAGATTGAAGTGTATTCGTTAAAATAAGTGAACAAAAAAGAGCAGCTCTTTCGGGGCTGCTCTTTTACTTTTTAACAAAATTCTAAATGCGAGTTTCTCAGACGTTAGTCACATCAATAAATAAAGATTCATCAATATTTGAAGAAGAGATCGTCGCTTCACTAAACTCGTATTCACCACGCTCACCTTCTCGGTCTAATGGCAGGTTTACGAAGTCAAAAAGTTCTCTGTCAGCAAGTTGGCTTGGGCTTACGTTTTGAATAGACTTAAACGCTTTTTCTACGCGTCCAGGTGTTTTCTTATCCCACTCAATTAACATTGCCTTAATAGACTTACGTTCTAGTTTTTCCTGAGAACCACATAAGTTACAAGGAATGATCGGGAACTCTTTGTGCTCCGCGTACTTGATCAGATCTTTTTCACGGCAATAAGTTAACGGACGAATTACCACGTTACGGCCATCATCTGAACGTAATTTTGGTGGCATTGCTTTCAAGCGAGCGCCATGGAACATGTTCAAGAATAACGTTTCGACGATGTCATCCATGTGGTGACCAAGCGCAATCTTAGTTGCCGAGATTTTTTCAGCAAAAGAATACAAAGTACCACGACGTAAACGAGAACATAAACCGCATGTCGTTTTACCTTCCGGCACTTTTTCTTTCACAACAGAGTACGTATCTTTATCCACGATGTAATACGGAATATTTAGCGTTTTGAAGTACTCAGGCAAAATATGTTCTGGGAAGCCAGGTTGTTTTTGATCAAGATTAACAGCGATAACTTCAAACTTGATAGGTGCTGATTTCTGTAATTGCAAAAGAATATCAAGCATAGCGAATGAGTCTTTACCCCCACTAATGCATGCCATTACAACGTCACCTTCTTCAATCATGTTGTAATCAATAATTGCATTACCAACATTTCGTCTTAAACGTTTTTGAAGTTTATTGTATTCAAGTGCTTCTTTTCTTGGATCTATTTGGCTCATTACCTACTCACAGCTAGCTTTTCAGCTAAGAAATTTCTTCGTGGTTATCAAGGGCGCTGATTATACGGATTTTTGTATCAGGGTGAAATGTTTCTATCAAAGTAAGATGTCTATACCCAAGTAACCTGCCAATTTCAGTGTATTTAGAAACCAGAACCAACGTTAAAATAGAATGCAGTATCTTCATCACTAAAGGCTAAATCAACACCAATGTTCAAGCCAAAATGCCGTGCAATCAAATAACGAAAGCCAGTTCCGTATGCGGTTTCATTATCGTCGCTGTATAAGTCAGATGCAGAATCAGCTGTGCTTCCTACTCCACCGAATAATTGAATCGACCAGCGAGGCGCAACTTGCCACATCAACTGTGCTTGCGTAGTGATCACATAATCATCTTGATAACGATAAGCGGAAATACCACGCATATTGATATAGGGGCGAGATAATGGTGGAAGATTACTATCGGCGTTTGTCAGTGTTTGATAATTTCCTGCAACACCTAAAGTCCACTTTTTCGCTAGTGGGAAGAAATATTTGCCATCCAGCGTTAAGGTATCAAAATTAAAATCACTGCCGATCCCATCTCGGTACCACAAGTATTCCGCTTTAGCCGTGCCACCACTAGTTGGGTAAAATAAATTATTGCGTGAATCATATTGAGCAATAACCCCAAGGCCAGAAGAAGTACTTTCGTCGCCTAAAATTCGATTCAAAACAGCATCAGCAATTTTTCCATCTGCACCGACTTCAGAATGAAACCAAACCTGCGACAGTCCGAGATATAGATGAGTATCTGGCACTTTAAATTGCAGCTTTTGAATACCACCATAACCTTTCGTTTGGCTTTCAAAATCAATATCTTTCAATCTTGGAAACTTATCGAAGTGGTGATAAATGTCTATATTGATGTTGGCATATCCCGCTGCGCCTAAATAGCGAATACGGTCTTCCAGCCAAGTATGTCGGTGTGCAAACCCCATAAACCACGAACCGTTTTCTGTTCCAGCTGCGCCCACTACGGTAAAGTTTGGTGGAATTAAATTTACCCCACCATCTGCAGATTGCGCCGCTAACCTTTTACGCTTTTCTTTTGCTGCGTCGGACTCGTGCAAAAACATCGCAAACAATCCACCGCCATAGCCAATAGCGGGTTCTGTTAAGGTAATCGGTATAGGAAGAAAAGCGTATGGGTTGTTGGCAATAACTTGGCTCATATCAAATTGACCATCTAAAGGATCAATAAAAGAAGATGCAGCCGAAGATGAGGTGGCGAAAAAAATAGAGGCAGGCAAAGCAATCAACGACAAGAATAAACGAGTTAGCTTATTGTTTTTATCCGTCATTCTTGGCTTTTCCTTTGGTATTCATCTATTGTGTGGCGTTTCGTTCGCTCATGTTGAACAAAGTTTGCAGAGAATAGCATTGATATTTCATTAACTCATTATATTTGTCAGTGAATTTGCGTTATCATGCGCGCCCTGTTTTTGTTTTTTCTTCTGTTTTGTTGGAGTATTTTATGTCACAACCTTCTGGTCACAAATCACGACCATCTTCTCAAGCAAAACCAAAATTCAACCGACCTAATAAATCGGGTTGGCAGAAAAACAAGTCTAATAAAGCAAAGCCTAATAAAGTAAAGCATAAGCAGAATGCTCCCAAAGTGGCTAAACCAACAGGTTTACACCCACGTAATCTTCATCAAGGTCGTTATGATTTTGAGAAACTAGAAAAAGCGAGCCCAGAATTAACTAAACACGTTATCCTTAACCCTCGTGGTGAAAAAACGGTTAACTTTAGTGACCCTGTAGCGGTTATGGCATTAAATGAAGCATTATTGAAAGCGCATTACGAGTTAGATTTTTGGCAAATTCCAAAAGGTTATTTGTGTCCACCTATTCCGGGTCGTGCTGATTACATTCACTATTTAGCTGATTTAATTAAACAAACTCAGAAGAAAATTAAAAAACTAGAGCAAAAAGAAGAACAAGTTGAAGTCGATTTAATCAGTTCGCCGTCTGCAAATCATAAACCAGTACTTCTCGACATTGGCACTGGAGCGAATTGTATCTACCCGATCCTTGGCTCTCGTTTGTACGGTTGGCACTTTGTTGCATCGGACATTGATCCAATTTCAGTGAAAACAGCGAAGTTTATCGTTGAAGCTAATAAATCGCTTAAAGGTAAAATCAAAGTTCGCCTACAGCCTAATCAGCAGCATATTTTTAAAGGCATGATCAAGCCTGAAGACCGATTCCTTGCTACAGTTTGTAACCCACCTTTCCATGAGTCTTTGGAACAAGCTCGTCAAGGTAGCCTGCGAAAAGTAAACAACTTGAATAAAGATGGCAAACCACTCAAGTCTAAACAGCAGCCTGTTTTAAACTTTGCTGGTACAGCGAATGAATTATGCTGTGAAGGCGGTGAAATTGCTTTCTTAAAACAAATGGCATTGGAAAGTAAGGATTTCAGTGACCAAGTTTGCTGGTTTACGTCTTTAGTTTCTAAGAAAGAAAACGTGCCGCTATTGCTTCAGCAACTTAAAAAGCTTGGCGTGAAAGACACTCAAGTGGTCAACATGGCGCAAGGTCAGAAGATGAGTCGCTTTGTGGCTTGGACGTTTTTGTCTATCGCAGAACAAAAAGAACTTTTGCGTTAAGACAATCAATCTATTTGAACCAATAGAGCACAGTCCATAAAAACGGCCAGTATTCAACAATACTGGCCGTTTACGTTTTTAAGATTTTTTAAACCGTGATCTTATTTTAGGCTACGGCGTGTTGCTACTGCATCAGCAAGTTGGCGTAGAACTTTTTCTGTGTCATCCCAACCAATACATGCATCTGTGATACTTTGCCCGTAATTTGCCGCTTTACCATCAATCAGATCTTGGCGACCTTCGGTTAGATGGCTTTCAATCATTACACCAAAAATGGCATTTTCACCTGCTGAAATTTGGCTAGCCACATCATCCGCAACCACCATTTGGCGTTGGTATTGTTTCGAGCTATTTGCATGGCTGAAATCAATCATCACTTTTTGACGTAAACCATTAGTTGCCAGTTCAGATTTTACCGCTGCAACATGTTCAGCACTGTAGTTTGGCTCTTTACCACCACGTAAAATAATATGGCAATCAGGGTTACCAGCTGTTTCTACAATCGCAGAATGACCGTATTTGGTTACCGATAAGAAATGGTGAGATGCGCCAGCTGAACTGCATGCATCCGTTGCGATCTTGATATTGCCGTCAGTGCCATTTTTGAAACCAACTGGACAAGACAAACCTGAAGATAATTCACGGTGAACCTGCGATTCTGTAGTACGAGCACCAATTGCGCCCCAACTGATCAAGTCGCCCACATATTGCGGAGTGATCATATCAAGGAATTCACTTGCGGTAGGCATGCCTGAATCAGTCAAATCAAGCAGCAGTTTACGCCCCATACGCACACCATCGTTGATTTGGTAACTATCATTTAAATACGGGTCGTTGATAAGCCCTTTCCAGCCAACCGTTGTACGTGGTTTTTCGAAATAAACACGCATCACTACTTCAAGGTTTTCGCTTAGCTCATCACGTAGCACTTTCAGGCGTTTACCGTATTCGAGTGCTGCTTCTGTGTCGTGAATGGAACAAGGACCAATCACCACAAGCAGGCGATCATCTTTGTCTTCCAAGATATTATGAATAGTCTGACGGGATTGAAATGTCGTATTGGTGGAAGTTTCAGTCGCAGGAAACTTCTCTAAAACAGCAATTGGTGGCAAAAGTTCTTTAACTTGCTTAATTCTTACATCATCGACTTTTTTCATACGGCATTTCCTTATACTTTGCTCGTCCTTAGGCAACCCTTTGCTACTTTTCTTAGTCATTAAGAAGTGGGTTTTGCTACCTAAATGTATTTATTTGTTTTATTTGCTGTTAACTTATCCTTACAAAATGAGAACTTCAATGATTAATTTACATAAAAGCTAAAATTTTTGTGATATTCGAAGATAACAAAAATGCAATAACACCTATTTGACTGAATTTAAAAGCATAATCAACAAAGGCAATTGGTGATGAAATAAACACGAGGAAATTAATTAGAAAAATTGCAGAATTAATTGTAATTTCAATCGTCACAAAGAAAAACGAGCAGTTCTCTGGCCGGAGAGCTGCTCGACAGGTAAAGGATCAATACAATTTAAAGCATGTATCCACCGAAACGGTGCTACCTAACAATGAAAAAGTACTCTGTAAAGAGAAACGCTAAGACTCTATCCCTAACGCTTAGTATCCATAGACCTTGCTCTTGTTAATTTTAGTTCAAGTTTGCGAATATTATTTCTTTCGAACAGATTTTTTAAAGTATCTGATAACTTTCTTCGCCAGTTAGGGTATTCATCGGTTGTACCCGGTACATCACCAACGTAAGTTCGACTTCTCGTCTACAGAATCGGTCGTTTACAGAATCAGTTTTTACATAAAAAATTTTAACCATCTGCTCAAAATAAATTGATTAGATTGGATGAAAAATTATCAATATGATGAGTTTCTTCTAAGCGAATTTGCTTAAAAACAAGCAATTAAAGCTAAGCAATCAAAACATAAGCAGTGGAAAATGGAAGCTCTCAAAATTCATTTGAACCCCAAAACGCCTAAGCAAATTACGATGGCAGTGAAAACTTTGGTTTCTTATTTGGGTATTAAAAACGCTTCACCTCAGTATCTTAAATATACCCACCGTAATTGGGATTATAGCGTGAGAAACTGCTTCAAAAATTGTGAAAAGGAATCCGAGAAAACAGGTGAACAAATCGTTTATGGTTGGCTTATCTGGGAAGACCGAAAACACGCTTTTCTTGAAGCTGAATTTCATAGCGTTTTAAGAGATAGTGGTGTTTTAAGAGCTAATAGCAGATTGATCGACATATCACCACGGCAATCGATTAAGACTGAAAAAGTGTTATTTATTGAAGATACTCAACGAGTTGCAGGAAGAAAAGATAGCAAAACGTGGCACTCTTGGTCGAATCTAAAAATGGTATCAGGACATGTGCTTGCCCCAACTCAACATCTAGAAATTGTCGAAGTGAATGAACATAAACACAAAATACATTTGGTATAGATGAATTTTGTATCTTTGGATAAAAAATGCCGCAAGATTCGATCTAGCGGCATTTGTTCTGTAAATCCCCCATTCAATACTCATATCTTCTATTAACTCCATAAAAACCATAACCCCCATTGTTGCATCGTCTTAAATTGCTCCGCCTCTCAATTCATTAGCTCGATAACTTCTATGATTATCATCCGCTACATATTTGAAACCAATGTCAAACACTGATGAAACAAACTTTTTTTCATCAACAAGTTTGGATATTGAAAATGAGCAAAATCCAATAACAGGATGAAAACCAAAAGGACGTAAACGATGATAAAACTAAAAAAATTAGTCGTTGGAGCAGCATTATTTGTAGGAACTGGGATTGCAACTACTTCAATGTTCACTATTAATACAGCTTCAGCAGCAGACTACCCGCCTTCAACTATTAATATGGTCGCACCAGCGGGTGCCGGTGGTGGTTGGGACCTCACTATTCGTACCGTTGCTAAAACATTAAAAGATACTGATCTTGTTAGCAGCAACTTGCCAGTAACCAATCGTCCGGGTGGCGGCGGCGGTGTGAACCTTGCCTATATGCAAACCCAAAAAGGTAAAGGCAATTTAATTTCGGTTTATTCACCACCTATTTTATTGATCAATTTAACCGGCCAAACTCAATACAGCTACAAAGATACAACGCCTCTAGCACGCTTAATCACTGATTACGCAGCCTTTGTTGTGCCTGAAAATTCAAAATACACTTCGATTAAACAAGTGCTTGATGCGCTAAAAGCCGATCCTAAATCTGTAAAAATTGGTGGTGCTTCAGCAGCAGGCTCAATGGATCACCTTCAATTCTTACTGGTTGCGAAAGCGGCTGGCGTTCAAAACCTACGCGATATTGATTACGTATCTTTCCAAGATGGTGGCTTAGTGGCACAAGCACTAGGTGGTCATATTGACCTAATTTCAACAGGTCTGGGTGATGTTGCTGGCTTGGTTGAAAGTGGCAAGTTACGCGCACTAGCTCAAACCGCAGATAAACGTGTTGGTGAAGGTGCTTTGGCTGAAATTCCAACCGTAAAAGAGCAAGGCATTGATGTGACGTTTGAAAACTGGCGTGGCTTGTTCGGCCCGAAAGACATGCCGGATTATGCGGTTGCTTACTGGCGTGATGCACTTGCAAAAATGGTGAAAACTCCAGAATGGCAAGCGGCAGTTAAACGTAATGGTTGGGACGATGCTTATCAAGACGACAAAGCATTCACTGAATTCCTTGCACAAACCAATGAGCAGTACAAAACCTTAATCAAAGAAGTGTTTGCTCGATAAACCAACCTCAGCCACACATGTATTTTGCGAGTGCGAACTTATGTGTGGCTTTCTTCTCATTTACTGACGCCAAGTAATTGCAATTGCAGTCAACAAAGACGCAGTTCAAGTACATAGGCGTATTATAGGTGTAAATATGTCTCAGCATAAACAAGCCAATTGGGATGGTCTAACTGGCATATTTGGCATTGGTTTTGGACTTGCATACGGCGGTTACGCATATAGCTTGCCTCAACCTATGTTTGGTAATCCACTAGAAGCGATTTTCTTACCGCTTGCTATCTCAGCAATTTCAATTTTCATTGGCATGATTTTGCTTTTTAAAGGTGGGATCATGCCTTCAATTAACGCCATTCAAAACCTGATTAACGAGAGCCAAGACAACAAAAAAGACCGCAGAAAAATCGCCATTACTTGCGTGATTAGCCTGCTCTATGCCCTGTTGTTTGAGCATCTAGGTTACGTGATATCAACCTTCTTGTTCATGTTTGCCATGTTGATGGTGACTTGCGGAATCGATTTTTGGAAAAAAGGCGCGTTACTTTCCATTGCATTCGCATTCGGGATTTTTTTCACCTTTAACAACTTGTTATCGGTCAATCTTCCTCCTTTCCCATTCTTTCAATAACGGAGCGTCCTATGACTGATATTTTAGCCAGTTTAATGAGTGGCTTTGGCGTTGCGCTTCAGCCCTATTATTTATTCTTAATTGCCGTAGGTGGCATTTTAGGTACTGTTATCGGCATGTTGCCCGGTTTAGGTCCTGCAACCGGTGTGGCGATTTTGCTTCCTATGACCTTTGCTATGGGGCCAACAGCGTCATTGATTACCATGACAGGTGTCTATATTGGCGCCATGTTTGGTGGGTCTCGTAGTTCTATTTTGATCAATACTCCGGGAGATGGAGCTGCCCTTGCCGCGACCTTTGATGGTTATCCAATGGCAATGAAAGGCCGAGCTGAATCTGCTTTGGCTATTTCAGCAATTGCTTCGTTAATTGGCGGCACAATTGCGGCGGTATTAATGACGCTACTTGCTGAACCCGTTGCGAGTTTTGCGATTAAATTCGGCCCTGCAGAATACTTCTTGCTTATGGTTGCTGCCCTTTCGATGACGGTGTCTATGTCCAAAGGCAATATGCTTAAAGGCTTTTTGTCTATGTGTATTGGTTTAGCCATTTCGACCGTTGGGATCGATGGACAATCAGGCTTAGAACGCTTTACTTTCGGCAGTTTAGAGCTACAAACCGGCATTGATTTTCTGGTAGTGATCATTGGTATTTATGCCATGGGCGAAGTCTTCAAAAGCTTCCGTTCTTTACGTGATGGCAGCAAAAAAGTCCAAACGGAATTCAAGCGCATTTGGATAAGCAAAGAAGACTGGAAACGCTCAAAATGGCCAATTCTGCGTAGTGCCCCAGTTGGGTTTATTATCGGTGCTTTACCCGGCGCAGGTGGCACAATGGCATCGCTAATGTGTTACAACAACGAAAAACAACTTTCAAAACATAAAGATGAATTTGGAGAAGGTGCAATTGAAGGTTTAGCCGCACCAGAATCTGCCAACAATGCTGCTTCAATCGGTGCAATGATCCCAATGTTGTCGTTAGGCGTACCAGGTTCAGGCACAACCGCGGTAATGATGGGCGCATTATTGATGTTAGGCATTCAACCGGGGCCATTGTTGTTTACTCAACATCCTGATACTGCTTGGGGCTTAATCGCCAGTATGTTTGTTGCCAACATTATTCTAGCCATTGTGAACATTCCACTGGCAGGCGTATTGGTTCGTCTATTGGCTATTCCAGCTAAAGTGCTCTACCCAATTGTTTTGGCCTTAGCATTTGTGGGTTGCTATGCGATCAGTAATTCTGTGGTGGATTTCTATATCCTAATCATTTTGGGTATTGCTGGTGTGATTATGGGACGTACGAACATTCCAACCGCTCCGATGATCTTAGCTTGTATTGTGGGCAGCCAAATGGAGCAGTCATTCCGCCAAGCGTTTAGAATTTCAAACCAAGAATTAGGCATTTTTGTTCAATCAAGTATTGCGCAAATCTTATTAGCAGTCATTGTGTTATCAGTATTTCTACCTTTAATTGGAGCGATTCGTTCTCACTTTGCTGCGAAAGCAATTCCTCAATAATTATTGATTCAAGTTTCGATACATCCAATAGCCTGAGTATTTTTCATTCAGGCTATTTTTTCTCCCTCTCTAACTTCTTTTTACTTTGTTTTCCTCCCGTTCTGGAAGTCACTTCACATTTCATTAATTCGAACAGTGATCGCTCGCAAATCATTGCATCCAATCACGCCTTAATCATTAACATAATTGCTACATTTTGATTTTTAGAAATCAAAATCTAACTCTATGACGTTACATGCCTCTTTTCTTTCACAGCAACGTAAATTAGGTAGTAAATTAGCCTTTCGTAGTAAGGTCTTTTTACTGCTTTTTGGGCTATTGATCCTGCAGGTTATCGTCATGGTGTGGCATTTTGATAGCACTCTTTATGAATCATTGAAACACCAAGTTGGAACAAGGGCGTTAATCCAAGCCAAAGAAATCGCATCCGATCCCAATCTTTTAAGCCAAGTAAAAGCGAAAGATACACAAGCGATTAAACCCTTGATTGAACGGTTAGCAAAAATTTCTGATGCCAGCTTTATTGTTATTGGCGATGAAAAAGGCATTCGCTTATTCCACCCTATTCCTGAAAGTATTGGGCACCCCATGCAAGGTGACGATAACATTGGAGTTCTTGAACATGGCGAGTCTTACGTGACATTGCGTAAAGGCAGTTTAGGTTATGGTGTGCGGGGGAAAACTCCAATTTTCGATGAACATAAAAATATCATCGGCGTTGTTTCTGTAGGTTATTTACTCAATCGATTCGATCAATGGTTGGCTATTTACATGAAGCCATTACTTATTGATATTTTTGTGATCATAATTTTAGCGACGTTTATGGCTTGGTGGTTCTCTCGCCATATTCAAAAGCAAATGAATGATATGGAGCCGCAAGAAATCAGCCTTGCGCTAAACTTGCAAAAATCAATTTTAAGTTCGGTTTATGAAGGTGTGATTGCGATTGACCGTAATGGATACTTTCTTACCATGAATAAATCGGCACAGAAATTACTTGATATTCAACTCGATATTACCAGCCTCAAACAGCACAATATCACTGAATTAACTGCCAATACGGCGTTTTTCTTTCGAGAGCCTCAAGAGCAAAATTTGCAAGACGAAATGTTCCAGCTCCGTAATAACAGCTTTATTGCCAATCGAGTGCCTATTTTTACTCAGCAGCCCTTTTCACCTCAACAGCAGCTCATTGGCTGGGTCATTAGTTTTCGTAAAAAGGACGAAATTCATTCCCTTACTTCAGATTTAACGCAAGTAAAACAATATACGGATAACTTTCGGGTTTTGCGCCATGAGTTTTCAAATCGCCTTGCAACCATTTCTGGATTAATCCAAATGGGACAATTTGATGAAGTTCAACAGTTAATAGCTCAAGAAAACAATAGTAAACAACAACTTATTGATTTCATTCAAGCACAAATTCGTCTACCTCAAGTCGCTGGGTTATTGCTAGGTAAAGCTTTACGAGCCAAAGAACTTGGTTTGAATTTACAACTTGATCCTACCTGCCAGTTACATGCCCTGCCTCCTCGTTTAACGGAAACCGAACTGTGCGCCATTTTAGGTAACCTAATTGATAACGCATTTGAAAGTACACAACGAAACCCTACCAGTAACAAAATCATCCATGTGTTTATCACTGATGCAGGGCAAGATTGGGTAATTGAAGTGACGGATAATGGTACGGGCATCGATCCGCAAACTATTCCAAATCTTTGGCAAAAAGGTTTTACCAGCAAAACGGACAAAGTGAATCACGGCATCGGGTTATATTTGGTTCATCATTATGTCACCCATGCAAACGGCTTTATTCATGTTGATACCCTCAATTCTGAGTATGAAAGCGTACATGAAACAGCACAAACCACAGGATGTATTTTCTCTATTTTTATTCCCAAGGCTAATACTCTTACAGATAAAGCAACATAAGCAAAACAAGAAAGGAAGCAAGATGGATCTGATTGATGTTTTAATCGTAGAAGATGACGAAAAAATTGCCCAAATTCATGTAGAAATGCTGCGTCAAACCCAGCGGTTTAATCCTGTAGCTATAGCAGAAACGCTACAAATGGCACGCGTGATGGTTCAAGTTCACAAACCTAGTTTGATAATCCTTGATAACTACCTACCCGATGGTACAGGCATTGAATTTTTCCGCGAACTGATCGCAGACAAATCGGCACACAAAATTAATGTGGTTTTGGTCACTGCCGCTGATGAGATTGAAACCGTCAAAGATGCCATGAAACTAGGATGTTTCGATTATCTTTTAAAGCCGGTTTCTTATGGGCGTTTGCAAGAAACATTAGATCGTTACCTGACTTTAAACAACGCTATGAAAGCGTACGAAAATGTTGAACAGCGTCAAATTGATGAATTGTTTAATCTGCAGTTACGCGAAAAACAGCAAAACCTGTTACCTAAAGGAATTGAAAGCCTGACTTTGGAAAAAATTAAGCGCGTATTTTCACAAAATATCGGAGTGAAATTTACTGTTGAGCAACTCGTTCAAGAAATCGGGATAAGCAAAACCACAGCCAGACGTTATTTGGAATA
Source organism: Vibrio sp. (assembly GCA_047975485.1). Lineage (GTDB taxonomy): Bacteria > Pseudomonadota > Gammaproteobacteria > Enterobacterales > Vibrionaceae > Vibrio. The sequence goes on along the minus strand of JBKEDP010000027.1, from coordinate 2,520 downwards.
CTGTTCAGCCAATGGCTTGCTTACCGCTGAAAATGAATATGGTAAAGTTGGCAGACCAGAACGTGTTTATGTGAAGCTCAGTTAAAATGTAAAAATAGTCTACACATAAATCATACAAGCAAATTAATTCATTGAGTTACAGCTCACCTTTTATCGCTCAAAATTTGTTACATTACGGATAAGAAAAATAATTCGCCAACGATTAAGGATGATCTTATGGCTGTGTTTCTGCGTAACAAAAATAAACATCAACAACATATTTTGGATAGCAAAGAACGCAAATGGTTTTTAATTTTGACATTTGTAGTATTGTTTATTGCCTTTTTAGACATCAAAACCAGTATTCAACAAACACACCTTATAGAAAACATAAAGGCTCAACAATTCAAGATAAATCAATCTTGCCAACAGGCGCTAAGTCAAGGTGGCGAAAGGAATTCCCTGATTTGCGTTCAAGCCAATGAGCTAAATCAATCCATTCAAATGGCCTTAGAAGATCAATACTTTAGTGCCAGTGAATATCTCTTGTTAACGAAATTTTTATAAATATTCCAAGTTGAGTAATTTGGTCTTGAGCCTTTCCTAATTCGAAAGTTTATCCCACAATAAATTGGTGATTAGTTCAGCACATCAAAAATTACAACCATAAGGAAAGGAATTCCAATGATCGAAATAATTACCTCACCTCAATTAAAAACGAGTTTCTTAAAGCGATGCCTTGTTGGGATTAGTTGTCTTGTTATAACGGGAGTCAGCTTTGCTCAAACACCAGCTATCTATTCAAGTGAAAGCATTTTTCACCCTGTTTGGGCGGAACATGGCATGGTGGCAAGCCAAGAAGCCATCGCCTCTCAAATTGGTGTCGATATTCTTAAACAAGGCGGTAATGCGGTTGATGCTGGTGTTGCGGTAGGCTTTGCCCTAGCAGTTACATTGCCACGCGCCGGTAATATCGGTGGCGGTGGTTTTATGATGATCTACGATGCCAAAAAGAAACGCACTTTTGCATTAGATTATCGAGAAATGGCACCTGCTAAAGCCTATAAAGATATGTACTTAGATAAAGATGGCAATGCGGATTCAAATTTGTCTCAATTTCACGGTTTAGCCGTTGGTGTACCCGGAACCGTTGATGGTCTGATCACGGCTTTAGAAAACTACGGCACGATGGATTTGAAAACCGTTCTGGATCCTGCGATTAAACTTGCCGAACAAGGGATCACAGTAACGCCCGATCTATACACTTCCTTACAAAGCGCCAAAGAACGTCTGCAAAAATGGGACGCCAGCAAACCGGTTTTCTTTAAAAACAACGGCACTGAAGATTACCAAATTGGCGATAAATTCATTCAGAAAGATCTGGCGCATTCACTGAAACTCATTGCTGAAAAAGGACGTGCAGGTTTTTACCAAGGTGAAACAGCTAAAGCAATTGCAGATTCTGTAACCGCTGCCGGTGGATTGATGACGGTTGAAGATCTTGCCAGTTACAAAGCAGTAATACGTGACCCTGTAATGGGAAATTATCGTGGTTACACCATTGCTTCAATGCCGCCACCCTCTTCGGGAGGTGTGCATATCGTACAAATTCTCAATATCTTAGAAAACTACCGCATTGGTGAAATGGGACACAACACCGCTGACACCATTCATGTAATGGCGGAAGCGATGAAACTCGCTTATGCCGACCGTGCTGAATATCTGGGCGACCCAGATTTTGTGAAAGTGCCAATTAAAGGCTTAACCAGTAAGGCATATGCAAAAACCTTGTATGACCAAATTTCGCTAGATAAAGCGCGTCCAGCTAAAGACATTAAACAAGGTCAACCTATGCCTTATGAAAGCGATCAAACCACGCATTTCTCCGTTATGGATAACGCCGGCAATGTCATTTCGAACACCTATACCCTGAACTTTTCGTATGGCACAGGCATGGTAGCAAATGGTACAGGGATCTTACTGAATAATGAGATGGATGATTTTTCGGCTAAACCCGGTGTACCCAATGGCTACGGTTTGATTGGTGGCGATGCGAACGCCGTTGAAGGGAAAAAACGACCGCTTTCTTCCATGAGCCCAACCTTAGTCTTTAAAGATGGTAAACCTCTTTTGGCTACAGGGAGTCCGGGTGGTAGTCGTATTATCACCACGACCTTGCAAATCATTATGAATACCATTGATCACAAGATGAATATCGCTGAAGCCACTAATGCTGTGCGTGTGCATCACCAATGGTTACCTGACGAGTTAAGAATTGAGAAAGGCTTAAACCAAGACACCATCAAACTTTTACAAGCTAAAGGACAAAATGTAGTAGAAAGAGAAGCGATGGGTAGCACGCAATCTATCGAGCATACCGATAAAGGTTTCTTTGGTGCGTCTGATCCTAGAACACCGAGTGCATTAACTGTTGGTTATTAACTGTTGGTTATTAACTGTTGGTTATTAACTGTTGGTTATTAACTGTTGGTTATTAACTGTTGGTTATTAACTGTTGGTTATTAACTGTTGGTTATTAAC
>JBKEDP010000019.1:0-24115 GCA_047975485.1 Vibrio sp. | reverse complement strand
TCATCGTGGAGCTGGTAAGCCATGGGCTCACCAAACGTGACTCCGAATACATTAGCGCAAACCAACTCCGTCATTAGTTAATTGTAGTTGCAATTCAGAGGCGGACCATACATTTTTAGCTAATAAGCGTGTTGGGCTTCAGTATTTGCAAAAGATTATTTACAAAAGATTGGCTACAAAAGCTTATTTACGGAAACGCATCACACCTTCTTGTATTGCAGTCGCAACCAATTCACCTTGCTGGTTATAAATTTCACCTCGGACTAAACCTCGGGTGTTGCTTGAAGTAGGGCTATCTATTACATACAGTAGCCATTCATCCATTTTGAACGGACGATGGAACCACATCGAATGGTCAATGGTCGCTACTTGGAATCTTGGTGTTAACAAGCTGACTTTGTGTGGGAATAAAGCAGTCACTAAGAAGCCCCAGTCCGATGCGTAACCTAAAATATATTGATGCAATAGGGGATCATCAGGTAATTCGCCATTAGCTTTGATCCACAAATATTGTTTAGGCTCCAAAGCCTGTGGAGCAAGCGGGTTATTGACCACAACAGGGCGAACTTCAATCGGCTTTTCGCTAGCAAAAAGTGTTTGAACATTTTCTGGCAAACCCTTCAACAAGGTTTTTGCTAATTCAGTTTCAGATAGGTAATTCTCTGGGCCTTGAATGTTAGGCATATTTACTGCTTGGTGAGAAAAGCCTTCTTCATTGCCTTGATAAGAAGCGGTCAGATAGAAAATTGGTCTGCCATGCTGAATGGCTTTTACTCGACGAGTAGAAAAACTTTTACCATCACGCAGTTTTTCGACATCGTAAACGATCGGTGTATTAATATCTCCAGGGTGTAGGAAATAACTATGGAAGGAATGCACTGTTCTATCCATATCAACAGTATCAGCAGATGCCGACAGTGCTTGGCCAATGACTTGACCTCCATACACTTGAGGTAAACCTAAGTTCTCACAATTTCCTCGATACAGACCAACTTCTAGACGCTCCAGTTTGTGTAATTCAAGTAAATTTTCTAATTGTTTGCTCATCTGACCTCCATATAGTTTTTCAATTATTAGCTTGGTTAGCTTATTTTACAAGGCTTGCAAAGAGATTAAATAAAGCAAAGCTTGTCGCATTACGCTTATTGGCTGAATAATGTCCAAAGAATAAGACATATCTGCAATCTATTTGAATTCGGATTGGTGGCTGAAAAAGACAACTTGCAATCATTGATTTTATATTAATAAAAATATCAATTGGTTAATCACTCGGGCTGCCACAAGTAGTCTTTTAAGCGAATTTTTCCCTCATCATTTACCGTAATATCTTCTGAAAGTAATTTTATTTTTTGACGTTCTAAATCTTCACCCTGAAGTGATATTTTTCCTTGGCTATTGATCACTCGGTGCCAAGGCAGTTGTGTGTCTTTGGGTAAATTAGATAGAAGTTTACCGACATGACGGGCGTACCCAGGATAACCAGCCAATTTAGCTACCGTGCCGTAGGTTGTGACTTTACCGTAAGGGATTGTATGTAAAACGAAAAAAACCTGCTGATTAAATGTATTCACGTTAACTCTTTGATTGTAATGAGTGCGGAGGAGTGTCCCTTGCCATCGTTTAAAGTAATTATTTTGCTGATTTTACTGCTTGTCGCTTTTCATAATCAAGCTGATGAAATGGGAAGTTATAAAGAACAGACATATACGGTGGCCGCTCTTTCTGAAGATGTAGGAAACCATATTGTGTTTGATGAATTGGTTAAGAATTTTAATTTCAATGTTAAATATGTTTATTATGATGATATCAGTCAGGTAATTAATGCTATTAAAACAGAAAAAGCAGATTTTAGTGCCAATATAACCTATTCAGATTCACGCACAGAACATATAAATATATCTCCACCAACTAATATTGAGTATACCTATCTTTTTACATTACCTCATTTTTCAGAATTTACTTCACTTGAAGATATAGAAACCATTGGAATTAGTCATAATATTATCTTTAAGCAATTAATTAAGAATATTTACCCTGATATGAATGTTGTTGAATTTTCCGATTTTAATGAAGCGAAAAATTTGTTACTCAATCGTCAAGTCGATGGCATCGTTGGCACAATAGAGCAATTAAAACACTTTTTAAATGACGGCTTTGATGCTCAATTGTTAAATGGTAAATTGCCAATTCAACCGGTTGGTATTGCTGCTACAAAAAACAAATATCAGGACCAATTAGCCGATATGGTCGATTATTTACGTTCTGGTAAGGCTCAGAAAAATTTACTTAAGAAAATGGAAGACTATCAATTTGAAGTTCGTAAAAATGCATTAAGGAATAGAGTGGTTCGTTTAGGTATTGATAGCAAGATTCCCATAAAAATAAAATTGGAGAATGTGTACCAGTTTTCTGAATATATGGAAAATGGAGAAATAAAAGGCGTTAGCTACGATATATTAAAAGAAGCCTGTGCCATTCTTGGCCTAAACTGCCAAATTGTTAGCCACGCTACCGAAACATGGACAGAAATGTTTAATGATTTGCTAAATCAGAAAATTGATATTCTTGGTCCGATAACGATTTCTAATACACGTAGGGAAGTTATGAATTTCAGCCAACCGTATTTTCAAACGGAAGCTGTTTTGGTGAAAAGAACGGGATACAAAGAGGGTGTTTATAAAACTTTAGCTGAAATGGTAGCAGAAAAAATCAGTGTGATTGAGGGGGATTATTACGATCAACTTTTGTCTAAAATGTTACCAAGCAAAATGCTATACAAGAAGCATAGTCGTCGGCTTCAAATGGAGGCCTTATTGAAAGGAGAAATTGATTACATTGTTTTAAATAGGCAAAATTACAATAAGATGTTATCTGATCATGATGCGGATTTTTCCACAGAAGAAGATAAAAGCATCGGTGTTTTTCATCGAGCACAATTATCTTTTGGTTTTCCAAATACAGAAAAAGGAAAGAAACTATCAGTATTGTTTAGTTTGGCGGAAAGCTTAATAGATATTCCTGCTATTGTCAGGAAATATTATGTTTCACCTGATTGGCGGCTTACTATTTTAAAGGAGAAAAAGTTAAATAAGATTATTCAATACATATATGTTATTAGTTTTTTAATTATGATAATCGTGATTTATTACATTCACAAACAATCAATGACAGATAAGTTAACTAAGCTTAAAAATCGACGTGCATTATATAGAAAATATAAATCAGGTGTTCCGCAATGGCATACCTTCATTTATATAGATATTAATGATTTTAAAATAATCAATGACAGCTATGGGCATCAAGTTGGAGATGATGTTTTGCAACAGTTAAGCCATATTATAAGGCTTAATTGGCAAGGTTCATCTTTCCGATTAGGAGGAGATGAATTCATTCTTACAATCAATCGAGATTTAGACAACTTTGTTGAAGTTTTAAAGATATTTGAAGAGTTTGAAGTCTTGTTGGAAAACGAAAAAAAAATTAATGTACATACTTCATGTGGCATTTCAACCAACAGGAAAAAGTTAATGCAATTGGATGAAGTTTTGCACTTAGCAGATAAAAAAATGTATGTAAAAAAAGCCTTAAAAAAAGCTAGTAGAATCTGTTAAGTAAAATGAGTTATACATTTGGAATAACTCATAAGGAATTGATATAAAGATTTTTCACCTGGCTGATCTAGATCAGGCTTAGAATATTATTTTGACGGTTTTCTGACAATTTTTGCATGAAACACTTGGATATAAATACAACACCTTATAGAATGCGCATCCGTAAATAGCTCCTTAAAGTACTTGAAATGGAATGTTCAAGTATTGCACATTGATTTGGTGGTTTTTTTGCCTGTAATTTTTACTCTGCTTTTTTCTTTCATTGTTGCTTTGTTACCTATGACATCGCACGCTGAAATTCATGAGAAAACTAATATTCAAACCTATAAAGTGGGTTTGCGCAGCGATGATCGCGCCACCAAATTAATTTTTGATGAATTGTCGCAGCACTTCCAATTCAAAACCGAATACGTTTATTACGAGCAATTTTCTAACCTCTTGCATGACATCGCCAATGGTAATCTCGATTTTTCTGCCAATGTTACTTATTCAAAAGAGCGTGCAGACTATATCGATGTTTCTCGTCCAACCAACATTGAATATACTTATTTTTATTCTTTGCCGGAATTCTCCGATCAACATAACCTGACACATATTCATAGTGTTGGCGTTGCAAAAGAAATTATATTTAGAGATTACGTTGAATCGACTTTCCCTGGTATTAAAGTGGTTGAATTCTCAACTTACCAAGAAGCCGAACAACTGATCCGCAGCGGTCAGGTTGATGGTGTTATCGACAGTATTTCTAAATTAGATTTATTCCTTGGTGATGGTTTTGATGCTCAGATTTTGAATGACACCTTGCCAATTATGCCGGTGGGAATTGCTTCAGCAAAAGGCAAATACAACCAATTTGTCGACCAAATGGTTGATTATCTTCATACCGCTCAAATGCAAAAACGCCTGCGCCTTCGTTTTGAAGACTACCAAAAAGCCGCCCGAATTGATGCATTAAGAGTTCGCATGAAAACCTTAGGTATCGCTCCTTCTATTCCGTTAAAAATAAAACTGGAAAACGTGATTCAATTAACCGAATACGATAAGGCTGGGAATATTCATGGTATAGGTGGAGAGATTTTGCATCAAGTTTGCCAAGTATTAGCCATGAACTGTGTTATTCAAAGTAAAGCAGATGATCCTTGGGAAGGGATGCTTTCAGACTTTATGCATAATCGAATTGACGTGTTAGGTCCTGTCACTATTACACCGGCACGTAAAAAAATCATGAACTTCAGCGCACCATATTTCTACCCTCAAGCTGTATTAGTCAAGCGTACGGGTTACAAAGAGAATGTCTACCGTAGTGTATCTGAATTGATAGCTGAACGTATCAGTGTCATCAAAGGTGATTATTACGATCAATTACTGACGAATATGCTGCCGGGTAAAGAAATTTATAGAATGGATTCCCGTGATGAACAGATGAAAGCTCTGGCTGCTGGCAAAATTGATTATGTTGTGTTGAACCGTGAAAACTACAACAAAATGCTGATTGATGGCGTTGCCGATTTTTCGACAGAAGAAGAACAGTCAATTGGTATGTTTAACCGTTCAAGCATTGGATTTGCATTCCCTAAAACAGAGAAAGGGAAGAATTTAGCCATCTTATTCAGTGCTGCTCAAAAATTAATTGATGTGAATGCTATCGTGGCCAAATACGATGTTAAGCCAGATTGGCGCTCAGTGATTCGACATGAAAAAAGCTTTAATCAAATGGTGTGGTCGGTTCTTATTGGCGGTATTTTGATTATGTGCTTAGTGGTGTGGATTGTATATCGTCAGTCCATTACCGATAACTTAACTAAGCTAAGGAATCGGCGTGCGCTTTACCAACGTTTCTCTCGTGGTATTCCGAAAGAACACACCTTGGTTTATATCGATGTGAACCAATTTAAAGCGATTAATGATACTTATGGACACCGCAGTGGGGATCTCGTTTTACAGCAACTCGCAAGTTTGATTTCAACGCATTGGAAAGGGCATTCTTTCCGAATTGGTGGCGATGAATTTGTATTAGTGGATTTAATTAATCAAGATAAGCTGACAGAAATCTTAACCAAGTTAGAAACCTTCTCTGTCGAAATCAATGAGCATAAGACAATAGATGTACAAACGTCTTGTGGTATTTCAGCACATCGAAAAGAGACGATGGATATTGATAGTGTATTACACTTGGCAGATAAGAAAATGTATGTTGCGAAACTCTCTTCCCGCCAAGATACAAAAGATGCTAGTCAAGATTTTAAAGATATGGTGCGACAGGTTCGCAGTATGATGAAAAGTTAAGCAAACAAATCGTAAACACTGATTTTCATCTTGCAATAGAGCAATGGATTCGACATAATCACCGCACTTGAGTTGCTTAGACTTAATAACTTTTAGTTACTCAATACAAAATCTATGGAGGCCCTGGTCCTCCCGCAATACTAGTTCGTGAACTTGGTCAGGCCCGGAAGGGAGCAGCCACAGCGAATGACGTGTGTGCCGGGATGTGGCTGGGGCTTCCACCTATCTGGCGTTTGTAAAGTAAGTCTGCAAAGCCATCATCATCGAATTCCTCGGTTTTTCTATTCAAATTCGCTAAATTGTACTGGTCATTTGTTTTGGCGCTAACTCACAATATCGAACGAAATGGGCGTGATAGATATATTTAGTCACTATTTTTTGTCTTAAATTGGATTTTTATGCAAACGATTGCCAATAAATGAATAAGGACATATATTGCTAAAAAGCTTCTCGTTTACTGTAAAGTATAATCATTTAGTTCTTAAAATTTGATCTTAAACATGTAAGTTAAAAATTGTTTTATTGGATTTTATGTTGATTTAACCTGTCGAATTTATCGTGCTAATGTTTTTTAAATAAAATAAACATCTTTTCTCTAATATGATAATATTTTTATTGGTTTTGTAATTGATATGTATCTAATTAAGACCATCTCTTGCTATTTTTTATGGATGTTATTGCTTAAATAACAAAAGTATATGAATTTGACTTGATATCTATTCATTAAATATCAGATATAATGTGTCGTCATTATTCTGAACCTACCTGTATGAAAACAATTAACGTAAGCTTACGCACAGCTATTATCGTTCCTTTACTCCTCGTTCTTCTTGGGATGAGTTGTGTTCTTTATTACACCCAATCTATGGCTTATCGAAATGCCCTAGAAGATGTGAGCCAAAAAGAACTCAACACGTTAGCGTTATCGGTAAACTCAAATCTGAGTAATTTTCTGTACCCTGCATTTGTTGTTAGCTCTGCGATGAGTGAATCGATTCGCCACCAATTTATGGATAGTGATTACGACTCATATAAAATCATTTCATATTTACATGACTTATTTGTAGTTGTGAGAAAGAAACTTCCCCAGCTAGAAACTTTAAACGTTGGACTTGAAAGTAATGGCTATTATTACGGTTTTCGGTCATTTGAAAATAGAATGGCATTGATGCTGAATGATGAAACGACTGATGGTGCTTTAGTTATGTACGATGGCAGCGATATTAATTCTAATATTGTTTATCGAGTACATGACTTTAAATTGTTTTCTCGCCCTTGGTATGCCCCAGTCGCAATGCAACAAAAGCAGATGTGGTCTGAACTCTACGTTAATAATGATGGAAGACGAGATATCACAATATCTGCATTAAGCCCTATTCTTGATAATGGTAAGTTTTTAGGCGTGATTGGTACGGATATTAAAATTTCGACGTTTAACCATTTTTTAGTTGATCAAAAAGCAAAACATAATCGTACGATTTTTATTTTCGATGATAAGCAACAATTGATCGCACAGTCTTCATCAATGGAGCAAGCTTTTACTGATGCAACTCCGAAAACAAATCAGGATGATCCAACTTCTATATCGGGATCTCGACGCTTGATTTCTAACAGTACCGATCCTGTTATCAAAGATATGGCGCAGGCTTATGCGAAAGTATCTAAACAACACGATCATGTTTTTCAGTTTACTAGCGAAGGCGTCACTCAGTTTGGTTTTGTCACTGAATTTAAAGATGAATATGGTTTAAATTGGAATGTTGCGATCTCTATTCCTGAATCACAAATTCTAAGCAAATTATCTGATCAACAAAAGTCGATGACTCGTTTATTGATTTTGGCAACCTTCATTTTAGCGATTCTTGGTTTTATCTTTTTAACCCGAATAACGTCACCGATCACTAGAACAGCAAAAGCGGCATTACGTTTGTCTAAGCGTCAGTGGACAACGATTTCAGAAACCGGTTGGACTTTTGAAACCAAATCCTTGGTGAATTCTTTTAACCTAATGGCGAAAGAATTACAGAATGAATTTAATAAACAGCATGAGATGTTGGCTTTTGATTCATTAACGCATTGTTATAGCCGAGAAGGGATAGCAGAAGCGGTTGCTCAAAATGAATATGTTGATGGGTATGTTTTCGTTCTTGCTCACGATAATTTTAGAGATATAAGTGATAGCCTAGGTTACGAGAAAGGCGACAAGTTGCTGGTGGGGATCTCTAGGATTTTGAAAGATATTTGCCCTGATAATGCTTATCTTGCTCGTGTTACTGTGCATAAGTTCGCCATTGTTATTCCTCAACTGCAAGAAGATGGCAAACAAGAATTTGTGAAAAAAATACTAATGGCATTTGCTTCACCGATCAAACTTGAGGTTGAAAGTGTTTTACTTGCACCACGAGTAGGGTGTTGCAAGGCGAAAGGTAAACCTGAAACGGGTCAGTGGATGCGTAAAGCTTCTATAGCACTTACCCATGCCATTAACACTCAGCTAAAGGAATGTATTTATTCCGATGAAATGGAACAAATTTCTCGTAAAAGAACCCAAACCATTGTTGAGATTACGGAAGGGTTGAAAAATGATGAATTTATTCCTTTCTATCAGCCGCTTATTGATCTAAAAACCAATGCGGTAATCGGTGCTGAAGCATTAGCTCGTTGGCAATCACCGCAGAAAGGCCTGGTTCCTCCGTTCAAATTTATTCCTATTGCGGAAGAGTCGGGCTTGATCCACCAAATTGGTCATCAAATTTTGTTGAAATCTTGTCAGGACACACAACGTGAAATTGATGAAGGTCGCTGGCCAGCCAACTTCCATTTGCATGTTAATGTGGCGGTTGCCCAGTTAGCCAATGAGCAATTTGTTTACGACTTAAAGCAAATTTTAGAAACGACACGACTTGAACCGAAGAACCTGACTTTAGAAGTAGTTGAAAGCAGTATTATCGATGATAACCCTAACTTTATGAAAAATATTGAGGCAATTAGAAAGCTCAATGTCGGCATTGCTATTGATGATTTTGGTACGGGTTATTCTTCTTTAGCTTACTTGCAAAGTATTCCTTATGACTGCTTGAAAATCGATCGAACCTTTATTAATGCGCTGGCGAAATCAAACGTTAAGCATTCGATAGTCGCAGCGATTATGTCTATGACGCGAGAGTATGATATTACTATCGTTGCCGAAGGTGTAGAAACCGTTGAGCAAGCTGAAATTCTAAAAGAGTTAGATTGCGATCAGGTTCAGGGCTTCTATTTTGCTAAACCAATGGCGTTAGACGATTGGAAATCAATGACTTTAGCTGAATAAAAAAACATTGGTTTAGACATTTATATTTGTTTAATGGCGATGGGATCTTAAATGTTCTCATCGCCATTTTTGTATTTATGAAGTAGAGCCCAAGGAATGTGGCAAAGGTAATGATCTTCAGGATGAAGAGTTAGATGATGCTGGTGTTCTTCATCACTTGAAATGTAATGGGTGAGGGGAAGCACTTCTACCTTGATTTTATCTGCATCGGAACGAGATTGAATATATTGCTTAGCCGCTTCCAAATGTTTGGAGTTGTGGCTATAAATTCCAGTGCGATATTTTAGTCCAACATCGTGACCTTGTTGATTTAGGCTATAAGGATCTATGATTTCAAATAGGGCATCGAATAATTGATTAAGTTGAATGGCATCAGGATCGAAAACAACTTTGACACATTCGGCATAACCATCGTAATCACTTTGAGTTGAATCACTGCTACCATTGGCTCGACCTGCTTCAGTATCTATTACGCCTTCCATATATTTAATAAATTCTTGAACTCCCCATAAGCAACCGCCAGCCAAGTAAATTTCTTCAATTATTTCTGCGTTTGTTAGTTGAACCTTTTCCATTTTTTTCCTTTCTCTAAAGGTGATATTTACTTATAAGCGGGTCATGCAAGACTGCAGCAAACTTGATAGTATGTTTTGAGCTCGCTAGATACAATGAGCATGTTGAATGTATGCTGAATTTTGGACGATTAGGCAATAATTCAGCATGAATGAGCTAACGCTAGTTTAATTTGTTCTTTATCATTAAGCTGCTTAAATAACCTGAACTCTGGATAATTTAAGCCTCACAGCACATCTCTTTTCGCGTCTAACGTCGTTAAAATCAACGCAATAGGCTAGCTATTGACTTATGATTTTGCCTAGTTAACCATCAAAAATAGATGCACTGTGATATGTGGTTAGCTAACTTATTGATAGTTTAGCTGTAATGACTTTCTTATCCAGAGTTCAGGTTAAATAGGAACAATCAAAAGGGGAAATACATGAAAACAGTTGGTTACGCTGCGCATTCTAACGACGCACATATGGTTCAATATTACTTTGAGCGTCGCGATCTTCGTTCAAACGACGTAGCAATTGAAATCTCACATTGTGGTGTTTGCCACTCTGATCTTCATACCGTAAATGGTGATTGGGGTGATCAGCCATACCCGCTTGTTCCGGGCCATGAAATCGTTGGTGTGGTGACATCTATCGGTAGTGGTGTGACAAAATACAAAGTTGGCGATCGTGTTGCGGTTGGCTGTATGGTTGATAGCTGTCAAGAATGCGATCAGTGTCATCACGGTGAAGAACAATACTGTCGTAACGGTATGACGCCAACTTATGGTGCACCAGATCGTATCTCAGGTGAAACAACTCAAGGCGGTTATTCTAAACACATCGTTGTGCGTGAAGAATTTGTGTTAAGCATTCCGGAAAACATGGATATTACTCGTGCAGCACCGATCCTTTGTGCGGGTATTACGACTTTCTCACCACTTCGCACTTGGAATGTGGGCAAAGGCTCTCGTGTTGGTGTGATTGGTCTTGGTGGTCTTGGTCATATGGCAGTCAAACTTGCAGTTGCTATGGGCGCAGAAGTTACCGTTATCAGCCGTTCAAACAGCAAAGAAGCTCAAGCCAAAGAACTTGGTGCAAAAGGTATTCTTGCTTCAACTGACGAAGCGGCAATGGCTGCGGCTGGTTCATCTTTGGATTTGATTATTGATACGGTTCCAACTAAACACGATGTAACACCATACATGTCATTGCTTGATATTGACGGTTCATTGGTTATCGTTGGTCAAGTCGGCCCATTAGACGAAGCGAATACGTTCCCAATGATCTTTGGCCGTCGTCGTGTAGCTGGCTCATTGATTGGTGGCATTAAAGAAACGCAAGAAGTGCTAGATTTCTGTGCGGAGCATAATGTTTACCCTGAATGTGAAATCATTCGTATGGATCAAATTAATGATGCGTTCCAAAACCTAGCGAAGGGTGATTTGGCTCACCGCTATGTGATTGATATGGGCACATTGGATCTATAATCCAGAACTTGAAATCTTGCTCTTTTACAGACATGATTTGTGAAAAAAGGAGCAAGGACGATGAAGTTTCTCTGGTTAAAAGTTGGTATTACAGTATTGGTGTTTGCCGCTTTGTTCGCATGGGTTTACATGAAAGTACAAAGCGGTGTGCATTGATTTTCGAAACTGCTGAAATATCTATACTGCTACAAATGAAAAAGCGATGAAGCTCATCAGAGTCTCATCGCTTTTGCTTTTTTATTTATCATATTTCAATGGGTTAGCATTGCTGATGTTTGATGTTGCGCTATTACTTCGCATTTTCAGTTTGAAGAATTTTAAGCAATTCGTCTTTGATTTGAAGCTTCTCTTTTTTCAATTGAGAAATTTCTAAATCACTACCAACACCTTGTTCTAGTTTCGTAATTTCGTGGTCTAGATCGTTATGCTTATCAAACAAAGATTGAAAGCGGTGGTTTTCTGTTTTTAGTTGAGAAATGAGTTCGCGGTATTCTGGAAACATGGGCACTCCTTTATTAATAACAGTAAATCACCAGAACTTTGGATAGATGAACTTAATGACTTTCTTATCCAGAGTTCAGGTTAAATTAAGTATATAACCAAGTGCGGGTTTTTGGTGCGATTCATATCACCGATTTATGGATGCGGTTATAATTTATACAGTTTTTACCCACATGATCCCAACTTCTAACTTAACCGCTTTTACTTTTGTTCCTGCTGATATAGGCGTTTCACTACGTACTTTCCACTGAATACCTGAAAAAACGTGAATGACAGTTTCAGAGTCTATATCAATATCATCACTTAATGTAAAAGGCTCTGGCAGAAAATCAGACTCGTGCTCTTTGCTTGTTTTCTTATTTTGTAAAGACTTGAGCGGTTTCCACAAAATACAAGCAAACAGCACGGTTAAAACAATATTCATCCAGACAGCCGATGCGAGCGTGGCATCCACCAAGCCAATAGACATGGTGAAGCCAGTCACGATGAACGCAAGTCCAACAAAAAAGAAGATAAAGGTAGAAAAGCCCAGCACGGTTACCTCAACAATCAATGCGAGAAAACCCACGATCATCAATATTTGTGCTAAATAACTGCTCACCCAATCCATCGTTTACGCCTTTTTGTTAATAGCATTGATTATCGACATGCCTTGTGCCACTAATGAACTAGCATCCGTTCCGCTTTCGGGCAGCAAGACCACAGAAGATTCTTTCGCGATAGCTTGTTTCGCTTCAATCGCTTTAGTTGCCAAATCAAGCTGAATTGCTTTTTGACCTTCTTCTGTATTCGCTGCATCACCGACCGTTTTCAGTGCTTCAGCCTGAGCGTTTGCCACTGCAATAATCGCTTTCGCTTCACCTTCTGCTTTTAGGATCTGCTCGGCTTTATCTGCTTCTGCTGCTAGAACTTGCGCTTGTTTTTTACCTTCAGCCACGTTGATAGCGGCTTGACGATCACCTTCGGATTCCAAAATCTGCGCACGTTTTACACGTTCCGCTTTCATCTGCGCTTCCATTGATTCCATGATAGAACTTGGCGGCACGATGTCTTTAATTTCGTAGCGCAGCACCTGAATACCCCAAGGCTCAGCCGCTTGGTTAATTGCCGACACAATGTTGGTGTTCAATAAATCACGTTCTTCGAATGTTTTATCGAGTTCCATTTTACCCAATTCAGAACGCATTGTTGTTTGAGCAAGTTGAGTCACAGCAAAGGTGTAATCGTCAACGCCATAAGTCGCTTTGTACGCATCTAAAACACGGTAGTAAAGCACACCATCAACGACTAGCGAGATGTTGTCTTTGGTAATCGCTGATTGAGAAGGAACATCTTGTGCTTGTTCTTTTAAACTACGAACAGCACCAACACGCTCAATAAATGGAATAATGAAGTTAATGCCCGCAAGTTTTGTCGATTGGTATTTACCAAAACGCTCAACCAGCCAAGCCTGATTTTGAGGTACAAATTTAATACTGCTTTTCAATACAGCAACGATAAGTACCAAAATGATGATTGGCACAATATTGCTGAGGATTAAATACGGTAAATCCATAATAGGTTTCCTTGTTCTTAATTTTATACATTTATCTGACCGCTACTTTACACTGGCTAAACCCGAAAGTCGTAGATTTTGTAGGGTTTTATAATGCTTGGTAACAAATAATTGGGAGGGGTGCCTCAAAGTAAAAAAGCTGAGGGGAAAATACACCTCAGCTTAGGGTCAATCATTAATTTCCGAAATGATTACTCTACAATTAGCTTTTCTAACTGGTGAATCGTTGCTAATACTTCCGGTGTTAAATTGGCTTTTTGGTTATTTTTAAAGTCGAACATTACCACGGTTGCACTGCCGAGCGTGGTGACTTTGTTGAGCTTTTTACTCACAATCTGATACTTCATAGTGAAACGGTCGTTTTGTAAGTCGGTAATTTTTGTACCGATAAACAAGGTATCAGGGAAAGTCACTGGAATTTTATAGCGGCAGCTGGTTTCACTAATCACAGGGCCAACTTGAGTAATTGCAATATTTTCCATTAAATTGATGTGTTTGAAGTAATCAATTCGAGCGGTTTCAAAATAGCGGAAATACATTGCATTATTGACGTGTTGTAGCGCATCCATTTCTCCCCATGCGACAGGTATTTCTGTGACAACAGGGAATCCATCCAGTAAATTTGTCATGGCTTCTATCCTTAGAATCAAACTAGCGTTTAGATTAAAGTAAAACAATGGTTAAGAGATGTCGATAGCCTTGCGTGAGCGAGTTAACATTCTTAACTTTTGATGAAAGGAATATGTGCACAACCCCAAAATAACCACACCACAACCAATTGTTTGAGTGAGAGTTAGTGTTTCATTTAATGCAATCCAACCTGAAATTAATCCAACAACCGGAACTAATAATGCAAAAGGAACGACATTTGCAGTGCCATGTTTGGCGATCAAATATCCCCAAGTTGAATAACCGAATAGTGAAGAAAGAATCACTAAATATGCTAATGAAAAAATCGCTACTTCGCTTGGATGGGTAATCGCCTGTATCACTTGTTGGTGGTCTTCTAAAAGGTAACTGGTAAAGAAGAACGGAAAAACAGGAACCAAGCCACCCCAAACCACCAAATGCATCATATTGGTATTGGGAAAGCGGATGGAAATGGCTCGGCTGCAAATATTGCCGACAGCCCAAGAACAGGCGCCCGCAACAGTGAAAAAATAACCTAAAAATGATATGTCGGTTTCCAGTACACCATAGAGCAAAATACCTATACCACTCAGTGCGATAATTCCGCCAAAGACTTGCAACAAGGTGAGTTTGTCTTTGTAGATCGCCATACCAAGTAATGCGGTGACAAACACTTGAGATTGCAAAACCAAGGAGGCTTGTCCTGATGGCATTCCGATGTAAAGAGCATAAAAGAGAAAACCGAACAGGCCAAAGCTTATCGACAATCCGTATAAGATCATCCAACGCCAAGGAATTTGAGGCTTAGGCAAAAAGAAAACGAGAGGGAAGACGACAAATAAAAAGCGCAACCCGCCCATAAAAAACGGAGGGACTTCTTTTACGCCCACGCTAATCACTACGAAATTTGCGCCCCAAATGAGCACAACAAGTAAAATCAAACCAAGACTGCGAGTATTCATAATTTTCCTTAATATAAACCCAACCTTGTTCATATTGAATCAAGAGTGGGGATTTGAAACACATATCCGTATGCGCTCCTTGCGTACTGACTACTCGACTGACGCTAGGTTGTTGGCTTGCTATTTCATTTGTTTAGATAAGAACGACAAGCGCTTGTTTTTTGTTTCGGTATTTTTAACGACACCTATTTTAAATAGAACTAACTTTTAGAAAATAATTGCTCCGCAGCTTGAATACCCATCGCATAACCGACATCCAATTTTTTTATGTCTTTTGTTAAGCGGCCAACGGGAAATCCTTCAGGTGGTGCAATCACATTCAATTTACAATCTTTTGGCGGCGATTGAATAAACTCAATACTGCGATTGTAACTATCGGCACGTTTTAAAGCCGCTTCGGCCAATTGTGGATTTTGCGCTAAAAACTTTCTGGTGAGCCACGGAGCTTTTGACGGTTTTTTCTGGTATCCCAACGGGCGAGATAAAATCACCGTGATCTCTTTCGCTCCCATTTCGTAGGCTTTTTCCACAGGGATAGAATCCGCCACGCCACCATCGGTCATAGGCATATCGTTAATCACAGGGTAATTACGATAAGCGACTGGCACGGAGCATGATGCTTTGAGCAGTTCGACGACGTTATCTGGCGTGGATTGAATATAGTGTGCGTTGCCGGTTTGAATATCCGTTGTGACCACATAAAGCGGTGTTGGTTGCTTGTGCAGAATATCAGTTTTGATCGGGATTTCATCAATCGTGATGTCCCACAGCCAATCTAAATCAAGCCAGTGCCCGCCACGAACAAAACGCGGAAAACTAATGAATTCAGGACGGCAGGAATAATCCGTGATCACGGTATAAGTTCGACGCTTTTGCTGAGCAAGCCAAGAAGCTAAGCTGGTTGAACCCGCAGACACACCAATGCAAAAGTCAAAAGGTTGGTAGTTCTGATCTAAAAAATAGTCCAACACTCCAGCAGAAAAAATGCCGCGCATTGCTCCACCTTCAACCACTAATGCCTTTTGCATAACGCTTTCCTTCTAATTTTCACTTCCATCAATGTTACTAAATATTTCGCAAATGAAAACTATAATTAACTTCATCAGCAAATTAATAAACAAAGTTAGATAATTGACTTCAAATTGACCTGAAACATTATAAGGCTATATGTATTAAAATTGAGAAATGCTAGAATGTCGAAAATTTTTATAGAGTTAGATAGCGATGAACAAAGTTTTTCAAACCTTAGCTGAACAAATGCGTATTACCGAACATGATATTGAACGTAGAAAGGTATTTATGGATTTCGGTAAGGATGATGTAGAAATTCTTAAACAAGCAAATACTTGGATTGGAACTTTTATCCCAGAAGTTGTACGCAAATTCTACCGTATGCAAACATCGATTCCTGAAATTGCTTTGATCATCGGCGACCGAGAAACGTTAAATAACCTGCACGGCAGTATGGAACGTTATATCCGTGATTTGTTCCTTGGTGAATACGATCTGCCTTATGTAGAAAAGCGTTTACGTATCGGTAAAGTGCACCAACGTATTGGCGTGAGCCCGAAACTTTATCTTTCTGGCATTAACCAACTTCAACTGCTGCTTGAAGATGTGATTGATGATCATGCTACGGATAATGGCGGTGATGTTAAAGCATTAAAACGAGCTGTGCGTAAACTGGTTTATTTTGATAACCAATTCGTATTCGATACTTATATTTCATCGCTTCAATTGGAAGTGGAATCGGCTAATACACAGCTTGAAACTTATGCTTCTCGTTTGGAAGACCAAGTGGCAGAACGTACAGAAGCTTTGGTGGAATTGTCTCTAAAAGACCCTCTAACTAACCTGTATAACCAACGTGCTTTTTATGAGCAATTGGAAAAAGGTAAATCACAATTTGAACGTTCGAATGGCTGTTTCTCACTGCTATACATCGATATCAATAAGTTCAAAACCATTAATGACACCAAAGGTCATAAAGTGGGTGATGAAATCTTGATGGCACTTTCAAAAGCGATTCAAAAAACAGTACGCCAACAAGAAACAGCAGCTCGTTACGGTGGTGATGAATTCTGTATTCTTCTACCAAACACGCCAGCGGCTAACTTGAGTTTCTACTGTGACCGTTTGTTTGCAGCTTTTGATAAAGTGAAACCTCTGGACGTGACGCTAAGTATTGGTGGGGCAGAAATGTCACCAAAAGCGGGCTATGATGTGGATGCTTTGATCATTCGTGCTGATAAGCAAATGTATCAAGCCAAACAAGAAGCACACAAAACGGGCAAGCACCAATTGCGTGTTGAAGAGTAATCTGCAAACGCATTAGACAGATACCATTATCTGAATAAAAACAGCATCTGAATAAAAACAACGCCGTTGGATAGAAGTTCTATTCAACGGCGTTTTTCTTTTGGTAGTTGTTCTTTTATATCAGATAAAAAGCTCGTTATTTTGCGTCTTGTACTTTCAGCATCAACAAAAACGACACCAGACTCACCACCAGCGAAGCCCAGAACACCATTTTAAAGCCATATAAATCCGCAATGGTTCCAGCAAATGCACCACCTAATACGCCACCGGTTTTGATGGCATTGGCATAAAGTGTGGTTACTTGCCCCATCTTTTTGGGTTTGAGATCTTGAAAGTAGGAAATCCCTAATGCGGAAGTCACACCGATGAAAATACCGTTAAGTAATTGGAGTGTTATGAAGCCGAGGAAAGTGGTGTTAATGATGATCCCAACATAGAACAAACTACCAGCTAGCACTGAAATAGTGATCATTTTCTTCTTGCCAATTTGTAGTGCATAACGGCCAGAAAGTAACATCACAGGAATTTCAATCAGTGCCGCTGTGCCCATCATAATGCCTGCAACAGAGTTACCTAAGTGCAAATCCTTAGCGATATAAAGCGGCATGCTGATGATGTACATATTATTCGAGCAATACATAAACACAAACGCCAAGGCGAGCAGCATGATATTTTTGTCACGCCACAAAGAATCACTGGGATCGAGTTGAGTATTTTTAGGCACAGGCTCAATTTGTGGCATGGTGAAATAAGTGACTAAGCACAATACAATAAACATGCTGGCTGCGAGTAAAAACAACTGCGTAAAACCAAACCCTGTAGCGATAAAAAAGGCAATAGGTGGGCCAATAACCCAACCTAACGAAATTTGCGCACGCAGTAATGAGCTAAAGGTTTCTGAGGCATGCGTGCTGCGATCCAAAATCTCTCTCGCTAAAGCAAATACTTGTGGAACCGATGCCGAAGTCGCACTAATAAAAATCGCAGACGTTGCCAACAGCACCCAATAGTTGCGGTTGAAGGCGAACACCATAAAACCTAATGCGCCTAACAGATTACAAATGATGATTAAGCGTTTTCTATCGACGCCTTGATCCGACCACCAACCGATAACTTGGCTCACCAATACACCAGAAATCGTCATCACCATAAAAAACACACCAATTAAATACGGGCGTGCGCCAACTTCTTCCGAAATAAACAGGCTCATAGTGGGCATAGTGAATGCACCAGCAATCCCTACAAAGAAGCAGGTAAACAAGAGAGAGACAGAAGTTTGATCGGGTTGATTACCGGGAAACAATGAATAGAGCAACTTTTTCATATTGAATTTCTTGTGTATATCTTTTGTTTATGAAGAGCGCAGCAACAGCAAAAAGAGGTGCGAAAGAACTGGAATAATAACACTCAGGATGAATGAAAAACACACAACTTAGGCAATTTGATGAATTTTAATTGCATGATAATTCAAACAATATGAACTGGGTGGGTGGAATTTTTGCAACAAAGTCTCATAATGGAATAGTGTTAAGAAGGAGTTACAATTTATGGAAGAAAACACAACCCCGTTACTGAATCTTCGCACTATTACGCCTGAAGATTACACTGAACTGGCGGCATTAATGGATCTGGTTTTTCCTGATGTCGGTGGCGCTTGGCCTGAATCCACCATTATGGATCTCATCACTCAATTCCCCGATGGCCAAATTTGTATCGAAGACAGCGGCAAAATTATTGGCGCAGCTTTAACTATCAAGGTTAATTATTCTCGCTATTCTTTGCCTCATACCTATTTCGATATTGTGAACCGTAATGATGTCGCACAGCATAATCCAAACGGTGACGCCATGTATGGGCTTGATGTGTTTGTCCATTCGGATTATCGCGGTTTGCGCTTAGGTCGACGTTTGTATGAGGCACGAAAAGAACTGTGTCGTGCCGATAATCTGAAAGCAATTTTAACCGGCGGTCGCATTCCCGGTTTCAAACAATATTCAGATGAAATGTCTGTAGGCGAGTACATTGAAAAAGTGAAACGGCAAGATATTCATGACCCGATCTTGTCCTTCCAATTATCCAATGATTTCGATGTTAAACGCTTAATGCGAGGATATTTGCCAGAAGATGATAAATCTCAAGGCTATGGTACTTTGCTTGAGTGGGATAACATTTTCTACGAAGAAGAAGCTAAATCGGTACATGAAATCGAGAAAAGCATTGTGCGAATTGGAGTAGTGCAATGGCAAATGCGACGAGTAATGTCAGTGGATGATCTAGTCAATCAGGCAGAATTTTTCGTTAATTCACTTTCTAACTATCAATCAGATTTTGCTTTATTCCCTGAGTTTTTCAGTGCGCCACTAATGGGACTCGCACCTGATTTGCGTTCCGTAGAAGCTATGCGATTTTTGAGTGATTATTCTGATGAAATTGTACATCGTTTTTCACGCTTAGCGGTGAGTTATAACATTAATATCATTTCAGGCAGTTTACCTGTGTGCCGAGATGACAAAATGTACAACGTTGCTTATATGTTACACCGTGACGGAACGATAGAAGAACAGTACAAAATTCACATTACACCGCATGAACAATGGGACTGGGTGATTGAAGGTGGTGACAAAGTTAAAGTGATTGAAACCGACTCAGGCAAAGTCGGGATTTTGATTTGCTACGATGTGGAATTCCCAGAACTTGGTCGAATGTTGGCAGAGCAAGGGATACAAATTTTATTTGTTCCATTCTGGACAGATACCAAAAACGGCTATTTGCGTGTCCGAATTTGTGCCCAAGCTCGTGCAATTGAAAACGAATGTTATGTGGCAATCAGCGGCAGTGTTGGTAACTTGCCTCGCGTGGATAACGTAGATATTCAATACGCTCAATCTGCGGTGTTCTCACCATCCGATGTGTATTTCCCGCATGACGCCATTATTGCTGAAGCAGACCCGAATACAGAGATGATGATCTATGCTGATGTCGATTTGTCTAAGTTGAAAATGCTGCATAGCGAAGGTTCGGTGACCAACTTAAAACATCGCCGTCCTGAGATTTATCAATTTTCTAATTCTAAGAAATAACGATCGGAAGGAGCAATCTCAGAAAGAGAATCTCAGAAAGAAATAGCCATAAAAAGATAGATTCGCACTGAAGAAAAAATTTCACGTAACACTAACTCGAATGAGGATCTGAAACCGAGATCACTCATTCGAGATTATTGTTTATTAAATCACCCTTTTTATTTAGTAAATCTGTAAAATTAAGCGACACTATAAATAAGGTTTTACTGACAAAGGAACACTTTATGCCGTCACTTAAAGTTAGAGACTATATGCGTCCACGCGCAGTCACATTTACCGAAGATATGCCTCTTACCGTTGCTCTCGATAAGGTTTTAAATGCGATCAATATTGGTGGCCCTGTGATTAATGAAAAGCGGGAAGTAGTGGGCTTTTTGTCAGAACAAGACTTGCTTAACCGCCTAGTACAATCGACTTATCACTGCCAAGACACACATAATGTCGGCGATTGTATGCGAGTTAATGCACTGACCATCAGCCCTGAAATGTCGATTATTGAATTGGCCGGAATGATGAAAGAGGGTAAACCAAAAGTTTATCCCGTCGTCGAAAATAAAAAGCTGGTGGGTATTATTTCTCGCCGAGAAGTGCTGCAAGCTGTCAGCGACAATATCAAAATCAGTTTTGAACATCCGGTTTAGTTTGTCTTTTCTATTTCAGTGGCATTTTTATTAAGATAAGATTTAACGGTTAAAATACTTTGAAGCTATAAAGCAGCCAAATATAAGAGTGTGATAGCAACCGTTTATCTCACCCATTACTCTCATTTGTTACATGTCCATTGTGATGTTGATCGCTTTTAATCTGAGGTAACTCAATTAAAGTGACCAGCATCATTTTTGTTTTTTTAAGGAGAAGCCCGTGACTTCATCAGAAACCCAAAACGTATTCCATCTTGGCGTAAACAAACAAGATCTCAACGGAGCTACCTTAGCAATTATTCCGGGCGATCCCGCTCGTGTGGAAAAAATTGCCAACAAAATGGATGAGCCAGAATTCCTTGCTAGCCATCGTGAATACACGGTTTATCGTGCAAAATTAAATGGTCAATCAGTTATCGTGTGTTCAACCGGTATTGGTGGACCTTCAACGTCGATTGCGGTTGAAGAATTAGCGCAACTTGGCGTGCGTACTTTCTTGCGTGTTGGCACAACAGGTGCAATTCAGCCTCACTTGAATGTAGGCGATATGATTGTGACCACAGGTTCTGTGCGTTTAGATGGTGCGAGCTTGCACTTTGCGCCAATGGAATTCCCTGCAGTAGCAGATTTTGATGTTGCAACCGCAATGAAAGAGGCGGCGATTGAAGTTGGCTGTACAGTTCATACTGGCGTAACAGCTTCAAGTGATACTTTCTACCCAGGCCAAGAGCGTTACGATACCTTTACTGGTCGTGTTGTTTCTCGCTTCCAAGGTTCAATGAAAGAATGGCAAGAAATGGGCGTGCTGAATTTTGAAATGGAATCAGCAACCTTGTTAACCATGTGTGCAAGCTCAGGCTTAAAAGCAGGCTGTGTGGCAGGCGTAATCGTGAACCGTAGCCAAGATGAAATTCCAGATCATGAAAAACTGAAAAAAGCGGAAACGCAATCTATTGATGTGGTGATCGCAGCAGCGAAGAAATTACTTTAAGCTTGGTGAAACTAATCCCAAGATTTACCTGAGAAACTTTTGCTTCAGGTTATTCGTGGCTTCACGTGATTGCCTTCGGCGACCTACTTTTTGCAACAGCCTATTTCTTAAACAGCTTGGAAGTAGGCAAAAAGGCCGCTGCTGGAAATTTTGTTATCTTTGTTTCACTTGGTATTTTTGTTAACGGCTTCAAGAGGACATCCATGTCCTCGAGAAGCCTAACCGTCATCCATGACGGTTTACACAAAAATACTGGCGTTTCACAAAGCAAAATTTAGGCAGAAAAAAGATACCTTAACCTTCGTTGATTTCTATTTATAGCACTCTTAGTGCCAATTTTTACTATTCCGGTACAAACGAAAACACCACACCATCTTTAGGGCTGCCGTTAAACAAATAGCGGTTTCTCGCTAAGCATTCTTTTACTGCGCCACAAGCTAAAGTGAGTTGGTGGCTGGCGGTATTTTCAGGATCACAAATACACTCAAGTCGGGTGAGTTGTAGATCTTCAAAACAAAATCGAATCAAGCGACCAATAGCTTCTTGAGCATAGCCTTGGCGTTGAAACTTATCGCAAATCCAAAAACCAATTGTGCCCATATTGAAGTTCAAAGCCATGTCGGTTAATGCCACCATGCCAACAAATTCTTGGGTTTTACGCAGATAAACACCAAACCCGAAAGATTCATTTTTGACCCAATTTAGTCGGGTATGCATCAAAAAATCACTGGCTTCATTATCGCTAAAATGCGCATGACACCAGTCCAACCAAGGATAAAGGGAAGGGGAACGTCGAATCGCCGACGCAAACACATGGCTTTCATCCGCTTGGATTAAACGCAAGGTTAAACGTGGCGTAGTTAATTCGTTATCTGGTGTCATTTTGTTATTTGTTCTATTGGTTTACTGCTTGGTTAGCATCCGTCGCTGTGCTATCTGTTGCTGCATTTGGTTCAGCTTCAGAAGCAGGTTCTGCAGGTTGTTGAGCAGGCTGTTGCTGTGGAGATGATGATTGCTGCGGAGCAGATGATGCCGTTACTTTCACCAATACGCCAATCAGCGGGTTATCAAGATAATACAAGTCGGTGCTATCCACTTGCTGCGCTTGATCCATACGGTAGGTTTCAAGGAAACGTTCCACTTGTACCTTTGGTTGGATCGGCTCTAAGTGACCAATTTGTACTGCTGCTTCGTTATCGTCTTCTGCAGCTTGTTCGTCTAACGCTTTTTCCGTATCCGATTCTTTTAATACCGTTTCTTTAGTTTCCACAACACGTAAGTTAAGTTGAGCTTTTAAGAAGGTTTTCCCGTCTTGTTGGTAAAATTGCATAATACCGTCAAGCTCATTCATCGCTTCAGGCTTTGGTAACAGTGAACCAGTATCTACCGCAGTTGTATCTGTGTTCTTAGTTTGTGCTGTTGCCGTTTTATCTAACTCTTTACCATCAGCAGAAAATTGGGTTGAGAAATCTTGTCCTGCTTGAATACGAAACTCTGGAGCATTGGTTTCGTCTTGGGTGTTCTGCGTCCAAGCAAGGTGCAACAACGGCGTAAAGCCTGCGTGATCTTGCAAGGCTTGGTATTGCTGATTCATTTCGTAGCTAGATTCAGGCAATAAAGTCGCATCTTTTGTCGACATGATGTTGTTATCAGTAATCGCAACGGCACGGCTAAAATCAAGCGGTGCAGGATTCTTTTCCAATTGCTCACTGATTTCAGAAGGCTGAATGTTGCGTCTAAACACAATCACTTCGACGTTATAAGCTTGCGCAAGCGCTTGTGATGTATCTTCTGCTGGTAGCGTAGCTTCTTCCGTCGGGATCTGTTGTGACGATGCAGCAGACTCTTGACCTAAATTATCAAGATCAGTCGGTGCGGTTTCTGCTTGTGCGAATGCAGAGAATGCAAGCGAAACCAGTATAGGTAAAATCAGTTTTTTCATTGTCGCTCCATTTTTGGGCTTGTTAGCTGAGCCTTGATTTTATAGCCTTTAACTAAATGGCTTTTAACTACATGACCCTTGATTACAAAGCTTGAGAGGACTGAAATAACTCAAGCCTGCTTTATACCAATCGTACTAATTATCTGCTCATCCTTGCTTGTTAAAAGCCTCGATAACTGCGTTAAAAAATTTGATTGTAGAATAACTACTTATCGAAATTTTTTGCCTTGTTCTCAAGTC
>JBKEDP010000018.1:0-126459 GCA_047975485.1 Vibrio sp. | reverse complement strand
TCATCGTGGAGCTGGTAAGCCATGGGCTCACCAAACGTGACTCCGAATACATTAGCGCAAACCAACTCCGTCATTAGTTAATTGTAGTTGCAATTCAGAGGCGGACCATACATTTTTAGCTGTTGAAAAAAGTAGGTCGCCGAAGGCTAATAACCTGAAGTTAAAGTTGTTTTTGTGAATGTTCGTATTAAGATAAACCGACTCAATATCAAATATTAACCATCATGTGATGGAAAAAGTACCTGATCGATCAAATCACATAAGCAATGCAGCGTTAGCATATGAACTTCGTGGATACGCGCAGTGCGGTGTGATGGAATACGGATTTCCACATCCGACTCACCAAGTAAGCCCGCTAATTCACCGCCATCTTTACCTGTAAAAGCAATGATAGTCATATCACGAGTCACAGCTGCTTCAACCGCTTTGATAATATTCTTGCTGTTACCGCTGGTGGAAATCGCCACTAAAACATCACCTTTTTGTCCAAAGGCGCGAACTTGTTTCGAGAACACTTCTTGGTAATCGTAGTCGTTGGCAATAGCCGTTACCGTTGATGCATCAGCCGTTAAAGCCATTGCAGGTAAACTTGGGCGTTCTGTTTCATAGCGATTCATTAAGCATGAAGCAAACTGTTGCGCATTCGCCGCTGAGCCGCCGTTACCACAACATAAAATTTTATTACCGTTAAGCAAACTGCTCACCAAGATTTGCGAAGCGTAAGTGATCGCATCAGGTAATGATTCTGCAGCCGCAATTTGAATCTGAATACTTTCTTTGAAACAGTCGTTAATGCTTTCTAGCATCCGTTATCCTTGAGTGATTGCGTTTTTTATCCAGTTGATGTCATTGCCATATTGGTGAATCGCAATAATATCAAAACGAAATGAAGTGTTATTTATATCGTAACGGTGTGTTTTTAGCCAGACAGTGGCCGTTTTAATCAGCTTTTGGCTTTTTTGATAAGTGACCATTTCTGCCGCATGGCCGAAGTTTTGGCTGGTTCGATATTTCACTTCAACAAAAACGATGGTGTCTTTGTCTTTCATTATTAAGTCTATTTCGCCAAAGCGAGAAGAGACGTTTTTATCAATAAAATTTAAACCTTGGCGAGTAAGGTATTCACTCGCCAAGGTTTCATAGTTCGAGCCTATCGCTCTTTTATTCATTAATGCCTATTCACCGATGATTATTCAACGTCTGCTGGAGCTTCATCAGGGTTAGCATCCAGATCCGTTGCACCTTCTTCATCAACTGCATTTGGATCTTTTAATGCTGGTGGCGCAGCATGAACAGCCCAGCTTAACTCACGTTGAACGGCACATTGGTTATCAATGCTCAACAAACCAGTTTGACCTTGGTATTGGTAGCTTTGCATCACTTTCATTGTTGGCAATTGACCAAGCAAGTGATACGCATCCATACCTAGCGCATGTAGACGTTTTTCACCATTGCTTGAGTTTGGCCATAGTGCATCATAGCTTGCAGAAGCATCTTTGTTGATCACTAGCGGAATGTCGCTGTAAGCCACACCAGAAATGTCTTGGTAATCACGAGCCACACCATTGTTACTGGTTGAGCTTGAGAACAGTTTTGGCTGACGAACACCCGGATCAACCGTTACTTCAATAAATGGTTTGATCATTGATAATTCAGAACGAGAAGCCACGATGTAAACCGAGTCAATATCACGACGGCTACGAGCTTGGCTCTTCACTTCAGCGTTGGTGATTTGGCTAATTTGGCTAATACGAGCTTGGCTTGCTGCAACATTAAATGCACGTTGAACATCGTTAGAATATTGCGCACGGCTACCGAATGTATTTGATGCCGCTGAAGTGTGCGCTACTTTAGTCCATTCAGTTTTGAATGCATTAGTAACACGTTCACCCAGTTTGCCACGAGGAGCAAGCACTAATGGGAAACGGTAACCAGATTCATAAATGTGTTTCGCTGCTTGTTCTGCTTCTTGCTCTGGAGAAAGAGATAAGTAACAAACTTGCACGCCATCTTCTAATTCATCAGGGAAGTTTAACGCTAACATCGGAATCGAATCGTTGTTGATGCTTTCCAATTTCTCGACTTCATCTTTCACTAATGGGCCAACGATAAAATCAGTACCGTTCGCTTTTAGTTGTGCATAGATGTCTTCAAGGCTTTGCGTTGTTGTATCGTAAAGCGTTGTTTTCAGATTCGGATCCTTGTTGGTGTCATCCGTCATTGCATGGAAGAAACCATCACGAATTAACTCAGACGGTTTTTCAAAACGACCATTCATCGGTAGCAAGATCGCTACGTTTTGAGGAATCGTGATGTTTAAATCTAATAAACGCTGAACATCTTCAGGTGTATTAGTCACAATCGGATGGCTCGCATTGATAGAGAACCAATGTTGAAGCTCTGATTGCAATGTCGTCACACTGCCTGATGCGGTTTTCATTTCAGTCGCAACATATAACCAGCCTGCTAATTCCGCTTCGCTTGGTGCTGCTTTTTGATTAACGATTTGCTCTTTTGAATACTTGTTCAAATCTTCCCAAATACGCTGATCGGTTTCTTCTCGTTGATTAGCACTTTGGAATTCTTTAGTCGCAATTAAATCACGAGCTGCGTTAGTGTAATCTTTGGTATCTTCAAACAATTTCGCACGCAATTGGTGGTAATTGTTCCATTGCACGTCAGCGAGTTGCCAATGATCTTGGAAGTTTAGGCGTTTAATCGCTGCTGCAGATCCTTCTTTATCTAAAGTGATTTGTGCGCGAGCCATTTGCCATTCTGCTTGTTGCATATCGTTGAGTGGCAGTTTCAGAGTTTCATCTAAAAGCGATTCAGCCTTTTGATAATCCTTTTCAACTACGGCTGCTTTAAGTTCCAAAATTAAAAGATCAGTACGATCGCTTGATGGATCCATCTCTTTTGCTTGTGCTGCATAAGCGGTGGAGTTTAAAGTCGGTTGCGCTGTAATATCAACGTGAGACTGTGTGCCAAGGGACGAACACGCTGATATTGTTAACGTCAATGCGATTGAACTGAATAAGCGTGATACACTGAAGCTCTTTTGATTCATATTTTCCATGCGTATTAATTCTTCATGTGAAAGACTGGGTATATATTAATCGCTCAAGTGACGGTAAACAAATGATAGATAACAAAACTGCTCTTTTAGAGGTTCCTGCTCTGTATATTGTACCTACGCCAATTGGTAATTTAGGCGATATCACTCAACGTTCATTGGACATATTACACCAAGTTGACCTAATTGCGGCAGAAGATACTCGACATACCGGCCGTTTACTTTCTCATTTTGGCATTTCTACCAAAACTTATGCCTTACATGATCATAACGAACAGCAAAAAGCGCAAGTTTTAGTGGAAAAAGTTTTAGCCGGCGAATCTATCGCTTTGGTCTCTGATGCGGGCACTCCGTTAATCAGTGATCCGGGTTATCACTTAGTGACTAAATGTCGCCAAGCTGGCGTAAAAGTTGTGCCTTTACCGGGCGCATGTGCCGTAATTACTGCGTTGAGTGCATCGGGCTTGCCATCAGATCGTTTTAGCTTTGAAGGCTTTTTACCTGCAAAAAGCAAAGGCCGCAAAGATAAATTATTAGAGATTGTAAAAGCGGAACGAACTTGCATTTTTTATGAATCGCCACATCGTATTACCGATTCTTTAGCCGACATGCTCGACATTTTAGGCCCTGATCGTGAAGTTGTATTAGCGCGTGAATTGACGAAAACCTTTGAAACCATTCACGGTGCGCCACTAGGTGAACTTATTGAATGGATTGAAGAAGATGAAAACCGCAAACGTGGCGAAATGGTGCTGCTTATCCACGGTTTCCGTGAAGAAAAAACCGATGATGTCTTACCAGAAGATGCATTAAGAACTTTAGGCATTTTGGTGAAAGAGTTGCCATTGAAGAAAGCTGCTGCATTAGTGGCAGAAATTCATAACCTGAAAAAGAATGCTTTGTATAAGTGGGGCTTGGAAAACTTATCTTAAGCTAGTTTAGTTATTGTTGGCTTAATGGATATCAGATAAAGGATTAAATGATGAAAGCAGTTTATGTCGCCAGTCCGACAAGCCAACAAATCCATGTTTTTGAATTATCTTCCTCCGGTGCTTTGTCGCTGATTCAAGTGGTTGAAACACCGGGAGAAGTGCAACCTTTAACAATCAATTCTGAGCAAACATATTTATATGCTGCTGTTCGACCAGATTTTGCTGTTGTTACTTATGAAATAGCTAACAATGGTCGATTAACTGAAATCAGCAGCACAAGACTTCCTAAAAGTGCCTCTTACAGTTGCTTAGATTCTAGCGAGCAATTTTTACTTTTTACCTCTTATGCTCAAAATGGATTAACTGCTTGTTCTGTTTTAGCTGAAGGCAAAGTGGGTGAACCTATTCAGGTCATTGAAAATCTTGGTCATGCACACTGTGTTCAGCCTATTCCGCAAAGTTTGAATTTATCTAATCAACAACAAGAAATTCTTGTGACTTGTTTAGGAGATGATTGTATTCGTTCATATCAAATGGATGAAAAAGGGAATTTGCTGGAGTATGTTCAACTTCCAACAAAAGCAGGAGCTGGCCCTAGACATTTAGCTTTGAATAAATCGGGTTCTCATCTTTATGTGATTAATGAGCTAGATGGTTCGATATTGCATTACTCTCGTGCTGATAGCACACAAGATTGGCAACTAATGCAAACCGTTCATTATCTGGAATTAGAAGAAAATGAAGTACATTGGGCGGCGGATATTCATCTCACCCAAGATGAGCGTCACTTATTTGTGAGTGAACGAACTCATCATACTTTAAGTTTATTTTCGATTGATTCGGTATCAGGCAACCTGACTTTTGTTGAGCAAATTAAAAGTGAGCTAATTCCACGAGGGTTTGCTTTGGATCCTGACGATCAATTTCTTGTATCTGCAGGGCAAGGTTCTGATCATGTTGCTTTATATCGGGTTGATTCTGAATCAAGGAAGCTCAATTTAGTTGATCGTTATCCTGTTGGACATGAGCCAATTTGGGTGAAAATTATCGATCTAAATTCGGTTTAGCTCATTGAAAATTCAAGCGACAGAGTTTGAACCCTATTTTATTACCTTGTGATCTTAAGCCGTTTGCGTATAATCCGCCGCGGAGTTGGCTGGATAGTCGCTGCTTCGTTGATGTCCTTTGGGAGACTGACGGAGGGGAGGAAAGTCCGGGCTTCAAAGAGCAGGGTGCCAGGTAACGCCTGGGGAGCGTGAGCTCACGACAAGTGCAGCAGAGAGAAGACCGCCGATGACGCTATTCTTTGTTTCTTTTTTCTTAGGAAGGGGGAGACGGGAAGCGAACAGGTAAGGGTGAAAGGGTGCGGTAAGAGCGCACCGTGCGGCTGGCAACAGTTCGTAGCAGGGTAAACTCCACCCGAAGCAAGACCAAATAGGCTCCCACATTGCGTTGCTCGCGTAAGGGGGCGGGTAGGTTGCTCGAGCCAGTGAGCGATTGCTGGCCTAGACGAATGGCTATCACCGTTTTTCTTTTTCGGAAGGATTGCGGTACAGAACCCGGCTTATGATGCCAACTCCACCAAATTTAGCCCATCGCAGCTTGATCGTTGCGGTGGGTTTTTTTGTGCTTTGCGTATGGCGATCCTAGCACGTAAAAAAATTCAAATTTCTCTGACTTTTTAACCTGCTATTAACCTAATTAAATGAATTTTGCATAAACTGACTCGCTTTCACAAAAGCGTGTTAATTAAATTCAAATTTGTTGATTAAATAAACACATTAAATCCTTTGATTCCTTGCGTTGTAGCCCGTAGATGAATATCCTAAGCGCTTCACATTAAATTGAGCAATTTCTCCCTATGACTGATACTTTTCAACACGTTTCTGTACTTTTACATGAATCCATTGATGGCTTAAATATTAAACCCGATGGGATTTATATTGATGGTACTTTTGGACGAGGTGGTCATAGCCGAACCATTCTTTCTCAATTAGGATCTGAAGGGCGTTTGTACAGTATCGATCGCGATCCTCAGGCAATTGCTGAAGCGCAAAAAATTGATGATCCTCGTTTCAGCATCATTCATGGCCCTTTTTCTGGCATTCAAACTTATGCAGAAGAACGTGATTTGTCTGGCAAAGTTGATGGTGTGCTGTTTGATCTTGGCGTTTCCTCTCCGCAACTTGATGATGCCGACCGTGGTTTCAGCTTTATGAAAGACGGACCACTGGATATGCGTA
The DNA here is from genome assembly GCA_047975485.1 of Vibrio sp. Classification (GTDB taxonomy): domain Bacteria; phylum Pseudomonadota; class Gammaproteobacteria; order Enterobacterales; family Vibrionaceae; genus Vibrio. Next base: position 120,211 of record JBKEDP010000018.1, on the reverse strand, counting down.
TGGATCCGACGTCAGGCCAATCTGCTGCAGAATGGTTAGCGGAAGCGGAATTAGACGATATTACTTGGGTGTTGCGTGAATTCGGTGAAGAAAAACACGCTCGTCGTATTGCTCGTGGTTTAGTTGAATATCGTGAAAACCCTGAAAATGAACCTCTGACGCGTACTGGTCAGTTGGCAAAATTAATCTCTGATGTTGCACCTAAAAACTTCAAAGAGAAAAAACATCCTGCAACTCGCAGCTTCCAAGCGATCCGCATTTATATCAACAGCGAATTAGAAGAAATTGATACCGCACTGAAAGGAGCAATGAGCATTCTTGCGCCAGAAGGTCGCCTTTCTGTGATCAGTTTCCACTCTCTTGAAGATCGCATGGTGAAACGCTTTATGCGTCGTGAAAGCCAAGGGCCACAAGTGCCGCATGGTATTCCATTGACGGAAGAACAAATTAAAGAGCTCGGTTCTGCGAATATGAAAACCGTTGGCAAAGCGATTAAACCATCGAAGTCGGAAGTTGAAGTGAATACTCGCTCTCGCAGTTCGGTGCTGCGTATTGCCGAAAAGCTGTAACCTGCACAGATAAAAGTGATGACAGATAAACACTCACAAAATTTATTTCAAATTATCAGACGCGACCTGTTTTCCATTGGTCGTGTTCCGCTAATTTTATTGCTGTTGATTTTTATTAGTTCGATTGCGGTTGTTCTGACAACTTATAACACTCGTCACCAAATTACCTTACGTGATGAGTTGCTTGAGAATCGTGAAAAATTGGATAGTGAATGGCGCAACCTAATTTTGGAAGAAAACGCCTTAGCTGAGCATACTCGTGTGCAAAGGATCGCAATTAGAGATCTTGAAATGAAGCGTCCAGATTCAGATAAAGAAGTGGTTATAAATCTTAAATGAAAAAGCCAACCAACAAGAGAAACGTAAAAAGCCAAAATAAAAAAGTGGCGAAAGCGAAAGATTCTACAAAAACGTCTTCTAATCAAATTTTGATCCCATGGCGCTTTAACCTGATTCTGGGCTTTGTTGTTTTAGCCTTATCTGTTTTGGTTGCACGAACCGCTTATATCCAAGTTATTGAACCTGATAATTTGATTGAACAAGCTGACATGCGTTCTGTTCGTGTTAAATCCATTCCAACAGCTCGTGGCATTATTTCCGATCGCAACGGCGAACAACTGGCGGTGAGTGTGCCAGTGCAAGCAGTTTGGGCGGATCCTTATACTGTATTCAAAGAAAATGGCTTAGCCGATCTCGACCGTTGGTATGCATTAGCAAACGTGTTGGGATTAGATCAACAAGGTTTAGTTAGTCGTATTCAAAAAAATAAAACCAAACGCTTTATTTACCTACAACGCCAAGTTAGCCCTGCGATGTCTAAGTATGTTCGCGAGCTAAAATTGCCAGGTATTGGTTTGAAAGATGAATCTCGTCGTTTCTATCCTGCAGGCGAAGTCAGTGCGCATGTGGTTGGTGTAACAGGTATTGATGGTCACGGTTTAGAAGGCTTAGAACGTAGTTTTGATGAATGGCTAACCGGTGAAGCTGGTAAACGAACCATTCGTAAAGACCGTTTTGGTCGCGTGGTAGAAAACATTTCTTTGGAAACTCAAGAACCGGGTAAACCATTACAATTAACCATTGATCAACGTTTACAGGCGATTGCTTACCGTGCGATTAAACAAGCAGTTGCAGATTTCCGTGCCACATCGGGTACGGCTGTTTTGGTTGATGTGAAAAGTGGCGATATTCTGGCTATGGTGAACGCACCCTCATATAACCCGAATAACAAAGATCAATTACAAACTTTTAGAATGCGTAACCGCGCTATCACCGATTCCATCGAACCAGGTTCGACAGTGAAACCATTTGTTGTTTTGGCCGGTTTAGATCAAGGCGTGGTCGATGAAACAACCATCATTGATACGGGTAACGGTATCATGCGTGTGGGCGGTAGCCGCGTTCGTGACTCCGAGCAAGCTGGTAAAGCAAGCTTAACTAAGATCTTGAAGCTATCGAGTAACGTCGGTATCGCAACTGTTGCACTTCGTATGGATGTAAAAGAAATTCTTGGAATGTATAGCGGTGTGGGTTTAGGTAACTTGTCTGGTCTGCAATTACCTGGTGAAGTAACCGGTATTTTCCCTGACCGCAGCCGTTGGTCGCCGTTTGAAGAAGCAACTCTAGCGTTTGGTTATGGTATTTCTATTACACCACTGCAATTGGCGCACGCTTATGCAACTTTAGGTAATTACGGAATAAATAAACCTCTGCATATTCTGAAAGGCAGTAAATCAGGTCGTACTTTCCGAGCAGCAAGTGATAAGTCTGCACGCATGGTGATTAATATGATTGAGCAAGTCACTCATAAAGGTGGTACAGCAACAACAGCTCGTGTTCCTGGTTATCGCGTTGGTGCAAAAACAGGTACATCGCGTAAAGCAAAAGCGGGTGGCTATAGTGACCAATATGTTGGTTTGACTGCTGGTATTGCACCGATCAGTGATCCTCGATTTGCACTTGCTGTGGTTATCAATGAACCTCAAGGGGATCAGTTCTATGGTGGTTCGGTTGCCGGTCCGGTGTTTGCGGAGATCATGAAAAGTGCACTGCAAATTATGAATGTGACACCTGATGCCACACCTGAATCAGAAAAGAATAAAGAGTAGGAGTTGATTCTTAATTATGGAAACTAACCAGAATCATCAGGCTCAATTATTGTCTCACTTGCTCAAACCTTGGGTGAGTGTAGACAGTGATCTTCAAGTTAATCAATTGCAACTCGACAGTCGCAAAGTTCAACAAGGCGATACGTTTGTGGCGATTAAAGGTCACGCAGTTGATGGCAGACAATATATCGACAAAGCTATTAGCTTAGGTGCAACCGCTGTTATTGCAGAAGCGGATGAAGTGCATCCTCACGCAAAAACCGAATTTAAAGCTGATGTGCCAGTGGTTTATGTACAAAACCTTGGTCAACATCTTTCCGCTCTAGCTGGACGTTTTTATTCATTCTCTCCAATGCAATTAATTGCTGTCACTGGCACCAATGGCAAAACCACTATTTCTCAATTAATTGCTCAGTGGATCGAATTAGTTGGTCAAAAAGCCGCAGTGATGGGTACAACTGGCAATGGATTCTTAAATAATCTGCAAGCTGCCGCCAATACCACGGGCAATGCGATTGAAATTCAACAAACGCTAAGTGAATTGAATCAGCAGGGCGCTGACTACACTGCGCTTGAAGTTTCTTCTCATGGTTTGGTGCAAGGTCGAGTAAAAACCTTACCGTTTGCAGCGGCTGCGTTTACCAATTTAAGCCGAGATCATCTTGATTATCACGGCACTATGGAAGAATACGCACTCGCTAAATTCTCTCTATTTTCTGAGCACGATTGCCAACACAAGATCATTAACGCAGATGATGAAATCGGTCAGCAATGGCTAGAAAAACTGCCTGATGCAATTGCGGTTTCACTTTCACCTCTTTCTCATTCTGAGCATAAAGCATTGTGGGCGGAAAGCGTGGAATATGCCGATTCAGGTATTCATATCTCACTTGATGGATCTTGGGGCAAGGCAGAATTGCGCACACCGTTAATCGGAGCTTTCAATGCCAGCAATGTGATGGTGGCTTTGGCGACCTTATTAAGCCTTGGTTTTGAAATGAACGGCCTTATTCAAACCGCGCCAAAACTGGTTCCAGTGATTGGTCGCATGGAGCTGTTCCAATCGCCAACGCAAGATAAAGCTAAAGTGGTCGTTGATTACGCGCACACACCTGATGCACTCGAAAAAGCCTTAATGGCATTGCGTGTTCATTGCCAAGGTAAATTGTGGTCTATCTTTGGTTGTGGCGGTGATCGCGATGCGGGTAAACGCCCAATGATGACAGCGATTTCTGAGCGATTGGCGGACGTTTCTATTATCACAGATGACAATCCTCGTAGCGAAGATCCAAATGCTATCGTGGAAGATATGCTGAAAGGCGCACAGCAACCAGAACAGATCCAAGTGATTCATTCTCGCTTTGAAGCAACAGAATTCGCACTCAATCATGCCAATGAAAACGACATTATTTTGATCGCAGGGAAAGGGCATGAAGATTACCAAATTATTTCCGGCCAGACTTTGCATTACTCCGACCGTGAAACCGCACAAGCTTTATTAGGGATAACGGTATGATTCCATTTTCATTACAACAACTTGCTGCCATTACTCAAGGAACCTTGGTTGGTAATGATGCTGATATTACAAGCGTAACGACAGATACTCGCCAAGTAGAAGCTGGTGGTTTGTTTATTGCGTTAATTGGCGAGCGTTTTGATGCGCACGATTTTTGTCAGCAAGCGGTTGAAAATGGTGCTCAAGGTTTGCTTGTTTCAAAACAGCTTGAATTGAATGTGGCTCAAGTTGTGGTTGAAAACACGCACACCGCATTAGGTCAATTAGGCCAATGGATGCATCAACAGTCTGCGGCTAAAACTTTAGCATTAACGGGAAGTTGCGGTAAAACAACCGTGAAAGAAATGCTTTCTGGTATTTTAGGTCAAAAAGGACAAGTGCTTTCAACGGCTGGCAACTTCAATAATGACATTGGTGTGCCGCTAACTTTGTTCCGCACTGACGTAAAAGATGATTACGCAGTGATTGAATTAGGCGCAAACCATATTGGTGAAATCGCTTATACCACAAGCCTTGTTCTGCCTGATATTGCTTTAGTCAATAACGTTGCCGCCGCACACCTTGAGGGTTTTGGCTCAATCGAAGGTGTCGCAAAAGCCAAAGGTGAAATCTACCAAGGGTTAAAAGCAGGCGCTTGCGCAGTTGTTAATTTAGACAGCAACGGCTTACCACAATGGGAAGCGGTTCTAGCAGATAAAAAAGTGGTGACTTTCTCGGTTGAGAATACTCAAGCGAATTTTTACGCCAAAGACATCAGCGTGAATGCACAAGGTCAATCACAATTTATTATGGTGACACCACTGGGCGAGCAAGCGATCTTCTTGCCGATCATTGGTAAACACAATATCAGTAATGCACTTGCTGCAGCTGCAATGGCTGTTGAAGCTGGCGCAACATTAGAAGAAATTGCTTCAGGCTTATTAGTTCCAAGTCATGTGAAAGGCCGAGTAGAAGCAATAGATTTAACCGATTCAATCCGAGTGATTGATGATAGCTATAATGCCAGCGTTCCAGCGATGAAAGCAGCCGCGGATTTACTGGCAAATTACCAAGGTAAACGCTGGTTGATTTTGGGCTATATGGCGGAGTTAGGCGCTGAAAGTCAAAATCTACATAAAGAAGTAGGCGAACATGCAGAAAAATATAATTTTGACTATGTGCTTACTTTCGGAGAGGATACCGCGATTATAAGTCAGCTGTGTTCTCAATCTGGATCAAACACATGTGGAAAGCATTTTGCTACCCATGCAGAAATGATCGCGTTTATTAAACAGCACTTACCACAAACACAAAATATGCAAGCAGAACAAAAACACACATTATTGATCAAAGGTGCGAACAGTTCGCGCATGAGTCAGGTCGTGGCTGCTTTAAAGGAGAACTTCTCATGATCATTTGGCTCTCAGAACTGCTACAGCCTTACTTTTCGTTTTTTCGACTGTTTGAATACCTGTCGTTCCGAGCAATTTTAAGTATCTTAACTGGCTTAGGTTTATCTCTTTGGATGGGCCCGATCCTGATCCGTCGTTTGCAAATGCTGCAAATTGGTCAAGTGGTACGTAACGAAGGTCCTGAATCTCACTTTAGTAAACGTGGTACGCCAACCATGGGCGGTGTGATGATCTTGGCTGCGATCACTTTAACGGTTTTCCTTTGGTCAGATCTTTCTAACCCATACGTTTGGGCGGTAATGGCTGTTTTACTTGGCTATGGTGTAGTCGGTTTTGTCGATGATTACCGTAAAGTTGTGCGTAAAAATACCGATGGTTTGATCGCTCGCTGGAAATACTTCTGGCAGTCAGTGATTGCTCTTGGCGTTGCTTTCGCTCTATATGCAATTGGTAAAGATACTTCTGCAACTCTACTTGTCGTTCCTTTCTTTAAAGAAGTGATGCCTCAACTTGGCTTAATGTACGTGGTTCTAACTTACTTCGTTATCGTTGGTACAAGTAATGCGGTAAACCTAACTGATGGTCTTGATGGTCTGGCTATCATGCCAACGGTTCTAGTTTCTGCTGGTTTTGCTGTAATCGCATGGGCAACAGGTAACGTTAACTTCTCTGAATACTTACACATTCCTTATGTTCCTTACGCAAGTGAGCTAGTTGTAGTTTGTACTGCAATTGTTGGTGCAGGTTTGGGCTTCTTATGGTTTAACACTTACCCAGCACAAGTATTTATGGGCGATGTTGGTTCTCTAGCTCTAGGTGGCGCATTAGGTACGATTGCAGTTCTAGTTCGCCAAGAATTCGTATTAGTTATCATGGGCGGTGTATTTGTAATGGAAACCCTTTCAGTAATTCTGCAAGTGGGTTCTTACAAATTGCGTGGTCAACGTATCTTCCGTATGGCTCCAATTCACCACCACTATGAGCTAAAAGGTTGGCCAGAACCACGCGTTATCGTTCGTTTCTGGATCATCTCAATCGTGTTGGTTCTTATTGGTTTAGCAACGCTGAAAGTCCGTTAATAAGTTAATAAATTTTTATAAACGTTAGTTAAAAGGGAAAAGCAATGTCACTCGTAAATAAGGATAAATGGCAAGGTATTCAAAACGTTGTCGTGGTTGGTTTAGGAGTGACAGGTTTATCTGTAGTGCATTACTTACAGGGTTTGCCTTTCCCGTTAAATATCAAAGTTATTGATACTCGTGAGCAACCACCGGGTGTGGATGAACTTACGGATGATATTGCTGTCCATTCAGGGAGTTGGAATCTTGAATGGTTGTTGCAAGCGGACTTGATTGTAACTAATCCGGGCATTGCATTAGCGACTCCAGAAGTGCAACAGGCATTGGCAAAAAATATTCCTGTTGTTGGTGATATTGAATTATTTGCTTGGGCTGCGAATGCACCAGTTGTGGCAATTACTGGTTCAAACGGTAAAAGCACTGTGACTGATTTGACGGGTGTTTTGGCTAAAGCGGCTGGTTTAAATGTGGCTGTAGGCGGAAACATCGGTGTTCCAGCATTGGCTTTGCTTGGTGATAACGTCGGTCTGTACGTTTTAGAGTTGTCGAGTTTTCAATTAGAAACCACTTCTTCCTTGAATCTAGAAGCCGCTGCCTATTTGAATCTTTCAGAAGATCATATGGATCGCTATCAAGGCATGGATGATTACGGTTTAGCGAAACAACGTATCTTCCATCATGCCAAAAAAGCGATAGTGAATCGTGATGATCAAGCAACCTATCCGATTGCTGACATTCTTGATGTGAACGCAATTTCAGTGACCAGTTTTGGATTTGATGAAAAAGATTTCGGTTTAATCTTGTTGGATGGCAAAGAATATTTAGCCAAACAAGGTATACCATTGATGGGATCCGAGGAGTTAAGTCTTGTTGGACGCCATAATTTAGCTAACAGTTTAGTGGCATTAGCCTTACTTGATGCAGTGAATGTGGAATTAGAAACGGTTCTTCCTGCATTAAAAGCCTACACAGGTTTATCTCATCGTTGCCAATTAGTGGCTGATGTTAATGGCATTAAGTGGATCAACGATTCCAAAGCAACCAACTTAGCGAGCACATTGGCGGCACTTTCTGGTTTGCAATTATCGGGCACATTGCACTTGTTGGTTGGCGGTGTTGGTAAAGGTGCAGATTTTTCTGATATGGCACCAGTTCTCGCAACCCTAAATGTTCATCTGCATTGCTTTGGTCGTGACGGCGATGACTTTATGAAACTTCATCCATCAGCAAAACGTTGGGATACGATGGAAGAGGCCATTCAGTCTTTCTATCAATCATTAAATTCTGGTGATGCAGTGATGCTTTCTCCTGCATGTGCGAGTTTCGACCAGTTTAAAAATTTCATGGCGAGAGGGGATGAATTTACCCGCTTGGCTAATCAATATTCATCTAAATAAATACGTTTTAAAGGCTTATTGTGGTTAAAGCAAAAGTACAGAATGTGGGTAAAGGGCTATCAGGTTGGTTGAATAAACCTGCACCAGAAGCACTTTATGATCGTCAATTGGTTTGGTTAGCATTAGGTTTAATGTTGATTGGCCTTGTGATGGTGACCTCAGCCTCTTTTCCTATCAGTACCCGTTTAACCGATGATCCTTTTCACTTTATGAAGCGACATGCGGGTAACTTATTGTTGGCGTTTATTGTCGGTACGATTGTCATTCGAATTCCTCTGAAACAATGGATGAAATACAGTATGCATCTTTTGTTGCTGTCGCTGTTTCTATTGTTGGTGGTATTGGTTGTCGGCAGCTCGGTAAACGGTGCGGCACGTTGGATCCCTCTTGGTCTGTTCAACTTACAGCCTGCGGAAATTGCTAAGTTATCCTTGTTTGTTTTCATGTCGAGTTACCTAGTGCGTAAAAGTGAAGAAGTAAAATCTTCTTTCTTTGGCGGCTTTGGTAAACCCATGTTGGTATTTGGCTGTTTGGCGGTTTTGCTTTTGGCTCAGCCTGACTTGGGTACTGTGGTTGTAATGATTGTGACTGTGTTTGCCATGCTGTTCGTTGCTGGCGCACAGATTATGCAGTTCATTTCTTTGGCATTATTGGGTGTGGGTGCGATTGCGCTTTTGATTTTGATCGAACCTTACCGTATGCGTCGTATGACTTCCTTTATGAACCCGTTTGATGACCCGTTTGGTAGTGGTTATCAGTTGACTCAATCCCTAATGGCATTTGGCCGTGGTGGATGGTTTGGTCAAGGTTTAGGGAACTCAGTCCAAAAGTTAGAATATTTACCTGAAGCACATACCGACTTTATTTTTGCCGTAGTGGCAGAAGAACTCGGCTTCGTTGGCGTGGTTCTGATCTTGTTAATGATTTTTGCTTTGGTTTATAAGGCATTGAAAATTGGCAGAGAATCATTAGAGTCAGGTCAGTTGTTTGGTGGATTTCTTGCAATTAGTATCAGTGTTTGGTTTGCATTCCAGACTCTTGTTAACGTGGGTGCAGCAGCCGCAATTGTTCCAACCAAAGGTTTAACTTTGCCACTGATCAGTTATGGTGGTTCGAGTTTAATCATAATGATGACGGCAGTAGGTTTATTGCTGCGTATTGATTACGAGCGTCGTCTTGCCGTGATCGAACAATTAGAAAATGCAGCGAAATCCAAGCATCAATCAAGTCAAAAAGAGTTAAGTAATAATGAAACCGACTGAGCAGAAACAGACAAAAGCTAAGCGTTTATTAGTCATGGCTGGCGGTACTGGTGGCCATGTTTTCCCCGGTTTGGCTGTCGCTAAAAAATTACAGCAGCAAGGTTGGGAAATTCGCTGGTTGGGTACACCTGACCGAATGGAAGCGGATTTAGTGCCTAAACATGGTATTGAGATCGACTTCATCCATGTGAAAGGCTTGCGTGGTCAAGGTTTCGCTAAATTGCTGAAAGCGCCATTCCAAATTGTGAATGCCATTATGCAGGCTCGTAAACATATCAAAGCGTGGCAACCAGATGTCGTACTTGGTATGGGCGGTTATGTTAGTGGCCCTGGTGGAGTTGCTGCGTGGATGTCGGGCATTCCAGTTGTTTTGCATGAACAAAATGCCGTTGCTGGTTTGACTAACCAATGGCTATCGAAAATTGCTAAACGTGTTATGCAGGCTTTCCCCGGTGCATTTCCAAATGCAGAAGTGGTAGGCAACCCTGTTCGACAAGATGTGGTAGCAATTGATGCACCAGAGCAACGTTTTGCTGATCGCACTTCACCAATTCGTATTTTAGTAATGGGTGGCAGCCAAGGCGCTCGCATTCTGAATACAACGTTACCGCCTGTAATGGCAAAGCTTCTTGCAACAAAAGAAGGTACAGGTTATGAGATTCGTCACCAAGCTGGTAAAGGTCAGCTACAAATGGTTGAAGATCTTTACCAAGAGAATCAAGTTGAAGGTGCTCAAGTAACCGAATTTATTGATGATGTAGCAGAAGCTTATGCCTGGGCAGATTTATTAGTCTGTCGTTCAGGTGCATTAACGGTTTCAGAAGTTTCTGCTGCTGGCGTAGGTGCGATTTTCATTCCATTTATGCATAAAGATCGCCAACAAGCATTAAATGCCGATCACCTTGTTCAGTGCGGAGCTGCATTGATGATCGAGCAACCAGATTTAACCGACCAAGCTTTGTTTGAAGCGATTCAAAAGCTTGACCGAGAAAAATTATTATTTATGGCACAACAAGCACGAGCTGCTGCGATTACCGATGCGGATGAACGTGTCGCGAACGCCATTATTGCCGTAAGCCAAGATTGAGAAAAAGAGAATGGTTACTAAAGACAACCCGAATTTATCCGAATTACGTTCCATCATTCCAGAAATGCGCCGTGTAAAATGCATTCACTTTGTGGGTATTGGTGGTGCAGGCATGAGCGGTATTGCTGAAGTTTTATTAAATGAAGGCTACCAAATCAGCGGTTCTGATATTGCTGAAAATACTGTGACTGTACGTTTGATGTCAAAAGGCGCAAAAATCTATATTGGTCATAATGAATCCAACATTGAACACGCGAGCGTAGTGGTTGTTTCAACAGCTATTTCTCAAGAAAACCCAGAGCTAATCGCTGCGAAGAAATTACGCATTCCAGTGGTTCGTCGTGCAGAAATGTTGGCCGAACTAATGCGCTTTCGCCACGGTATTGCCGTTGCCGGTACTCACGGTAAAACGACGACCACCGCTTTGGTTACACAAATCTATTATGAAGCAGGTCTCGATCCTACATTCGTAAACGGTGGCCTAGTAAAAAGTGCAGGCACTAACGCTCGTTTAGGTTCAAGCCGTTACTTGATCGCTGAAGCTGATGAGAGTGATGCGTCATTCTTGCACCTACAACCAATGGTTAGCATTGTGACAAACATTGAAGCTGATCACATGGATACATACGGCGGCGATTTTGAAACCTTAAAACAGACCTTTATTGATTTCCTTCATAATCTTCCGTTTTATGGTCAGGCTATTATGTGCATCGATGATCCTATCGTGCGCGAGTTAATTCCAAGAATTAGCCGCCAAGTGATCACTTATGGTTTCTCTGAAGATGCCGACGTACGAATCACTGATTATCATCAAGTTGGTCAACAAGGTAAATTTACCGTGGTTCGCCAAGGTCGTGATGATTTACACATTACGCTGAATATTCCGGGTAAACACAATGCTTTAAATGCTTCTGCTGCGATTGCCGTTGCAACCGAAGATGACATTAGCGATGACGCTATCGTTAATGCATTGATGAAAACCGAAGGCACAGGCCGTCGTTTCGATCACCTTGGTGAATTTGAAACTGGTAACGGCAAGGTGATGCTGGTGGATGATTACGGTCATCACCCAAGCGAAGTGGATGTGACCATTCAAGCAGCACGTTCTGGTTGGGAAGACAAACGCTTGGTTATGATTTTCCAACCACATCGTTATAGCCGAACTCGTGATCTGTATGATGATTTTGCGAATGTTTTAGAAAAAGTCGATGTGCTAGTGATGTTGGATGTGTATCCTGCAGGCGAAAAACCAATTGCCGGTGCTGATAGTCGATCACTCTGCCGAACTATTCGCAGTCGTGGCAAAATTGACCCAATTTTTGTCGATTCATTCGATAAATTACCGTCAACTTTAGCTAACTTATTAGCAGATAATGATCTGGTTTTAACTCAAGGTGCTGGCGATATTGGTCGAGTAGCTCGCAATTTAGCTGATCTACAGTTGAATATTGAGAAAATGAAAGTCATTCCTGAGTAAAATAGTCGTTGCTGTATTGGCACTCTGCGCTTGGGTAAGTATAATCCTTGCAATTGTGCCTTTTATTAGGATAAACAAAAGAATTTGTGGTTTTTAGCAAGCTACAATGAAGAATTGCGCCAAATTATGGGCATGAACGGAAAATAAAATTTAGTTGCTCATTATGAATATAACGGCGGATACCAATTTAGCAGAGGAACAAGAAGCATCTCCTTCATTAAAACAACAATGGTTAGGTGGTGTTTTTCTATTATTTGTTCTGTTAAGTGTTGGTGCTTTAATTTATTCAACCGTTAGTTGGATGACGGACGATCAACGCTTACCGTTATCTAGAGTGATGGTTGAAGGTGATTTAGATCATGTTGCGCCTAATCAGGTTCAGTCTGCATTAGCAGAGTTGCCGCATATTGGCACTTTTATGACGCAAGATGTCGATCAATTACAAAACGTTTTAGGTGCTCTGCCTTGGGTTGCTCAAGTTTCAATTCGCAAACAATGGCCTGATTTAATCAAAGTCTACATTGTCGAATATAAAGCTGCGGCTATTTGGAATGGTAATGCGTTATTAAATCCAGATGGCAAAGTATTTAAAGGTCATCCTGAAGACGCACCTGAAAATTCCGTTAATTTGTATGGGCCAGAAGGTTCCAGCGAGCAAGTTTTATCTGTATGGCATGAAAGCTCGAAAGAGTTGCAACCGCTAGGTCGAACCATCACTTCAGTGGTGTTGAATGATAGACGAGCTTGGCAATTAATATTAGATAACGGTATTCGTTTAGAATTAGGCAAAGGCGCTCGCGAAGATCGTTTAAAACGTTTTATTAAACTTTATCGTCGATTAGGTGATAAAGTGGGCAACATTAGTTATATCGACCTACGATACGATACCGGCGCTGCTGTTGGATGGATTCCTGATGATGAAAGAACAAGAGAGAAATAAATGACCAAGACCGCAGAAGGAAATATTGTCGTTGGCCTTGATATTGGTACGGCTACGGTATCAGCATTAGTGGGTGAACTGCTTCCAGATGGTCAAATTAATATCATCGGAGCGGGTAGCAGTCCATCGCATGGCATGGATAAAGGTGGTGTAAACGATCTTGAATCGGTTGTGAAATCAGTACAGAGAGCAATTGATCAAGCTGAATTAATGGCTGAATGCCAAATCAGCAGCGTTTATCTTTCTTTATCTGGCGAGCATATTGCAAGTCGAATTGAAAAAGGCATGGGCGCAATTTCTGACGAAGAAGTGTCCCAAGATGATATGGATCGTGTCATCCATACCGCTAAGTCGATTAAAATCGGTGATGAACAACGCATCTTGCATGTTATTCCTCAAGAATTTACGATTGACTACCAAAAGGGCATCAAAAACCCATTAGGTTTGTCTGGTGTTCGTATGGAAGCAAACGTTCACTTGATTTCTTGTCATAACGATATGGCGAGAAACATTGTGAAAGCGGTAGAGCGTTGTAATTTAAAAGTAGAACAACTTATTTATTCAGGTTTAGCGTCAAGTAATGCGGTTATTACTGAAGATGAACGTGAATTAGGCGTATGTGTTGTAGATATCGGTGCCGGTACAATGGAGCTTTCCATTTGGACTGGAGGTGCGCTACGTCACACAAAAGTGTTTTCTTATGCAGGAAATGCAGTAACAAGTGATATTGCCTTTGCATTTGGTACGCCTGTCAGCGATGCTGAAGAAATAAAAGTAAAATATGGTTGCGCTCTTGCTGAGCTTGTTAGCAAGGACGACACTGTAAATGTCCCAAGTGTAGGTGGTCGACCTTCAAGAAGTTTGCAACGCCAAACTTTGGCAGAGGTGATCCAACCTCGCTACAATGAACTTATGGGCATGGTGAGCAAAACTATTGATTCGGTACAAGCTAAACTGCGTGAAAATGGTGTGAAACATCAACTTGCCGCAGGTATCGTGTTAACTGGTGGTGCATCACAAATTGATGGATTAGTGGAATGTGCAGAACGTGTTTTCCGCAACCAAGTAAGAATAGGCAAGCCCCTTGAGGTCAGAGGGTTAACTGACTATGTTAAAGAGCCCCATCATGCAACGGCGGTTGGATTATTACATTACGCCAAAGACAGCCAGTTTTATGATGAAGGTGAATATCAACATTCGGCACCAAAGCAACGCTCTGGTGGTTCGGTTGGCGAATTCATTCAAAAGCTACGTAATTGGATACAAAAAGAGTTTTAACCTGAGGCGAACAGGAAGAAACGGAGAAAACACATGTTTGAACCGATGATGGAAATGTCTGACGACGCTGTAATTAAAGTCGTTGGAGTTGGCGGCGGTGGCGGTAACGCTGTAGAGCACATGGTGAGAGAATCCATCGAAGGGGTGGAATTCATCAGTGTGAACACGGATGCCCAAGCGTTACGTAAAGTAAGCGTGAGCAATGTTATTCAAATTGGTGGCGATATCACCAAAGGTCTAGGTGCGGGCGCAAACCCACAAGTAGGCCGTGAATCAGCACTTGAAGATCGTGAAGCAATCAAATCTGTGTTAACTGGCGCAGATATGGTGTTTATTGCTGCTGGTATGGGTGGTGGTACTGGTACTGGTGCGGCTCCTGTTATTGCAGAAGTGGCAAAAGAACTTGGTATCCTAACCGTTGCTGTAGTAACTAAACCATTTAGTTTCGAAGGCAAAAAGCGTATGGCTTTTGCTGAGCAAGGTATTGAAGAGCTTTCAAAACACGTTGACTCTTTAATCACTATCCCTAACGAAAAGTTATTGAAAGTGCTAGGCCGCGGTATCACTTTGCTTGAAGCATTTGCTAAAGCGAACGATGTACTACGTAACGCTGTTCAAGGTATTGCTGAATTGATCACTCGCCCAGGCATGATCAACGTCGACTTCGCGGACGTTCGTACTGTAATGTCTGAAATGGGTCACGCAATGATGGGTAGCGGTATCGCAACTGGTGAAGACCGTGCAGAAGAAGCAGCTGAAACTGCAATCTCAAGTCCTCTACTTGAAGATATCGATCTAGCTGGTGCTCGTGGTGTTCTTGTTAACATCACTGCTGGTTTAGATATGCGTTTAGAAGAATTCGAAATCGTGGGTAACACGGTTAAAGCATTCGCTTCTGACAATGCAACAGTTGTAATCGGTACTTCACTTGACCCTGATATGACGGATGAAATCCGTGTAACTGTAGTTGCAACTGGTATTGGTAACTCGCATCAGCCTGAAATCACATTAGTGAAAAACACGGCTGCGAAACCTGCACCTCAACCAGTAACTCCAGCTCCAGTTCAGCAAGTGAAACAAGAAGAGCAAGAGCCTCAACCAATGCTTCGCACTAAAATGCCAGCTCAAGATCACTCAGATTCTTCTAACGCAGTTAAGAAACCTGATGAAAATGACAGCGGTTATTTAGATATCCCAGCATTTTTGAGACATCAAGCTGATTGAGTTTCACACAATTAACTTGAAGTGAGTCAAAAATCTGCTAACATGTTAGACCAGTCTATCCGGCTGGCTACATGTTGTAGTATGAATTAGAGGCAAAAGTAGATGATCAGACAACGTACATTAAAAGAAATGGTGAAAACGACTGGTGTGGGTCTCCACTCTGGGCGTAAAGTCACGCTTACGCTACGTCCTGCGCCTGCTAATACTGGTATCATTTACCGTAGAACAGATATGAATCCACCAGTGGACTTCCCATCTGATCCAAATTCAGTTCGTGACACTATGTTATGTACTGCGCTAGTAAATGATGAAGGTATTCGTATCTCTACCGTTGAGCACTTAAATGCAGCTCTAGCGGGAATGGGTATTGATAACATTATTATCGAAGTTGATGCACCTGAAATCCCAATCATGGATGGCAGTGCTAGCCCGTTCGTATACTTACTTCAATCAGCTGGTGTTGAAACTCTAAATGCACCAAAACGTTTTGTGCGTATTAAGAAACCTGTTCGTGTGGAAGATGGTGATAAGTGGGCAGAACTTGTTCCTTACAACGGCTTCCGTATGGATTTTGAGATTGAATTCAACCACCCTGCGATTGAATCAGATCAGCAACACATGCTATTTGATTTCTCATCTCAGGCATTTATTAAAGATATTTCACGCGCACGTACTTTCGGTTTCATGCGTGATATCGAATATCTACAATCTCAAAACCTATGTCTAGGTGGTAGCTTCGATTGTGCTATCGTTCTAGATGAATACCGTATTTTGAACGAAGAAGGCTTACGCTTCAGCAATGAATTCGTAACTCACAAAGTATTGGACGCAATTGGCGACTTATACATGTGTGGTCACAGCATTGTTGGTGAATTAAAAGCGTACAAAACTGGTCACGCATTAAACAACCAATTATTGCGCGCAGTTTTAGCTGACCAAACAGCATGGGAATGGGCAACTTTCGAAGAAGAAGTTGGTTCTCCAGTTGCATTTGGTGCGCCAAATATGGTTCTAGCTTAATCGCAAAAGCTTAAAATCGAATTAAAAAAACCAGACTTCAATAGTCTGGTTTTTTATTACCTTCCGTTTACTCAAAATCCTGGCGTCTAATCAAAATAGAGTCTTGCCCATTTATTCTTGAGATCCTTTTGCGAGTTTCGCCAAGCTTTCTAATCTTTGTTTGAGTTTTGGAGAAGCAAAATCTGTTAAGGTCAAAATAGATTCCGCAGATCCTTCGCTCAAGGTATTCATATAAGTGATTTTTTTCTTCACATCTGCTTGCTTTGCTACATAAAGATCTGGGTTGATCTTAAATTCAATGCTGATCAATTTAGAAAAACCAGAGGATCTTAATTCTGACAAAATACGGATCCTGTCGTAATTTAGTTTGATCTGAAAAGAAGCGGTCGCCACTTCGATCAACAATTGATTATTGCGAACATTAGCTGCACGGCAATGAGGTTGCAGACTGACAGGTAAGATCTTTTTAAGTGCATCATTGATCTTTATGATTTCCCCAACATGTTGAGAAAACCTATCCATCTTCGAGCTTTGCATTAAATCTTGTGTGGATTCTGGACGATGATCGCGCATAAAGAGTCTCATTCAGGGGGAGTTCGGTTAATAATAAAGCTAACCCAACATGATTAAGCTTAAAAATACTAATTTTGATCAAAAATAATGAAGAAGAGGTCAAACAAATACGTTTGCACATAGCAGATAGTCGCATAATCCCATACTATATAGCCACTTGTTTTTTAGCCTTGAAAATGGGTTCATTAGCACCCATATAGCAACTAACAGATATATCCCAAAGAATAGGATATAAATCATCTCAGTATTCTTAGTATAGAACCGTGAGAAGCTGAAAGCAGAGATCAGGAAGAGAGATTCGTAAATGTTAACTAAGTTACTGACCAGCGTCATTGGCAGCCGTAATGATCGTACATTGCGCCAACTTCGCAAAATCGTAAATCAAATCAACAAATTTGAGCCAGAATTCGAAGCACTAAGCGACGAGCAATTGCAAAATAAAACCGTCGAATTCCGTGAGCGTTACGATAATGGGGAAACACTAGACAAACTATTACCAGAAGCATTCGCTACAGTTCGTGAAGCGTCTCGTCGTATTTACGGCATGCGCCACTTCGACGTACAGCTTATTGGTGGTATGGTTTTAAACGCTGGTAAAATCGCAGAGATGCGTACTGGTGAAGGTAAAACGTTAACTGCAACACTAGCCGCTTACCTTAATGCGATCCCACGCAAAGGCGTTCACGTTGTTACTGTGAACGACTACTTGGCAAAACGCGATGCAGAAACCAACCGTGAACTATTTGAATTCTTAGGTATGACGGTTGGTATTAACGTACCAAACATGGTGCCTGTTGAGAAAAAAGCCGCTTACCAATGTGACATCCTTTACGGAACAAACAACGAATTTGGTTTTGACTACCTTCGTGACAACATGGCGTTCCGCCCAGAAGATCGTGTTCAACGTGAGCGTTTCTTCGCTGTAGTCGATGAAGTGGATTCCATCTTAATCGATGAAGCTCGTACTCCGTTAATCATCTCTGGCCCTGCTGAAGATAGTTCTGAGCTATACATTCGCATCAATACGTTAATTCCAAATCTTGAACGTCAAGAGGAAGAAGATACAGAAGAGTACCGTGGTGACAAACACTACACCATTGATGAGAAAGCTAAACAAGTTCATATGACTGAAACCGGTCAAGAATACGTTGAAGAATTGCTGATCAAAAATGGCTTAATGGAAGAAGGCGACACGCTTTATTCTCCAGCGAACATCAGCTTGCTACACCATGTTAGCGCAGCACTTCGCGCCCACGTTTTATTTGAAAAAGACGTTGATTACATCGTTAAAGATGGCGAAGTTATCATCGTTGATGAACACACTGGCCGTACAATGCCAGGTCGTCGTTGGTCTGAAGGTCTTCACCAAGCAGTTGAAGCGAAAGAAGGCGTTAAGATCCAAAACGAAAACCAAACTTTGGCATCTATTACCTTCCAGAACTACTTCCGTCTATACACCAAACTGTCGGGCATGACAGGTACAGCGGATACTGAAGCGTTCGAATTCCAATCTATCTACGGCTTAGACACAGTAGTTATCCCAACTAACCGTCCAATGATCCGTGATGATATGCCAGATGTCGTTTACCGCACTGAAAAAGAAAAATTCGATGCAATCATTGAAGACATCAAAGAGCGCGTATCGAAAGGTCAGCCGATCCTTGTTGGTACAGTGTCGATTGAAAAATCTGAGCTACTTTCTAATGCACTGAAAGCAGCGAAAATTAAGCACAACGTACTGAATGCAAAATTCCACGAAAAAGAAGCGGAAATCGTTGCACTAGCGGGTATTCCGGGTGCAGTAACCATCGCAACTAACATGGCTGGTCGTGGTACCGATATCAAACTTGGCGGCAGCGTCGAAATGAATATCGAAATGCTTGAAGCGAAACAAGGTACACCAGCAACTGAAGCACAAATTGCTCAAGTTAAAGAAGAGTGGCAACAAGTTCACGATGCTGTTCTAGCTGCAGGCGGCTTGCACATCATTGGTACAGAGCGTCACGAATCTCGTCGTATCGATAACCAGTTGCGTGGTCGTTCTGGTCGTCAAGGTGACGCAGGTTCTTCACGTTTCTACCTATCGATGGAAGATTCACTACTTCGTATCTTCACTTCTGATCGCATGGCTGGTCTTATCCAGAGCGGTATGGAAGAAGGTGAAGCGATTGAAAGCCGCATGTTGTCTCGTTCAATCGAAAAAGCACAACGTAAAGTGGAAGGTCGTAACTTCGACATCCGTAAGCAACTATTGGATTACGATGACGTAGCGAACGACCAACGTAAAGTGGTTTACGAATTGCGTGATGAATTAATGGGTGCGGAAGACATTAGCGAAATGCTAGAGCAAAACCGTACTGACGTTCTAAGCACAGTATTCGAGCAATACATTCCACCTCAGTCACTTGATGAAATGTGGGACGTAAAAGGCTTAGAAGAACGTCTGAAAGCAGATTTCGATTTAGATCTACCAATTCAAGGTTGGTTGGATGAAGATGAAAAACTGTATGAAGAAGTGCTACTAGAGCGTGTTATCACAGAAGCGACAAACATCTACAAAGAGAAAGAAGAGGCAGTTGGTGCTGAAGTGCTACGTAACTTTGAGCGTCAAGTAATGCTTCAAACGCTAGATAACTTGTGGAAAGAACACCTAGCTGCAATGGATCACCTACGCCAAGGTATTCACCTACGTGGTTATGCGCAGAAAGATCCTAAGCAAGAATTTAAACGCGAATCTTTCCAATTGTTTGGTGAGCTTTTAGATAGCTTGAAGTTTGATGTGATTTCAACCTTAAGTCGCGTTCGTGTTCAACAGCGTGAAGAAGTGGATCGCATGGAAGAACAACGTCGCATTCAAGCTGAAGAAGCAGCACGTATGCAACAACTTCAACATGAATCAGCGGAAGGTCTCGGTGATTCTGAACAAGAATCAGGTCAACCAAGTGTTCGTGAAGAACGCAAAGTAGGCCGTAACGAGCCTTGCCCATGTGGTTCAGGTAAGAAGTATAAGCAGTGTCACGGTAAGATTTAATTTACACGTCGTACTTGAAGCTACAGCTTTGTTGACTGCGTTTATTCGCCCCAATCACATAGGCAAGCTATGCTCATGGGGCCTCATAAACTTGTCGCCTCGCTGTAACTCCAATTACTTTGTGTAAAAAGTTAAATGAAAAAAGGTCGCTGAAAATGCGGCCTTTTTTATAAGCTTATCTTTATAGCTTTTAGAAAGGAAAAAACACAATGACTCGACTACATATTGTGGCTGCGGTGATCTTAAATCCAGAGCAAGATCAGATCTTTATTACTAAGCGTCCTGCAAAGCTGCATAAAGGCGGTTTTTGGGAATTTCCTGGTGGTAAGGTTGAAGCAGGCGAAACAGCTGAGCAAGGCTTAGTGCGAGAGCTACAGGAAGAAATTGATATCACGGCAACAAACATGGAGTTGCTGGAGCATTTCGACTTTGATTACCCAGAAAAGAAACTAACGTTCGATTTCTTTGTTGTATCTGAATTTTCAGGCAAACCCTACGGAAAAGAAGGGCAAGAGGGCGAATGGGTTGCGATAGGCGATTTGACTAATTACACCTTCCCAGAAGCGAATGAGCCAGTGCTGAAAAAGGTTATTGAGCTGTATTCCTAACTACGATCTTTATTCAGAAATAAGTATTGAGGCCAGATATTATTGAGCGATTCGAAAAGGCTAAAACGGCATGGATGCCGTTTTCGGAGCGCCTAGGACAGGACAGCGTCTTTTCGTGTTGCTCAATAATGTGTAGATATTTCAGCTATAAAAGCAGAATTAACCTTCTGACCAACCATCTGAATCTGACATATCTGGCGCACCCGGAATGGATTTTTCTTCATCCGCCCATTCACCAAAATCAATCATTTGGCATTGCTTACTGCAAAAAGGACGGTAAGTGCTGACTTCTCCCCAAACGACTTCCGCTTGGCAAGTTGGGCATTTCACGATAGTTACTTTGGTTGGTTTTACTACTTCAGTCATCGGTCTATTCGCTTCGATTTTATCCTGAGTTCAGGAACTTAATTTCAATGCGAAGTATTTTAGCAGACAGCAAGACGAAACTCGACATCTTGGCTGTAAGCAAGGCCGGTTTCAAAATTCATAAACTTAATCGCAAAACGGTTTTTGTGCCCAGAAATCATAGGAAAAACACTGGTATCGAGTGGGATTTCTAAACGTAGAATGCTCGCATCTTCCGCATCACTTTGATAGAAACCATTGCGGGCGATTTGCGACTTATATTGACCTGTTTCGCGGATAAGTTTCAGTGATAACTCTAAGGCGTTAAATAAGGGTTGTAGCGTACTAAGCCACTGTTCTGTATCCGACAAGCACTTTTCAATCGGCTGGTGTCGCCAATAATGCAGTGATGGCAAATCAAAACAGCAAGTGCCACCGGGTAAGTTGAAACGCTGACGAATGGTATTCAAAAAACGGTTTTCTTTTAGCGAAACACCAAAACGTTCCGTAGACATCAAGCCACGAAAACAATCATCAATATTGGCTAGAACCTTGTTGAGCATAGTTTGATCTACACCCGGCACATTCGCCCACGATTTAATGGTTAGACGTTGTTTTTCAAGATCTTTGGCTAATTCTGATTTGATATGAATTTGCTCGCACAGATCCATAAGGTCGAAAAGCGAGCGGAAGAATAATTGATAATCAAGCGGAGCTTTTAGCTGAGCAGAACTATGCAGCTGTCGAAGAAGTGTTTCGACTCTTAAATAAATTCGGACTTTTTCTGTTAATGGATGCTCGAATTTAAGCATAGTTACCATCCTTTTGATTCAATTTCCTTATTGTTACCTAAATCAATGACACAATGCTAGATACTTTTTATGTAATTCTGTCACTTGTTCTAGAAGTTGAGATGTTCGCAAGTCTGTCAGTGGTAAATCGTTGTTAATTACATCATCTGCAGCGGTTAATCGCTCATCACGGGAGGCTTGCGACGCTAAAATAGATTTTACTTGTTGTTTTGAAACCTTATCTCGTTGACAGGTGCGAGCGATTTGAGTTTCAGGCAAAACGTCCACCACTAACAAGCGATCAATTTCTGTTTGCCAACCATTTTCAATTAATAGCGGTACAACTAACAAAGCATAAGGCGAGCGAGTTTGCTGTAGCTGATCTTGAATAGTTTGACGAATCAGCGGATGCAACAGTTGGTTTATCCATGTTTTTTCTTTTGGTTCAGCAAATATCTTTTCGCGTAATTTGGTGCGGTTCAGCTGACCTGATTCAGTTAAAATTTCTATTCCGTATCGCTCAACAATCGAATTTAAACCTTGGGTATTAGGTTCAACCACTTCACGAGCGATCACATCGGCATCAACAATATCAATATTAAAATTATCATGGAACATATTTGCAATGGTGGTTTTGCCGCTACCAATGCCGCCAGTTAGGCCAATAATCATTCTGCTACATTCCTAGCATTGAAGTTAAATACCAAGAGGTTAAATCATTTCCCCAAATTAAACAAAACCAACCAGCAATTGCAAGGTAAGGGCCGAATGGAAAAGCCTTCTCAATTCCTTTCTTTTGTAGCCTTAACTGGATTAAACCAAACACCAAACCAACAACCGATGAAAGCAAAATCAATAGCGGTAATTGTTGCCAGCCAAGCCAAGCACCTAAAGCTGCAAGTAATTTGAAATCACCGTAGCCCATGCCTTCTTTACCCGTTAGCAGTTTGAAAAGCCAATATACTGACCACAAACATAAGTAACCCGCCATTGCGCCAATGACTGCATCTTGTAGTGAAATAGGGCTGATGTTGAACAGGGACAAGGCTAAACCAGCCCACATCAACGGCAAAGTGATTTGGTCGGGAAGCAACATGGTATCTAAATCGATAAAGGTTGCCGAGACTAAAGCAAAGGTGAAGAAGAGTAAGGCGACCGCATACCAATCGGAAGGAAAATAAAACCCAACCACCACACACAAGGCAGCGGTTAATAGTTCAATTAAAGGGTAGCGTGCGCTAATTGGATTCGAACATTTGTGACATTTACCTTTAAGGAAAAGCCAGCTAATGACAGGAATATTATCAATGGCACGAATTTGCGTATTACATTTCGGACAACGAGAACGGGGCACATTTAAGTTAAATGGCTTTTCCAGTTCTTTGAGTTCTGCTTGAACAGCAGGATCTTGTTTCAATGATGGAAACGCTTCAAAACATTCTTGTTTCCATTCTCGCTCCATCATTATTGGTAAACGATGGATCACCACATTCAAAAAGCTGCCGATGATCAATCCAAATACACCACAGGTGATCGGAAATAAAATAGGGTAATAGTCAAAAATTATCATGCGCTGTCATTATTATTTTTAAGGGCAATTAAGGTGACTAGAATACACTAACTAACTTGAAGATCGGCATATAAAGTGCAACAACTAAGCCTCCGACCACAACTCCGAGAAAAACTATGATAGCTGGCTCAATAATTTTGCCGAGATTATCGACTGTGTTATCCACTTCAAATTCATAAATAGCTGCAATTTTGTTGAGCATGCCATCGAGATTGCCAGACTCCTCACCAATCATAATCATTTGCAGCACCATTTCAGGAAAGGCATGAGTATTACGCATCCCAATATAGAGTGGTGTTCCCGATGAAATTTCTTTGTGTACCTGTTCAATTGCCATCTGATAATACAGATTGCCAGAGGTTTTTGCTGTGGTTTGTAGGCTGGATAATATTGGAATTCCTGCGCTAAAGCTGGTGGCTAAGGTTCGGCTGAATTTAGCTATTGCAGCTTTTGATAATATGCTGCCCAAGACGGGAAGTTTTAAGGTAAGCGTGCTGGTTTTTAGTTGGATATGAAAGGATCGTCGATAAGCATATTTGAATCCGACAATCGTAATAACCATGAGGAAGGTGAAGTTCAGCAATGAATTTTGCACAAAATGGGAAAACAGGATTACTTGCTGAGTAAACCAAGGTAGTTCTGCGCCAAAGCCTTTAAACATAGTTTCAAATTCAGGGATCACAATAGTGAGCATTAAAATTGAAACTCCTATAGCGACCAAAATTACGATACTTGGGTAAATCATGGCTTTGATGACTTTGGCACCTAGTTCTTCTCTTTTTTCTCGGTAAGTGGCAAGTCTTTCAAATACACCGGCTAAGTTACCGGTTTGTTCACCAGTCGAAACCAGATCGCAATAAAAAGGATCAAACCAATGACTCGTTGTTTTCATTGCTTGTGAAATTGGTGTGCCGGACTCCAGTTGAGTCACCAAGATGGATAAAATAGCCTGTAGCGAGATTTTTGTTTGATTATTAGCAATCAACTTGATGCTTTGAATAACTGGAATACCTGTGGCTAACATGGTCGCTAATTGGCGGGTGAAAAGGGTTATCTCCTTAGCTGTTATACGGTGTCTGAGCCTTGTGAACACCGAAGGAGAGCGAGATTTAATACGACTTATTTTAATGCCTTGTGGAATAAGTTTATCTCGAACTTGCTCTTCATTGATGGCTAACATTTTGCCAAAGATTTTCTTGCCTTTACTATCTCGACCTTGCCAATAAAAAAGCATCACGTTTGAGTTGGATCCTACTTTTTCACTTCCCATGATCTTTTACCTTTTTATTGGAAAACTGAATATTTACTGGGAGTTAAAATACAAAACACGTTGTAGTTCAGAAAAACTGGTCACGCCTTGTTTGAGTTTTTCAATGCCGGATTCTTGTAATGTCATCATCCCTTCCTGTTGAGCTATCTTTTCTATTTCTTTCGCAGATAATCGGTTGAAAATGGCTTCTGTAATTTGTTGAGAAAAGCGCATCATTTCGTAGATCCCTGTACGCCCTGAATAGCCATTGGTACATTCGGTGCAACCGTGAGGAGAGGCTTGATAGAGAACGGCGTTGACCGGAAGATTGAATTGCAGACATAAAGAGTTCGATTGAGGATCTTCGACCTTACAATGAGTACATAAACAGCGAACTAAGCGTTGAGCAATGATGAGACTGAGCGATGATGTCAGGTTAAAAGTTTCAATGCCCATATTGGTGAGACGAACCACAGTTTCAGCTGCGGAGTTTGTGTGGAGTGTTGAAAGTACTAAGTGGCCAGTTTGAGCAGCTTTGATCGCCATTTCAGCGGTTTCAAGATCTCGGATTTCACCGATCATTACTACATCCGGATCTTGACGTAAAAATGCACGTAAAGCTGAAGCAAAAGTAAAGCCGATCTTTGGTTTAACTTGAACTTGGTTTATACCTGTTAAGTTAATTTCAACAGGATCTTCGGCAGTAGAAATATTTTTATCCGGTGTGTTGAGAATGTTTAGCCCTGTATACAAAGAAACTGTTTTTCCGCTTCCCGTTGGCCCTGTCATTAAAATCATGCCTTGAGGTTGACTTAAAGCATCTAAATAGAGTTGCTTTTGCGTATCGTTATAACCCAGTTTATCGATATTTAAGTGGGTTTCATTACTATTGAGTAAACGCAGAACAACCTTTTCTCCCCATAAAGTAGGTAGAGTTGAAACCCGCATATCGACAGCGGTGTTTTCATTTAAACGAATGTTAATCCGGCCATCTTGGGGTAATCTGCGTTCAGCAATATCGAGCTTAGATAAAATTTTGAGGCGAGCAGCTAAGCGGCGACTTAAATGAGGTGCTGGATTATGAGCTTCAACCAAAATCCCATCGCAACGTAGACGTACACGATACTGATCTTCATAAGGTTCAAAATGAATATCTGATGCACCTTTACGTACCGCATCGAGCAAAACTTGATTGATGAAGCGGCTAACTGGAGATTCATATTGACTAAAATCTTCGCTGACTTGGAATTCATCGCGATTCATTTCCACCAAATTTTCCAGTTCATCTTGAGTAATATCTTTGCCTTGGATGTAATCAACATGAACGGATTTGCCATATAAACGGCGAATCGCACTATCAAGTTGTTTGCAATCGGCGAGTACTAAATCAATTTGCTTTCCGGTTGCAAAGCGAAAATCATTGTCAATATCTTGATTAGTGGGATCTGCGATAGCGAGTAACACCGTATTATTATTGACATTTAAAGGTAAAGCTTGATGGTGGGTGATCAGCTCTCTTATGCCGAGTTGATAGCAAGCTTGCTGGTAATCGTATTGCTCAATATCGACCACAGATAAGTGAAACAGATTGGAAAGTTGCTCAAGCAAAACTTCAGAGGAAATATAACCAGCCTGGACACAAGCTAACGGTATATTTGGCGTGATGTGACTTGTCTGTTCTAAAATTTCAGCTTGTTGTTCAGATGTGAGCAACTCGGCACGGTTGAGAATGGTGATTAAATTCGACGTCATCGGCTTTGCTTACTTGAGGGGAATGATACAACCACGAGGCAAAATTTTGGTTTCTTCAATATTTGTTTCACATTGCCAAGCGCCTTTGCTTTCTCGATGCAAACGTATGTATTGCCCATTAAATGGTGAGTTTGTGCCATAAGTTAGAGATAAGATGCCAGATTGAGGGGATTCACTTTTTAAGACCTTAGCTTCTAATTTACCCAAATCAGTTTTTGTGCCAAGTTCTTCCTCTTGCCAGTTTTCCGGAAAGTTTCCACGTGAAGCTATATGATCTTCAAGGCTAATTTTTAATGAAGTAAGGCTGGCGAGCCCTGCACTGAGTTCTGCTTTTTTAACGTAGTTTTGATATTGAGGAATAGCGATGGAGGCGAGTACACCAATCACTGAAACGACAATCATTAGTTCGATAAGGGTGAATCCAGAAAATAAGATTAGATTACTGTGCGAGCGTTTCTTCATAAGTTGTTTTACTTCATCTAGCTAATTGAAGCTAAGAGAATAGGTGTTTGATTAAAAATACCTAGCATCAACAGGACAAGGTTCGAGTAGTGTTAAAATTTAAATGTAGTTTGAAGTTGGAGCTGAGATTTTTTTGCGAGGGATGCAGTATTTTTTGAGGTAGTACTAGAGAATAAAGTAAAAACAGCCTCATCCATTTATTTGGTGGAGGCTGTTTAGTTAATGAGGTGATTTCAAGATATAAGTGTTATTTGGACTAAGTTTGATTCATCTCGAATCGCAGTTTCTTCGCTTGCAAAAAGAAAGCTTTAGCCAGTAACTCGCATAGATAAATCCATAGCACGAACATGCTTGGTTAATGCGCCAACTGAAATGTAATCTACGCCAGTTTTAGCATATTCGTTTAAGGTTTCAAGCGTAATGTTGCCAGAGTTTTCTAGTGCCGCTTGGCCAGAGGTTAAACCGTTTTCTGCGCCGATTTGCTTATTGATTTCCACCGCTTGGATCATCATCTCTTTGGTGAAGTTATCGAGCATCACAATGTCTGCGCCAGCGCGAATCGCTCGTTCTAATTCTTCCAAAGATTCTGTTTCAATCTCAACTGGTTTACCTGGGTTACGAGTTTTTGCGGTTTCAATGGCTTGCTCAATACCACCACAGGCAATGATGTGGTTTTCTTTAATTAGGTAAGCATCAAACACACCAATACGATGGTTAAAACCACCACCACAAGTCACGGCATATTTTAGTGCGCTGCGTAAGCCCGGAATAGTTTTGCGGGTATCAAGTAAACGGCAATCGGTGCCTTCTAACTCTTTTACATATTTCGCAGTTAAGGTCGCACAACCTGAAAGGGTTTGGATGAAGTTCATCGCATTACGTTCGCCAGTTAGCAAAATGCGAGAAGGGCCAGTTAACGTACATAAAACTTGGTTCGGTTTAACCACATCGCCATCTTCTACTTGCCAATCAATTTTTACTTGGCCGCCAAGTTGTTTGAACACTTCTTCTGTCCATGCTTTGCCACAAAATACACCATCTTCACGAGTAATAATGGTTGCGGTATTCACTGCATCTTCTGGGATCAAACAAGCGGTAATATCGGCATTTGGATCTAAAGTGCCACCAAGATCTTCTTTCAAAGAATCGCTGACCATGCGAGTAATTTCAGTCGGCAAGTGAGCTTGTAAATATTGAAGGCGAGATTGATAGTCGTGTGCGTTATTCAGTTTTTGTTCGTTGTTCATCACGTTAAATCCATTAGCTGATCTTGTTATACCCTTCGTACTTGAAGCTGCAGCTTTGTTAACTGCACTCATTCGCCCCAATCACATAGGCAAGCTATGCTCATGGGGCCTCATTCGCTTGTCGCCTCACTGCAACTCCAATTACTTTGGGTATAGATGTGGTGTTTCATTAAGTGCTAGCTTGTTAAGTGCTATGATACTGCAATCAATGCAAACACATCTACTAAGGAATCAATCAAAATGCATATTATGGAAAACCACTGGCTCAACGATGTTAAACATGTGCCGTCACCGCATTTTGATGATCGTCCAATTGGGGATGCCGAGATTTCATTATTAGTGATCCACAATATCAGTTTGCCGCCAGCTCAATATGGCAGTGAGCATGTGGAGCAATTCTTTCAAGGCAAACTTGATCCGACAGAACATCCATTTTTTGATGTGATTAAGAATATGCGAGTGTCTGCGCATTGCTTTATTCGTCGCACAGGAGAGATCATTCAGTTTGTGCCGTTTAATGGGCGAGCTTGGCATGCGGGCAAATCAAGCTTTGCTGGTGTAGAAGGTTGCAATGATTATTCGATTGGCATTGAGATGGAAGGGACGGACTTCGACGTTTACACCAAAGAGCAATATCAATCGCTGGTGGCGGTAACTAAGTTGCTTATGGATAAATATCCGCAAATCACTTTGCCGAGAATTACTGGCCACCAATATATTGCACCGCTGAGAAAATCCGATCCTGGCTTAGGGTTTGATTGGCGTTACTTCCGAGCGCAATTGGCTAGCTAACTTGCTTAAACTGATTTACCTAAATTAAAAAACAGCATAATGCTTGAAGTTATAAAATCGAGCATTGTGCTTGCGCCACAACAAACCTGCGTCACTTCACATTTTTCATCAAAACTTATCTTTTTCTTTCTTAAAAACTTTCCCAGTAAACCCAAATTACCTTTCATATGTTGTTTTTTTGTAACAAAAGTGAGATGCAATGATTTTATACTCATACCTCTTTGGTCTTATTGCATAAAAAATAGACTGAGATCAATGTCACATTTTTAACAAAACACTGCTTAAAAATAAAGCAAGGTAATCGTTTGGTTATCTTTTTATTAAAAGGTATGACCAATTTTGTTCTTGTTTGATTTTATGTTTGTTGTCTTGTGGTTAATGCCTGGCTGGTTTTATGATTGAAATCAATTTTCGAGTGGACACTGTTGTTTGTTTTATGTAAACTTTTTGTGTACCTGATAATTGGTATGACCAATTTACAATCATAAAAATGAGAAAAAATATTTGTCATGGCTTACCAAAGGATCCGTCAACCTAAACTGTCTGATGTTATTGAGCAGGAAATTGAACGGTTGATTATCGAAGGCACGCTTTCAGCTGGGCAGCAATTACCGCCAGAAAGAGAGTTGGCAAAACAATTTGATGTCTCTCGTCCATCCGTTCGAGAGGCTATTCAGCGTTTAGAAGCCAAACGCTTATTAACTCGTAAACAAGGTGGTGGAACATTTGTCGCCAATACCTTGTGGAATTCGTTTTCCGATCCATTGCTTGAACTGCTATCAACGCACCCTGAGGCGCAATTTGATTTATTAGAATCACGCCATGCTATGGAAGGAATTTCGGCTTATTTTGCGGCTTTACGTGGAACAGAAGAAGATTTCAAAAAAATATCTGCATGCCAAAAAGAAGTCGAAAAAGCGATTGAGAACAAAGATATAAAACAAGAATCAGCATGCGTTATGGCGGTATTAATTGCCATTTCAGAAGCGGCTCACAATGTGGTGTTGTTGCACATTGTTCGAAGCCTTGCTCCGCTGCTACAACAGAACGTTTTACAGAATTTAGAATTACTTCATCGTCGAGAAGAAGTGGTAGATAAGGTGAGTCATCACCGTGCCAGTATTGTGCAAGCGATACTTGAACGCCAACCAGAAAAAGCGCGTAAAGCATCTCATGCACACTTGGCATACATTGAAGAAACCTTGTTAGATTTGAGCCGAGAAGAGAATCGCCGCGAGCGATCATTGCGGCGAATTCAACAAGCTAATGAGTCATAAGAATCATAAGATCGGCTAGTGATAGCCAGTCGGATAAACCAACAAAAGGATAGATCGCCATGTCTGAAGTCATGAACAATGACGTTGATGCACTGGAAACTCAAGAATGGTTAGCAGCTCTTGAATCAGTGGTACGTGAAGAAGGTGTCGAGCGCGCTCAATATCTATTAGAGCAAGTTCTGGACAAAGCTCGTTTAGACGGTGTAGATATGCCAACCGGTATTAACACCAACTACATTAACACCATTCCGCCAGCACAAGAACCGGCATATCCGGGTGACACAACGTTAGAACGTCGTATTCGTTCTATCATTCGTTGGAACGCAATCATGATCGTACTGCGTGCTTCTAAGAAAGACTTAGAGCTAGGCGGTCACATGGCATCTTATCAATCAGCTGCGGCATTCTACGAAGTTTGTTTCAACCATTTCTTCCGTGCGCCAAATGAAAAAGACGGCGGCGATTTAGTTTATTATCAAGGCCACATTTCTCCAGGGATCTACGCTCGTGCTTTCCTTGAAGGTCGTTTGACTGCTGAGCAACTTGATAACTTCCGTCAAGAAGTGGATGGCAAAGGTATTCCTTCATATCCACACCCTAAATTAATGCCTGAATTCTGGCAGTTCCCAACCGTATCTATGGGCCTAGGTCCGATTGCTGCTATCTATCAAGCTCGTTTCTTGAAATACCTTGATGGCCGTGGCTTGAAAGATACTTCTGAGCAACGTGTATACGCTTTCCTAGGTGATGGCGAGATGGATGAGCCAGAATCACGTGGCGCAATTTCTTTTGCTGCACGTGAAAAACTGGACAACCTATGCTTCCTAATCAACTGTAACCTACAGCGTCTTGATGGCCCAGTTATGGGTAACGGCAAGATCATTCAAGAACTTGAAGGCTTGTTCAAGGGTGCAGGTTGGAACGTAGTGAAAGTTATCTGGGGTAACAACTGGGATTCACTTCTAGCAAAAGATACTACAGGCAAATTGCTGCAATTGATGAATGAAACCATCGATGGCGATTACCAAACATTTAAATCGAAAGATGGTGCTTACGTTCGTGAACACTTCTTCGGTAAATACCCTGAAACAGCGGCACTTGTTGCTGATATGACAGATGAAGAAATCTTCGCACTGAAACGTGGTGGTCACGATTCTTCTAAACTGTTCGCAGCTTACAAAAACGCACAAGAAACCAAAGGTCGTCCAACAGTAATCCTTGCTAAAACCATCAAAGGTTACGGCATGGGTGATGCGGCTGAAGGTAAAAACATTGCACACCAAGTGAAGAAAATGGACATGACGCACGTGAAATACTTGCGTGATCGTCTAGGTATTCAAGATCTTGTTTCTGATGAAGCAATCACTTCTCTACCTTACTTAACGCTAGAAGAAGGTTCGAAAGAATACGAATACCTACATGCTCGTCGTAAAGCGTTGCACGGTTACACGCCACAACGTTTGCCGAAATTCACGCAAGCACTACAAATTCCAGAACTTGGTGAATTTGATGCGCTGTTAACTGAACAAAAACGTGAAATCTCAACCACAATGGGCTTTGTTCGAGCTTTAAATACTTTATTGAAAGATAAAGGTATCGGTCAAAACATCGTACCAATCATTGCGGATGAAGCACGTACATTTGGTATGGAAGGTTTGTTCCGTCAAATCGGTATTTACAACCCGAACGGTCAAACTTACACACCAGAAGACCGTGGCGTGGTTTCTTACTACAAAGAAGAAACATCAGGTCAGGTTCTTCAAGAAGGTATCAACGAACTGGGTGCTATGTCTTCATGGGTTGCTGCGGCGACTTCATATAGCACCAACGATCTACCTATGATCCCGTTCTACATCTACTACTCAATGTTCGGCTTCCAACGTGTTGGCGACATGGCGTGGATGGCTGGTGATCAACAAGCTCGAGGCTTCCTATTGGGTGCTACAGCTGGTCGTACAACCTTGAACGGTGAAGGCTTGCAGCATGAAGATGGTCATTCGTTGGTATTGGCGAATACGATTCCAAACTGTATTTCTTATGATCCAACATTCGCTTATGAAGTAGCTGTGATCATTCAAGACGGTATTCGTCGCATGTACGGTGAGCAAGAGAACGTTTACTACTACCTAACGCTAATGAACGAAAATTACCACATGCCAGCAATGCCAGAAGGCGCAGAAGAAGGTATTCGTCGTGGTATCTACAAGCTAGAAACTTACGCAGGTAGCAAGTCGAAAGTTCAATTACTAAGTTCAGGCACAATTATGAACGAAGTACGTGAAGCTGCGAAAATCCTAAGCGAAGATTACGGTGTTGCTTCTGATGTGTTCTCTGTAACGTCTTTCAACGAACTGACTCGTGATGGTCAAGATGCAGAACGCTTCAACATGCTAAACCCAGAAGCGGAAGCAAAAGTACCTTACATCTCAACGGTTCTTGGTTCTGAGCCTGCAATTGCAGCGACGGACTACATGAAAAACTACGCTGAGCAAGTTCGTGCATACGTTCCAGCAGAGTCTTACAAAGTGTTGGGTACAGATGGTTTCGGCCGCTCAGATAGCCGTGAAAACCTACGTCGTCACTTCGAAGTGAATGCAGGATATGTTGTGGTTGCTGCTCTTAGCGAGTTAGTGAAACGTGGTGATTTGGATAAATCAGTCGTGGTTGAAGCGATTGCGAAATTCAATATCGACGTAAACAAAGTAAACCCACTACACGCATAAGTTCACTATACGAATATAAGAATGAAGCTGTGCAGGCTATCGAAATTGCGCTGCACACTTCAATCAAGTTAAGGAAAGAATAATGACAATCGAAATTAATGTACCTGACATTGGTGCCGATGAGGTTGAAGTTACTGAGATTCTGGTAAACGTTGGTGACAAGGTTGAAGAAGAGCAGTCTCTAATCACTGTTGAAGGCGATAAAGCATCAATGGAAGTTCCTGCGTCTCAAGCGGGTATCGTAAAAGAAATCAAAATTAACGTTGGCGACTCTGTTTCAACTGGCTCATTGATCATGATCTTTGAAGCGGAAGGCGCAGCTGCGGCTCCTGCGGCAGAAGCACCAAAAGCGGAAGCTCCAGCTCCAGCACCTGCGGCGGCTCCAGCGGCAAGCGAACTAAAAGAAGTTCACGTTCCTGATATTGGTGGTGACGAAGTTGAAGTGACTGAAATCATGGTTGCGGTTGGTGATTCAATCGAAGAAGAGCAATCTTTGATCACGGTTGAAGGCGACAAAGCATCAATGGAAGTTCCGGCTCCATTTGCGGGTACGCTAAAAGAAATCAAAGTTGCAGCAGGCGATAAAGTTTCAACTGGCTCGCTAATCATGGTGTTTGAAATCGCTGGATCTGGCGCAGCTCCACAAGCATCTGCACCAGCTGAACAAGCGGCTCCAGCTCCAGCTCCAGCTGCACCTGCGGCATCGGCTGCGAAAGAAGTTCACGTTCCTGATATCGGTGGCGATGAAGTTGAAGTCACTGAAATCATGGTTGCGGTTGGTGATTCAATTGAAGAAGAACAATCTTTGATTACTGTTGAAGGCGACAAAGCTTCAATGGAAGTTCCAGCACCATTTGCCGGTACAGTGAAAGAAATCAAAGTTGCAGCGGGCGATAAAGTTTCGACTGGTTCTTTGATTATGGTATTCGAAGTGGCTGGTGCAGCACCGGCTCCTCAAGCACAAGCAGCAGCGCCAGCTCAAACAGCAACTCCAGCTGCAGCAGCTAAACCAGCGGAAGCGCCAAAAGCAGCAGCATCAGCAGGTGAGTTTGAAGCGAACAACGAATACGCACACGCATCACCAGTAGTTCGCCGTATTGCTCGTGAGTTTGGCGTTAACCTTGCGAAAGTGAAAGGTACTGGTCGTAAGAGCCGCATCCTAAAAGAAGACGTACAAAACTTCGTTAAAGAAGCGTTGAAACGTTTGGAATCAGGTTCTGCAGCAGCATCTGGTTCAGGTGACGGCAGTGCGCTTGGTCTACTTCCTTGGCCGAAAGTGGATTTCAGCAAATTTGGTGAAACCGAAGTTCAGCCACTTTCTCGCATTAAGAAAATCTCTGGCGCGAACCTGCACCGTAACTGGGTAATGATCCCGCATGTTACGCAATGGGATAACGCAGATATCACGGAGCTAGAAGCATTCCGTAAAGAGCAAAATGCGATTGAAGCGAAGAAAGACACTGGCATGAAGATCACTCCACTTGTGTTCATCATGAAAGCGGTAGCAAAAGCACTTGAAGCATTCCCAACATTCAACTCGTCAATTTCGGAAGATGGTGAAAGCCTAATCTTGAAGAAATTCGTGAACGTGGGTATTGCGGTTGATACACCAAACGGCCTAGTGGTTCCTGTATTCAAAGATGTAAACAAAAAAGGCATCTACGAATTATCAGAAGAACTGGCTGCGGTATCGAAGAAAGCTCGTGCTGGTAAGTTAACAGCAGCAGATATGCAGGGCGGTTGTTTCACAATCTCAAGCCTTGGCGGTATCGGCGGTACAGCGTTTACGCCAATCGTGAATGCTCCAGAAGTGGCTATCTTAGGTGTGTCTAAGTCTGAAATGAAGCCTGTGTGGAACGGTAAAGATTTCGAACCACGCCTACAGCTTCCACTATCACTTTCATACGATCACCGTGTGATTGATGGTGCAGATGGTGCGCGCTTCATCAGTTATCTAAACGGTTGTCTATCAGACATTCGCCGCTTAGTTCTGTAAAAGAAAATGCAAAATAAGGTGGCTTTAAGGTCGCCTTATTTTTTGAATATCAATTGGGTTTATGGTGTGAATTCTTTACATATTAAGCCTGAATTAAAAAGAATGTTGTCTAGCTCACAGGCTAACGTGAATCGCTTTTCACTGAGATTACAAGTCGATAAACTGGCTTAAATCTGAAAAACGAACCTTCGTTGATGAAACTCGATGGGAAGCGTCAGCTTGTCAGGGATAAAATGACTATAAGAGGTCAATAATGAGCAAAGAAATTAAAGCACAGGTCGTGGTACTTGGCGCAGGTCCTGCTGGTTATTCAGCAGCATTTCGTTGTGCCGATCTAGGTTTAGAAACTGTTATTGTTGAACGTTACAACACTCTTGGCGGTGTTTGTTTGAACGTTGGCTGTATTCCATCAAAAGCCTTGCTTCACGTTTCAAAGGTAATTGAAGAAGCTAAAGCAATGGCAGAACACGGTGTCGTATTTGGTGAGCCTCAAACAGATATCGACAAAATCCGTGTATGGAAAGACAAAGTTATCACTCAGCTTACTGGCGGTTTGGCTGGTATGGCGAAAATGCGTAAAGTAAACGTAGTAAACGGCTTCGGTAAATTTACTGGCCCGAATACGATTGTGGTTGAAGGTGAAGAACAAACCACTATCACTTTCGATAACGCTATCGTTGCAGCGGGTTCTCGCCCAATTCAATTGCCATTTATCCCACATGAAGATCCTCGTATTTGGGATTCAACAGATGCGCTTGAGTTAAAAGAAGTTCCTGAGAAACTGCTTGTTATGGGCGGCGGTATCATCGGTCTTGAAATGGGTACGGTTTACCACTCTCTAGGTTCTCAAATTGATGTGGTTGAAATGTTCGACCAAGTGATCCCTGCTGCGGATAAAGACGTGGTTCGTGTGTTCACTAAGCGCATCAAAGACAAATTCAACCTAATGCTTGAAACTAAAGTAACGGCTGTTGAAGCAAAAGAAGACGGCATTTACGTTTCAATGGAAGGTAAGAAAGCACCAGCAGAACCAGTTCGTTATGACGCAGTTCTTGTAGCTATCGGTCGTGTTCCAAACGGCAAGCTGATGGACGCAGAAAAAGCAGGCATCGAAGTAGATGAGCGTGGCTTTATCCGTGTTGATAAGCAAATGCGTACTAACGTTCCTCACATTCACGCTATCGGTGACATCGTTGGTCAACCAATGCTGGCGCACAAAGGTGTGCATGAAGGTCACGTTGCTGCAGAAGTTATTGCAGGTAAGAAACATTACTTCGATCCTAAAGTTATCCCATCAATTGCTTACACAGAGCCAGAAGTGGCGTGGGTTGGTAAGACTGAAAAAGAAGCAAAAGAAGCGGGTATTAACTACGAAGTTGCGACTTTCCCTTGGGCTGCTTCTGGTCGTGCTATCGCATCTGATTGTGCAGACGGTATGACTAAACTGATCTTCGATAAAGAAACGCATCGTGTTATCGGTGGTGCTATCGTGGGTACAAACGGTGGTGAATTGCTAGGTGAAATCGGTCTTGCAATCGAAATGGGTTGTGATGCGGAAGATATCGCACTAACTATTCACGCTCACCCAACGTTGCATGAATCTGTTGGTCTAGCTGCAGAAGTATTTGAAGGCACAATTACGGACCTTCCAAATGCAAAAGCGGTTAAACGCAACAAGTAACCACATAAAAAGTAGCAATGCAAAAATAAGCATTAGCTAAAAACGCAAAAGGCCGAATGATGTTTGTCATTCGGCCTTTTTTTTTAAAGATCTTTCTATGAAGAAGATTTACTCTTTATTATAAATACACAGCATATTCAAAAAGCTGTCCGCTAACTTTTGCAGATATTGTCTATGAGGCTTTCTATTCGCTTGAATATAGGTGGAATAGCATAATCCGTGGAACAATTTAGCAGCATGGCTGGGATTGAAATCTGGATTAAATTCGCCTGTTTTTATTGCGTTGGCAAATAGGGCCCGAAAGTTCTTCTGATGCTTTCCATGCATTGCTACAAATAGTGGCCATACATCTGCTCGAGTCGATGTGCTCCATTCAAACCAGATTTTAATCCATTGGCTGTCAGCTAAAACCCCATCAATAAGTTGATGTGTTATGTTTTGTAGATTCATTTTTAATGGGAGTTCTGAGTCGATATTCGTGGCTAAAAAATTAGAAAACTTTTGTTCAACATCACTTAAAATTTCTTCTACAAGCTCTTCTCTAGTAGGGAAGTAGTTAAATACCGTTGCTACTGAAACTTGAGCCATTTCTGCGATATCAGCATGTCCACCACGACCAATACCTCGACGTGCGAATACCTTAAATCCGGTTTCCAATAATTGCTGTTTTCTGATTTCTGGGGGCAGTCGAGTACGAGATTTTATTTTTTTCATTTATATTTCAACGCTCTAGGGTAAACCAAATTGGTTTCATTAAGTATTAAAGAGGAATAATCCAATGCTATGGATTGATTCTGCGTGTCGTGATGATGTTAATTGTTTGGCTTTGTTGTATTAATTGTGTGAATGATTTTATATTGCAATAGCTGTGTGTCAATTAGGTTAAATGGTCGCTATTTATAATATAGTTCAGGTTAAAGTTAACGTGAGGGACTTAGAGTGTTAGAATATCGGGCTTATTATTTCAGTTTGGCCAAATTCAGCTAAACTGAAATTTATTGCAAAATCTAAAAATTGAGAAAAATATGAAACACACAGTAGAAGTAATGATCTCTGAACAGGAAGTGCAAGATCGAGTGAAAGCTCTTGGTAAAGAAATTACTGAGCATTATCAAGGTACGGAAAATTTAGTGATTGTTGGCCTACTTCGTGGTTCTTATGTGTTCATGGCTGACCTTTCTCGCACTATCGAATTGAATCACCAAATCGATTTCATGACAGCATCAAGCTACGGTAACAGCATGACCAGTTCTCGTGACGTGCGTATCCTAAAAGATCTTGATGATGACATTAAAGGCAAACACGTTTTGCTTGTTGAAGACATCATTGATACAGGTAATACACTAAGCAAAGTTCGTGAAATCCTAGAAATCCGTGAGCCAATCTCTATCGAAATCTGTACTCTGCTAGACAAACCTTCTCGCCGTGAAGTAGAAGTGGATGCGAAGTGGATTGGTTTTGAAATCCCTGACGAATTCGTTGTTGGTGTTGGTATCGACTACGCTCAAAACTACCGCCACCTACCTTATATCGGTAAAGTTGTACCTCAAGAGTAATTATTCTTTTGAATTAACATCTTGAGTGAAAGCTGGAAATGCTGACTAAAAATGTTAAATAGTTAAATAGAAGAAGCCTGATGAATTGAATCTCATCAGGCTTTATTTTTACTTCAATTTTCAGAAAGTCTGTCTGAAGTTATTTTTTAGCGGTTCTATTGATTATTTTGGAGTTGAACCCAAAATCTTAGCAATAGACGCTTGGTGAGTAATTTCTAAAGACTCTTTGCTGTTGCAACGTAAACCGAGATCCATTAAAACACCATCGCCGATGCCGTAACACCAACCGTGAATTTGAATGTCTTGGCCACGTTCCCACGCCTGTTGAAGAATAGTAGAATTACCCAGGTTATAAACTTGTTCAGCAACGTTGATTTCACACAATTTGTCGGCCCATTCTTCTTTCGGGAATTGGCTTAACCAGTTGCGGTGTTTTAAGTAAAGGTCACGAATGTGCAGTAACCAGTTATTGATAAGGCCTAAATTCGGGTTTTCAATAGAGGCTTTAACACCGCCACAGTCGTAGTGACCACAAATGATGATGTGTTTAACTTTTAAAACGTCAACGGCGTATTGAACAACAGAAAGGCAATTAAGATCGGTATGGATAACTTGGTTAGCAACGTTACGGTGAACAAAGAGTTCGCCAGAATGCAAGCCGGTTAGGCGTTCTGCGGGAACTCGGCTGTCAGAGCAACCAATCCATAGATATTCTGGGTGTTGTGATTCTTCTAGATGAACAAAAAATTCTGGGCTTTCAGCTTTGATTTTTTCAGCCCAAGCCGAGTTATTTTGAAATAACTGTTTAATATCTGGCATGTTATCTTCCTCGTTGATATACGCCTAACTATACACAAGATTGACGAAAAGCAAATCCGATTTGTGATCTATATCTAAAGTCTTTACCCTTGTCCAATAATTACTTTATATCTCATATAAATAACTGGAATCCATTATGTACGCATTAGAAATTCAAGACTTGCGAAAAACGTACTCCGGAGGAGTTGAAGCGTTAAAAGGCGTTTCTTTGAACGTTAAAAAAGGAGATTTCTACGCATTGCTTGGGCCAAATGGCGCAGGTAAATCCACCACCATTGGTGTGATTAGCTCATTGGTGAACAAAACCTCTGGCAAAGTGAAAGTGTTTGATTTCGATATTGACACTCATCTTGTTAAAGCTAAGCAACAACTTGGTTTAGTGCCGCAAGAGTTTAACTTCAACCCATTTGAAACGGTTCTACAAATTGTTTTGCAGCAAGCGGGTTACTATGGTGTTCCAGCTGATTTAGCTAAACAACGAGCAGAAAAGTATTTATCGCAATTGGATTTATGGGAAAAACGTAACGACCGAGCACGTAACTTGTCGGGCGGTATGAAGCGCCGTTTGATGATCGCTCGTGCGCTAATGCATGAACCAAAGCTTTTGATCCTTGATGAACCAACTGCTGGTGTCGATATCGAGCTGCGTCGTTCTATGTGGGAATTCTTGAAAAAGATTAACCAAGAGGGCGTGACCATTATTTTGACGACGCACTATTTGGAAGAAGCGGAAATGTTGTGTCGTAACATCGGCATCATTAACCGTGGTGAAGTGATTGAAGATACTTCGATGAAAGCCTTGTTGAACAAATTGCAGGTGGAAACCTTTATCTTTGATTTACAAGATTGTGCTGAAAAACCGTATTTAGAAAACGCTAAAATCACGCAATTTTCGAGTAATACGTTAGAAGTCGAAATTGACAAAACCCAAGGCTTAAACGGTGTGTTTGACCAATTAACCGCACAAGGCGTGAAAGTGCTATCAATGCGCAACAAAGCGAACCGTTTAGAAGAGCTATTTGTAACAATCGTTCGTGATGGAGAGAAAAACCGTGACGCACAAAATAAGCCAGCAGGAGTTAGCCAATAATGTTTGATTTATATTGGACTGCATTTAAAAGCCTAGTGACTAAAGAGATCCGTCGCTTTATTCGTATCTGGGTTCAAACCATCGTACCACCAGCCATTACCATGACTTTGTATTTCATCATTTTCGGTAATTTGATTGGTTCTCGTATTGGTGAAATGAACGGATTCACTTATATGGAATACATTGTGCCGGGTTTGATCATGATGTCGGTGATCACCAACTCGTATTCGAATGTGGCTTCGTCTTTCTTTAGTGCAAAATTCCAAAAGAACATTGAAGAATTGCTGGTGGCTCCTGTTCCGCACCACATCATTATTTGTGGTTATGTGATGGGCGGTGTAGCTCGTGGCTTAATGGTTGGCGCAATGGTGACAGCGGTTTCATTATTCTTTGTTGATTTGAATGTGCACCACTGGTTTATCATCATTTCAACCGTGTTCTTTACCTCGGTAGTCTTTGCGCTAGGTGGTTTAATCAATGCGGTATTTGCAGATACTTTTGATGATATCTCGATTATCCCAACTTTCGTTTTAACACCATTAACTTACTTGGGCGGTGTGTTTTACTCAATTAGCTTGTTGCCTGAATTCTGGCAGGGCGTATCGAAAATCAACCCAATCGTGTACATGGTGAATGCATTCCGTTACGGCTTCTTAGGCGTGTCTGATGTTGGCATTTACACTTCATTTGGTGTGTTAATTGTCTTTATTGTGGCGCTATACACGATTGCTTATCAGCTGGTATCCCGTGGTATTGGGTTGAGAAGTTAACTTTTAGAAGATAAAGCTAATATTAGCGATCACAGAGTTGATGAGAGTCAGATTATTCCTCTGAACAAACAAAAAGGCGCAGATCCTAAAATCTGCGCCTTTATTTTATGGGATTGTTTTATCTGGCTATTTTGCTTTAGCGAGATGAAGTTCTTATTCTTCTTCGTCTTGAGTGCTTGGCTTAATAATATCCACAACCAAGTTATCAATTAAACGAGCTTGGCCTAAGAATGCCGACATCAAAATTACGATTTGTGCGCTTTCTTCAGTTGGAAGTTGCAGAGTTGCAGCATCACGGATAAAGATTTCATCAGGTTCTAAAGCGCCTGCACGTAATTGGTCGTTAGCATCTTCAATAAGCGATGCATAATCATCACGACCGCCACGCATTTGACTACCAATCCAACGCATAGTGCGAGCCAAAACTGGCGCACGTTGACGTTCATCCATTGTTAGATAACCATTGCGAGAACTCATTGCTAGACCGTCTAATTCACGCACGGTTGGCACACCGATGATTTCGATATCCATAGCCATGTCTTGAACCATTTTTTTGATGATCGCAAGTTGTTGGAAATCTTTCTCGCCAAAGCAAGCCACATCAGGTTGTACGATGTTAAACAGCTTAGTCACAATGGTGCTTACGCCACGGAAATGACCCGGACGAGAAACGCCTTCCAACATGTAAGATAAACCCGGTACTTCAACAAAAGTTTGTTTATCCAAACCTTCTGGGTACATCAATTCTGGTGTTGGCGTGAAAACAAAATCCACCGCTTCGCTATTTAGCTTGCTTAGGTCTTCGTCTAAAGTTCTTGGGTAGTTATTTAAGTCGTCAGCACGGTCAAATTGCATCGGGTTAACAAAGATGCTTACCACAACGATGTCTGCATTTTCACGAGCTTTACGCACTAAAGTTAAGTGACCTTCGTGCAGATTACCCATGGTTGGAACGAAAGCAATACGACGGCCATCACGGCGAGCACTTTTTAGTTGCTCTCTTAATAAATCTATTTCGGCAAAAGTTTGCATTTTCTTTCCTTTAACTCAGGATGCTTTTCAATTAAAGCAGGATGAATCTTATTCGAAGCTGTGTTCGGCAGCAGGGAATACGCCCGCTTCAACATCTTGAATGTATTTTTGTACTGCGCCTTGCATGCTGCCGGTTTCAGTTAAGAAGTTTTTCGAGAATTTAGGCATGTAGTTAGCCGAAATTCCAAACATATCGTGCATTACAAGAATTTGGCCGTCCGTTGCATTACCTGCACCAATACCAATAACTGGAATGGTTAATTCTTCCGTGATGCGTTTTGCTAATGCGCTTGGAACGCATTCTAAAACCAATAATTGTGCGCCTGCATTTTGTAGAGCAATAGCATCCGCAACGATTTGTTCAGCTTTCTCTTGGTCACGACCTTGGATACGGAAGCCACCAAAAATATTTACTGATTGAGGTGTTAAACCTAAGTGTGCACAAACAGGAACAGAGCGCTCAGTCAGCATTTTCACCGTTTCAATCAACCAGCTACCGCCTTCGATTTTCACCATATTTGCGCCTGCACGCATAAGTTTAGCGGAACTTTCACATGCTTGTTCTGGCGTTGCGTAGCTCATAAAAGGAAGGTCAGCAAGAAGCAAACAGTTTGGGCTACCAGCGCGAACACAACGAGTGTGATAAGCCACTTCTTCAACCGTTACAGGCAGTGTACTTTCTTCGCCTTGAAGAACCATGCCTAGTGAATCGCCCACTAATAATAGCGGCATTTCTTGTTGTTCGAATAATTGACCAAAGCTTGCGTCATAAGCGGTGGAAGTCGCGAATTTTTTACCTTCTTGCTTCCACTTCATTAAAGTGTTGATTGATACTTTTTTCATTTCAAATCCTTACAGAGCAAGCCAATCATGCTTGCCAAATCGACAGCCCATTGCGATCTACTTCATTCATAAGAGTAGAGAGCTGTGTCCCATCTGGGAGAGATAAATTCGGTGCAATTTCATAAAGCGGATAAACCACAAACTCACGCACTTTCATTCCGTAATGCGGAACCGTTAAGCGCTCAGTGTTAATGGTTTCATCACCATAAAGCAAGATGTCGAGATCCAAACTGCGTGGCCCCCAACGTTCTTCTTTACGCACACGGCCTTGCTCTAACTCAATCGCTTGAGTGCAATCGAGCAATTGAATTGGCGATAATTCAGTTTGTATTTCAGCCACGGCATTAATGTAGTCAGGCTGATCTTGCGGCCCCATCGGTGTGCTGCTGTAAAGTGATGAGCAAGACACGAGCTTAATATGGGGATGATTCCTCAATGCTTCAATGGCTTGCTTAGCTTGTAAGACAGGATCAGAAAGATTACTGCCAATTGCAATGTATGCTGTGATCATTGGTTTGCCTGCATTTATTCTTGTGGTTTCGCTGTTTTAGTCGTTTTGCGTTTTGAGTGTGGACGCTTACGACGACGAGTTGCAGGTTTACCAGTGTTGATCGACTGAACCATATTTTGACGGTGAACAGGTGGAGAATCTTGGAATTCTTGCCACCAAGCAGCTAATTCTTCCGCTTCGCCGCCCTCAATTTTTCCTCGCATTTCGAGCATATCGAAACCGGCTCGGAATTTATTGAGCTCCATCAATTGGAAAGCACGTTTACCAGCACGACGAGTTAAACGCAATTGCAATTGCCAAATATCACGAATGGTTGCCGTATGGCGTTTCGGGATCGCAAGCGAACGCACTTGTTCGTCCAATACAAAATTACTGGCCGACATAATCGCATCGTAATAGCTGACTTTGCGGTGCGACATAATTTCATTGGCACGAGCTTGTAGCGGATACCACAAGAAAGCCGCGAACATAAAGGCAGGGTTAATACGTTTGCCTTCGTTGATGCGTTTATCTGTCGATTTCAGGACGATTTCGACCATTTTCTCCACATCAGACGGTTGTTCCGTTTCAGAGAAATGCTGCTCAACCAATGGGAACATGCAGCTAAACAAATCGTATTCACGCAGCAGTTTGTACGTTGCCCAGCCTTGACCCGATTGCAGAAGTTTCAATGATTCTTCAAATAAACGAGCCGCAGGAACGCTTGTCATTAGGTGCGCTAATTCTTTGATCGGTTTGGCAGTGATTGGCTCAATCGTCATGTCCAATTTAGCG
Organism: Vibrio sp.; assembly: GCA_047975485.1. Taxonomy (GTDB): domain Bacteria; phylum Pseudomonadota; class Gammaproteobacteria; order Enterobacterales; family Vibrionaceae; genus Vibrio. The sequence continues at coordinate 76,371 of JBKEDP010000018.1, read as the reverse complement.
GCAAAACGAATTGCACGGATCATGCGAACTGGATCTTCACGGTAACGAGTTTCAGGATCGCCAATCATGCGGATCACGCCATCTTTCAAATCTCGAACACCGTTGGCGTAATCGTGGATGCTGAAATCGGCAATGTTGTAGTACATGGCATTAATGGTGAAGTCACGACGTTCCGCATCTTCTTCCACTGTGCCGTAAACATTGTCACGCAATAACATACCTTGATCAGATTGCGCTGAAAGATTTTTTTCAGGCTCTTGGTGATGACCACGGAAAGTCGCCACTTCAATAATTTCACGCCCAAACATAATGTGAGCAAGGCGGAAACGACGACCAATTAAGCGGCAATTGCGAAACAGTTGTTTGATTTGTTCTGGCGTTGCGTTGGTTGCAATATCAAAATCTTTTGGCTGCTTATCTAATAGCAAGTCACGCACGCCACCACCAACAAGGAAAGCATCGTAGCCGTGATTGTGTAAGCGATATAACACCTTCAGCGCATTTTCGCTGATGTGAGCCCGAGAAATAGCGTGCTCTTGGCGAGTAATAATATTCAGAGTTACTTCTCCATTTGAGTCACTTTGCTTTGAACTCATTGCGTTAGAATTCGATTGATCCGAACTTGTGCTGCTAAATAGTTTACGACACAACTTCGCTGCTTGAGTGAAAATAGCCCACCTCAACGTAATTTGGTTAACCTTATTTTGCTAAAAATCCAAGACGTTAGAAATCAAAGCGAAAGGAACTAGATGAAAATTTTGCCAATAATAGCAAAATATCCTCTGATAAGAACTAGCTTAGGGCATTTTAGAATGATGAATATGCAGTCAAAGAAGCTGGTAATTGCGCTAAACTCCAATTATCGCAACCCCATTGGATCATTTGTTCCAGTGAAGCGGATTCAAAATCAGCAGGCAAAGTGAAACCTAAAAATTGCATTACCTTAATTAAGGTTGGTTTAGGTTCATTAATATTTACCGCAGGTGCATGATTTTGCTTGGATAATTTATTGCCATTTTCATCAACCGCTAACGGTAAATGAATGTAACTCACTTCTGGATGATTTAATTCACGGTAGAGGCTGATTTGTCGGCCAGTGGGTTCAATCAAATCTGCGCCACGCACAATCTCAGTAATGCCTTGTTCAATATCATCCAACACCACCGCCAGATTATAAGCAAATAAACCATCACGACGTTTTATGATGAAATCTTCTTCAGCCAAGGCCTTAGGAATGATCATCTCTCCGTATTTTTCATCGATAAACTGATAAACAGGGAAATCGACTTTGATACGGACGGAACAGTTTTGTGGATCGTTAAGATGTTTTGAGCGACAAGTGCCAGAATAAAAACCACCACTTTGCTGAATTTGTTTACGCGTACATTGGCAGTAATAGGCTTTACCTGAATTGAGCCAAGTTTGAATTTGGTCTTGGTAAAGATCGGTTCTGTGGCTTTGATAGACAACGCTTTTATCCCAGTGCAAACCATATTGCTCAAGGGTTTTTAAAATAAGCGCAGACGCACCTTCCATTTCACGAGGCGGGTCAATATCTTCAATTCGAACTAGCCATAAACCTTGTTGCGATTTCGCTTGGAAGTAACTTCCGAACGCAGCAACTAATGAACCAAAATGCAGAGGGCCAGAAGGGGATGGCGCAAAACGGCCAACATATTGTTGGGACATAACGGTGAATTTTTCTCTATGTTCAATATGACGTTTTCAGAATATTTGGAGTAAATATTTCGATAGACGTCAAAAGAAAACGCCCCACAAATATGAGGGGCGGTTTTCAGTATTGCTTAGCCTTGCATTTGCTTTTCTTTAAGCTCTGCTAGGGTTTTACAATCGATACAAAGATCAGCGGTTGGACGCGCCTCTAAACGACGGATACCAATTTCGATGCCGCAAGATTCACAGAAACCAAAATCATCATCCTCGATTTTGATTAATGTTTTTTCGATCTTCTTGATAAGACGACGTTCGCGGTCACGGTTACGAAGTTCTAAGCTGAATTCTTCTTCTTGTGAAGCACGGTCAACTGGATCTGGGAAGTTCGCAGCTTCGTCTTTCATGTGCGTCATGGTGCGGTTCACTTCTTCATGAAGCTGGTCGCGCCACGCTTTTAAAATCTTTGTAAAATGAGCCATTTGCTCTGGTGACATATATTCTTCACCAGCTTTCTCTTGGTATGGCTCAACACCCGCAATGGCTAGAATGCCTAGCGTTTTTTTCTTAGTAATTTCCGGCATACAGCGCTCCTACTTGCTCCTTTTAACCAGTCACTGGTCAATTAAGGGCGGTACATATAGCAGAAAGAAAATAGCTTGGCAAACAAATAGGTTTCTGAATGTGAATCTGGCGCATAAGTTTGCTGGTTATTGAGATTTCTTATCAATAAATCTAACAGATTCAATTAACGTTATTTGTTCGGGTGATATGTCTGCTTTGTAACAAATCACTTCCACGCCCGCTGCTCTTGCCTGCTCTAATAATTTCGAATAATCGGAATCTATATGGTGTGCCGCTGACACGTTTTCAATACCTGAATGCAAAACAGCAAAAAAAAGTATGGCACGTTTTCCCGATTCCACGACTTCGATCAATTCTCGTAAATGTTTTTGCCCGCGTGTCGTCACAGTATCAGGAAAAAAACCGCAGCCTTTTCCGTATTCTTCCTGCAATAAAGTGACACTTTTTACTTCTATGTAGCACGGAGGAATTGCGTTATTTTCGCCACTACTTTCAAGTAGCACGTCAATGCGACTGTTTTCTTGCCCATACTTAACCTCTGTCCGTAAAACATCATAGCCCGTTAATTCAGGAATGCGATTTTCTCGAATGGCTTCTACTACCAAATGATTGGCTTTGGCGGTATTAATGCAAATATGATGACCTTGAGGATCGACTGAAATCTCCCAGCTGTTTGGGTATTTCCGCTTTGGATTATCAGAAGTGGAATACCAAACTTGATTGCCTTTGTCTGCACAACCTGTCATGGCTCCCGTATTGGCGCAATGTATTGTGATTTCTTCACCGCTTGGCAAAGTGACATCAGCTAAAAAGCGTTTGTAGCGTTGAATTAAAGTGGCAGGTTGTAGTGGCGGTGAAAATTTCATTGTGGGTTATATCTCTGGTTTTATTCTTGTAGAATCGCTTGTAATCCATCATGGCATAAGGATTTCCCCTTGTCACAACTTCCCATAATTTCTGTTTTACCCGAGTTACTCACGGCCTTGCGAGATCATTCTCAAGTGATCTTAAAAGCAGCGCCCGGTGCAGGTAAGTCGACGCATTTACCGAAAGTGTTAATTGAAGAATCGCTTTCAGGTAAAGAAGGCAGTGTGAGCGGTAAAATCGTGATGATGGAACCCCGCCGTTTGGCCGCTCGTAACATTGCACAATTTTTGGCAAAACAGTTAGGCGAAAAGGTGGGAGGAACGGTTGGCTTTAGGATCAAAGGAGAATCTAAAGTCAGCGCCAAAACCAAATTAGAGATCGTCACCGAAGGCGTAATGACTCGCATGATCCAATCCGATCCTGAACTGACGGGTGTGGATTTGGTGATCTTCGATGAATTCCATGAGCGCAGCATTCATGCCGATACCGCTTTGGCTTTTTGTTTGGAAGTACAACAAGCCTTGCGAGATGATTTAAAGATCTTGCTGATGTCGGCAACCTTAGATGATCAAGCTCTGCAATCTTTATTACCAGAAGCGGCTTATGTGGAATCGCAAGGGCGTGGCTTTCCGATTGAATATCAATATTTACCGCTTGCGACCAATCAAAATATGGTGGCTCGCATGGCGCAATTGATCCCGAGTTATCTGGAAAAAGAACAAGGCTCGATGCTGGTATTTTTGCCCGGTGCACGTGACATCATGCGTCTTACTGAGCAATTACAATCTCATTATGGGCGAGATGCTAATGTCGATATTTGTCCTTTATATGGACAGCTAGATCAAAAAGCGCAACAAGCGGCGATTGCTGTTAGTCCAACAGGGCGTAGAAAAGTAGTGATTGCGACCAATATTGCCGAAACCAGTTTAACCATTGAAGGCATTCGTATGGTGATGGATTCTGGTTTGGAACGCATTGCGAGATTCGATCCAAAAACGGGTATCACTCGCTTAGAGCAAACCATGATCGCGCAATCTTCGGCGGAACAAAGAGCGGGTCGTGCTGGGCGTTTGGAAGCGGGTGTTTGTGTGCGCTTGTATAGCCAAGAAACGCTCAAGCAACAACCTGTTGTGCCACAAGCGGAAATTCTGCGTAGCGACTTAATGAGTTTGCAAATGGAGTTGATGCATTGGGGCGCAAATGATGCCGCTGAATTATCTTGGTTAGATCTTCCGCCTAAAGCCAATATTGAACAAGCCAAACAGGCGTTGCAGCTTTTGGGTTTAATTGACCATCAAGAGCAACTCACGCCAATGGCAAAGCAAGCGCAAGGTTTAGGTGCTGAACCTAGATTTGCCGCTATGTTATTGCAGGCGAAAGCGTTAGGAAATCAAGAGTTCCATACGGCTTTAGCGACGCTGGCTATGTTGGAAGAACCGGAAAGAAACAGTTTCGATTTAAGCCATGATTGGCATCGTTGGCAGAAAGGGTCGCATTCCAAATCCGCTTTATTAACTCGTCGCAGCCAGCATATTGCTCGGTCTTTTGAGGTTCAATTTCAGCCACAACAGGTTGATGCTGAATTACTTGGCTTGTGTGCAGCTTTGGCTTATCCCGATCGTATCGCTCAAAATCGTTTAAAAGAAAATCGTCTAAATGGAAATGGACAATTCTTATTGGCGAATGGTCACGGTGCGAGTATGGATGACATGCAGCAGTTATCGGATCAAGCTTGGATCGTCGCCATTGATATGATGCGTACACCGCAATCGAATTCGAGTCAGATTTTCCGTGCGGTTTCGGTTGAGTTATCACAAATCACCGACGCCTTTTCTGAGAAAATTCAAACCATTAATCATGTAGATTGGAGCGAGTCAAAAGGGCAAATTGTTGCGCATAAACAACAAAAGTTAGGTGCATTAGTTCTGCATTCTGAGCCGATTGTGCAAATAGATAACGAGTTAAAACAAGCCGCTATCTTGCAATACATTCGTCGAAAAGGCTTATCGGTTTTGCCTTGGAATGAAAAAAGTACTAACTTATTGAATCGTATTCGAAATGCAGCAGAATGGTTGCCTGAACATGCTTGGCCTTGTGCGAGCGATGACAATCTTTTGTCAGAACTCGAACATTGGCTTGCACCTTATATGGTAGGAATACACGCCGTAGCACAAATCAAGCAAATTGACTTGTATCAGGCGCTATCTGCTTATCTTGGATGGCCATTAAATCAAGAAATTGATAACTGGTTACCAACACATTACCGTTTACCGACAGGCACAAATAAGGCAATTCGTTATCAAGCAGGGGCGGAGCCGATTTTGTCTGTGCGAATGCAAGAAGTGTTTGGGGAATCAGATTCTCCATTAATCGCTCAGGGTAAGAAAAAACTGGTGCTGGAATTGTTATCGCCAGCGCAACGACCTTTGCAGATCACGCAAGATCTCGCAGGCTTCTGGCAAGGATCGTATAAAGAAGTACAGAAAGAAATGAAAGGTCGTTATCCAAAACATGTGTGGCCAGATGATCCTGCAAACCATGTGGCGACCACAAAAACAAAACGACATTTTTCGAATTAATTCAGCTGGTTTGGTTTCTTTTTATTTTTGAGAAACAAAACGAGCTGAGAATGGAATTTATATAAAAATATATCCAAGTACGAAGGGTATAAAAGAAGTAAGGCAATAAATTGACTACTAAGAAAACCACCACACGTCGTAGTTCAACTCCGACTTCAGGGAAAAAAGCAGGGCCAGCAAGAGGACGACAATCCAGTTCTCGCAAATCGCCACCTAAAAAGAAAAAATCGCAAAAAAGCTTAGGTAAAAAGCTCTGGAGCATTGGCTGGAAACTTGGCTTAGTGTTTATCGCATTAATGACAGCGGCAGGTTTCTACCTAAATGGCGTAGTAACTGAGCGTTTTTCTGGTCAGCTATTTGAATTACCGACCGTGGTTTATGCTCGCATTATGAACCTTGAACCGGGCGGAGATCAGACTATTACTCAGGTTCGTCAAGAGCTTGAGGTTATGAATTACCGCAAAGTATCTAATCCGCAACGTGAAGGTGAATACTCGGTTTCTTCAACTAAGATCGAGCTGTACCGTCGTCCGTTTACTTTTGAAAATGGCCCAGAACCAGCACGTCATGTAATGCTGTATTTCAGTTCAGAAGGCTTAACGCGTATTCAATCTTTGGATTCAAAAGCGGATCTTGGCTACTTGCGTATTGAGCCGAAAATGCTGGGTATGTTGGAAGCGCAGAAACAAGAAACGCGTTTATTCCTAAAACTCGATCAATTCCCACAAGAAATGGTGCAAGCCTTGATCTCAACTGAAGATCGTCATTTCTACGAACATGGTGGCGTGTCACCAATGGGGATCGCTCGTGCTTTCGTGGCGAACTTAAAAGCGGGTCGTGCGGTGCAAGGTGGCAGTACCTTAACGCAGCAATTGGCGAAAAACTTATTCTTGAGCAGTGAAAAAACCATCTGGCGTAAGTTTAAAGAAGCTTATATTGCGATGATCTTGGATTACCGATTCAGTAAAGATCGCATTTTAGAAGCGTATTTGAATGAAGTGTACTTAGGTCAAAATGGCGGTGAAGCGATTCACGGTTTCGCTTTAGCTTCTCGCTACTACTTTGGTCAGCCAGTGCAAGAATTGCGTATCGACCAAATGGCAATGCTAGTTGGAATGGTAAAAGGCCCATCTTATTACAACCCAATTCGTCATCCAGATCGTGCTAAAGAGCGTCGTGATTTGGTGCTGAAATTGATGATGGAGCAAAACATTCTTACCGCTTCTCAATTTGGTGAAGCCGCAGGTCGTAACTTGGATCTGCAACGTAATCCGCATTTAGGTAAACGTCAGCCAGCTTACTTCGAGCAATTAGAACGTGAGCTGAAAGAAAAAGTAGGCGACAAGTTTAAAGAAGATACGGGTTTACGTTTATTCACAACGTTAGATCCTGTTTCTCAAGCTTATTTGGAAGACTCGGTACATAAAACCATTCCTGCGCTTGAAAATGCATACGGTAAAGGTTTACAAACTGCGGTAGTGGCTGTGGATCGCAGAACGGGTGAAATCCGTGCCATGATCGGTGGTAAAGATAGCCGTTTCGATGGTTTTAACCGTGCGTTAAATGCGAGCCGTCAAATTGGTTCTTTGGCTAAACCATCTGTGTATTTAACGGCTCTATCGAATCCTGAAAAATACAACTTGGCGACCACTTTGCCAGATAAGCCAATTACGCTTACCACGCAATCAGGTCAAAAATGGTCACCACAAAACTACGAACGTACTTTTAGTGGCGCTGTGCCTTTGTACCGTGCAATGGCGAAATCGATGAACGTACCGACAGTAAACCTAGGTATGCAAGTAGGTATTCCAGCAGTGGTAGATACCTTGGTTAAATTGGGCGTGCCGAAAGAAGAAATTCGTCCGGTTCCGTCTATGTTCCTAGGTTCATATTCATTAACCCCGTACCAAGTTTCACAGATGTTCCAAACCATTACTAACTCAGGCAAACGTGCACCATTAACCGCATTGCGCAGCGTGTTAGATACTGATGGAAATGTGCTTTATGAAACAATTCCTCGTGCATCACAACAAGTGCCTGAACAAGCAGCTTGGCTAACCACTTACATTATGAAAAAAGTGGTAACCGAAGGTACAGGTCGTTCACTGCAAGCGAAATACGGTAAAGCAACTTTAGCAGCGAAAACGGGTACCAGTAATGACAGCCGTGATAGTTGGTTTGTCGGTGTTGATGGTCGTGAAGTGGTAACTATTTGGACTGGTCGTGATGATAACAAACCAATGCGCTTAACCGGTGCAAGTGGTTCATTGCAAACTTATTCAAACTACTTAGCGTTACGTGCGCCAGAGCGTTTAACCTTGCAGTGGCCAAGTAAGATCACAACGGCTAAATACGCTCAAGCTGCAAACGGCACACTTACGCAAGATGGTTGTAACGGTAAACTTGAGCTACCAGTTTGGGATCCAAAAGGTTTGATCAAAAAGGCAGACTGTACGGTGAAAGAACCTGTGGGTTGGTTTAAGTCGCTATTTGATTAATCTGTTATTCGGTTAAGTTATTGTAAAATCAAAAAGTCTTAACTTTACCCATAATGGTTAAATAGACCCCATAAATATAAAGCCGCAATCGTCATGGTTGCGGTTTTTAGTATAAGATAACCCTCTAATAAATTTGTTTTCAGCTACACATTCTGAACATTAAGTGAAAAAGGATATTTGCTTGAAACTATCTCGCGCTTTATTTGGTGTACTTGGTCTCATCACTAGTCTTTCATTTCTTCCTTTCTCTCTACAGGCAAAAGAACGTATGCCTGATGGTTCTTATCGCCCGACGATTGCCGTTGTACTTGCTGGTGGTGGTGCCAAGGGGGCTGCACATGTGGGTGTATTACGAGTGCTTGAAGAAATGCGAATTCCTGTTGATATCGTGACGGGTACGAGCATGGGTTCTTATGTGGGCGGTCTGTACGCATTAGGTTTGAGTGCGGAAGAAATTCAAGACACAGTTAACGGCATTGACTGGAACCTTGGCTACATTGACCGAGTTGGTCGCAGTGAGCGTCGTGTGCGAGATAAAGAATACGATGACCGTTATCAACTGCACACCGATCTTGGTTTGCGTTGGATGGAAGTCAAAGTGCCAAAGGGCGTAGTACAAGGTCAGAACATGCTGCACATTTTGCGCAAAAGTACCGGAAACTTACCTGCCTTTAAATCTTTTGATGATTTACCTGTGCATTATCGTGCTGTCGCAACCGATATTGAAAAATTGGAGCCAGTGGTTTTAAAAGACGGTGAAATCGTTGATGCCATGATGGCAAGTATGTCGGTTCCCGGTGCGCTGCCGCCTTATCCTTATAGAAATATGCTGCTGGTGGATGGTGGCGTGACTGACAATATGCCTGTTGCACTTGCTCGTTCAATGGGAGCAGATGTCGTGATTGCGGTCGATATCAGCACCGATTACCTCACGGGCGATCAACTTAAAACCTTCCTCAATGTTGGCGATCAGCTTTCTAACTATTTGGTCCGTCGCAGCACTCAAGAGCAAGTGAACCAACTAAACGACAAAGATATTTTGCTCAAGCCTGCGGTTGGGAAAATGAGCACGACTGATTTCTCTAAAATGAAGGAAGCTTATGATCTTGGCTATAAAGCGGCAGAAGAAAACCAAGCAGCATTGGCGCGTTATTCTCTCTCTCCAAAAAATTACTTTAATTACCAACTAGCCAAAGAGAAGAAAAAGGAAAAATTTGAGCGTCGTGAAGTGCTAGAAGTCAATGATGTGAAGATTGCTAATAACACACACTACAACAAAGAAGTGCTAAAAAGTCGTCTGAAATTGAAGAAAGGTGAGAAATATTCTGACGATCAAATCGAGCAAAAAGTGCGTGATCTTTATGCCTTGGATCGTTTTGAAAAAGTGAATTACCACTATTCAACGAATGAAGATGGAACCACAGATCTTAACCTGCAGGTAGATGAAAAAGAGTGGGGGCCGAACTACCTTAACTTCCGTTTCTTTATGGAAGACAACTTTGAGGATTCGAGCAAATATTCCATCGGTATGACGAGTAATTTCACTGATTTGGATGAAATGGGCTCAGAACTTCGAACCAACATTGAGATCGGTACAGATAAACTCTTTAGTGCCGAGTTGTATTCTCCGTTAACTTACGATCAGAACTACTTCTGGGCGGCTTCCGCATCTTATAGTGATGAAGAATCAAACCTTTATATTGATACTGAAAATAACCAGTTTGCAGTGGGTAACTCTCAATTAGAAAGTACCTCGAATTCGCTCGATGTGAACTATAAAAAATGGATTGCAGATTTAGCCTTGGGTTATCAGCCTGCATTGTGGCAAGAAATACGGGCGGGTATTCGCTATACCGATGGTGAAACTCGCCTTTCTGGTTTGCCTGATTTCGGTGACTTGGATTACACCCGTAAAGGCGCATATGTGCGTTATCGTTTAGATACTTTGGACGACTTTAGTTTCCCAACCCAAGGTTATTACGCTGATATCGAATATCTTCACTCTTTGGATGAAATCGATGGTGAAGATGATGAAACCGTGACTGAATTGAGCTCAAGTTTCATGGCTGCATTCAGTTATAACAAGCACTCTTTGGTGGGAAGTTTTGATTATGGCGTAGTGGATAGTGAAAGTTCTGAAGTGCCAATCGATCCTCGTCGCTTAGGTGGTTTCTTGAATTTATCAGGTGTGCCGCGCGATAGTTTGTCTGGACGAAACAAAGCCTTTACCAGTTTGGTTTATCGCTACAAATGGTTTGATAACGATTTCGGGTTATTCCAATCGCCAGTTTATATAGGTGCATCAACGGAATACGGCGGTGTATGGTCTGACTCGAACGCCAATTGGGATAATGATTCCATGTATCTGGCAGGATCGGTGTTTACTGGTGTCGACTCACCAATCGGGCCGATCATTCTTTCTTATGGCCAAACCGAAGAAGGGTTTAATTCTATCTATTTGATACTAGGCTCAACCTTCTAAATCCCCTTCGTACTTGAAGCTGCAGTTTTGTTGACTGCATCCATTCACCCCAATCGAGTAGGCAAGCTACACTCATGGGGCTTCATGGACTTGTCGCCTCACTGCAACTCCAATTACTTTGGGGATTACAGATGCTTGTAACAAATGCGCTACAAGCTAAACAAGTGTTTAAATTTGGTGTTTTGATTGCGGCTTATCACTAACTAAATTAAGTGGTTGCCGCAATTTTTCAAAACTTTAATCTTAGTTTGCTAGCTTGGTCAAATTCGTTACATTTTAATTTTTCGTTAAATTTGTTATTCTCGACCCCATACTTTGGCTCCGCGCATATTAGAGATCCCAAATAGGCAGGATGCCAATTTTCCAAGGATGTTTCTTTTCCAATAATAAAAAAAGAAACCGCAATGAGAGGAATATGTCGTGCTTGAAGCTTACCGTAAACACGTCGAAGAGCGTGCAGCTGAAGGGATTGTCCCAAAACCTTTAGATGCAGAGCAGGTCGCTGCTTTAGTTGAGTTATTAAAAAATCCACCTCAAGGTGAAGAAGACTTTATTCTTGACCTTTTGATCAACCGAATTCCACCAGGTGTAGATGAAGCTGCTTATGTGAAAGCGGGCTTCTTAACGGCTGTGGCAAAAGGCGAAGCGAAATCTCCACTTGTTTCTCGTGAAAAAGCGGCAGAACTACTTGGCACAATGCAAGGTGGTTACAACATCGAGCCACTTGTTGAGTTCCTTGATGATGACGTACTTGCGCCTATCGCCGTTGAAGCATTGAAACACACATTATTGATGTTTGATGCTTTCCACGATGTAGAAGAAAAAGCAAAAGCAGGTAATGCGGCTGCGAAAGAAGTTCTACAGTCTTGGGCTGATGCGGAATGGTTCCTGAAAAAGCCAAAACTTGAAGACAAAGTGACGCTAACTGTCTTTAAAGTAACGGGTGAAACCAATACCGATGATCTATCACCAGCACCAGATGCTTGGTCACGTCCTGATATTCCACTCCATGCTCTCGCTATGTTGAAGAATGAGCGTGAAGGCATTAACCCTGATGACGCTGGCAACATTGGTCCAATCAAACAACTTCAAGAGTTAGAAGAAAAAGGCCATCCACTTGTTTATGTGGGTGACGTTGTGGGTACAGGTTCTTCTCGTAAATCAGCAACTAACTCAGTGCTTTGGTTTATGGGCGAAGACATTCCTTACGTTCCAAACAAACGTGCTGGTGGTTACTGCTTGGGCGGCAAAATTGCCCCAATCTTCTTTAACACAATGGAAGATGCAGGTGCGTTGCCGATTGAGCTAGACGTTTCAAAAATGAACATGGGTGATGTTATCGACATTTACCCGCACGATGGCAAAGTTTGTAAGCATGATAGCGACGAAGTGATTGCTGAATTCAAACTAAAAACCGACGTACTTTATGATGAAGTTCGTGCTGGTGGCCGCATTCCATTGATCATCGGTCGTGGCTTAACAGATCGTGCTCGTACTGCGCTAGGTCTAGAACCATCAGATGTATTCCGTCGTCCAGTTGCACCTGTTGAATCAAATGCTGGCTTCACACTTGCTCAAAAAATGGTGGGTAAAGCGTGTGGCGTAGACGGTATTCGTCCGGGCACATATTGTGAGCCTAAGATGACAACCGTTGGTTCGCAAGATACGACCGGCCCTATGACTCGTGATGAGCTAAAAGACCTTGCGTGTCTTGGCTTCTCAGCTGATTTAGTGATGCAGTCTTTCTGTCACACATCAGCTTATCCAAAACCAGTTGACGTAAATACACACCACACATTGCCAGATTTCATTATGAACCGTGGCGGTGTTTCACTTCGTCCGGGTGATGGCATCATTCACTCATGGCTAAACCGCATGCTTCTACCTGACACAGTAGGTACAGGCGGTGACTCTCATACTCGTTTCCCTCTAGGTATTTCGTTCCCTGCGGGTTCAGGTTTGGTGGCGTTTGCTGCGGCAACAGGTGTTATGCCTCTTGATATGCCTGAATCAGTATTGGTTCGCTTTAAAGGTGAAATGAAGCCGGGTATTACGTTGCGTGACCTTGTTCATGCGATCCCATATTACGGTATCAAGCAAGGCATCTTGACGGTTGAGAAAGCCGGTAAGATCAACGAGTTCTCTGGTCGTATTCTAGAGATCGAAGGCTTGGATCATCTAACGGTTGAGCAAGCATTCGAACTTTCAGATGCATCGGCAGAGCGTTCAGCAGCAGGTTGTACCGTTCGTCTATCGCAAGAATCTATCGAAGAATATCTAAACTCAAACATTGTTATGTTGAAGTGGATGATCTCGGAAGGTTACGGCGACCGTCGTACTATCGAGCGCCGTATTAAGTGTATGGAAGAGTGGTTAGCAGAACCAACACTAATGCGTGCAGATGCAGATGCTGAATACGCACATGTGATCGACATTGATCTTGCTGAGATTGATGAGCCAATTCTATGTGCGCCAAACGATCCAGATGATGCTCGCTTGCTTTCTGATGTTCAAGGTACAGAAATTGATGAAGTCTTCATTGGTTCTTGTATGACAAACATCGGCCACTTCCGTGCAGCAGGTAAGTTGCTTGATAAGCACAAAGGTCAGCTAGAAACTCGCCTATGGGTTGCGCCACCAACTAAGATGGACAAAGACCAACTAACCGAAGAAGGTTACTACGGTATCTTTGGCCGCTCAGGGGTGCGTATCGAAACTCCGGGATGTTCACTATGTATGGGTAACCAAGCTCGTGTGGCAGACAAAGCAACAGTAATGTCTACCTCAACTCGTAACTTCCCGAACCGTCTAGGTAATGGTGCGAACGTATTCCTAGCTTCTGCTGAACTTTCAGCGGTAGGTGCAATTTTAGGCCGTATTCCAACTAAAGCGGAATACCTAGAATATGCAGAGCAAATCAATGCAACAGCGGCAGATACTTACCGTTACCTCAACTTCCACAAAATGGGCCACTATACGAAAAAAGCCGACACGGTAATTTTCCAAGAGCCAGCATAATGTGTTGACTTGAATTAAGTTCTAACCTTAAAAACCGCTGATGACTTCAGCGGTTTTTTATTGGTTTCTCTTTTTTATTGCTTTTAGTGGACGCAAACCTTTGCGTCAAAGTTTTGGTTGATAATAAAAGCAAATAAACAACTTAAAAGGTAAATTCTAAAAATCCAAAACAGATTTCCGTTTCTCGATGTGATCTAGATCTCATGTTCTGTTATTCCGAATCTCTATTCTGCACCCAGTTTCCATTTCCTTTTTATTTACAAACTTTTGGGATTCAGATTATGGCTTTATCTTCACCACGTTTATCGCCTTTATTCATTTCTTTAGGGCTAATAACAGCAGCATCTTCATTTTCTACATTTGCAGAAGTGAAAGACGTGACCATTCTTAGCACCAACGATATTGAAAGTGTTTATGACCCTGTTGATGCATTTTGGAATGACAACATTACGCACATCGGTGGTATTCCTTACATGGCTACACTGATTAAAGAAACTCGTGCGAAAGAGAAAACTAGCTTCTTATTTGATGCAGGTGATATTTTCACGGGATCTTTAGCTAAGAAAACCCAAGGTAAATTGTCATTCGACCTTTATAGCGCAATGGGTTACGACGCAATGACGCTAGGTAACCACGAGTTTGAATACGGTTGGAAAACGCTAAAAGAAGTGATGCCTCGTGCAAGCTTCCCTGTGTTGAATGCCAATATTAAATTTGAAGAAGGGAATGCGCCATTTGCTCAGCCTTATACCATTGTTGAACGTGATGGCGTGCGAATTGGTGTGATTGGCGTAATGGGTGTTGATGCATTCTATAACACCATGTGGAAAGGCAACCGTGAAGGTTTAACCATCGAAGATCCAGTGAAAACCGTTCAATTCTGGGCGGATAAGATCCGTGATGATGTTGACATGATCGTGGTATTAACGCACCAAAATAAAACTGCGCCAATGCAAACTGACAAAGAAGCGGATGATGAAGTTCAACGCGGCTTTGAAGAAGATTACGCAATGGCAGGCAAGCTAAAAGGTGTTGATGTTATTTACGGTGGTCACTCTGATAACGGTTTATGGAAACCGGTTGTTCACCCAGATACAGGTACGGTGATCAGCTTAACCTTTGGGCAGGGTAAATACTTGGCTTACAACAAATTCTCTGTTGATACAGATAAGCACAATGTAAAACTGCTTGAAGGTAAGCTTATTCCTGTTGAATCTGACAAGCTAAAACGAGACGAAAAAACCGGTAAGTTGATTGATGACACTCGTGCGAAATTCCCAGAATTAGCTGAGAAATTAACGACTATTGATAAAACGGCTTATCGTCGTTATTACCGTGAATCGAATGTTGGTAACCTTGTGACTGACATTATGAAAGAAGCCGGTAAAGCGGATATTGCAATGTTAAGTTCAGGCAGTATTCGTATCGATTTGAATAAAGGCCCAATCACAATGGAAAACGTGATGGATTTATTCCCATTCACTGATACTTTGAATGTGGTGTCATTATCTGGTGTGCAAGTGAAACAGCTTTTGGAATATAGCTACACTTTGCCATACGGCTTGGCTCAGTTCTCAGGCATCAATGCAACTTATGACAGCACTAAGCCTGAAGGTAAGCGCCTACTAACGTTAAAGATTAATGGTCAACCGGTTGATGATAACCATCAATACAGTGTTGCAACCTATTCATACGCAGCTTCAGGTGGTGACGGCTATAAAGTCTTTGCTAAAGGTAAATTGCTATCTGAAGGTGATTCAGTGACTCAAGTTTTGATTGATGGATTTAAGTCGAAAAAATCAATCCATGTGCCAGATCTAGGCCGTCAAATCGATGTGAGCTATAAGGCGAATTGATACCCACAATCAGTCAGGTAAACTAAGGCATTGATTTTAATTGCTTAGATAGGTGATGCAGTGCTTTATGATTATTCACAGCCGTTATTTCGCTCAGAATATAACGGCTGTAAATCTACTGGTTGCCCGAATTGTGGCATCTCAGATTTAACTCGTTATCAACCATCTACTCGATTGGGCTATGCGGCTTATCATTGTCCTTTATGTGATGCCTACCCACCGGTTTTACTCAATGAACCGATTCAAGCACTTAATCAACAAATTACTCAATCCCATTTTCAACCGGCTAAATGGCTTACTTTAGTTTGTGATTGCCAACCTTATTTTGCAGAAAGTTATTGGACTCGATACGGGCAAACAAAAGCAGGCTCAAAGCGTTTTAAATGCCAACAATGTGGAACAGTAAAAACTGCGGTTAATAGTAAAAAGTACCAAGCGACATTACAGCCTTGGTTAGATGCCTTATTTGAAGGTGACACACCGGCGCAACTTCAAGCTAAGTTAGGCTTAAACAGTAAATTGTTTTATCAACGCTTAATTCAAATGAGTGAGTTATTAGAAGCTTGTAGTCGTCGATTTGAACAACAATATTTTGGAGCATTCTCCGACTTAACTTTACAAACTCGCAGTCATATATTGAATTGCCGCTCGGGATTAACGACACCTCTTTCTAAGCAAAATGAGTCATCTAAACAAAACGAGTTATCTAAACCAAATGAGCTTTCGAAAAGTACGCATCTGTGGTTACTGTCAACAGCAGAAAGCCATTCAGGTTATCAGTTACTTATCACCCATAATTTATTGGATAAAAATCAGTTAGCCGCTTTTCCTCTCGCTCAGCAAGGGCAATATAAACTGGAAACTAAAGAAGCAGAGATAACCCAGACAAATCAAGTCTTATTGCGTGCTGAGCGGACTTATCAAAAGATTTTAGCTCGCAGCCAATTTGATCAATTAGCTTATGCTGATGCGAAATATAGCCAACATTCCGACGGGGTTTTGTTGCGCCCTGTGTACGCTGCTCATTCTCATATGCAGCACTTAAAATACTTGCTTAAAAACACTAATTCTTTGTTTCTGCTTTTGGAGCACGAAAGCTTTTTGCGTGGTTCTGCGATTTTTACTTTTATGCCGGAATCGGTGATAACTCCAAAAATTAATCTGTTTTATATTCATACTCATCAACATAAAAAGATGAAAAACACGCAAGTGAAATCACGAAAATTTTCAGCCAAAAACAGCGAGAATCCTTTGGTAAAATCCCTAAGTTGGTGGCAAGAAAAATGGCTTGGTTTTGAACATGATTATGCAGGGAAATATTGGTCGGTCGGAATTGGATCTTTAACCCGTAAGCCAGAAATCACTCAGCAAAAAATCCAAACTTTAGTGACTACTCAACCGAATTGGCAAGAGGACTTTTGGCTGGCTTTTGATGAATGGTTGCCTTATGAACAAAGAAATAAGATGAGTAGTAAGTACTTATTTCATTGGCTGAACATTTTCCGATTTATCCATAATCGAAGCTGTGATTTATCTAATTTAATTAGCGTAAATCAAGCATCGCCATTTGATAGGAAAAGTATTGAGGAGCTAATTGAATATCAAGCAGTCTTTTATTGAGGTTTTTATAAATATCATATTTCTGTAAATAAAACGTAATAGTTAGCCATAAAAATAAGCTCAAATTTCAAACGGTTAAATACTACAATAAAAAACAGGGAATATGATGTTAAAAGCAAATACCTCTAAACTTGCACTAATAATGATCTGTACAGCTTTACTTTCGGCTTGTAATGGAAGCGATGACGATAATGACAAGGATACAAATGCGGTGGTTGACAGTGTTGTGTATTCTGATGCTCACCACATTGTTTTAGATGGTGAAGATAACTTCCGAGATCTTGGCGGATATGAAGGTGCTGATGGCAAGAAAATTGTTTCACGTAAATTATTTCGTTCGGGAGAATTATCTAAGTTAACGGATAATGATCGCCAAGTATTGACTGATTTAGGTATTGAATACGATATCGATTTACGAACAGATTCTGAAATTGCCAATCAACCAGATGCCGTGCCTGATTCAATTGTTATTCATCAAATTGCATTATCTGAGGATACATCAGGTGGTGAGACTCAAACCGGCTCAACTCCAGAGGATTTATACCAACCATATTATGATGCATTGCTAGCCGGTAATGTGGATGATTTTATGCTGCCAGCTTATGCGGTTGATGATTTTAAAGTTAACCAATGGACACAAATTTTTGCTTTGATTCAAGAAGGTAAAGCAACACTATGGCATTGTACAGCGGGTCAAGATAGAGCAGGAATGACGGCAGCATTGGTCTTAGAATCTTTAGGTGTTGATCGTGATACGATTTATGAAGATTACCTTAAATCCAATGAATACACTTATGATGATAAGCACAATACAGCTGAATATATTTACCAGCAAGCTGACTCACCTGCTGATTCAAGTGTAGACAAAATTACTCAGGCTGAATTAATTAAAAAAGAATATCTCGATGCATTTTATTCTGATATAGCTTTAAATCATGGTGGTATGGAAAACTTCTTAAATGAGATTGGTGTAGATATAGAGACTATGCGTACACTTTATTTAAATTGATTTATTTTTATTCAATCTATAAAACCGTCTTAATTTGGCGGTTTTTTTTACTTTTGAATAATTACTAGATCGTTTTTAAAGATAAAAAAGCGAGCCATTACGACTCGCAAAAATTTCTCTGATGGAGAGATACGGTTAACGATAATCTTGTGATTTAAGTGGCTTCAATTTTTGGTTCATCCTCGGAATATGCATTACGGCGACGTTCTGAAAGTACCACCAACAAACGTTGTAGGCCGATGAAGCAGAACAGCAAAATGCCTATGATGATCTTTGTCCACCATGAGCTTAATGTGCCGTCGAAGGTAATGTAGGTTTGGATTAAGCCTTGGATTAACACCCCGAACAAAGAGCCAAATACCGTTCCGACACCGCCAGAAAGCAAGGTTCCGCCAATAACAACGGCAGCAATACCATCTAGTTCTACACCAACAGCAGCAAGTGGATAACCCGCTGACGTGTAAATCGCAAACACAATACCCGCTAAGGTTGCGAGGAAGGTAGATAACATATAAATGCAAATGTTAGTGCGACGAACAGGGATCCCCATTAAGCCGGCTGATTGAGCATTACCGCCCACTGCGTATACGTTATTGCCGAAGCGAGTGCGGTGCGCAAGATAGATCCCGAATGCGACGACTACCAGCATGATGATCGCAATTAGGCTTAACCGACCTCCGCCAAAAATCTTCCACGACATGCGAGAAAGTTCTCTAAAAATAGGGTGGTTAATTGGAATGGATTGCTCTGAAATCAAAAAGCTAGAGCCACGCAAAAAGAACATGCCAGCTAGAGTAATGATAAATGGTGGAATTTTTAACGTATCGATCAACCAACCCATCATGGCACCAAAAGCAGCACCCATGACCAAAACCAAAGGAATGGCAATCACAGGACTAACGCCATAATCACCAATGATTTTCGCTAAGAAGACACCGGTAAATGCCACCACAGCACCAACGGATAAATCGATTCCTCCCGATAAAATAACAAAAGTCATTCCCACCGCTATGATGCCTAAAAAGGCGTTATCAGTGAGAATATTACAGATCACTCGTGTAGTTAAAAAAGCAGGGTATTCAGTCAAACAAATTAAATAGCCAAGCACGAAAACACAGATTGTGATCATTAAAGGTAAGTGACGTTTAATCATGATTTACCTCGCTTTAGAGAACTTAATACCGTTGAAGATTGCAGAACGAGAACGACCAAAACCACGATAGCTTTTACGATTTGGTTCCATTGTGGTTGGTAACCAGAAAGCAAAATCCCCGTGTTAACCCCTTGAATAATCAAAGCACCAACCAATGCGAGGAATAGATGGAAACGTCCACCCATCAAGGATGTACCACCAATCACCACAGCTAAAACTGCATCCATTTCTAGCCATAAACCTGCGTTATTGGCGTCAGCACCTTTGATATCTGCTGCGACAATAATGCCCGCAATCGCTGCCATTAAACCGCTAAGCATATAAGTTGAAATAACAATAACCGGTGTATTTACCCCTGCGTTTTTTGCTGCTCGAATGTTGATCCCGACAGATTCAATAAATAGCCCTAAAGCGGTTTTTTGAGTCAGTAACCATACAAACAAGGTACAAAGTAGGGTGATGATGACAGGAGTTGGGAAGTACAAGAAAGATCCACTACCTAGCCATGAAAGAGTGTCGTTATGGAAAGTAATGATTTGACCTTCGGTAATAAGCTGCGCAATACCACGGCCTGCAACCATAAGGATCAGCGTGGCCACTATGGGCTGGATCTTAAATATCGCGACTAAGAATCCGTTCCATAAACCGCAAGCTAAACCGGCAAGTAAAGAGAAAATGAGCACAACAGGAATTGAGTAACCTTGTGATGTGAGTGTTGCCATTGTTGCTCCACTGATTGCCATCACAGCACCTACGGACAAATCAATGCCGCCAGTTGCGATTACTAAAGTCATACCGAGCGTCAGTAAAGCAACAGGAGCGCAACGGTTTAAAATATCAATCAAACTACCGAAGAAGCGTCCATCGTGAATATGGATCGAGAAAAAACCATCGGCCACCAAGCTGTTAATGATTAAAACCAAAAGCAAAGCCGCAATCTGTGGTGCACCTTTTGGGATCTTAAATTTTGAGCCAGAAGATGCACTTTGTGGCGTTTTATTTTCGGGTGTTTTTATTGCCTTTTCTTGGCTTTTTATGGATTGTTGAGCGGTGTCTGTACTCATGCTACCCCTCCTTGAGCAATCGCTTTCATAATATTCGGCACGCTT
Organism: Vibrio sp.; assembly: GCA_047975485.1. Taxonomy (GTDB): domain Bacteria; phylum Pseudomonadota; class Gammaproteobacteria; order Enterobacterales; family Vibrionaceae; genus Vibrio. The sequence goes on along the minus strand of JBKEDP010000018.1, from coordinate 55,924 downwards.
AACTCCTCAGTTGGGATTTCAGCAATTTGTTTTCTATCCCGCAGCACAATGACTCTATCTGCGTAGCCAACCAGTTCCTCAAGTTCAGATGAAATAACCAATAACGCCAAACCATCGGCACACAAGGTTTCAATTAATCGAATAATTTCCGCGTGAGCACCAACATCAATACCGCGAGTCGGTTCATCTAGGATTAAGAATTTTGGTTTGGTTAATAGCCAACGTGCTAACAAGGCTTTTTGCTGATTCCCGCCGGATAAAAACTCGATAGGCTGTTCCATGCTTGGGGTTTTGATGCCAAGTTGTTCGATATAGCGAGTCGCAATTTCCTGCTGTTCTTTAAACGGAATCGGATTAAACCAACCTTTTTGTGCTTGCAGTGCCAAGATGATGTTTTCTCGCACTGAAGCTGCACCGATAATGCCATCGGTTTTGCGATCTTCAGGGCAGAAACCTAAACCAGATCGAGAGGCTTTTCTGGCAGAGTTAATTGTGAGCTTTTCACCTTTAAACACGCATTCACCGCTATCTTTAGCCAGAATGCCAAAAATAACTTCTGCAGTTTCGGTGCGGCCAGATCCTAGTAACCCTGCAAGCCCGACAATTTCCCCTGGATGAACTTCAAGATTAAAAGGTTCAATCGTGCCACGTTTGCCGTAGTTTTTAAGTTGGATCGTTGGATCGTCACTTAGTCGAGTTTTCCCTGCGCGTTTTAATGCATTGTCTTCAAGATCTTTACCCAACATCATTTTAATCAGTTCGATGCGAGGCAATTCATCTGTGCGACGAGTTCCGATCATTTGACCGTTTCGCAAAACCGTAATGCGATCTGAAATCTCATAAACTTGATCGAGGAAGTGGGTGATAAAAATTAAGCTGATCCCTTGCTGTTTTAGATCTCGCATAATATCGAACAGCATTTGCACTTCGTTGTTATCGAGGCTGGCAGTTGGTTCATCTAAGATCAAAATTTTGGCAGAAAGAGAAACGGCACGAGCAATGGCAATTACTTGCTGAATGGCGACTGAAAAATGGTTTAGCGGCAAGCTGACATCTATTTTGAGTCCGTATTGTTTGACCAGATCTTGCGCTTGTTTAGTCATGGTTCGACGATCAATAAAGCCCCATTTCATTGGCTCACGACCGATAAATAAATTGTCCACAACCGACATATTCGGCAGTAAGTTCACTTCTTGATAAACCGTACCAATACCGAGTTGTTGAGCGTGAGAGGTATTGATTGGGTTAATCGACTGGCCTTCTAAGAAAATGTCACCAGAATCTTTGTGATAAACGCCAGTTAAGGCTTTGATAAGGGTAGATTTGCCTGCGCCATTTTCACCCAGAAGTGCCATTATTTCGCCTTGTTGAAGTTCAAAATCAACATTATCTAAAGCGCGGACACCGGGAAACGATTTACTAATCCCTCGCGTTTGTAACAGTGGGGGAGCGGGCGTTGAGGCAGTTTGTTTTGTATGGGTTTGGATATTTTCTGCTGGCATACTGACTCCGTTAACGCTTAACCAAGGCTGCAAAGAGTCTGCTAGCCTAAAAAGCGTGTAATCCTTTTAACGGTTTGCGGGTATTCGGCGGTGCAAAATGCGACCGCCGAAAATTAGAGGCTAATTCTTATTGAGTTAAGATATGAATAACTCAAAGCTCGAATTAGTAACCCATGCCTTTTTTAAGTTCTAGTTGCTCTTTCGCGCTGTCAGGTTCAAATAGTTTAGAGTCTGTTTTGATAAATTTCGGTGGCATAGTGCCGTCTTCTTTCATCTTGATAAGCGCATCAAACGCAGGGCCAGCCATGTTTGGAGTCAATTCCACACTTGCATTTGCTTCACCCGCAATCATTGCTTTGAAGATGTCTGGCACGCCATCGATAGAGATAACGTAAATGTCAGAACCCGGTTTCAAACCAGCCTCTTTGATAGATTGGATTGCACCAATTGCCATGTCGTCATTGTGAGAGAATACGGCACAAATGTTTTTACCGTTATCTTCCGCTTTGATGAAGCTTTCCATCACTTCTTTACCTTTACTACGAGTAAAGTCGCCAGATTGGGTACGGATAATTTTTAGGTTATCTTTGCCAGCAATCGCATCTTGGAAGCCTTTTTTACGGTCAATCGCCACACTTGCGCCAACCGTGCCTTGAAGTTCAACGACATTACAAGGTTTACCGTCGACTTTGTTCACTAGCCATTTACCCGCTAGATCACCTTCAAGTACGTTATCGGCCATAACCGCTGTGGTGTATAGAGAGTCATCTTGAACGTCAATGCCACGGTCAAGTAAGAACACTGGAATTTCCGCGTCTTTCGCTTCTTCTAATACTGGTTCCCAACCTGTTGCTACGACTGGTGCGATGAAAATAGCGTCAACACCTTGAGCAATGAAGGAGCGAACCGCTTTGATTTGGTTTTCTTGTTTTTGTTGAGCGTCGGAAATTTTAAGCGTAATGCCACGTTTTTCTGCTTCAGATTTCGCCACGCTGGTTTCCGCTGCACGCCAACCAGATTCAGAACCGATCTGTGAAAAACCAACAGTAAGATCTTGAGCAAAAATAGATGGAGAAAGTAGGGCGCCACTGATCATAGCAGCAAGGGTAAGTTTCTTAAGCATACAATTTTCCTTTTAATTATCGACACTTGAGATGAGATTTGTCCGTTCATCTCCTTGCTTTAGTACAATAGTTGACCAATAAAATAGAATGCTTGGAGGCCGTCACATTCAGTTTTAAATAGCTTTTTTGTCCATAAAGTTAGCTGACTAATCCATGACCAATTTCAAATTTTAGTCTTTGAAACAAAAGGCTAGAGTGTTTTTGTTAAAACTGAATTTGGAATGAATTGGTAGCGATATTAGGCATGTAGTTGCAGGCTATAACGTGAACGGTCGCCAAAAATTATAGGATTTCATACAATTAAAAAGCGGTAAGTATTCTGTATCACTGAAGTGTGTGGATATTTAGTGATAAAATCCCTTTCAATTTAAAGCGTTAACAAAAGAGACAAGCTATGGATTTCGAATTTAAGAAAAATACATTAGATGGTAGCTACCGTGTGGAGTTTTCATCTGGGCATGAAGCGATTGGCCATTGGCTATTGGATGAAATTGGATCAGACGTGAATAAGCTTGATCGTGTGATGCAACAAATTAGTGCACAGAAAAACACCGTACAAGAATTTAAGCTAGAAGGGCAAGATTGGTGCTTGTTCTTGGAGCAAAATGAAATCCATATTTCAGCTAATCGCTTGTTATCTAATGAAGAAGATGAATTCGATGATGGCATGTCGGCTTACGATGAAGAAAGTGAATCTTGGTGCGGAATTGAAGATTTCGAGCAAGTTTTGCATTCTTGGCGTGCATTCGTTAGCTAAGACTTCTCTTTTTTCCATTTTTGCTTTGTCTTTGTGAAAGTGTTGCTCGATCTTGGTGCAACACCTTTCCCCATATTCCCTTCCTATTCATAAATTCCTTTAATTTCATTGCGTTAAAAAGTTGGCACGCAACTTGATTATGTTTATGCGTAATCAAAATGCACCATGATGAGGGAATGCAATGAAATTAATTAGCGCAATTATCAAGCCATTTAAATTAGATGACGTTCGTGAAGCACTTGCGGATGTTGGCATCGAAGGTATGACAGTTTCTGAAGTAAAAGGTTTTGGCCGCCAAAAAGGGCACACCGAGCTTTATCGTGGTGCAGAGTATCAAGTGGACTTCCTACCGAAAGTGAAAGTTGAGATCGCAACTCAAGCTGACAATGTGGATCGTGTGATTGAAGCGATCATGAAAGCAGCGCAAACCGGCAAAATCGGTGACGGTAAGATCTTTGTTTACGACCTACAACATGCCGTTCGTATCCGTACTGGTGAGATGGACGACGAAGCTTTATAAGAAATTGCTTTATTAACTAGCTAAAAAGATAAAGCTCAAAGTTAGGAATTGGAGAATTTATATATGGAATTAACAGAATTTAAATATGCAGTTGATACTTTCTTTTTATTGATATCTGGTGCATTGGTAATGTGGATGGCAGCGGGTTTTGCCATGTTAGAAGCAGGCTTAGTTCGTTCAAAAAACACCACTGAAATTTTGACTAAAAACTTTGTGTTATACGCGATCGCTTGTACTTTGTTCCTATTGTTTGGCTACAACATCATGTATGTAGGCAACGCAGAAGGCGGCATCATTCCTAGCTTTGGTGGCTTAATCGGTACTCAAGCTGATGACGCTGGTCACTCTCTAGGTGCAGACTTCTTCTTCCAAGTGGTATTCGTTGCAACAGCGATGTCTGTAGTATCGGGTGCAGTTGCTGAGCGTATGAAGCTATCGACTTTCTTGATCTTTAGCGTTGTATTAACTGGCTTTATCTACCCAATCGAAGGTTACTGGACTTGGGGTGGCGGCTTCCTTTCTGCAGCAGGTTTTAGCGACTTCGCTGGTTCAGGTATCGTTCACTTAGCAGGTGCAGCAGCAGCTCTAGCTGGTGTGCTACTACTTGGTGCTCGTAAAGGCAAATACGGTAAAAACGGTGAAGTTCACCCAATCCAAGGTTCAAACATGCCATTAGCAACTTTAGGTACATTCATCCTATGGTTCGGTTGGTTCGGCTTTAACGGTGGTTCTCAATTAGCATTAACAACGGCTGATGATGCAACTGCAGTTGGTATGGTTTATCTAAACACTAACGCAGCAGCAGCAGCAGGTGCATTCGCAGCACTTATCGCAGTGAAGCTGATTTGGGGTAAAGCTGACTTAACTATGATTTTGAACGGTGCATTGGCTGGTCTAGTTGCTATCACGGCGGGTCCTGCTACACCATCTCCAGTATTAGCAGTTGTGATTGGTGCGATTGCAGGTGTGTTGGTTATCTTCAGCATCTTGTTCTTCGATAAAGTGAAAATTGATGATCCAGTAGGTGCGCTATCTGTACACGGTGTGTGTGGTGTGTTCGGTCTTCTAATGGTTCCGTTCAGTAATCCAGATGCAACTTTTGGTGCGCAAATCTACGGTGCAGTTGTTATCTTCGCATGGGTATTTATCGCAAGCTTGATTGTGTGGGGCATCCTAAAATCAACTATGGGTATCCGAGTTTCTGAAGAAGAAGAAATCGCAGGTGTTGATATGTACGACTGTGGTGTTGCTGCTTACCCTGAATTTACTAACAACAAGTAAGCACTAAAACAAATATTGAAAAATGTGGTTTAAGTATCGTTTTTAAGAACAAACATAAACCCGTAAGATAATTAGATAGTTATTAAAGCTATGCTACAAAACCCCGCTCGATTGAGTGGGGTTTTTGCATTTTTGTGAACCAGTCGGGATTGAGTAAATGTTTCTCATGGATATAATTACCGAACTGATAATTATTATCATTTCTATTTGTTATATATTTAAGGACGAATTCAATGAAACAACTCTTACTTGCCTCTGCGATTGCCGCATCTACTTTTGCCCCTACTGTTTTCGCCGCAGAAGAAGTGAATGTCTACTCTTACCGTCAACCTTTCCTTGTTGAGCCAATGCTAAAAGAATTCACCAAAGAAACTGGCATCAAGGTAAATGTGAAGTTCGCAAAAGATGGTATTGCTGAAAAACTGATCCAAGAGGGCGAGTACAGCCCTGCCGACGTTGTATTAACAGTTGATATTAGTCGCCTTAAAGAACTGAGGGAAAAAGACGTTGTGCAATCGGTCAATTCTGAAGTGATCAACGGCAATATTCCTGCGCAATATCGTGACAAAGAAAACGAGTGGTTTGGTGTAACTACACGTTCTCGCGCTGTTTATTCTTCTAAAGATCGTGTTGGCAAATTGCCTGCATCGTTTGATTATCTTGACCTTGCTAAACCAGAATACAAAGGCAAAATTTGTACTCGTCCGGGTAAGCACCCATATAACGTCTCTTTGATTTCTTCAGTCATTGCACATCACGGTGAAGCTGAAGCGAAAAAATGGCTTGAAGGCGTGAAAGCGAACCTAGCTCGTAAACCACAAGGCAACGACCGTGGACAAGTTCAAGCAATCAAAGAAGGCCTATGTGATTACTCATTGGGCAACAGTTATTACCTAGGCAAAATGCTAGAAGATAAAGAGCAAAAAGCATGGGCAGACGCGGTTGAAATCAACTTCCCAGGTCAAGAAGCTTTTGGTACGCACGTTAATATCAGCGGCATGGCAATGGCAAAATACTCTCCAAATAAAGAGAATGCTTTGAAATTGATGGAGTTCTTGTCTGGCGATGAAGCACAGAAAATGTATGCGGAATTGAACTTTGAATCACCAGTTAAACCAGGTGTTCCATCTTCAACATTGGTTGCCTCTTGGGGTACATACAAAGCCGATACTTTACCGCTTGAAGATATTGCGAAATACCATGCAGCAGCGGTTAAGTTAGTCGATGAAGTTAAATTCGATCTTTAATGCTGAATTTAACCAACTGATTCAATTATAAAAAATAAACTGGGAGGCTTCGGCTTCCCTTTTGTGTTTGTTGAAATGATAAAAAAATATAAGAACAAATCTTTGCAAAATACAGCCATGCAAAATACAGCAGTGCAGAATAAGGCTTGGCAATGGGGAAGCGGACTATTTATGGTGCTGCTGGTATTGCCGATCTTAGCGATTTTTTATACCTCGATTGGCGAAAGTAATGAGTTGTTTTCGCACTTGTTTGCCACCGTATTGCCTACTTACACCTTAAATACTTTCTGGTTGTTGTTGGGAACGATTTCTCTCGCCTTTATTTTTGGCGTACCGAGCGCGTGGATTATTGCCATGTGTCGAATTCCAACCGCTAAATATCTGCAATGGGCATTAGTGCTGCCATTGGCAATGCCGGGTTACATTGTGGGTTACATTTATACCGACTGGTTCGATTTTGCTGGCCCAATCCAAATCTGGTTAAGAGAAACATTCAACTTAACACCGCAAGATTACTGGTTTCCTGACTTACGCACTCTGCCGGGCGCAATGACTATTCTGGCTTTGGTGCTATTTCCTTATGTTTATTTACTGGCTCGTTCCGCCTTTATGGAGCAAAGCAGCAGTTTGTTGCAGTCGGCACTATTACTCAATTGCACGCCGTGGCAGAGTTTTTTCCGCATTTCATTACCTCTTGCTCGACCTGCAATTGCGGTGGGGTTATCGCTGGTGGCAATGGAAACCTTGGGCGATTTCGGCACGGTTAGTTATTTCGCCGTTAGCACCTTAACCACTGCGGTTTATGACACTTGGCTGGGCTATTCGAACTTAACCGCAGCAGCCAAAATTTCTTCCATCATGTTGCTGGTGGTGATCTTGTTACTCAGTGCGGAGCGTTACAGTCGCCGTAAGCAAAAGCATTTTCAAGCGCAATTTTCCCAACATGAAGATAATCGTTTTACCTTGACGGGCTGGAAAAAAATTGCTGCTCTCGTTTGGTGTTGGGGTTTGGTTATCGCAGGCTTTTTACTACCTATGATCCAATTGCTGATCTATGCCTCAAAGTATTTTGCAGCGAGTTGGACTGATGAATTTCACACCTATTCATTGAACAGTTTATATGTGTCTTTTAGTGCAGCTGCGGTGTGTGTGCTGATTGCTTTGGTGGTGAATTTCTACCATCGCTTAGCTGCAAATAGCGTAAATATAAGTAAACCTAAAATGAATAGTTTACTACCGATGCGCCTTTCTTCTTTAGGCTATGCCGTGCCGGGAACCGTATTAGCCATTGGTATCATGGTAGTGGTTTTAAGTTTTGATCACTTTACCAATGACGTCGCTAAATCGGTTGGATGGGGACGCGTGGGGCTGTTGTTCTCTGGCAGCATGTTCGCTTTAGTTTTTGCTTTGAGCGTGCGCTTTGCTGCGGTGGCAATTGGTAGTGTTGAAAGTGGTTTAGCTAAGGTCTCGCCTAACTTGGATATGGCTGCGCGAACAATGGGATGTAATAGTTCACAAATGTTAAAGCGAGTGCATATCCCACTGATTATGCGCAGTGCATTGATTGCCGGTTTATTGGTGTTTATTGAGTCGATGAAAGAGCTAAACGCCTCGATTTTACTTAGGCCGTTTAACTTCGAAACTTTAGCCACTTATGTGTATAACTTCGTGTCTGATCAGCAATTAGAACTGGGCGCACTGCCTGCGATTTTATTGATTTTGCTTGGTTTGATCCCACTGATTTTGATTAATCGCTCGATAGAGAAACAGCATTAAAGGTTTAGAAAATGATGTCTGACGTACAACCTAATCTTCATGCCGAACAACCTAATCTTCATGCCGAACAAGAAACTTTGAGTATCAATCGCATTACCTGCCACTACGATGTAAATGCAGAACCTGTGCTTGAAAACCTGAGTTTGGAAGTCAATAAAGGTGAAATTGTTTGCTTACTTGGGGCGAGTGGCTGCGGTAAAACGACCTTGTTGAAAGTGATTGCCGGATTACTGCCTATTTCATCGGGTGAGATTTCTTTGAACCGTAAACCGCTTTCAAATTCGAATATGAACCTTGCACCTGAGCAGCGAAACATCGGTATGATCTTTCAAGATTACGCTTTGTTTCCTCATTTGACAGTGGCGCAAAACATCGCTTTTGGGATCCATCATCAGCCTAAATCCGAGCAAGAAAGTATTGTCGAGAATATGCTGGAATTGGTGCACTTAACTGGGCTTGGCGACCGTTATCCGCATCAACTTTCAGGCGGACAACAACAACGAGTAGCGATTGCTCGTTCACTGGCTTGCCAACCTGATTTGCTGTTATTGGATGAACCTTTTTCCAATATTGATACACAAGTGCGCCACGAGCTGATCCGAGATATTCGAGATATATTTAAACAACGAGGCGTAACAGCAATTTTTGTGACTCACTCCCGTGAAGAAGCTTTTGCCTTTGCCGATAAAATGGCGGTAATGCACCACGGTGTGATTGAACAATTTGGCTCTGCAACGGAATTGTATTACCAACCATCAAGCAAGTTTGTGGCTAACTTTTTAGGTGGCGGCAGCTATTTGAAAGCGAGCAAAATTTCTGAAAATCAATTTGAAACGGCATTAGGTTCTCTGTTTATTTCTAGCGAGCGTTCACCTAAAAAAGCCTTAGAAAAAGGACAAGATGCAGAGATTTTATTGCGACCGCAGCATGTGCATTTTCAGCCAGATGAAACAGGAACCACAAAGATCATCGAACAACAATTTATGGGCGATAATTGCCGTTATGCGATAGAAGTACAAGGTGAAAAAATTTGGGGCCAATCCAGCCTACAATTGAATATTGGGCAATCTGTCTCAGTAGAAATGGACAGCGAGGGTTTATTTGTTTTTGCAAATCTGTAGAGTGGTGACAAACTTTAAATAAACAGTAAGACAAAGGAATAAACATGACTCTCACGGAATTTTTGAACCATGTGACTCACGAGCCGTTAACGGTGGAATTTGAACAAACCATTGCAGTGATTGATGCTAACTATAAATTTACTCCAACTGCATTTACCAATGGTGAACTAAAAAATGAAGCGGGGCAGAATAACGGCTCTTGCAAGATCTTTGCTTTTGCTCAAATGAATTTGCTGACGGAAGCGCAAACCTTGGCGTGTTTTGGCAAGTTTTACCGAGAAGATGTTTTGTTGCATCCTGAAAATACTGATCATCAAAACATCCGTAATTTCATCACTCACGGTTGGGATGGTATTCAGTTCTCTAAGCCTGCATTGGCGTAATTTTTCAGTAACTGTCTATTCATGTAATCTATTAGCAAAGACGCTGTCCTATCCTAGTCGCTTCGCAAACGACATCCATGTCGTTTGAGACTTTGCGAATAGATAAACATTAAACAGATTAATAATGAATAAAGCTCAATAAAAAACGCTGTGATCTCGTTTGAAATCACAGCGTTTGATTTTTTTAATTCAGCTTTAGCGCTTATGCCATCTTAAAGACAGGACGTAAACGGATACCAATAAAGCTACCTGCCAATGCCATTAGCATCCAAACCCAACCGTGCAAGCTGCCTGATGCCGTGCCATCGAAGAAACCACCAAGGTTACAACCAGCAAATACACCGCCAAGACCAAGTAATAAACCGCCTAGCACTGCTGCCATACTGCTACCTACTTTAACTGGTGTTTGGTTTTGATTGCCGATGATGCAACGAGAGAATGTTGCGCCAAGTAAACCAAGGAAGAACATACCAACCATTGGGTCTTTAAATAGTGGCACTTGCAATAATGGGCTGCTTGATTCAAAACCGAATAGGTTCGCGAAATGCACCGACATGTTGTAGATCGCGCCAGTGATTGTCCATGCTTTACCGTTGATCGCCACAACTGATGAGTTCAATACTGCAATGATCAAACCGCCAGTTAGAATGGTGAAGCGACCATCTTTCCAGAACAGTTCTTTAGTATTGAAAACAGGCATGATCTTGCCGTGTTTTTTGTATTCAGTGTAAACAAACAAAACAAACAACAGAGCAAGTAAAGCAAGGTTTAAGAACATACCGCTCCAGATATTGCCGGTAAGATCTTTCGCCATCACAACTTGGCTGTGGAAAGTTTCGTTTAATGGTTTTTTCCAGTGGTTACTGATGATAGTGCCGACACCAAAGAAGATGAACACGATCCAAGCGCGAGGATTACCTTCACCGCAGCAGTAAAGCGTACCTGAGGCACAAACACCTGCAAGCTGCATACCGATACCAAATAAGAACGCACCCACAATAAAAGGAACACCGATTGGAGAAACGTTACCTACCATGTCGCCATTAAAGAGTGCATGTGCAAAAGAAAGGCAAACAGTGAAGAAAACGATTTCAGTGAGAATGGTAATAAGGTGGATTCGAACATGGTAACTGCTGCGTTTGGTGATCATTTCACGCCAACCAAATGCAATACCAAAACGGCTGAACGATAGGGTAAAACCTAATCCAAAGCCGATAACGGACAAAATAGCCCATTTCAAGCCAATAGCGTTATCAATCCAAGTAACCATAGCTGCGGCGATAGCGAGGATAAGAAACGCAATAAAATTTTTCATACGAACCTCTTAACAAACTCTCTCAACAAAAGTTATAAAAATTAAAAATGTTTTACAGTCTGAGGCATGATACGGATTATAAAAGGTGAGAAAACGATCAATATTAAAAAGAACCTTTTCAGTTCTGATAGAAGTTATGAAGTGGTAATTTGCTGTTATTTAAATAAAAAAGGTTATTTAAATGAAAAAAGAAGGATCGACTTTTGATCTAATCCTTCTTTTTACTGTAAATTTGTACCATTTTGGTGCGGTGACTTTTTAAATGAGTTGTTTAGTTAATATTGCTGCTCATTATTAGTGCGCTGTCTCTAAAGCATCTGGCGACATAGGTGTTTTATTGACTCGATATAAACCTAAAACCGCTAATAAAGACATCGCCAACATCAATGCCCCTAAAGGTAATTGGTTTTGCGCTGGTAACATTGCCGCCATTAAAGTTGCCACGCCAGCACCGAAGTTTTGAATACCACCTAATAACGCGCCCGCTGTTCCTGCATGATGTGGAAAAGGTGAAATCGCACCTGTTGTTGCTGCAGGGAAAAGTACGCCTGCACCCAAGAAGTAAATGGTTGCGCCGCCAACTAAGCTAAATGCATCGGTATGACCAAATACGCCCGGAATAAAGATCACTAAAGATCCAATTGCAATTGCTACTAAGCCAAAGTTAAGCGCACGTTTTTCCGAGTGACGAGAAGCAATCCAACTCGACATCGCAGCACCTAATAAGTAACCCGGAATTGGCACAATAAATAATAGGCTAACAGTGGTTGCAGGAAGTTTAAGTTTACCGCCAAGCAATACGCCAGCAGCTGCTTCAAATAACGCCACGCCTGCAAAGGTTGCCACTAAGCAAAGTAAGTAACCTTGGAATTTATGGCTGCTTAATACATAACGGTAACGAGTGGTGACTGAATCGTAGTTGCGTGCGCTAAGCGGTAAGGTTTCCGCCATGCTACGAAACATCACAATAGTCACGCCAATTGAAAACAGCGTTAGAAATAAATAACTGCCACGCCAGTTGAAATATTCGGTAATAAAACCACCCAATAAAGGCGCAACCAAAGGTGAAAACATCAAGCACATGCTGATCAAACTGTTCACTTTATGAAGTTTTCTGCCTTCAAAACAATCGCGGCTCAACGTGCGAGCCATTGCGCCCCCACAACCAATGCCCATGCCTTGAATAAAGCTGCCAACAAGGAACAAGCTGTAGTTTTGTGAAAATAGTGCAACTAATGAACCCACGATATAAATCGCCAAACCAGACAAAATGATCGGGCGACGACCTAGGCGATCAGACAATGGGCCATAAATAAATTGTGATAAACCATAAGGGATCAAATAGCACGCCATAACCGCTTGCAAAGAAGCCGCTGAAACGTGAAATTCTTGCGCCATATAACCCATTGACGGCACATACATGGTTTGAGTCATTTGACCAACCGCTGCCAAAAGGGCAATCAAAAAAGCAAGTTTGATGAAACTAACTTTAGTCGACATGGTTTATCCTATAAAAAATTTGAGTCAGAAATATTTATGCTTATCTCTGATGACTTGTTCGGTTGAAAAATCAGCAGAGAAGAATTTGAGGCGGGATATTAATGATTGTCTGTAAAATCGGCAACTAAATTGTGTATCAGTTTGCAAGAATAAAATCAGGTTTTTGGATTAGTTTTTCTTATGCTTTTCGCTTGGGTTTAATTGGCTAATAATTGGTGTAATTGCTCTCGGCTTGATTGAATCTTCTCACGCTGAGAATCCTCGTTATTCGTATTTTCCAGAATGTAATCAATCGTGCTTAAAACGGTTTTCCAGCGTGGTGTTTTAGGTAGAGTTTCAAGGTGCAGATATTTATCTAAGGTACGAGTTTGCAGTGTGCCTCGGTCGTCGTAGACACGCCATAAACCACTTTGTTCAGCTAGTGCGTATTTATCTTGTTGAGTGTTTGACTGCCAATATTTCAGTGCCATGTTTAATGTTTCGACTAATAGCTCCCTGACATTTGTTTGATAAATATTTTGGTCATCATTATCTTGTTGTAAATGTTGGTTTTCTTCTAGTAGCTCCGTTTGGCTTTGGTTTAACTCTGATGCAATGGGATCTGAATCCAACATTGATTGTTCTAATATTGATGTTTTTACTTCAATTTGTTGATTTTCAGTCGTTATATAATTTTCCCTTTGAGTTAATAGATTAAGTGAATGACTGATCCATTTCCCTAAGTAATAAGACGCTAGAAAACAGATAGAAATGGCGAGCATTAGCATCACAAAGAAGATTTTAGCTAGATAATTAACTCGTTTGTAAGCTTCTTTTTCTGATAAATTTGCAACTAACGCCCAGGATTGGCTGTGAATGGTTATCGGGCTGTATGCTGCAAGAATCGGATTTCCATGGTTATCATTAAATGAGATTGTGCCCGTTTTCCCAGCTAGCGCTTCTTCAATTGCAACTTTGTTGATAGAGATGGCTTTGTCAGATAAACCCAATATTTTTGCTTGGTATTTATTTATGGATAACGGCTCTGAAATTAAGGGTTTTCCAACGAAAAGTGTTGAAATGTGTTGGCTATCTTTTGCTTTGCTAAATATAAGTTTGGTTAAGTGTAAATTGGGGAGTTTAAACATCAAATAACTATGTAATAGGCCATTTTGAATGACTGGAGCACCCATCCACAGCACTTGTTGACTCTCTACCTCGGAAAAGTCAGACATTATTAATGGGGTGTAATCTTGGTTATTTTTTCTCGATGCTTTCACCATGTCTGATAGTCGTTTAAAACTCTGGCCTAGAACATGATCTTTATTCTTTCCTGTTAGTAAATTGCTCCCAAACGCCTGATTTTTTTTGACGGAATAAACTACGTTGCCTTGTAAGTCGACCAATAAAATATCGGTAAAATCCGTGCGATTGATAACATCCAGATAAGACGAATGGTAATTTTCATGAACTAAACGATACCTTTCTATATTGGTAAAATATTTCGAATCTGGCAGCACTGAGGTTTTAATCCGATCACCAGAATTTAAAATATATCTTTGCTGCGCTAGTTTTCTTGATTCTTCTGCAGTGCGGCCAAGTTTATTAAATGCATATACAAAACCCTGTAATTGACTGCCGCTGGAATAGGCTAATTTGGAGTGAACTAGGTTCATTACTTCTGCTTGTTGCGCTTGTAAATAGTCGATGATCTGTTGCTTTTTAGCATCACGGAATGAAACGAGCTGCAAAGTTGTTCGCTGCTTTATTTGTTGATTTTCTGAGTGTAAAAAGAAAGATCCGAGCAGAATTAATGGCGTTAGGCAAATCACTAAAAAGGACACAATTAGTGTGTGTTGAAGTCGTTGTAATGGAAAATAATCGCCTGACTTAAACATGCTTTACCGTGCTATTTTCTTAGTGGCAAGATTTAAATACTAACCATCTGATTTAAATGAAAATATAAAAATAGAAAGGATGTTCTTTTACTATCTTTATTCTGAATAGTTAAGAAAACTTGATTTTTGATGATGAAAAAAGTGATCAGAACCAATAAATAGAAAATATATGATAAAAAGAATGTAGGAGGGGTAATCTCTAGAAAGTCGCAAAATTGATAGAGATTTATCTTGAAAAGTCTTATTGATAAGAAACTTTATATATTAAATAAAGCGGCGTTATGTTGCCGCTTTAAGTCGTGAATGATTAATTAGCTGAACATTAAGCGGTTTTCTGAGCCTGATAAATGGTGAATTTATTGTTCTTATTCAAGACATCACAATGCCCAAAAGCTTGATTGATGATTGGTGGATATTTTAGGAAATTGTTCGCCACGATGATCATTTTCGCTTGGTGTTTCATGTGTTTTGGTGCTTGAGAAAGTAAGGTTTCCGCAGCGGAATATTCGGTATCTAAACCTGAATGGAAAGGTGGGTTACTGATCAAGTAATCGTATTTAGCGTCAATATCAGAATAGATATCAGAAGCAAAAACCTTTCCGGTTAGGTTGTTGGCTTTTAGTGTTTCTTTGCTTGATTCCACCGCAAGCGCACTGATGTCTACCATGTCAATTTCAATGCTTGGGTTACGTTTTGCCATGACGCAACCAAGTACGCCAGCGCCACAGCCGAAGTCTAATACTTTGCCTGACAGTGCCGGTAAAGTATCAAGCAACAATTCGCTGCCTTTATCAAACTCACCATGACTAAATACGCCCGGTAAGCTTTTAATGGTTAGTGTGTCCTCACCAACGGTTAAGCTGTAGGTTTTATACCAGTCGTTGAGATTGAATGGTTTCGCTTTAGTATTTGCTTGCCCCCAATAGAAAGAGCAACGACGAGCTGAATCGTATTTACGAACAATGCCGTATTGAGCAAACATTTTTTCGATGCTTTTAACCCCTGAACGGTTTTCGCCGACGACACAAATTTCAGTATTCTCACCAAGCTTGTCCATCAGCATTGCCAGCAAGTATTCTGCTTCGGCTTTGGCTTTTGGCCAGTACAGAAGTAGCATGTCCGCTTGCGTTTCTTCTGTTAATTCAGCACCGAAGTAAGCACTAACTTGGTCGTATTTTTCAAACTGCTTGAAGTAACCATAATGAGTCGTGAACACAGACACAGATTCACAATGTTTTGCCAATTCTAAACAAAACAAATCTTCAGCTTCACCAGCAATTAAAACGTGTTTGCCATTGAAATATTCTAATTGGCGTTGAGCGATTTGGCTTGGCGCAGTGTATGTTGACATGGGTTACCTAATGCAGATGAAAAAAACAGGCTCGATTTTCTCACAATCGAACCTGTTTATCCAAAATAATGAAGTTAGCTAGGATGCTAGATAAGGTTAGCTATTATCTTGTTTATTCAAAAAGTCTTTAAATTCTTCTTCATACATTTTGAATAGCACCATAGTGATAGCAAAAATCAGTGGGCCGTAAATTAAGCCGATTAAGCCAAACAGTTGGATACCACCTAACAGTGCAAAGAAGATCATCAAGGTGTCCATGCCTGCACTGCCTTGCATTAACAGTGGTCGCAGTAGGTTATCAATCGAGCCAATTACCGCAACGCCCCAAACCATAATGAAGATCGCCCAAGTTGTGTCACCAGTAAAGAACACATAAATCGCAGCAGGAACCCAAACTAAAGCGGTTCCGACAACGGGAATAAATGACGCTGCCCCCAACATTGTGCCTAAGAATAGCCCCGGTAAACCTGCAAGCCAGAAAGCAAAACCACCGACGAGACCTTGTGCTACCGCTGTTAAGAATGAACCTAACACGGCTGATTTAGACACTTGCTCGATCTCTTGCAGTAGGCGATCTTCTTGGCTGCGTGATAATGGCAAAATGTGACGAATGCTATTCACAAGTTTTTCTTGGTCTCGTAATAAAAAGAACAGCACAAACAGCATTAAGAATACATTCATAATAAAGCTGGTGGCATCGCCCAAAATGCCTGCGCTGACGGACACTAAAATAGAGCCAAATTGAGAAATAAATCGTGCCGCACGTTGAGCTATTTCTTGCGGATTAATGTTATCGAATGGCAAATAATGGTTCACCAAAGCTAAGCCTTTAACCACATACGGCTGATTAAGCACTTCTTGAATTCCACCATTTGTCGCCCAAGCGTAAACCGTTTGAGAGAAATGCGCCCCTTGTTGAATGATCGATGCAAAAATGGCTAATAAAGGAAGCACGATCACCACTGTGAGTAGCAAGCAAGATAAGAATGCGGTGAGGTTTTTATGGTTGGGCATGCGTTGCCAAAGGCGGCTGTGCAGAGGAGAAACCAATAATGAAACAATAAACGCCATAATTATTGAGTTGATATAAGGCGTAATAAGCAAATAACAAGCATAAGCTGCAGCAAGCAAAGCAATGATCAGAACCCAGTGAGTTCCCGTCATTCGAAATCGATTAATCATTATTTTTCCTTGATGATTTATTTAACTGAATTCTACCACGAGTCTGGTTTTTAGGATTGACTATATTAAGTTTGATAATATTATGAATCGATACAACTGAGAATTATTCTCAATTTGTTTTATTGATGAATCAAGAGGTCATCATGGGATGTTGTGATAATAAAGAAAGTTGCTGTAGTGCCAAGCCGAAACGAAAAATACCGTGGATCGGTTTGATGTTTGCAGTGTTAGCGATTTTAGTTATCGTGAATTGGCAGTAATTAATGATAGAAAATGGTTCATGCTAGAAAATGATCCAAAGAAAAAGGCATCACTTCTTTAATTGAAATGATGCCTTTGAATTTTGAGCTTTTTAAATGGCTATTTACGGACGATTATTTCTCGTCTTTCGCCATGATCGCAAAGCAACGTTCTGCCGCTTCAATCGTTGCTTCAACTTCACGAGAGCCGTGAGCTAAAGACATAAAGCTTGCTTCAAATGCAGAAGGAGCAAGGTAAACACCGTGATCCAACATTAGGTGGAAGAAACGTTTAAATTTCTCAACATCGCATTTTGTCACGTCTTCGTAGCAAGTGATTTTCTTCTGATCAGTAAAGAAGAAACCAAACATGCCGCCAACACGGTTAGTGGTAAATGGAATACCGTATTTTTCAGCTGCTTTGCGTAAACCTTTAGTTAATTGCTTAGTGCGTTTTTCTAGGCGAGCTTCGTTTTCTTCGCCTTTCAATTCTTTCAAACAAGCTAAACCAGCAGCCATTGCAATTGGGTTACCAGAAAGGGTACCCGCTTGGTAAACAGGACCAGTTGGCGCAACGAATTGCATCACATCTTTACGGCCACCGAAAGCACCTACAGGCATGCCGCCGCCGATGATTTTACCTAGTGTGGTTAAGTCTGGTTTGATGTCGTAATATTCTTGCGCGCCACCTTGTGCAACACGGAAGCCTGTCATTACTTCATCAAAAATTAGCAATGCACCGTATTGGTCACAAACTTTACGTAGACCTTCAAGGAAACCTTCAACTGGTGGAATACAGTTCATGTTGCCCGCAACCGGTTCAACGATGATACAAGCGATTTCTTCTGGATGAGCTTCAAAAAGTGCCTCAACCGATTCCAAGTTATTAAAGGTTGCTGTTAATGTGTGTTTAGCAAAATCAGCTGGTACACCTGGAGAGCTTGGCTGGCCAAGAGTTAATGCGCCAGAACCCGCTTTAACTAATAAGCTGTCAGCGTGGCCGTGGTAGCAGCCTTCAAATTTAAGGATTTTATCTCGGCCAGTAAAACCACGAGCAAGACGAATTGCGCTCATGGTTGCTTCAGTGCCCGAACTTACCATGCGCAACTGTTCCATAGATGGAATCATTTCAGACACAAGTTCAGCCATTTTGATTTCGTTTTTGGTTGGCGCACCAAAGCTTAAACCACGTTCTGCCGCTTTGATTACTGCATTACGAATTGCTTTGTTGTTGTGCCCAAGGATCATTGGTCCCCAAGAACCCACGTAATCAATATATGCTTTACCATCCACATCAAAAATTAACGCACCGTCTGCACAGTCGATAAATAGTGGCGCACCACCTACACCGTTAAAGGCACGAACTGGAGAGTTAACGCCACCAGGAATAGTTTGTTGGGCTTTTTGATATAGTTCAGCCGATTTGCTCATGATCTATCCTTAAATAGTTATGACAAGTGTCTTCTACTCAAGTTGGGGCTAAGGTGAAATTAGCCGAAAGGTGAAAGTAGAGAAATAGTAGAAAATAATAGTGGGCACATTGTAACTAAGCTGAATCATTTTGCACTTATTTCACTAGGCTTTTTGTCGAAGTTTTGAAGATTTCTCGACAATTTCCATTCATATTGGTTACTCGTGATTTATGAAAGCAATATTTGACCATGATGGATACTTGAACGATCAACTCAGGTATTGGATAATCGGCAACAACTTTAGCTCGCTTCATTTGAAATGCTTGCTACCGAATTTTCATATTAATGAGTTTTTACCTCTTTAATATAATGCTAATGAGAGAGGTCATCATGAGCGACGAACAACTACCTTTATCTTTTTCTGAAGCTGCGGCATCACGTGTAAAGGTACTGATTTCTGAAGAAGAAAATCCAAATCTAAAACTTCGCGTTTACATTACTGGTGGTGGCTGTAGTGGTTTCCAATACGGTTTCACATTTGATGAGAATGTAAACGATGGCGACACAACAATCGTAAAACAAGGCGTAACCTTGGTTGTCGACCCAATGAGTTTGCAATATTTAATCGGTGGTGAAGTTGATTACACTGAAGGTTTGGAAGGTTCTCGTTTCTTCGTAAACAACCCGAATGCAACGACTACTTGTGGGTGTGGTGCATCGTTTAGCGTATAAATACCCTGCGTATAAGCTAAATCAAAATTGAACTGATACAAAAATGCCCAACATGGAGTAATTTCATGTTGGGCATTGTTTTATTTATGACTTTTGATTTTATGACGGTTAGCTTTTTATGACGGTTAGCTTTAGCCGTTGTTGTTCGCATTACGAGCAATAAAGCGTACCTTGTATTGCTGTAATTTTGATAGTTGCTGATTCGCCACTTTCACAAATT
Source organism: Vibrio sp. (assembly GCA_047975485.1). Lineage (GTDB taxonomy): Bacteria > Pseudomonadota > Gammaproteobacteria > Enterobacterales > Vibrionaceae > Vibrio. Next base: position 36,385 of record JBKEDP010000018.1, on the reverse strand, counting down.
GCTTCTTCTGATCGCCAGTTAACGATTGAGATTGTGGTAAATCAACTGTCGTCGGGTTTTTGTGTACGCCGTTAACCAAGAATTCATAATGTAAATGTGGACCAGTGACTCGGCCTGTTCCACCTAAAGTTCCAATGGTTTGACCTTGTTTTACACGCTGGCCAGTTTTCACTGAACGCTTTTGTAAGTGTAAATACTTGGTCAAGTAGGTGCCATTATGGCGAACAAAAACATAGTTACCGTTAAATTGGTTATAACCGGCTTTTTCAACCACACCATCACCCGCAGCCCAAATTGGTGTGCCGACTGGTGCTGCGTAATCCGTTCCACGGTGAGGGCGAACTTGGCCGGTCACTGGGTGTAAACGTCTTGGGTTGAAGTTAGATGTTACACGACGAAAATCCAACGGCGAACGCAAGAAAGCTTTCTTCATTGCACGGCCATTTTCATCGTAGTAATTACCATCGCTTGGGTTACGAACCGCTTTATAAGTTCGACCTTGGTTGGTAAAAACCGCTGCAATAATGTCGCCAGAGCCAACGTTTTTACCTTCAACGAACTTTTCTTCATACAAAACTTCGAAGCTGTCGCCTTTGCGAATATCCAAAGCAAAATCCACATCCCAGCTAAAAATCGTTGCTAGAGAAGTGATTTGATTTGGATTCAAACCTGAAGCCGTCGCAGCATTCCAGAAGTTAGAAGTAATGGTCGCATTGGCATGGTTTAAGTGTTTGTTGACTTCTTTCTTCTCAACTTGCGCAAGAAATGTGTCGTTCTCTTTGGTTATCTTGAACGATTCAATTTCCGATATCGGGCGAACTAATTGTGTTAGGTCTTTATTTTCATTAAAGCCAAACATCAATTTATCGCCCGGACGCAGTTTTGAAAGCTGCGCTTTAATTTCTTCGCTGGTGTTAATTAGCTGATAGAGCAAATTTGCAGAAAGTCCCGCTCGGCTGAATAGCAAAGCGGTGCTTTCACCAGGCTTAACCGTGTGGGTTTGCCAAGTCAGCATAGGTGTAATGGATGGAGTTTCCGTTTGAAGAGCATCTTCTGCAATATCTACAGGATAGAATTCTCCAATCTTGAAACGAATTTTGTCACTTGTCAGTTCTTCCATGTCTGGCAGAGAAAAGGCAAGAATGACCATGGAAACGCTGATCATCCCGATCATTGTTTTATGAAAAATGGGTAATTGTCTAATTAAGGCTCGCATTTTTTATAATCATTCTGTTAATGGTTTATGAATATCTCGAAAATAAAGACAACAAACAGTCTAACTGGTTTCAAAAAACTCCGCTATTGCGTATTATGGCGCGATAGATAATTTTACAAAAAATGTTAGGAGCATCCCTAAAATGGTAAGTATTGAAGCGGCGCTTGCTGAAATAAAGCGTGGCGTGGAAGAATTAATTCCCGAAGAAGAACTGATCGCAAAGCTAAAAGAAGGCCGTCCTTTAAGAATTAAGTTAGGTGCCGATCCAACTGCACCAGACATCCATTTAGGTCATACCGTTATTTTAAACAAGTTACGTGCATTCCAAGAACTTGGTCATGAAGTGACATTTTTGATCGGTGACTTCACTGGTATGGTTGGTGATCCAACGGGTAAAAACACCACTCGTCCACCGCTAACTCGTGAAGATGTATTGGCGAATGCGGAAACGTATAAGCAGCAAGTGTTTAAGATCCTTGATCCGGCGAAAACTAAGATTCAATTCAACTCTGAATGGTTATCTGAACTTGGCGCAGAAGGCATGATCCGTCTAGCAGCAAACCAAACTGTTGCTCGTATGCTTGAGCGTGACGATTTCAAAAAACGTTACTCAAACAACCAACCAATTGCTATCCACGAATTCATGTACCCACTGCTACAAGGTTATGATTCAGTAGCAATGGAAACAGACGTTGAACTAGGCGGTACAGACCAACGCTTCAACCTATTAATGGGTCGTGAACTGCAAAAAGCGAACGGTCAAAAACCACAAGTTGTGTTGATGATGCCTCTATTAGTTGGCTTAGACGGCGAGAAGAAAATGTCTAAATCAGCGCACAACTACATTGGTGTAAGCGAAGCGCCGAGCGAAATGTTCGGTAAGATCATGTCTATTTCTGATGATCTAATGTGGAGTTACTACGAGTTGTTGTCATTCCGTCCATTGGAAGAAGTGGCGCAATTCAAAGCTGACGTTGAAGCTGGCAAAAACCCACGCGATATTAAAGTATTGTTAGCGAAAGAAATTATTGCTCGTTTCCATAGTGAAGCTGATGCAGATGCTGCTGAGCAAGAGTTCGTAAACCGTTTTGCTAAAAACCAAATCCCTGATGAAATGCCAGAATTTGAATTCGAAGCTGGTATTGCCATCACTAACGCATTAAAAGATGCAGGTTTGGTGAACTCAACATCTGATGCGATGCGTATGATCCGTCAAGGCGCAGCAAAAATGGATGGCGAGAAATTGGAAGATACTAAGTTTGTACCAGAAGCAGGTACAGCGGTATACCAAGTAGGCAAACGTAAGTTCGCTCGCATTACTATTAAGTAAGAACATCAAGTAAGCATTTTTGCTAAAAGAAAAATTTGATTAAGCGAAGAGCTTGATGAATATAAAGAAGCGGCTGATTTAGTCGCTTTTTTTATGTCGGTTAGTTTCAGAATAACAGATAATAAAAAGGAGCCAAATGCGGCTCCTTTTTTATTTCAAATCAAATAATTAGAGAGTTCAGTTCTCTCGATTACTTAATCTTAAATTACATAGACTCTGTAAATGTACGAGCGATAACGTCACGTTGTTGCTCAGCAGTTAGAGAGTTGAAACGTACTGCGTAACCAGAAACACGGATAGTTAGCTGTGGGTAGTTTTCTGGGTGTGCAACTGCGTCTTCTAGAGTTTCACGAGAAAGCACGTTTACGTTTAGGTGTTGGCCACCTTCGATGCGTGGTGCAGTTTCGATTTTAACTTCACGGTATTCGATGTCGCCTAGAGAATCTGCAGCAACAACTTGATCTGCTTCAAAGCCCGCGTCAGCAGCAACACAACGTGCTTCATTTTTCTCGCTGTCTAAAAGCCAGATAGAGTTAAGTAGGTTGTCGTTTGCTGCTTTAGTAATTTGGATACCTTGGATCATGCCCATCTCCTTTTACCACTTATGTGGGATTAATGTGATTTTTTCTTTCGAACTATTCGATGGCGTGCATTATATACTTAAAATCCACAAAATTGGTATTGATTTATGTCAATAAATTACAAAAATTAGATTTCATTTGTGGTGGTATTCCTTGCTTCAAATCAAGAAAAACTCAATAAACTGATGTTTTTACTATTATTTGAATTTATCAAAAATTTTTTAATTACTGATTTTGTAGTAAATTTACCAAATAAATGCGTAATTTTCGTACTTTCAGCAGAACATTTGATGGGTGTTTTTCTTCAGATAGATCGCTTTTGTAGTTGATTGATGACGGGGTACAATGCGTCTAACGCCTTTTTTATAAAGAGATAGAGATAAAAAAATATGCAAACCTGGGACGAATTACTAACCGAACAACGCCAACAAACTTACTTTCAGCAGCTTGAAAGTTTTGTTCAATCAGAAATAGATAGCGGAAAAACTATCTTTCCTCCGCAAGACGACATCTTTTCAGCGTTTCAATACACACCTTTTGATCAAGTAAAAGTGGTTATCCTTGGGCAAGATCCTTATCACGGCCCAAATCAGGCGCATGGTTTGGCTTTTTCGGTTCTTCCCGAAGTGAAAATCCCGCCGTCATTAAGAAATATGTACAAAGAGTTAGCGCAAGATATTGATGGTTTTACCATTCCTGAGCACGGCTATTTATCTTCATGGGCAGAGCAAGGTGTGTTGCTGCTTAATACGGTTTTAACTGTTGAACAGGGCAAAGCGCATTCTCATGCTAAATCAGGCTGGGAAACTTTTACTGATCAAGTGATCGAGCAACTGAACTCACAGCATTCGGGTTTGGTATTTCTATTGTGGGGGTCACACGCACAGAAAAAAGGCGGCAATATTGATGTTACTAAGCATTATGTTTTGAATGCTCCTCACCCATCTCCACTTTCTGCTCATCGTGGTTTTTTCGGTTGTCAGCACTTTTCTCAAGCAAACGAACTGCTCAAGCAACAAGGCAAAGTGGAAATCAATTGGTGTTCAGTTTCCGACTCAGAGCAAGAAAATAAAGCTAAGCAATTAGAATTAATGTGATTAATCGCCAAGCGTTAACATTGAGTAAATAATACACTCTCTTTTATTCAGGATTTTTAATTATGGATTAACAATAAAGATAAGGAGAGTTCAATGCTGGGGGAAATCATTAGCCGTGAGCATAGTTACATGGTGCGGTTGCTTGTCATTCTGGATCAAAAACTGCAAAGGCTAAAAGAAGGGAAGAAGATTAATTACTCCATCATTAATGATGTGGTGACTTATCTGCAAAAGCATTCGGAGAAAACCCACCATCCGAAAGAAGATATCATCTATCATTACTTTATTGAGCATTATGGTGATCAACACAATATTGCTAATTTAGAAAAAGAACATCAGAACTTGGGTGCTATTACGGAAGAATTTGCACAGTTAATTTCAATGGTGTTGCATGATGCGGTTGTGCCGAATGATGTGTTTGTCGAGCATTTGTCGAATTTCATCTACCAACAAAAGAAGCATCTGGATTTTGAAGAACGAGAAATTTTGCCTGCTTTGAAAAAACACTTTACCGCTCAAGACTGGAAAAATGTGGAAGAGTTGTGGGGCGGAGAAGCGCACGATCCTCTGTTCGGTCAGCAAATTGATGAAGTCTATGAACGCTTAGCTGAATTTATGTTCCACGAGTGATTCTCTTGATTGTGACGAGTCTGATTACAGCGAGCTATATCCTGCTCTCAGGATTTGATTGTTGGAAATTGAAGCAATAAATGTTACAAAATCGCATAAAAAACACACGCTTTTGTTCGTTCAAGTTGTTAATAAATTGAAAGGATTAAAATAAAAAAGTTGCAACTAAAGTACCGGATTCATTCGGGTTTAGATTGCAACTTTATTTGTTTGAGCCTAAATGCTCGCTGAAGATGCTTTAATTTTATGTTTATCCCGCCAAAGCACCTAGGAATCGAGGTTTGCGGCGGGACATCATTAAATATCAAGGTCTTCTAATTTGTATTCACCGAAGTAGTCCAGTTCCATCAATTCTTTCTGCAACTGACGGCGATCTTGAATCGCTTCAATTTCTCTCCATTTTCTTTTTACTGGCTTACTTCTTGTTGAACGGTAAGGGTTCGCTTCCATCGACAAAATGTCATCTAATTGAAAATTATCCATCTATATTTCCTCTTATTAGATACTTCTTAATTCCTTTTGAGAATTTAATAAATACCACATTAATTAAGAGGCTAACTTTGAAGTATTTCTCATTTGTTTCTAAAAAATGAAACTTTTGTGTCGTTTTGCTAGGCAAGCCATGAAAAAAGCTGTCCAAAAAGTAACCATTTGATAATTGGTCGGTAATTACAGGAAAAATGAAACTTTGTTCAATTATTTAGAGTTTGTTTTTTATGTTAATGAGTTGTTTTCAATGACATAGGGGAAATGGAAAACTCGCTATTTCATTAAGTAAACGTTTGCGCGGTATTTTCGTAGACCTTGCTATTACTAGCTTGTTGCGTGATCGGTTTTTTCAAATTTGCAGTCTTAAACCTCTCGTAATTGAAATGAACCAGAGATTTCCTATTTTCTAAAAATGTTAAAAAACTGAATAAATCTATTGCTAACAAGTAATAATTTGAATGAAAGCTGAATAACTATGAATGGAATTTGATATTGATTTTTGGCGCTGAGACCTGCATTATCCTGCGGAAATCATAAAAAGTGCTGGTTTCGGCCAAGTACAAAAAATTCATTTTTATACTGAAATATGAATTTTTATGAGCTCTTGTTATTCAGCCAATTCTAAAATCAATTAACTTTAATTGAATGGTAAGAGATACAAATAGCCTGCTTTGGAAGTAGGCATTAGTCATAGTATAGGAGAGGTTTGCGTGACGGATCTAATTGCTTTATTGAATGATCTCTTGTGGGGATCAATTTTAGTTTATTTGCTTGTTGGTGTGGGGGCGTACTTCACAATACGTCTTGGTTTTATTCAGCTTCGCCATTTTGGTCACATGTTCTCTGTGCTAAAAAACAGCCGTAAAGCGGATAACTCTGGTATTTCTTCTTTCCAAGCATTTTGTACCAGTCTAGCGGCTCGTGTCGGCACCGGTAATATGGCGGGTGTTGCGGTTGCATTAACAGTTGGTGGCCCTGGTGCTATTTTCTGGATGTGGGTAACTGCAATGGTCGGTATGTCTACTGCTTTCGCTGAAAGTACTTTAGCGCAGTTATACAAAACCAAAGGCTCAGATGGTAACTACATCGGTGGCCCTGCTTATTATATGGAACGAGGCTTAGGCATGCGCTGGATGGGCGTGTTGTTCTCAATCTTCCTAATCATTGCTTTTGGTTTGGTATTTGAAGCTGTGCAATCAAACTCGATTGCCGATGCGATGCACACAGCATTCAACTGGAACAAAGCGGTAGTCGGTGGCGTTTTAGTGGTGCTATCTGGTTTCGTTATCTTCGGTGGTATTCGTAAAATCGCGCGTACAGCGGAAGTGCTTGTTCCTATCATGGCTATTTTCTACTTATTACTTGCGGTATTCGTTATCGTAACCAACCTAGATAAAGTGCCTGATGCATTTATGCTGATCATCAAGAGTGCTTTCGGTTGGCAAGAAGCGGCCGCTGGTGGTATGGGTTATGCGGTAATGAACGCAATCAAAACTGGTGTGGCTCGTGGTTTGTTCTCGAATGAAGCTGGTATGGGTTCTGCGCCAAACGCAGCTGCGGCAGCAACACTTTATCCGCCGCACCCTGCATCACAAGGTTATGTGCAAATGCTAGGCGTGTTTGTTGATACGATTGTGATCTGTACTGCAACGGTTTCTATCATTTTGCTTTCTGGCGAATACGTTCCGCACAGTGAAGTAACGGGTATTATCCTGACTCAAAACGCATTGAGTGCTCAAGTGGGCGAATGGGGTAAAACTTTCGTAGCGATTGCGATTTTCTTCTTCGCATTTACTTCTATCATTGCGAACTACTCTTACGCTGAAGGTAACATTGTATTTATCTTCCGTAAGTCTCGTTATGCGAAAAACATCTTCCGTGTGGTTGTTCTTGGTATGGTGATGTTCGGTTCTCTTGCAACACTACCGACTGTTTGGTCACTAGCGGATGCATCAATGGGCTTGATGGCAATTGTAAACTTGGTAGCGATTCTGCTTCTTTCTGGTATCGTGATTAAGCTTGCAAAAGATTACAACAAGCAATTGGATGAAGGTAAATTGCCAACATTCCACGCAAAAGATTTTCCTGAACTTCAGTCTCAAATTGAAGAAGGTGTTTGGGGTAAAGAGTAATCTTTTCAGTCGAATGACCAATTAGACTAATAGATAAAGCCATACAGAAATGTGTGGCTTTTTTGTTATACTGGGTAACATATTTTCCAAAGCTTCAAACCTCAGACTAAATGGATGAATTATGCTGATACTGGTTTCCCCTGCAAAAACTCTCGATTACGAATCACCACTTCCTACGCAAAAGCACACTTTGCCGACTTTGACGAAGCACTCTGAAGAATTGATTAAAGTTTGCCGTAAACTTTCGCCAAGTGATATTTCTAGCTTGATGAAAGTTAGCGATAAGATCGCAGGATTAAACGTGGCTCGTTTTGAGCAGTGGAGCTCAGAGTTTAGTTTTGACAATGCACGCCAAGCGATCTTTGCATTTAAAGGTGATGTTTATACTGGGCTTGAAGCGGAATCATTAACCGAAGATGAACTGGATTATGCTCAATCACATTTGCGTATGCTTTCTGGTTTATACGGTTTGTTGAAGCCATTAGATTTGATGCAGCCATACCGTTTGGAAATGGGGACGAAACTCGATAACACACGAGGTGCAAACCTGTATCAATTCTGGGGTGACATTATTACCGATGAAGTGAATGCAGCATTGAAAGCACAGGGCGATGATGCTTTAGTTAACCTTGCTTCAAATGAATACTTCAAATCAGTGAAAGCGAAAAACGTTAAAGGCCAGATTATTACGCCTGTTTTTAAAGACTGTAAGAATGGTACATACAAGATCATCAGTTTCTACGCGAAAAAAGCACGTGGCATGATGGCGAGATACATCATTGAAAACAAAATTAATACGATTGGTGATCTGAAAGGTTTTGATACAGCGGGTTATTATTTTGTGGAAGCGGAATCAACGGATACGGAGTTGGTGTTTAAACGCGAAGAGCAGTAACCGACTTGCATTGATATAAAATACAAAAAAGGAGCCGATTATGGCTCCTTTCTCTTTACTGAATTTGCGTCAGAAATTACTTCTTAGCTGGCTTTTTGCCTGATGGCTTTTTACCTGCCGACTTCTTCTTAGCTGAACCTGCTGCTTTTTTCTTTGCGTCAGCTGGTTTCTTTTTCTTCTTCTTGAACGTCGGTTTTTTGCTGGTTGGACGCATATCTTTCACATAACGTTCTTTGATTTCGACTTGGGTGTAACGCATAACACGGTCGATCATTGGTTGATCGTGTGCTTCAACAATTGAAATTGCGCTACCTTTTTTACCTGCACGAGCAGTACGACCGATGCGGTGCAAATACACGTCAGCAGTACGAGGCATATCGTAGTTGATAACATGGCTAACGTCTGGCAAGTCGATACCACGAGCGGCAACGTCGGTTGCGATAAGTACGTTTACATCGCCATTACGGAAACGTTCAATCGCATTGTTACGACGATCTTGTGGCATTTCACCTTGGATCCAAGAACAAACGATTTGTGCACTTTCTAACTGGCCACGTAATTCTGCTAAACGCTCACGAGTCTTCACGAAGATGATGCTGCGCTCTGCTTGGTCGTTCAAAATTGCTTTCAACAAAGCGAGTTTGTGTTCAGCGTTGTCGGCACGGTGATACCACTGAGTGATCTTCTTGCGCTCACGACGAGATGGATCCGCTTCAACTTTGAATGGGTTCTTTAATAGATCCGCAGTAAAGCCTTCTACGCCACGACCTTCTAAAGTCGCAGAGAATAGAAGTGTTTGTTTACGCCAGCGACATTCTGCTGATAAGCGATCTACAACTGGAGCAAAGCCCATGTCTAACATGCGGTCTGCTTCATCAAGGATTAACCATTCAATCGCACGACAATCAAAGCGTTCTGCTTCAATGTATTCCATCAAACGTCCCGGTGTTGCAACCACGATGTCTTGAGTTGTGCCAAGAATGTCAGCGTGTTCTTGATACATCACGCCACCAGTGATGGTGAAAATGTTCAAGTTTGTGTTTTTCGCTAACGCACGCGCTTGATCAGCAACTTGCATCGCTAATTCACGAGTCGGCGTTAAGATAAGCACACGAGCTGGGCCTGCTTTCTTGCGTGGGAAATCCAGCAAGTATTGCAGAGCGGGTAATACGAAAGCTGCGGTTTTGCCTGTTCCTGTTGGCGCTGAAGCTAAAACGTCTTTACCGTCGAGTGCTTGTGGAATGGCTTGCGCTTGAATATCAGTAGGGCGTTCAAAGCCCATTTCTTCAATTGCTTCAATAAGGTCTTGATCTAAATCGAGCTCAGCAAAGGTTCTGATCACGTTTTTTCTCCAACAGGCATAAGGCTTTTTTAAATGGTCGCATATTATACTCTAAGATCTTAATTTCAGCGAGATGATCTTCCATTTATCTCGCTGTTATTATTTCGAATTACATTTTCAAATAAAAATCTTTGGTTAACGCAATATATTCAGGACTATAGCCGTTATCTTGATTAATGGTGAGTTCGGACTCATGGCATTCAACCGATTGACGAGTCAACGTGAAAAGTAATCGGTAGCATGGTTTGCGTTTTGTGGTGTTGACTCGACATAAAGTTCGCACAAACCAGCCTTGCCCTTGTGCCATTTCGATAAATTGCTCACCTTCAACTTTCGGCAGAATAAAATGCGCTTCTCCAGTTGGCTGTAAAAGTCTTTGGCAATCATTTAATAAATCTTGATGAGAAAGGGAATGAGTATGCCTTGCTGTGGCACGAGCTTGCCAATTTGTCGTTTCGCCAGAATTAAAATAGGGCGGGTTACAAATGATGCTCTCAAAACGTGCAATTGGTTGATATTGATGAATATTTGAATGAATAACGGATATTCGATCAGGCCAAGGGCTTTTTTTAACATTTTCTGTTGCTGCTGCAATGGCATCAGAATCAATATCTAAAGCGGTGATTTGAGCGTTTTTTGCTCGTTGAGCGCACATTAACGCCAGTAATCCAGTGCCTGTTCCTATGTCTAAAATCGTCTGACTTTCTTTTAAATCTGCCCACGCACCAAGCAAAATACCGTCAGTGCTGACCGCCATGCCTGACTTGCCACCATAGATTGAAAATTGTTTTAAATGGAAATCTTTTGTTTTATTCATCTTGATTATATTAATAGCTAAACTGACTAAGCATTGTTCAATGGTTGGTTTTTTATTCTGTTTTTGTTGTTAAATGTTTTCAATATGTAAAGTTTTAAAGTCTTGATATTTCACTTAAACCAGTTGATGTAACTGCTTTTTGGTTAAATATTTGTGATTTTATGGTGTTTTTGTATGTGTGCCTTGCAGCTAAACTTCAAATTCGACATTATCTTCTACGTATTGGTAGGGCAGTGTCTTTATCTTCGCTGTCCTGAAAGGATTTCAAAAAATATTATATTAAGGGTGTATTTTGAACCAAAAGTTAAAAATCACAGATATTTGGGCTTTAGGCTTCATGCTGTTTGCGTTCTTTTTAGGCGCGGGGAATATTATCTTTCCACCTCTTGCTGGGCAACTAGCGGGTGAGAATGTTGTTTCAACCATGTTCGGCTTTTTAAGCACGGCGGTTGGTTTACCTCTGTTAGGTATTATTGCGATTGCTATCGTTGGTGGCGGTTGGGATAAACTGACTCAAGATTTACCAAAACGTGCAGCGACAATTGTTGCGGTACTTTTCTTTATCATCATTGGTCCTGCATTTGCTGCGCCTCGTACTGGCTTAGTAGCATTTGAAATGGGTTTAAAACCTTTTATTGCTGAACCTTCGCAAATTCATTTAACCATTTTCTCTATTGTATTTTTTGTTATTGCGATGTTCTTTGCTTGGTCAAAAGGCAAATTGCTTGATGTGATCGGTAAAGTATTAACACCAGCTTTATTCATTGGTTTGTTGATCCTTTCTGTGATGGTTTTCATTGACCCACAAGGCGATATCATTGCAGCACAAGCGAACTATGCAACTCAGCCGTTCAGCACTGGCTTCCTTGATGGTTACAACACTATGGATACTTTTGCATCTTTAATGTTCGGTACTTTGATCATTGAAGCACTACGCGGCAAAAACATTACTGAAAAACGTGCAGTAACTCGGTACGTGACTTATGCAGCATTCATTGCAGCTGGTGGCTTGGCGCTAGTTTACATCTCTTTATTCTACTTGGGCGCAACCAGTAACAGCATTGCAGCAGGTTTGGATAACGGCGGCGCAATCCTAAGTGTTTACGTTCAAGCTTTGTTTGGCACTGAAGGTCAATTAGTTCTAACCACAATCGTATTGCTAGCTTGTTTGACTACTTCAATTGGTTTGATTTCAGCTTGTGCAGATTACTTCAGCTCTCTAACACCGCTTTCATATAAGCATTGGGTGTTAATCGTTGGCTGTACTTGTGCATTGGTTGCAAACGTTGGTCTAACACAACTTATCGCACTATCTGTACCGGTATTGTTTGCACTGTACCCAGTTGCGATTGCAATCGTGTTGTTGACTATGGTTCGCTCTCGTTTACCAAACCGTGCATTGGCATACCGTGCTGTAGTTTGTGTGTCTTTAATCTTTGCTTTAATTGATGCAGCGAAAGCATTAGAAATCGATGTTTCAGCGTTCAACTTCCTACCATTGTTTGATTACGGTATGGCGTGGATGCTACCAACATTAGCTGTTATTGCAGTGATGATGTTTGTTCCAAAAGCAAATGAAGAAGAAGCAGTTGCACTAACGGAAGATCTTGCTTAATTGATTCTGCATTGAATTAGCTAAGGTATTGAAATTAAAAAATATACTGAAATTAAAAAAGGCTTAGAGGCGCGAGTTTCTAAGCCTTTTTTGTTTGAGATGATTTTTAAAATGACGTGAATTTGCAAGCTATTGTGAATTTACAGGTTACCGTATATTTACAAGCTGTCGTGATATTCCACTAAGATCTGTTCGCACCAAGTCGCAATGCGCTCATCAGTGAGTTCGTATTGAGAATCTTCATCCAATGCTAAACCAACAAATTGGCTACCGTCATCGGTTAGTGCTTTGGATTTATCGAACGTGTAACCTTCATTCGGCCAATAACCTAAGAAGTTAACGCCGGTTGAGATTAATTCGTTGTGCAGCATCCCCATCGCATCGAGAAACCATTCGCCATAACCTTCTTGATCGCCGAGTCCGAACAATGCGACGTACTTGCCGTTTAGAGATAGACCATCGATTTGCTGCCATACCGCACTCCAATCTTCTTGAAGCTCGCCAAAGTCCCATGTCGAAATGCCTAAAATAAGAAAATCGTACTCTTGCATTTGAGAAATGGGCGTGTCTTTTACATTGTAGATGTCGATTAGATCTTCACCAATAACAGCACGAATTTTTTCTGCTGCCATTTCTGTATAACAAGTGCTTGAGCCGTAGAACAATCCAATTTTCATCTTTCAGTCTGATTCCTTTTATTGTTTCCCTTTATTGGGCGATTTTAGATTCTAACCATAAACATGGGATCTGCAAAATATGTGGTAATTATCTTTTACCTCCCGTAATCTCGCTTGAGGTTTTTTGTATAAAAGGTAATAGCGTGAAAGGTTCTGCATCAGACGTAGCTGTCATTAATCAGTTTTTGGATCAATTATGGCTTGATGTTGGTTTATCAGAAAATACGGTTCAATCTTATCGACACGATTTAGATCGACTAATGGGTTGGTTAAGTGACCAATCGCTCGGCCTGCTAACGGTTTCTCAATATGATTTGCAGGCTTATCAGGCATGGTTAGTTGATGAAAAAGACTTTAAGCAAACCACTCGTGCCAGAATGTTGTCAGCGATTCGTCGTTTGTTTCAGTATATGAACCACGAAAATATGCGTGAAGATGATCCGACTGCTTTACTGATTGCGCCTAAATTACCGAAGCGATTACCGAAAGATCTTTCAGAAGAACAAGTGGACGCTTTATTAGAAGCTCCAATTGTTGATGATCCTTTGGAATTGCGTGACAAAGCCATGCTCGAATTACTTTATGCTACGGGCTTGCGTGTTACGGAATTAATCAGCTTGACGATGGAAAACATGAGCTTGCGCCAAGGCGTTGTGCGAGTGATCGGTAAAGGTAATAAAGAAAGATTAGTCCCAATGGGAGAAAGTGCGATTGATTGGATCACCACTTATTTAGAACAAGGTCGCCCAGCATTATTAGGTGAGAAAAGTTCGGATGTTGTGTTTCCAAGCAAACGTGCTAAACAAATGACGCGCCAAACCTTTTGGCATCGCATCAAGTTCTATGCGCAACATGCTGGAATTGATTCGGAAGCGTTATCACCACACGTTTTACGCCACGCTTTTGCGACTCACTTATTAAATCATGGTGCGGATCTCAGGGTGGTACAAATGCTGTTGGGTCATAGTGACTTATCTACGACACAAATTTATACTCATGTAGCAAACGAACGATTAAAACAAATTCATCAAGAACACCATCCTCGTGCTTAACTTATATTTAGAAAGCGGAACCGATATTTAGAAAGCGAAACCGCTCTTAATAAAGAGAAGCTGAGAGATGTTTTATTTAGGGAAATTTATGCAGTTATTTTCAATTCGTGGAACAAAGCGCATCGTGTCGGCTTTATGTTTAATGATGTTAGGCATGACGGCTTTCACTTCTTCTGCTTTTGCACAAGCGAACAAAACAGAGATTGCCACACGTTTTCTTAAACTTGGCTTACAAGTCAGTGATGTTGCGGATTCACCAATCCAAGGTTTGTACGAAGTGACAACCAATCAAGGTTTATTCTTCTCAACGGAAGATGGCAGCTATTTTATTCAAGGCAAAATGTACAGCTTAGATAAAGACGGCAACTTCAACGATTTAATGGCAAAACGTAACGCTAAATTGATTGAAAACTTTGCTGACGACATGATTGTCTACAAAGCGAAAAATGAAAAATACGTGATTACCGTGTTTACTGACATTACTTGTGGTTACTGTGTGAAATTGCACAAAGATATGCAGCAATATAACGATGCAGGTATTACGGTTCGTTACTTAGCTTATCCTCGTCAAGGACCTGTTGGTGAAGTTGCAACTGCAATGGCGAAAGTTTGGTGTGCCGATGATCGTAAACAAGCATTAGATGATGTGAAGCTGAATCGTAAATTTGATTTCAATTCAGGCGACTTACCGAAATGCCAAAAAATGATTGCTGATCAATATGCTTTTGGCGCACAAATGGGCATTCAAGGTACACCAGCGATTGTGCTGAAAAGTGGTCGATTAGTGGGTGGTTACTTACCGCCAGCAGATTTATTAGCCGCTCTGGAATCTGAAAACAAATAATATTATGACGACCATTACTCGCCGCCCAGAGGTGGATATATCAATATTGCCGGACTCGATTCCGGCTTTATTACGCAAAATTTATATCAATCGTAAAATCACCGATGCTCAACAACTTGAAAAAGGCGCAAAAGGATTACATTCCTACCAAGCTTTGTATGGGATCGAGCAAGCGGTTGAATTGCTGTTTCAAGCGATAAAAGATCAAAAACGCATCATTGTCGTGGGCGATTTTGATGCGGATGGCGCAACCAGTTCGGCATTATCCGTTCTTGCGATTCGAATGCTGGGTAGCCAAAACGTTGATTACTTAGTGCCGAACCGTTTTGAAGATGGTTATGGGTTAAGCCCTGATGTTGTTGATCAAACGATTGAACGTGGCGCACAAGTGATCATGACGGTGGATAACGGTGTGTCATCAATTGACGGTGTGCGTTATGCCAAAGAGCAAGGCTTAACTGTCATCGTCACCGATCACCACTTGCCGGGCAACGAATTGCCGAATGCCGATGCAATGGTGAATCCGAATTTGCAGCAATGTGCTTTCCCGTCTAAAGCTTTAGCGGGCGTTGGCGTGGCGTTTTACCTCATGTTGGCATTGCGTGCTCACATGCGTAATCAACAATGGTTTGCACAGCAGAATATCCCTGAACCTAACTTAGCGGAATTGTTGGATTTAGTTGCACTTGGCACAGTGGCCGATGTGGTTCCTTTAGATGAAAACAACCGTATTTTGGTGCATCAAGGTCTACAACGTATTCGTGCGGGTAAAGGTCGTGCCGGCATTCAGGCGTTAATTGAAGTCTCAAAGCGAGATGCAAAACGCATGGTGGCTTCTGATTTCGGTTTTGCGCTTGGTCCTAGGATCAATGCTGCTGGCCGACTTGATGATATGTCGTTTGGTGTTGAACTGCTTTTGTGTAACAACATTCATGCAGCTCGACGCATGGCGAATGAGTTAGATGGTTTAAACCAGACTCGTCGTGAAATCGAACAAGGCATGAAGCAAGAAGCGATGGCATTTTGTGAGCGGATCTTAAATGCGAATGGCGGCTTGTCGAATACGGATTCTTTACCGTATGGATTAACCTTATTCCAAGCGGATTGGCATCAAGGTGTTATTGGTATTCTGGCTTCACGTATTAAAGATCAATTTTATCGCCCTGTGATTGCATTTGCTGATGGTGGTGAACTTGCTTCAGGTGAACCTTGCTTAAAAGGATCTTGTCGCTCGATTGCTGGCTTACACATGCGTGATGTGCTGGATAAAATCGATACTCAACATCCTAATATCATTGTGAAATTTGGTGGTCATGCTATGGCGGCAGGCTTAACCATTCATCGTGATAAGTTTGAAGAATTCTCTCGTTTATTTGATCAAGCTGTACGTGAAGAGCTGGATGAATCGGCTTTAGAAGGCATTATTCTTTCCGATGGTGAATTAGCTCCGGAATTATTTCATCTGCAAACCGCAGAAATGATCCGCGCTGGTGGACCTTGGGGACAAGCATTTCCTGAGCCGATTTTTGATGGTGAATTTAAAATTTTGCATCAAAAGTTAGTGGCGGAAAAACATCTAAAACTGATGTTAGAGCCTTTATTTAAAGGACATCCAACCGGAGTGATGGTTGATGCTATTGCTTTCAATGTCGATCTTCGCCGTTGGCCTGATGCTTCTGTGAAAACGATCAAATTAGCTTATCGATTGGATATTAATGAGTTCCGCGGTAATCAATCATTGCAGCTAATGGTTGAGCACATCGAATAACTCATATCCTTCGTACTTGATGCTGCAGCTTTGTTGCCTGCGTTCATTCGCCCGCTCTTTGTTTATTAAGAGATGTGTAGGCAAGCTACACTCATGGGGCCTCATTCTCTTGTCGCCTCACTGCAACATCAATTACTTTGGCTATGGTAAGTTACGTATATTGTTCTCGTTGAGAAAACTCAATGACAAAGTCGTTAGAAAATACCTGTATATTCTTAGGCAATTTAGGTAGAATTCTGCGCCTATCTATGCACAGAAATTGAGCTGTGCATAGAAAATGAATTCATTTCTTAAAAAAGCGATACGCCAACATGTTTGAAATCAATCCTATTAAATATCGCCTACAGGACGTTGCTGAACGCACCAATGTTCTGAGGGGGTATCTTTGACTACGATGCTAAGAAAGAGCGTCTAGAAGAAGTTAATGCCGAACTTGAACAACCGGATGTATGGAACGAGCCTGAGCGCGCACAAGCTCTAGGTAAAGAACGTTCTGCATTGGAAGCGGTTGTTGAAACCATCGATCAACTGGATCAAGGTTGTGAAGACGTTGAAGGTTTACTTGAACTTGCTGTTGAAGAAGAAGATCAAGAAACTTTCGATGAGATCGAGCCTGAACTAGCTGAACTTGAAGCTAAGCTTGAGCAGTTAGAATTCCGTCGTATGTTCTCTGGCGACCACGATGCATCCGATTGCTACATTGATTTGCAATCAGGTTCTGGTGGTACAGAAGCGCAAGACTGGACTTCAATGATGCTACGCATGTACTTGCGTTGGGCTGAAGCGAAAGGCTTTAAGACCGAAGTGATCGAAGTTTCAGAAGGCGATGTGGCAGGATTGAAATCGGCAACAGTTCGTGTGTCGGGCGAATATGCTTACGGTTGGTTGCGTACCGAAACTGGCGTACACCGTTTAGTTCGTAAATCTCCATTTGATTCAGGTGGCCGTCGTCATACTTCATTTGCGTCTGCATTTATTTACCCTGAAATCGACGACAATATCGCTATTGAAATTAACCCGTCTGATTTACGTATCGACGTATATCGTGCATCGGGTGCGGGTGGTCAGCACGTTAACACCACAGAATCTGCGGTACGTATTACCCACGTTCCAACCAATATTGTGGTGCAATGTCAGAACGACCGTTCTCAACACAAAAACAAAGATCAAGCGATGAAACAACTTCGTGCGAAATTGTTTGAGTTTGAACTGCAAAAGCAAAATGCTGAGAAACAAGCGAACGAAGATGCGAAATCTGACATCGGTTGGGGCAGCCAAATTCGTTCTTACGTGTTAGATGACTCTCGCATTAAAGATTTGCGTACAGGCGTTGAAAACCGTAATACTCAAGCCGTGTTAGATGGCGATTTAGACAAGTTTATTGAAGCGAGTTTGAAATCAGGTCTATAAGACTTTGATGACAAATGATCTCAAACTCGTAACAGAAAAATTCCTCTTCAATTGAAGATAAACAAATTAGCAGAAAGGGCACATGATGACTGAATCAAACAGCCAAAACCAAATCGATGCAGTAGAAGAAAACAAACTGATCGCTGAGCGTCGTGCAAAACTGGATCACATTCGCCAAAGCTGTAAAGCAAATGGTCACCCAAACGATTTTCGTCGTGAGCATTTAGCGGCAGATCTTCAAGCTGAATTCGGTGAGAAAACCAAAGAAGAACTTGAAGAATTGAACTACATCGTGGCGATTGCTGGTCGTGTAATGGCTAAACGTGGTCCATTCCTTGTGATCCAAGAAACATCTGGCCGTATCCAAGCATACGCTGCAAAAGATGTGCAAAAAGAACTAAAAGAAAAATACCAAGGTTTAGACATCGGTGACATCATCGGTGTGAAAGGTGCATTGCACAAATCTGGTAAAGGCGATCTTTACGTAAACATGGAAGAATATGAATTGCTAACTAAAGCACTTCGTCCGCTTCCTGAAAAATTCCACGGTTTAACAGACCAAGAAATGCGTTACCGTCAGCGTTACGTTGACCTAATCGTAAACGAAGATTCTCGCACTGCGTTTATCATTCGTTCTAAATTGGTTATGGCTATCCGTAACTTCATGGCGACTAAAGGCTTCCTAGAAGTTGAAACGCCAATGATGCACGTGATCCCTGGTGGTGCGACAGCTCGTCCATTCATCACTCACCACAATGCTCTTGATATCGACATGTACCTACGTGTTGCACCTGAGCTTTACTTGAAGCGTCTAGTAGTTGGTGGTTTTGATCGCGTATTCGAAGTAAACCGTAACTTCCGTAACGAAGGTTTGTCTCCACGTCACAACCCAGAATTCACAATGATGGAATTCTACATGGCGTACGCAGATTACAAAGATCTTATGGATCTAACTGAAGAACTACTAAGCACAGTAGCGGTTGAAGTTCTTGGTAACACTGCAATGCCTTACGGTGACGAAATGGTTGAGTTCGGTGGCAAATACGCTCGCATGAGCATGTTGGATGCGATCAAACACTACAACCCTGATCACGCAGACATCCAAGCGTTAACAGAAGAAGGCGTTAAAGATCGTGACCTAATGGTTAAGATTGCTAAATCTGTTCACGTTGAAGTAGAAAGCTTCTGGACTTGTGGTCAGCTTCTTGAAGAAATCTTCGGTGAAACGGCTGAACCTAAGCTAATTCAACCAACATTCATCACTGGCTACCCAGCGGACATTTCTCCACTAGCTCGCCGTAGCGATGAAAACCCATTCTTCACTGACCGCTTTGAATTCTTCATCGGTGGCCGTGAAGTAGCAAATGGTTTCTCTGAGCTTAACGACGCAGAAGACCAAGACGCTCGCTTTAAAGCACAAGTTGAAGCAAAAGATGCGGGTGATGACGAAGCTATGTTCTACGATGCAGACTACATCACTGCACTAGAGCACGGTTTACCGCCAACAGCTGGTCAAGGTATTGGTATCGACCGCTTAGCAATGCTATTTACAAACACGCACACTATCCGTGACGTGATCTTGTTCCCAGCAATGCGTCCACAGCAGTAAGCGATATCTCCAAATGCTGAAAAGTAAAAAAAGTTAACATGTAAACTAATTAGTGACTTTGTTAACGAATTAAAACATTAAGCCCACCATTATTGGTGGGCTTTTTATTTTCGTGGGTTATGTATCTTGGCTTATTATTATTTTTATCTATTATATTGAGGCTTTCATTACTTTTATTGATAAAACGCTTTAGCGAGAATTTCTCGAGTTAATAAATTGTTTAGAGCTGTGTTTTGAGCTCTGAATCAGATAAGCGAAAGGATAGTATTATGGAGAATCAATTTAGAATGAATTCTGTTCCTGGTGCATTGCTTATTATTGGTGGCCGTACAGAATCATGGATTGAATCAGTCAATATATCCGGCTGGAAAGTTCATCATTGTAACGATCTGAGGGGGGGACAAAATCTAATAGATAACATAGGGCCCTGTATTGGCTTAGTCGATCTGACTCGTGACGATTTAAGTTTAAGTGCCATTGCGTATTTAGTCAGTAAAAACAGGCAAGTTCGTTGGATGGGATATATTAAAGAAATACAGTTAACTAAAGATCCTATTTGCCAATTTATCGTTAATTTCTGCATTGATTTTTTTACTGCTCCGATGCCAGTACCTTTATTTTTGAATTGTATTGGTCACCAATTAGGGATGCTGAAACTCGAGGAAAAGATTTGGCCGGATAATGGTCCTGAAAATCAACAGAGAATCGTAGGAGATTCTTTACCTATCAAGCGATTACGTGAACAAATTAAGCGTATTGCATCGTCAGAAACTAGTGTCATTATTTCAGGTTCAAGCGGATCTGGTAAAAGTTTAATAGCAAAAAATATTCATTCACACTCTATACGTAGCAAATTTCCTTTTGTTGTTGTTAATTGTGCTTCATTGTCTGAAAAGCGTTGTGAGCGTGAGGTGTTTGGTTTAGATCTAGAATCCCTTCCAGCAAATTTTCAAACTAAATTAGAAGAAGCTAACGAAGGTACTTTATTAATTAAAGATATTACGGCCTTACCTAAAACTCAGCAGAAAAATTTACTTCATTTTTTGCTAAATCCTATTGTGTACACTGTCAAAGGTACGAAACCAATTAATGTTCGCCTACTCGTTACTTCTAGCAATGATATTGAACAAAGTGTCAATGATGGAGACTTTAATCGTGATTTGTTTGATTTGATTAACGTATTGAGAATAACTGTACCACCTCTTAAATAGCATCTTGGTGATGTAACTCAGTTAGCATACTACTATTTGAGGCAATTTAGCCGAGAGTACAACACACAAACTCGTAGCTTATCTTCCCAAGCGATTAAAGCTCTTTCAGCTTATACATGGCCGGGTAATGTGCGTGAGTTGGTTAATCAAATGAAGCGGGCAGTATTGATGTCCGATGGATTAGTTGTAGATCTAAAGCATTTTGAACTTCCTACTCTGGGAGAAAAAACCAGAAATTTAAAAATGATCCGGGAAGAATCAGAACATGAAGCCATATTACATGTATTGGAAGAGAATGATGGTCATGTGTCGCAAGCAGCAAAAGAACTTGGTGTATCCCGAGCCACCATGTACCGGTTACTTTCAAAACATAAGCTATTACCGGATCACAATTACGATTAGAGATACGCCCTCATTAACCTGAGGGCGTTGCTTTACTTGGCTATTGGAAACTTAGATATTGGAAACCTTAGATATTCATATCTTTTTGAATCATAGAGCCTTATGGGCAAGGGTTGGAATATTGCTCACCCACCGCATGAAGATCTTTTAGTAATTCCTCACTTAATGTCACATCCACGCTATCAATGTTCTCTTTTAGCTGTTCCATTGTAGTTGCACCAATAATATTGGAAGCGACAAACGGTCTTTGATTAACAAAAGCTAACGCCATTTGAGTGGGAGAAATACCGTGCTTGTTCGCAACATCAATATAAGCTTGAGTTGCAGCTAAACCTTGCGGTGTAAAGTAACGAACAAAGCGTTCAAACAAGGTACATCTTGCGCCATCAGGACGAGCGCCATTTAAGTATTTACCGGTTAACGTTCCAAAAGCGAGTGGGGAATAAGCCAAAAGTTCGACACCTTCATGGTGGGATATTTCAGAGAGTCCAATTTCAAAACTGCGGTTAAGCAAACTGTAAGGATTTTGAATTGAGATAATACGTGGCAAGTCGTGCTTTTCGGCTAAACGAAGCAGCGTCATCACACCCCAAGGCGTTTCATTCGAGACACCGATATAACGGATTTTCCCTGCTTTAACTAATTCAGCTAATGCTTCCAAAGTTTCAATCAGCGTGACTTCTTGTTGCTCATCTAAATAAGGGTAGTTGAGTTGTCCAAAACAGTTGGTGGAACGTTGCGGCCAATGGATTTGGTAAAGGTCAACATAATCGGTTTTTAAGCGTTGCAAGCTGCCGTCAATGGCAAGATGAATGTTACGGCGATCTAGGCTCATATTATCTCGTAAGCCTGAAATGCGATTTGGTCCGGAAACTTTGGTCGCCAATACGATCTTTTCACGCTTGCCAGATTTTTCTAACCAATTGCCAATATATTCTTCCGTTCTGCCTTGAGTTTCTGGCTTTGGTGGTGCTGGATACATTTCAGCGGTATCAATCAGATTCACGCCTCTTTCTAAAGCGTAGTCGAGTTGTTGAAAGGCTTCGGCTTGGGTATTTTGTTCACCAAAGGTCATTGTTCCTAAAGCGATTTTGCTGACTTCTAAACTGGAATGGGGGATCTTGTGGTATTTCATTCTTCTTCCTTGTTTACTTGTATCTTTGAATTTGGACTCCTAATTGTGTTTTCACTATATCGTAAAAAATGTAACCAGCAACTACGATAAGAGGAAGTTCCGCACTTCATGGTCTAAACTGAAATCGATATATCAAAATAAATAATAAAATCGATAAATTCATATGGATTGTGAATTTTAAAAGAGGGATAGAATAATGAAAAAACACCAACTCGATCTTTGGCTGCAAGCGAGCAAAAACTCTGAAGTCGCTCCTCCCAAAATATTTGTCGTGAGTTGTGCAGATCTTTCTTGTTACTCGTTAGCGGTGGAATACAAACACAAGTTAGAACCGATTCGAGATGATGAAGAGTTAACGTATTTTGAATCACTTGATGCAGCAAAAGAAGCACTGTGTAAAATGGGAATTTCTAGCGTTTATCTACGCCAACACAATGCTTATGATGAATTTGGTCCCGAAGTAGGTTGCTGCATTCAAGATACGGAAATTCGAATTGCTGCTCATTAAATTAAATCGAGCAAATGATTTAATCGAGCAAATGAATAACTATAGCCCCAAATGCTTTCTGAGGATCTCGCCAGTAAATTGAGTGCGTAAGTAGAAACCACGCGGCAGAGTTTTGATCGGTTCGCCGTTAGCGCTGTAGGCTTCAGTTAGTGCCTTGCTGTTGGCGGCTTTCGGACGTAATTGCATGACTTCACCATGCTTGGCGGTAATTTGTTCGACTTTGCCTAGAACGATAAATTCCATTAACTCTTCCCAATCTTGCTTGAGTTGAATTTCTTCTTCTGGTGTCGGCATCCAAAGCAAAGGGCGGCCGACGCGACGATCTCCAAGCGGGATCTCTCGTTCGCCTTCAACAGGGATCCAAAGCACTTTAGACAATTTATGTTTCACATGGCTGGTTTCCCAAGTTAAGCCATGTACGCCAGTGAGAGGTGCGACGGAAACAAAAGTGGTTTCGAGTGGTTTGCCAGTAAAGCCAATCGGAATGGTTTTTAGCTCAATGCCTAAATGCTCAAAATCCGGTTGAGGTTTACTGCCAGACTCCGCGCCTAAATGCCACTCGATCAATTGACCAACCCAACCTTTTTCTCGTTTAAGATCTTCAGGTACAGAGATCCCTGCCTCAGAGGCGAGTGACGCAAATGATCGCCCAACAATAGCATTGGCTCGATGCATTAATTCTTGTTCGGTTGCTGGTGGTAATGGCATAACTTTGATCAATCAAACTAAAAGAAAACCTATGGTACATGATCTTGGCAAATGGATCTTATGCTGCTTTTGATTATTGTTGCGGATCGAATGGAAAAATAAAGTTATCCACAATGTATGCCAGTGAACGATAAAATAAGTGTGATACAGATCATTCTATTCACATAAAACCCATTATAAAAACAACTCTGATAGCTTTTTGAACGCTTTTTAGAAATCAAGTGTGGATAATATCTAAGGTGATGGATCTTTGACCGATCTGTGTACATAAATGATCCTAAGGATCCTGTGTTGATTTAAAAATGAACTTTATTTACTTAATTAATTGAATTTTAAAAGTAATATTGATTTTTAGGTGAAAAGATCATCAGATTGTCTTGAGTGCTATTTAACCTCTTTTGTGCTTTTCTCACGTTCTTCACATATTTATTCACAGAAATAGTGAATAAAACCCACCTTCATCCCATTTTTGTGTTGATAACTTAATATTTTAGTTTGTAATGCAAGAAAAATGGGCTTTAACCGATAAAAAACCGCATATATTCACTGTGATGTTTGCCCCTTTTGTGGATATGTGAAAAAATCACTCTCAACAGAGATTTATATTAGAGGTTAGCCGTGATTGATGGCGATGGTTACCGCTTAAATGTGGGAATTGTAATATGTAACAACCATGGTCAGGTTTTCTGGGCAAAACGATACGGGCAACACTCTTGGCAATTTCCGCAAGGCGGTATTGATGATGGTGAAACGCCTGAGCAAGCACTTTACCGTGAATTGTATGAAGAAGTAGGTTTAACAAAGAAAGATGTGAAAATCATCGGAGTCAGTCGACATTGGCTAAAATATAAATTGCCAAAGCGATTGGTACGTTGGGATTCTAAACCTGTATGTATCGGCCAAAAACAGAAATGGTTTTTGCTACGATTAGAATGTGATGAATCGAACATCAACATGAATCTAGGAAAAACGCCTGAATTTGATGGATGGCGCTGGGTGAGCTTTTGGTATCCAGTAAGGCAAGTGGTGTCATTTAAACGTGATGTATATCGTCGAGCGATGAAAGAATTCGCTTCTCTGGCGATGCCGTTTAGAGAACCCAAGCCAAAACACATGAAAAAGAAGAGAAAAGCATAAAAAGCGAGAAAAGATAAACTAAGGATAGTCTAACTCAGAAAAGTTAAGCAAATAGAAGTTAAACAACGAAAAGGTTTACACATTCATTGGCAAGGTAAGAACTGAATGCTACTTCAATTAAGGGACATTGTTGAACAAGTATCTAAGGCGGATGACATTCATCAGGCTTTGGATATTTTAGTGAAAGATACTTGCCAAGCCATGCAAACCGAATGTTGCACCGTTTATTTGGCTAACGATGAACATAAACGTCTTGAGTTAATGGCAACGCAGGGCCTCAAGTTTTATGGTCAGACAATTCATATCCCTTTTACCGAAGGCTTAGTGGGCTTGGTGCGTCGCAGCGCTGAACCACTGAACCTTGCTCATGCTCAAAAACATCCTAGCTTTAAATATTTTCCCGAATTAGGCGAAAATATTTATCAATCTTTCCTCGGAACCCCGATCATTTACCGACGCCAAGTCTTGGGCGTATTGGTGATTCAGCAGCGAGATCCTCGATCTTTTAGTGAAGTAGAAGAATCTTTTCTGGTGACTTTAGCCGCTCAACTTTCGGCAATTATTGCGCATAGCCAAGCACGTGGTCAGTGGTTAGTTAACGACAACAAATCCCAACGTTACAAAGGTGTGGCAGCATCTCCCGGAATGGCAATTGGTCAAATCTGGTGGGATGACACGCACCCAGATCTAAGCCAAGTTGCACCAGCTTGTTGTTTGGATGCGTTGAAAGATCAAGAGTGGTTAGCGGTTGCCATTGAAAGTGCAGTTGCAGATTTTCGTCGTATGCGTAAGCGATTCGATGCAGAGCTGAATAAAGATACTTTAGCGATCTTTGATTTCTTTATTCACCTGCTGCGTGATCCTATGCTGCGGAATGATTTGAATCAGCAAATCCAAAAAGGTGATCGTGCGGATTGGGCATTGCGCCAAGTGATTGAGATGTATTCTGAGCGCTTTGCCAGTATGAAAGATGACTATTTACGTGAACGTGCCAACGATATCCGTGAATTAGGTCAACGGCTTTTGTATTTCCTACATAACAGCGAAGCCCGTGATCCGTCATTCAAACAGCCTGTTATTTTGGTGGTGCGAGAATTAACGGCAACCATTCTAGCGGCGATTCCAAAAGAAAAATTATTAGCGGTGATTTCTCTTGAAGGGGCTGCAAACTCACACGCGGCTATTTTGTCTCGAGCCTTGGGAATTCCTGCGGTTATGGGAGCACAACTCAAGCCAGAATTTATTACCGGACAACTCGGCATCGTTGATGGCTATAGCGGTAATATCTTTGTAAACCCTGAGCCTCAGTTATTAGCCGAATACCAATCGCTGGCCGATGAAGAAGAAGAATTATCGGATTTGGTGGCGCAAGAACTACCAAAACCTGCGGCAACTCAAGATGGTCAGCGTATTGAATTGATGCTGAATGCGGGCTTGAGTGTCGATACCAATATCGCGATTAACCAAGGTGTTGATGGTGTTGGTTTGTACCGAACCGAAATTTCATTCCTACTGCAAAATCGTTTTCCATCAGAAGAAGAACAAATTCAGCATTATCGAACCATTTTAAAGTCTTATCCAGAAAAACGAGTGGTAATGCGAACCTTGGATATCGGTGGTGATAAAGCGCTTCCATATTTTCCAATTGAAGAAGAAAACCCATTTTTAGGTTGGCGTGGTATTCGTTTCACGCTTGATCACCCTGATATTTTTATGATCCAACTTCGCTCCATGCTAAAAGCCAGTTCGGGTTTAGGTAACTTAAATATCATGTTGCCTATGGTGTCGGGATGCCAAGAGATTGATGAAGCGGTGAACTTAATCGAACGTGCTTATCATGATGTTTCTTTGCAAGATCCAAATGTGGCTCGGCCTTTAATTGGCATCATGCTCGAAGTACCCTCGATGTTGTATTTATTGCCTTTGGTAGCGAGTAAAATTAACTTTGTTTCTGTGGGGACGAACGATTTAACTCAATACCTTTTGGCGGTAGATCGCAACAACGCACGAGTTTCCGATGTATTTGAAACCATTCATCCGTCAGTGATCATGGCACTCAAACACATTCAAGATATGTGTCAGCAATATAATCTTCCTGTTTGTGTGTGTGGCGAATTAGCTGGCGATCCGATTGGCGCATTATTGCTGGTGGGAATGGGGTATCGTTCTTTAAGTATGAATACTTCCAACGTCGCTCGCATAAAATACATTTTGCGTAAATCGGACGCTAAACAGCTCAATAGAATTGTTCAACAAGCGGTCAAATTACCTTACGGACGAGATATTTATAACTTGGTGTTTGAGTATCTTGATAGCCAAGGTTTAGCGGGCTTTATCCGTGCGGGTAATAAATAAATCGTTATTCTGATGGCACTTGTGTAAACTTCTTCGGTCTATTTTATTTTCATTATTATTTCTAGAACAGAGAGACTTTTATGAGTCAGGGATATTTTGTTTTCCCCCATATTGATCCAGTTATTTTTTCCGTCGGGCCACTTGGTGTGCGTTGGTACGGTTTGATGTATTTAGTTGGGTTCGCTTTTGCACTTTTTGTTGCGAATAAGCGTGCCGATAATTCGAGTGGCGTTTGGACACGTGAACAAGTTTCCGATTTACTTTTTGCTGGCTTCCTTGGGGTGATCCTTGGTGGGCGTATTGGCTACGTTCTGTTTTATGGTTTTGATTATTGGATGGATGATCCGCTGTATATCTTCAAAGTCTGGACAGGCGGTATGTCTTTCCACGGCGGCTTGATGGGCGTGATCACCGCAATGATTTGGTATGCTCGTAAAAACTCTCGCAGCTTCTTTAGCGTGGCGGATTTTATTGCGCCATTAGTACCGTTTGGTTTAGGTGCAGGTCGTATTGGTAACTTTATCAATGGTGAATTATGGGGACGTACAACCGACGTGCCTTGGGCGATGATTTTCCCAACTGGTGGCCCGCTACCAAGACATCCATCTCAGCTATATGAGTTCTTCTTAGAAGGTGTTGTTCTGTTCTGCATTCTGAATATCTTCGCTCGCAAACCTCGTCCAGCAGGTGCGGTATCTGGTCTATTCTTAATGGGCTATGGTATTTTCCGTTTCTCGGTAGAGTTCGTGCGTGAACCCGATGCACAACTTGGTTTGTTCAGCGGCATCATTTCAATGGGACAAATTTTGTCTACGCCAATGATTGTGATTGGTGCATTAATGATCCTGTGGGCATACAAAACTAAACAACCAACCTCACCAATGACAGGTCTAGCGGCCAGCAACACACCAAAAGGAAAGTAATTGTGAAGCAGTATTTAGCTCTTTGTCAGCGCATTATTGATGAAGGCCAATGGGTTGAAAATGAAAGAACAGGCAAGCGCTGTTTAACCATTATCAATGCAGATTTAACCTATAACGTTGGTAACAATGAATTTCCTTTGGTGACAACTCGTAAAAGCTTCTGGAAAGCGGCTGTAGCGGAATTGCTTGGCTATATTCGTGGTTACGATAACGCAGCTGATTTCCGCAAACTTGGCACCAAAACATGGGATGCGAATGCGAACTTAAACGACGCTTGGCTGAACAATCCTTACCGCAAAGGTGAAGATGACATGGGCCGAGTTTATGGTGTTCAAGGTCGTTCATGGGCAAAACCTGATGGTGGGCACATCGACCAATTAAGCAAAATTGTTGATGACCTAACTCGTGGTGTTGATGACCGTGGTGAGATCCTGAATTTCTACAATCCGGGTGAATTCCACATGGGTTGCTTGCGTCCTTGTATGTACAGCCATCACTTCTCTTTGCTAGGCGATACCTTGTATTTAAACAGCACGCAGCGTTCTTGTGATGTGCCGCTAGGTTTGAATTTCAATATGGTTCAAGTTTATGTTTTCCTTGCAATTATGGCGCAGATTACGGGCAAGAAAGCCGGTGTGGCGTATCACAAAATTGTGAATGGTCATATTTATGAAGACCAACTTGCACCAATGCGTGATATTCAATTAAAGCGTGAACCATTTGCCGCAGCGAAATTCCATATCAATCCAAAAATCAAAACCTTGGAAGACTTGGAAACGTGGGTAACTTTGGATGATTTCGAAGTGACGGATTACCAATGTCACGATCCAATTCAGTATCCATTCTCGGTTTAAAACGTTTTCTTTCTCTATTTTAAAAGTTAGTTAATGACAGCCCTTATTCTCATTATTTGAATAAGGGCTTTTTTATTGTGTGGAAAAACCATAAGATACATAAAATAAGCATTAGCTAATATACACAAGCTGTTTGGGTAATGTTTTTATAATTGCATGGATTGCGCATTTTTATAGGGAGTTGCATGTCGCATTTAAACTACAATCATCTTTATTATTTTTGGATGGTGTGTAAACAAGGTTCTGTTGTAAAAGCAGCAGAGGCGCTCTTTCTTACCCCTCAAACCGTCACTGGCCAAATTAAAGCTTTCGAAGAGCGTATGAACGGCAAACTGATGAAGCGCAGTGGTCGCAACATCGAACCGACAGAACTTGGGCAATTGGTGTTTAAGTATGCCGACAAGATGTTTGGCCTGAGTTATGAAATGCTCGACATCGTTAATTACTCACAGCAAGAAAATGTGTTGTTTGATGTTGGTGTTGCGGATGCGCTTTCAAAAAGGCTGATCAGTAAAATTCTTTTAAACACGGTTCCTGAAGATAACAGTATTCATTTGCGCTGCTTTGAATCGACCCACGAATTGTTATTAGAACAACTTTCTCAGCATAAGCTGGATATGATTCTGTCCGACTGCCCAGTCGATTCCAGCCAAAGTCCAGATTTATTTAGCAAAAAACTCGGTGAATGCACCATGAGTTTTTACTCCTCGACACCTTTCCCTGTTAGCGATTTGCCCTTGATGCTGAGTCAGAAAAAATTGCTGATCCCAGGGCGAAGAACATCAATGGGAAGAAAGGTGATTCATTGGTTCGAGCGACAAGGCATTGTGCCGAATATTCTAGGGGAATTTGACGATTCAGCCTTAATGAAATCTTTTGCTCGTTATCACAAAGATGCGTTGTTCCTCGCACCAACGCTCTATTTATCTGAAATTGAAGATGGTTATCCGCTACATTTAATTAGCGAACTAGAAGATTTAAAAGAAGAATATTACGTTATTTTTGCAGAAAGGATGATTCAGCATCCATCAGTAAAAAATGTGTGTGATGCGGATTTTAGTGACCTATTTTTAGCAAAATAAGTTTTAGCGAAATAAATTTATAGCAAAATGAGGAATTGAACATGGATGTTAGCATGGACGAAAACAATTACTCTCAAGCGGTTGTGCTATTGAAAGCGATGGCAAATGAGGCTCGTTTGCAGATTTTATGTATTTTGCATGCCAGTGAATTATCAGTTGGACAACTTTGTGAGCGTTTGCCCCTCAGTCAGTCTGCGTTATCACAGCATTTAGCTTGGTTAAGGCGAGATGGTTTAGTGAAAACCCGCAAGCAATCACAGACTGTGTATTACTCATTGAAAAGTGATGAAGTAAAAGTGGTGATAGAACAACTAGGATCGCTGTATCAGTTGGCTTTGTAGTTTGTAAACCAATTTCAATATTTAGCTGCTCTGATTCATATTGAGCATAGAGTAGAATCTAAAAGTACATGGATGTACTTTTCAAAGCGCCTAGGATAGGACAGCGGTTCTACGGCATGTTCAATGTGACCAGAATATGAAATCCACCGTGCATGAATTTCAGATATAAAAAAACCGGCCGAGGCCGGTTTTTTAGCAATTTAAGCAACTTTAAAAATTAAAGAGCTTTGATTGCTGCAGCAAAACGAGACTTATGACGTGCAGCTTTATTCTTATGAATAAGGCCTTTAGTCGCCATGCGGTCTAATAGTGGTGTAACTTCAGCGAATGCAGCAGTTGCAGCTTCTTTATCGCCTGCAGCAATTGCAGCGACAGTTTTTTTCATATAAGTGCGCATCATAGAGCGACGGCTAGCGTTGTGCTGGCGACGTTTCTCAGCTTGGATAGCGCGCTTCTTAGCAGATTTACTGTTTGCCAAGGGTCTAACTCCCAAAAACTTTAGTTCGGTGACGATTTAAGGGCGAGGACTATGCCTGTTTCCCAAAAAAATGTCAACAGATTTGTGCAAAAACCATACTTTACCAAACAAATTTTTGGTGAAGCGGGCTATCGCGGTTAAGATGGCGGGGATTCTAACAGCATTTGAATTCCAATGCTATTAATTATCTCATTACAAATTAACTCAAATGATAAACTTCTCTTTCTTTTAAAGGATCTTTATCAGGTGCTTTGTCGCGCGAGTTTGTTTGCGTTAGTAAACTCTTATTATCAGAGGCGTTTGTGAGTAGAAAACTGCTTAAATCAGGAATGATCGTAAGTTCAATGACTTTCATTTCTAGGGTGTTAGGGCTTATCCGCGATGTTGTGGTAGCAAATTTAATGGGGGCAGGTGCAGCAGCAGATGTCTTTTTCTTTGCTAACCGAATTCCTAACTTTTTACGTCGTTTATTTGCCGAAGGTGCTTTTTCACAAGCCTTTGTTCCAGTTTTAACGGAATACCATGCGTCTGGCGATATAGATAAAACTCGCCAACTGATTGCCAAAGCGTCAGGTACGTTAGGTGTCCTCGTGACAATCGTAACCCTGTTTGGTGTTCTTGGCTCGGGTATTGTTACTGCTATTTTTGGTGCAGGTTGGTTTATGGATTGGGTTCACGATGGCCCGAATGCACATAAATTCGTTTTAGCGAGCTTCTTACTTAAAATCACATTCCCTTATTTGTGGTTCATTACCTTTGTAGCTTTATCTGGGGCTATTTTAAATACCTTAGGCAAATTCGCCGTTTCATCCTTTACGCCTGTTTTCTTAAACATAATGATGATCCTGTCGGCTTGGTATATTTCGCCTCGTTTAGAGCAGCCAGAAATCGGTCTAGCGATTGGTGTATTTTTAGGTGGTTTGGCGCAGTTTTTATTCCAAATTCCATTCTTATTAAAGCAAGGAATGATCGTTCGCCCGCAATGGGGTTGGAATGATCCGGGAGTGGTAAAAATTCGCACCTTGATGATCCCTGCATTGTTCGGTGTTTCTGTTAGCCAAATTAACTTGTTGTTTGACTCAGCTGTGGCGAGTTTTTTAGCAACGGGTTCGATCAGTTACCTATACTATTCCGACCGTTTATTAGAATTCCCACTTGGTTTGTTTGGTATTGCGATTGCAACGGTAATTCTTCCGGCTTTATCTCGTAAGCACGTTGATGCCGAAAGCGATGGTTTCTCCAAAACAATGGATTGGGGCGTTCGCATGGTTATGTTGCTTGGCGTGCCAGCTATGTGCGGATTGATAGTGCTATCTAAACCTATGCTGATGGTGCTATTCATGCGTGGTGAATTCTCACCAACTGACGTACAAAGTGCATCTCTCTCGCTATGGGCTTATGCAACTGGCTTGTTGAACTTTATGTTGATTAAAGTGCTTGCGCCGGGTTACTACTCTCGTCAAGACACCAAAACACCAGTTCGTTACGGCATTATTGCGATGCTGACCAACATTGTGTTTAACGCTATCTTTGCTTATTTCTTCGGTTATATCGGCTTGGCATTGGCAACCTCGCTTTCTGCATTGGTTAATATGAGCTTGCTTTACCGTGGTTTGCACATTGCGAACGTTTATCGCTTATCAAAAGAAACCATTATCTTTGCGTTAAAAGTGGTGATTTCAGGCGTATTGATGGTGGCGGTAATTGATTGGCAGATGCCAGAATTCCAAACTTGGTTAGATTGGTCTGAGGCCTACCGTGCAATGTGGTTAGTTGGCTTAATCGGCTTAGGTGCAGTGGTTTACTTAATTACGGCTGTTGTGCTTGGTTTGAGAATGAAGCATCTGAAAGCGGAATAATCATGCTATGTTGAGTGTATGTTGAGTGCTGACATCAAGCGTCATCAATAACAGTGACGTTCAGCACTCGCATCTTTAGGTCGTTTAGGTATATAATTCGCCGGTTTAACGCTGAGCAAAAATCTGGTAAATAATAACCATATGGAATTAATCCGAGGCATTCACAATATCAAGCCGCATCACAATGGATGTGTATTAAGTATTGGCAACTTTGATGGTGTACATTTAGGGCATCAACAAGTGTTGAATCAACTGGCTGAACAAGCTAGAAAACTTAATCTACCAGCTGTGGTGATGACCTTTGAACCTCAGCCAATGGAATTTTTTGCCAAGCTTGCTGCGCCTGCCAGACTGACTCGTTTGCGTGATAAATTCGTGCAACTCGAAAAAAGTAAAATTGACCGTCTATTATGTGTTAATTTTAACCAAGCATTTGCAGATCAAAGCCCTGAAGATTTTATTTCAGAACTTTTAGTCAAACGTCTTGGCGTGAAGTTCTTGGTGGTTGGCGATGATTTTTGTTTTGGTAAAAACCGAAAAGGCAGCTTTGCCGATCTGCAAAAAGCAGCGCAGAAGTACAACTTCCAAGTGGTGAATACCCAAAGTTTTTGTATGCCAGCGAGTGTGACTCAGCAAGATGATGAATCAGTTCGAGTGAGCAGCACTGCAATTCGCCAAGCTCTAGCTAATGACGATTTAGCTTCGGCTGCTAATATGCTTGGACGTGATTACAGCATTAATGGCCGTGTCTCTCATGGGCGTAAATTAGGTCGAACCATTGGTTTTCCTACGGCGAACATTCCTCTTAAACGTACCGTCTCTCCTGTTTCTGGCGTGTATGTTGTAAGCGTGAAAGGGGCGGATAATAAAGCGGAAATTGGTGGTGTTGCCAATATTGGTAATCGTCCAACCGTGAATGGCGTTCGCCAACAGTTAGAAGTGCATTTATTCGACTTCAAACAAAATTTATACGGCCAACAATTGGAAGTCGTATTACTGAAAAAAATTCGTAATGAACAAAAATTTGATTCATTCGAATTATTGAAACAACAAATAGAATTAGATGCTCAAGCAGCAAGGGTGTGGTTGCTTGAACATGATTTATTGTGGAAAAACGTAAAGTGAGTGGTTATTGCTCATTTAAATGAACAGTAACTGCTTTAAAGTGTTTCACTAATCTCTTTTTATACTCGCCCAATGTAACGGAATTAAGAATCGATGACTGACTATAAAGATACTCTGAATCTACCTGAAACAGGGTTTCCAATGCGCGGAAATCTGGCTAATCGTGAGCCAGAAATGCTTAAGCGTTGGTACAAAGAAGATCTTTACGGCGCAATCCGTGCTGCAAAGAAAGGTAAAAAATCCTTCGTATTACACGATGGCCCTCCTTATGCCAACGGTGATATTCATATTGGTCACGCTCTAAACAAGATTCTTAAAGATATTATTATCAAGTCAAAGACACTTTCAGGCTTTGATGCACCATACATTCCAGGTTGGGACTGTCACGGTCTACCAATCGAATTAATGGTTGAGAAGAAAAAAGGCAAACCAGGCCAAAAAATCTCTGCGGCTGAATTCCGTGAAGAATGTCGTAAATACGCGGCAGGTCAAGTTGACGGTCAAAGAGAAAGCTTCAAACGTTTAGGTATCATGGGCGAGTGGGATAAACCTTACCGCACTATGGATTTCAATACTGAAGCGAACATCATCCGTGCGCTAGGCAAAATCGCAGACCAAGGTCACTTGTTGAAAGGTTTCAAACCTGTTCACTGGTGTACAGATTGTGGCTCGGCTCTAGCTGAAGCGGAAGTTGAATACAAAGATAAAGTTTCTCCTTCAATCGACGTACGCTTTAAAGCCGCCGATGAAGCTGCCGCTGTAGCGAAATTTAGCTGCCAAGATGGTCACCAAGGTCAAGGCGATGTTTCTATCGTGATCTGGACAACGACTCCTTGGACACTGCCTGCTAACCGTGCGGTATGTCTACGTGACGATCTAGAGTACGTACTAATCCAAGTTGAAGAACATGGCGAGCACAAAGCTGAGCGTATCATTGTTGCTTCTGAGCTAGCGAAATCTCTAATGGATCGTGCTGGTATTGAGCACTACCACAACCTAGGTTTTGCTAAAGGTTCTGATTTAGAATTGGTTCGTTTCAACCACCCATTCTACGCATTCGACGTTCCTGCAATCCTTGGCGATCACGTAACAACGGATTCTGGTACAGGTGTGGTTCACACAGCACCAGGCCACGGTCAAGAAGACTTCGTAGTTGGTAAAAAATACGATCTTGAAGTAGCAAACCCAGTTGGTTCAAACGGTGTTTACCTACCTGACACTGAGCTATTTGCTGGTCAACACGTATTCAAAGCGAATGAATCTGTTCTTGAAGTGCTAAAAGAAAAAGGCGCTTTATTGCATCATCACGCTTACGAGCACAGCTACCCACACTGCTGGCGTCACAAGACTCCAATCATCTTCCGTGCAACCCCACAATGGTTCGTTTCTATGGATCAAGCTGGTTTGCGTGCGAAAGCATTGGAAGAAATCAAAAACGTTCAATGGATGCCTGAATGGGGTCAAAGCCGTATCGAAGGTATGATCGAAGGTCGTCCAGAGTGGTGTATCTCTCGTCAACGTACTTGGGGCGTGCCAATCGCATTGTTTGTACATAAAGAAACTGCTGAATTGCATCCAAACACTTCTGAGCTAATCGAGAAAGTCGCTAAGCTTGTAGAAGAAAAAGGCATTCAAGCATGGTGGGACGTTGAAATTTCAGAGCTTATGAGCGAAGAAGATGCTGCGAACTACGAAAAAGTACTAGATACATTAGACGTATGGTTCGACTCAGGTGCAACGCACTTTGCAGTAGTTGATAACCGTGACGAATACAATGGCAACAGCGCAGATCTTTACCTTGAAGGTTCGGATCAACACCGTGGCTGGTTCCAATCTTCATTGATCACTTCAGTTGCAATGAAAGATAAAGCACCATACCGCCAAGTATTAACTCACGGTTTCGTGGTTGATGGTCACGGTCGTAAGATGTCTAAATCTATCGGTAACGTCGTTGCTCCAAAAGATGTAACTAACAAGCTAGGCGCAGACATTCTACGTTTATGGGTTGCTTCAACGGACTACACTGGTGAAGTTGCGGTTTCTGATGAAATCCTAAAACGCAGCGCAGACGCTTACCGTCGTATTCGTAACACAGCACGTTTCTTCCTTGCGAACTTAAACGGCTTCAACCCAGCAACAGATATGGTTGCACCAGAAGATATGGTGGCACTGGATCGTTGGGCAGTAGCTCGTGCACAAGCGGCACAAACTGAAATCGTTAAAGCTTACGAAGAATACAACACGCACGGTGTAACTCAGCGTTTAATGCAGTTCTGTTCAATTGAAATGGGCTCATTCTACCTAGATGTGATCAAAGACCGTCAGTACACCGCGAAACGTGGCGGCCACGCACAACGTAGCTGTCAAACTGCGCTGTACTACATTGTTGAAGCGCTAGTACGTTGGATGGCACCAATCATGTCATTTACCGCGGATGAGATTTGGAATGAAATGCCTGCCAAACTGCCAAACGGTGAAGCGCGTGATAAATTCGTGTTTACTGGTGAATGGTTCGATGGTCTATTTGGCCTATCGGAAGGCGAAGAGCTAAACAATGCATTCTGGACTCAAATCCAGACAGTACGTGCTTCAGTCAACAAATTGCTAGAAGCGGCGCGTAATGACAAAACCATCGGTGGTTCATTGCAAGCTGAAGTGACTTTATATGCGGATGATGTTCTAGCGGCGACCATCAACAAGCTGGAAGATGAACTGCGTTTCGTACTTCTGACTTCGAAAGCACAAGTGAAGCCATTAAGCGAG